>QCNS01000001.1 GCA_003210055.1 SAR116 cluster bacterium AG-426-I14
AATAAAATAGCGTTTTTAAAGTAGGAGGCTGCAATTTCATTATTCCCTAGCTTCACCTCTAATTTTCCTAAATTTAAATTTACAGCTGCTCTTTGACATAGCTCAATGTTCAAGCATTTTAAATAATCAGCCTTTGCATTCTTATAATCACTAATAAAGAAATATGTATTAGCCCTATTAATTAAACTCTCTACAAGGTAACTGTTAGGTATATCTTTACTTTTAATATTAATAGAAAGTAGATTTATAACACCTTGGTAATCTTTTAATAGAAACTTTTCTTTAGCTGCTTCTACATTTTGAACAAAATTAATTTTGTTTAATTTACTAAAATTGTCGTTAGTGGGTAATGCTGCTAAGACTACATAATTAAGACTAATAAATAAACAGATTGAGAAAATAAATCTAAGAATCATGAAGTTATCAAATTTGTTGCAAATATATTACAATAATATTAAATTTTTATGACAAATCAAGTTTTTAATTTTGATGTAAACATTCTGGGAAAAAAATAATCGACAACTTCCCCGTTTTTAAAAACTGGTGATTTAAAATTATTTTCGGAATATTCTATAATAACAACACCACAAGTCACTAAGTTAACAGGTAACTTATTATAACCTTTAGTTGATAATTGATACATTAATGAATTTAAAATAGGATTATGACCTATTACAACCACGGTGCTAAATCCAAGCACTTTGGAGGTTAATTTTTTTTTAATCTGATCTATTGATGCATGATATAAATCTTCTTCAATCGATAAAAAATTGTCTTTATTGTCCCAATTTAAAAATATATTTTCGTAAGTTAGCTGTGCCCTTAACGCTGGAGAGATTAAAAACAAATCTGGTTTATCTATTCTTTTTTTAAGTTCCTCAGAAATAACTTTACAAGAATTATAACCTCTTTTGTTTAAACCCCTTTGAAGATCGTTTACGTTACCACTCCAATCGGATTTAGCATGACGTATTAATATTAATTTAGACATTTAACATTAAAATTTTATCATTATTTGAAATGATTAATTATGTAATTTGATTTTTTTATTTTAAGTATTTTTAAATATCAAAAGCACATATCAAGCATTCAAATAAATATATATACCTAATAAATAGTACCATAAATATTTTTCTATGAAATTACAATAAATATCAAGCTGGTTTCCATAAAGTCAATTGTCATTTCAATAATTGAACCCTGGTCCGTGTTCCATGGACTACGGTCAATGGGCAGACCACCCACTGACCATTGACCATTGTTGATTAGGAAAAGGGTGCAGTAACCTCCCCCACTTTAAAAATTTTTTGGGACAAGATTATAATTTATCTATTTATTGATTGAAATTAAAAACTTACGTATTACTTCATCTGACATCCTATCTTCATTACAATTAAATCTTTATAAAAATTTACAATCAATTAAAATTTTATCAAAAGTTCAAAAGTAAGCTTATCATTTGATAAGACTAAATTAAAATCTTAGGTTAAAATTAGTGAAAAAGAACTTAATAAAAATAGCATATTCATTTGCAGAGGAACGCCACTATGGTCAAGTAAGAAAAGGAAATAAAGGTATTCCTTATTTAGAACATATTAAAGAGGTTGTAGCACTTGTAAAAAATTCATCAACAAAAAAAAATGATTCGATCATTATAGCATCTTACCTTCACGATGTTGTTGAAGATCGCAAAGCAACAAGAAAAGAAATTAAAGATTTATTTGGACACGATGTTGTTGAACTAGTTGAAGAAATGACAGATAAACCCTTCTGTTCTGAAGCCGAAAGAAGGTCAAATCAAATAATGGCGGCTAAAATTATGTCAATTGACGCCTCCTTAATTAAACTTGCGGATAAAATATCTAATATAGAGAATTTATTTCATGACCCGCCTATATCTTGGAGTAAAAAAGAAATAATTGATTATATAAAATGGGGTCAAGAAGTTGTAAACAATTTACCATATAAAGATATGAAATTAATGAAACGCTTTGATAAAATTTGTTTTCAACTTAATAAAAAATTATCTAGTAACTAAAACAGCTTTAAAATAAAGAACGTTATATTTTTTTAATATTTGTTAAGTATATTATGCTTAAGGAAGGAGTTTATATGCTTTTTCATCTTAAATATACGCATAGTGCAGAGAGTTGTTTTAAAAATAATAAAGAAACAAGTGAGATTTTTAAAAATCGTCTTCGTAAAGCAAATGAGTATGGAGTAACAATTAAATTCAATGTTGGTAACTCACTCGAACATGCAATTTTTATGCTTATAGAAACTGATACTGCTGAGGGTGTTCATGAATGGCTGGACCCTATAGTTGATTTAGGCCATATCGAACTTACGTCAGTAATTGAAAAGAAGCTTTGATAGAAATAAAAATAATATATCTTATTCACCAAGAAAAATGGTAGATCTACTTTAAACTTTACACAACTTAACCATTGCTAAATAATTGGCAGATTACCTTTTAAAAGTATATTGTTTAAATAAAAGAAAATTATGAAAGCTCTAATTTTAAAATATATAAACATAGAAAATTTTAATTTTAAATCAGTTTGGACTATAGTTTTGTTATTACCATTATTGGTATTTATCTTTATTCCAGATGATTTTAGCTCAATTATTACTTTTGCATCGAAAGCTTTGATGGGGACTATCCCTTTTATATTATTTGCAGTTAGTTTGGTAGCCTATTTAAAAGCAAGTGGTGCTGAAAGTTTAGTATCAAAAGCATTTAAAGGTAAAGAAATAAAAACTATTTTTATTGCAACTCTTGTTGGTGGACTTGCTCCCTTCTGTTCATGTGAAGTTATCCCATTTATAGCAAGTATGCTTGCTTTGGGTGTCCCACTTTCAGCTGTAATGGCTTTCTGGTTGTCATCCCCATTAATTGATCCTCCAGCATTATTAATCACTGCAAGTGCATTAAGTTGGGATTATGCAATTGCGAAAACAGTATCAGCTATGGCAATTGGATTAATTGGTGGTTTTGGTATTTATATTTTATCAAAATTTGGAATGTTCTCTAATCCACTAAAACAGCTAAATGGATCTGGATGTGGGTCTTGTTGTGTTACTAAAGACCCTTTTAATCAAAAACTTGAATTAAAATTTTGGAATAATGCTTTAAGAATAAATATCTTCAAAGAAGAATTTAGATCAAACGGATTATTTTTATTGAAATGGTTATCTCTGGCTTATCTAATTGAGGCATTAATGGTTCAATACCTTTCAGCACAAGTTATTGGAAATTTTTTGTCTGGTGATGGTTTGTCTTCAATTATAATAGGTGCGTTTGCTGGGGTGCCAGCTTATTTAAATTCATATGCAGCCCCTGCAATTGTATCTGGACTAATCGAACAAGGATTAAGTTCTGGAGGTGCTATGGCATTCTTAGTTGGTGGTGCAATAAGTTCAATTCCTGCAATGACAGCCGTTTGGTCTTTAGTTAATCGCTCAACATTTATTGCTTATCTTGTATTTGGTTTTGGTGGGGCTATTTTATGTGGAATAGCTTTTCAAATTTATATGAATTTTTAACTTCGATCTTTATTTTGCCTGAGATGATAAGAGATATTGATTAACCTACATAAATATTCCATGGACTACGGTCAATGGGCAGACCACCCACTGACCATTGACCATTGTTGATTAGGAAAAGGGTGCAGTAACCCCGGACCCATGGGCTGTGTCTACTGTAGACAAGGTTGTAGACAAGCTTTTTATCATTGACGGACTCAATGTATTTGCTAAGCTATTGATATTGTTGGAGTTTAGATAAAACCATTGCTCTGGTTAGGCATCACACCTCATCTCGAGCGCGCCACATTCAATGTCAGTTTCAGCAATTTTAATATCATCATTGTCTGTTTATATGTAAGTTTTATGCTTAAAAGTTGTAGTCCCTAATTATTTTTTAAAAAATTCTATTTTTGATTAGTTATAAAATTATACTTATTATCTTCATCTTCACTTTTTTTAAATAAAAGAACTCCGAAAAGAACAAAATTACCTATTGGAATTATCCAAAGTACATTAAACCAACCACTATAATTAAGATCATGTAATCTTCTAGTACAAGTAGCAAAAAGAATAAAAGAGGAGGCAATGAGTAATAGATACCATATTATTTTTATAAAAAGTAAATTTAGAATTTCAGGCGGTATTATTATTATTAAAGATAAACAAATAAAAAAAATAATACACCAAGTAATAAGAAATTCTAATCTTTTTGCACGACCTTTGAAACTTAAATATTTTTTCATATTTCAGACAATATTTTTCTATTTACAAATTATATTTCTAATATCGTTTTATGCTTCAGTAAAGTTATTAAAACTTAATCAATAAATGCAATAAGCATCAAATCAAAAATACCACCCACCTAAAACTGACAGAAATTGATTTGAACTTCCCTCATTCATTATTAGAATGAAATTATGAAAAAACAATTTGTAATCCGTTCAATTAATAATAGTGACGAAAGTCTCTGTGTAGATATTTTCCAAAGAGAAGACAATACTTTTGGATTTGATGAGTTTAGAAGAGATAAAGAAACGAATGAAGGTTGGTATAAAATTCAATCATATGGACATAATGTCTACTTAACCGAACAGGAAGCATATAATCATGCTTGTGAAAAAATTCTCTGGTTATATAACAAAAATTAGTTTTTTAAAATTCTAGTTATAAATTTTTTGTTAGAAATAATTGTTTTTTTAAATGCATTTTCATTGAACTCCATACATGATTGACCTTTTCCATCTTTATATTGAACCATCCTACATTTTTTTGGTCGATTTTTAAGAAAAGGCAAATCATAACCATGATATGCACCTTCAAATTCTTTAAATACTACTGGTAAAATTTTATCACGTAATTTACTTAATTTATCTTTCCAACAGTAATAACCTGATAAAGGGTTACCATCATTTCCATCTAATTTCCCATAGTTAATTAAAACTGGAACTTCAAAAGATGTAATATTCTTATAACAACCAAATGTATAAGGATAGGTAAGAATAGCACCTACAATTGATGTATCTTTAGGAACTTCAATTTTGTTTGGTTTTGAAATAAATGGTAAAACCATTCCTGCTCCTGCAGACCATCCAATTAAAATAATTTTTTTTCTATTAATTTTAGGCTTATCCTTTAAGGTTTTTAAAACATTAATTAAATCTTTTTCTCTCCATTTTTCCCCTTCGACAGTTGTAGGAAATTTTTGAAATTTGTTACCATATGTGCCTCTGACAGTATAATGATCTAAAACAATTGCAGCACGTCCACTTCTAGTTGCTCCTTCCGCTTTTTTATGATACGTGATTGAAGGTCCTCCCCTTCCATGACTCATAATAATTGTTGGAAATGGTCCTTCCCCATTTGGATAATAAAAGTCAGCTTTGTATGATTTAGTTAAACTAATTTTTGGAATAAAAATTGTTATTATAATAAAAATTAATAATTTCTTCACACCCCGCCTCATTAAAACAAAATTTGAAGGATATTTTATCATACATTTGACACAGTAAATAGGCCATTGTTATAAATGAGTATATTTTGAAGAATTTATAAAAGGGTGCGGTGATGTATACAAGAGTTCATACTTTCAAATTTCAAAACAAACTTGCAAAAAGTTCAATGTTAGAAACCATTAGACAATTTACAGATACTCTTTTTGATAAAGGACTCCAAATGAGGTTTTTCATAGATATTAATGACACAACATTAAATGTAGTTAATGTTTGGGATAGCGAAGAAAATTCTGCTAAAATTCAAAAATCATTTAATGACAATTGGAAAGATATGAAAGATATGGGTATAAACATTAGTATTACTGGTGGTAAAACAACAGCAACTTACTCTGATAAAACTAATTTATCACTCATGACCAAAAAAAATATATTAATTTCTAAGATTTAAAAAAAGAAAGATATTATAAAGTTGTTAAAGCGATAGGGATTAATATTTTTAATCAAAAGTTACCTTTTGTTTAATTTTTATTGAATGGAATAAAATGAATGTAAAAGAAATATTAAATAAACTAATTCTCAAACTTAAAGAATTAGATAATGTTCTTACTTTCAGGATTATTGAAATAGGTGCTCTCAATTTAGGAAAAAAAGAAAAATTTTATGATTTATTGGATTACTTTCCTAATTCAGAAATCTTAGGTTTTGAAGTAGATAAAAACATCTGCAAAAGAATGAACACTCTTTCAAAAGTTGGTGTTAAATATTTTCCTTTTGCAATAGGTAAAAAAAAAGAAATTAGAAAATTTTATGAGACGCATCATCCCATGTGCTCCTCTTTATATAAACCAAATCATAATCTCCTTTCGCTTTATAATAATATGGAAATTTCTTTCCTTAAAGGAGAGAGTGAAATTGAAACTATTGACTTAGATACTTTCATCTCAGAAAATAAAATAGGTAATGTGGATTTTTTAAAAATAGACGTTCAAGGTGCTGAATTAGATATATTCAAAGGAGCCACAAAAACAATAAAAAATTTACTATTCATAATTTCAGAAGTAGAGTTTATAAAAATTTATGAAAACCAGCCTCTATTTGGAGATGTTTCTAATTTTTTATCAGATAATGATTTCATGTTTCATAAATTTTTGGGAATGGGGGGAAGAAGTTTAAAGCCACTAATATTGAATAATAATAAAAACTTTCCTTCACAACATTTATGGTCAGATGCAATTTTTATTAAAAACGTTTTAATTATAAAAAAATTAACATCAAGAGAAATTTTAAAGCTCAGTGTTATATCTATTTTATATGAATGTTTTGATCTTGGTTTCTTTTGTTTAAATATTCATGATGAATTATTTAAAACAAATTACACAAAAATATTTATGAAATAGTTATTACTCAATAAAAACATAAACAAAACTAATCATTTTTTTTTCATTAAACTTTTAATACTCGAAACAAAAGCAGTTTTATCAATCATATGTTTTAATTTTACAGCAGCAATCTTATCTTCCAGATTTTTTGAACTATCAATATAAGAATTTATTAAATCTTCATTTCTTGATTTTGCTTTTTGTTCTTCTTTTAATTTTTTTAATTTTATTTTTTCTTCATTCATAAGATTATAAAGCTAACATATTCTATATTTTCTTGTAATAAAAAATTTTCACTAAGTTATGTAGAAGTTTTTAATTTAGAAACTATATATGTTAAATGAGAAAAGAATTAAAATGTTTTTTTGTAATAACATCATTTTATATAGTTTTAAAAGGTTATATATTTTTTTATATCAATCCTTCTATTTATTTAAATCCATAATTTTGTTGATTATGAATCATATAAATAATCTTAAATTTTAATTCAAATCTCTCAAATGCAATTGAAATATTAAACTTATTTTAGTTTATATTTGTTGTGATTAAATTTATTGTTACTAAGATATTTATGGTCTTTTATTTAATAATTATATTTATTTTATTTTTTGCTCCTGTCATTTGGTTAAATTACGTTTTTAAAAAAAATGATAAAATATTGGAGAATATGCCTTTTAATGGATTAGAATTTGGTAATAATGTTTTAAGTGAACTTGGACTTAAAAATGTTAAAATCGAAAAATCAATGGTAGGTGATCATTACGACCTTTTAGAAAAAAAAGTTAAAGTAAATGAAACAAGATTAACTAATAAAAGCCTTACTGCTATTTCTATAATTTGTCATGAAATTGGACATGCAATTCAACATCATGAAAAGTATAAACCATTGGAGCAAAGAACTAAACTAGTTAAAAGTACAGCATGGATTACTCAACTTGGTAGTGGTTTATTATTGATGGGCTTACCCATGATATTTACAATAGGTTCCTTTCCATTAATTAAATTATGTCTAATTTTAGTCCTTATTTCTCTTGGAATTGGAGTTATAGTTCATCTAATTACTCTTGAGGTAGAATTGGATGCAAGTTTCAAAAAAGCATTGCCAATATTAAAAAAAAAGGTACCAGAAGAATACCACCAAGCTTGCCATTCAGTGTTAAAAGCTGCTGCATTAACATATGTAATTGGTGTGATAAGAAATTTTATTTCACTCAGATTTATTTGGTTATTACTTTCTAGAATAAGATAGTAAATTCTTTTAATTAAAAATTATTTACAAATAAAAATAATATTTACCTAATCTAGTGGTATTTTAAAAGCTAAATTATACGGAAAACTTAATATGTTACTACTAACAATAGATTTTATCATTTTTTTTCACTTTGTAATTGTAATTTTTATAACATCATTACTTGTTTTAATACCATTAGGATATAAACTTAATTGGAAATTGTTACAGAATAAAACTGTTAGAAAAACTCATTTAGGATTAATGTCCTTTGTGACTTTTGAAGCAATAATAGGTATGACTTGTCCTTTAACAATGGTTGAAAATTATCTGAGTGGTATGTCACAAAATGAAACATTCATCTCGTATTGGCTTGGTAAAGTAATTTATTGGAATTTTCCTTCTATATTTTTTACAATTATTTATTGTTTATGTTTGACCTGGATTATATTAATGTGGAGAATTTTTCCTCCAAAAAAATAAGTGTTTTTTAAAGTTAAATATTTTAACATATTTTTTATTATTTACTTAATTTGACATGTTAGTTATCCAAATTATATAATATGCCTTATTTTCAAAAACTATAAAGTAAGTAATGAATAAATGACAAAAATATTTATATCAAAACAAGTAATGATAATTTTAATTATTGGTTTGTTTTTTATTAAACCATCTAATGCAGAAGATTTTAAAGACTTGTTTGGTTTAAAAATCTATGAAAATACAATTAAATATTTTCCAAAAAACTTTATTAAATCTAATAAATTTAAAAATAAAGAGACCTTTAAAGGTTTTTATGACATTGAAATAACCTCAGAAATAAGTGACAAAAACCCATTTCTGTCCAAATATTGGATTGTTGTTGATGAATCAGATGTAATTCAACAAATTTCAGCCGAGGAACAAATTTTAGATTTAAAAAAATGTAAAGATTTCAAAAGCCAATTAGTAAATATTTTTCATACAAAATACAATTTTAAATTTGAAGAAAAAAACTTTACACATAAAGACTTCTATGCTCATTTTCATTTTACAAATGTTGATAACAATAAAATGCTTTATATAAAATGTGTTAACAACTTTATTGAAAAAAATGTCACACTTTTAATATCTTTCGAGTCCAAACAATATTTGAATAGAAAAAAAGAATATTACGAAGCTGGATTTTAATATTTTTCTGCTAAATAAAACCTCATTTTTGTCGTAATTTTTATAGAAGGTGTAATTATGATTAAATTCAGCTCTGTGTTTATTTTTTTATTTTTGTTATCAAGTTGTTTTCATAACAACAAGCAAGCTAATTTTGATCCTTTAAAAAATAAAACAGGATCAAAAGTAACAGTTAAACCAAATTTGATTGTGGAAAGTGCATATGAAGGTTTTTATATCAATGAAAAACTACAGTCAGAATTAAATAAAATAGAATTTGCGTCTTCTAGGTATCTTAAAGGTAATAAAGATTGTTTAACATTAATTAGAATAAATATTTCGGGCAGCATAGATTATCATCAACTTATTCAAACTCTTAAAAAAAGAACATATGACATTGGCGGAAATGCTATTGGGGTTTATGACTATCAAGAAAGAAGACGAGTTTTAGTGAATCAACATGGATATGAAATTGAAAAAGATGAAAAAACTAATTACTTTTTTAAGCCCAAAGAATTCAAGTACGTTTTGGTTAAAGATAACCAAAAGTTAGCAAAAATTACAGCAGATATATTTAAATGTAAACAGAAAGTTAGCTAATTGGGTGCGTGCTTAAAATATGCATAGCAACTGCTGTTCCACTTATTGCTGATCCAATCATTATAGCTCTATCTCCCCATTGCATACCTACATAAATCCATCCGACTGAACTGATTAAGTAAGCCACCTGGCCATAAAGCAAATAAGATGCGCTTATCAAAAAAATACCAGAAACTGCTAAAATCATTGATACCCACTTAATATACCAATCTTTCGTTCCTGTTGGCGTGGTAGGCTTGACCTCATCATATTCAGCCTGTAATTCTTCTAACTCTTTTGCCAAACGTTTTTTTTCATTTGTCAATTCTCTCTGTAAACGGCCTGCTTTTGTTAAGGTTGAACCTGGAATCTCTTCAACATTTTGATGATTCACCAAATCAATTGTTTTTTCTGTCATGGCTAAGGACCTCTTTTTGATAGTTAAAAATTAATTAATTAAAAACTTTGTTTTTTCTATAATCCTTAAAAATATAAAAGCAAGTATTAATTAAATGAAAATTAGAGTAATATAATTAAAATTAGAGGTTTATAATGAAATGGGGTCCAGGACAATTATTATACATACATATCGCTGACAAAGCTTCAGAGAATATGAAAGAGTTAAGCAAAGCAGAATTAATTGTTGGTAAAGGGATAGTCGGCGATAGATACTTCAAGGGTACAGGCAAATATTCAAATATCCCTGATATAAGAGATGTCACGATTATTGAAAAAGAAGTTCTGGATGCTCTACGGGAAAATCAACCCCCTATACAAGAAAAAAGTATTATTTTAGAACCACACGAGCATAGAAGAAATTTAACAACTCAGGGCGTACCGTTAAATTATTTAGTGAACAAACAATTTAAAATTGGTGAGGTAATTTTAGAAGGAGGTAGATTAAATTTCCCATGTAAATACCTAGCAGATTTATTAAAAAAACCTCTTTTACTTCCTCTTTACAACAGGTCTGGGCTTAATTGTAAAATTATTAAAGGAGGAACAATAAGAGTTAATGACGTAATAGAAGCTATTTAAGAATTAAAGATAATTAATAACGAACCCACATATACTTAGGGTTAATACACTTAACCACTGAGGAAACTTAAGAAAAAAAACAATTACTGCTCCAAGCAAAATTAAGAAATAATCATTTTTGTCATTCAATGTTGAAACTATGATTGGATCATAGAAAGCAGCTATTAAAAATCCAACAACACACGCGTTCACACCTATTAGACAACTTCTAACTTTACCAAAACTTCTTAGGAAATTCCAATAAGGCATAACTCCTAAAACCATCAAAAAAGAAGGCAAAAAAATCATTATTAAGCATAAACTTCCAACAAATATTTTACCAAATTCAAGGTTTAGTGAAGAACCAAGAAAAGCAGAAAAAGTAAATAGCGGACCTGGTATTGCTTGCGCTAAACCGTAGCCAAAAATAAAAGTTTCTTCGTTGATTAGTTGAGAATTTAATATTTCATTTTTCAATAAAGGTAATACAACGTGACCGCCACCAAATACTAACGAACCTGTTCTGAAAAATTTATCTGAAATCTCAATTAACTTTATTTCATAAATATTAGCAATTATTGGCAAACATATAAAAATAGTAAAAAAAAGAGTTAAAAACATTATGGAGTTATAATTAATTTTAATTTTTTCTGATCTTATAAAGGAATGATCTCTAAAAAAAAGTAGCCCTAAAAAAGCTGAAAAAATTAACAACAAAAATTGAAATGTATATAAATCAAAAGCAATTAAAGTGATTAAAGTACAAAGTGCAATAAAGATTTTTTTAAAATCATTAAGGTACTGCTTACTCATGCCAATTATTGCTTGCAAAACGATAATCAAAACTACTGCTTTAATTCCTTGAAGAAAACCTGAGCTTACATATTCATTAAAATTTATATAACCAATAGCAAACATTATCATTATGATTGCTGAAGGAAGTGTAAAACCTAACCATGCAAAAAACGTTCCTAAGATACCTCTTTTTAAATATCCAATACACATTCCAACTTGACTTGATGATGGTCCAGGTAAAAAATTTGAAAAAGAAACAATATCTATATAAGTCTTTTCATCAAACCACTTTTTTTTAATTACAAAATTTTCTCTGAAAAAAGCAATATGAGCAATTGGACCTCCAAAGGAAGTAAGACCTAACATTAAAAATTCAAAAAAAATTAAAAAAAGAGATGTTTTTTCTTTTTGATTATTTATCTTTTTTTTTTTCTTCATTATATTAATATCTAATTTTACGAACAGCTTTTTATGAATATTAATAAATATCACATTTTAATTATTACGTTTTTTGTTTCTTGTACAACATTTAGTTTTGCTCACGAAGGTGCAACTGGAATAATAAAAGAACGAATGGATAAATTCAAAGAGAGTAAAGCTATAATGCGAGAAATAAATAAAAGTTTTGCAAATAAAGATTTTAAAAAAATTCAAAATGGTGCGATTAAGTTGAATAAATGGGGTTTAGAAATGGGAAATTTTTTTCCCGAAGGAAGTAATACTTTTCCTTCAGAGGCTAACGAAAATATCTGGTTGGAACCTGACCAATTTAAGTTAGCAATTGATAATTTTGCTAAAGCAAGTAAATCTTTGTTAAAAATTTCGCAAGATAAAGATCTAGATAAAACTATTCAGGCATTTAGAACTGTTGCAGGGACTTGTAAAGCATGTCACAAGAAATTTCGTAATTAATTTTAATTATTTGGAGACCCCATGAAAGGAATAGTGTTTTTAGGTGACAAAAAGTTAGAAATACAAAATTTTGAAGACCCTCATCCAGGTCCAGATGATGTTATTATTGAAATAAAAGCTTCTGGAATGTGTGGAAGTGATTTAAAATTTTATAGAGCAAATTCAGGACCTTCCTCACTTGGTCTAGGCGGTTCAGATAAAAAAGTTATTGCCGGTCATGAACCGTGTGGTGTTGTAGTTGAGCTAGGAAAAAATATTTCAAAAGATTTCATTTCAATAGATACACGTGTTATGCAACATCATTATAGAGGATGCGGAACTTGCTCCCATTGTTCAACTGGCTGGCAACAACTTTGTGTTGAGGGTGTTGCAGAAGTTTATGGTGTAACTGGAAATGGGGCACATGCAAAGTATATGAAATGTCCTGCAAACACTTTGGTAAACTTACGTGATGATCTTTCATTTAAATCGGGAGCTGCAATTTCATGTGGTACGGGAACAGCTTGGGGTGCTTTAGAAAGACTTCTTCTAAGGGCAGAACATACTTTAGTTATATTTGGAATGGGGCCAGTTGGACTCTCAGCAGTTATGTTAGCTTCAAAAATGGGTGCAAATATAATTGCTATTGATATCAATGCAAAAAGGCTACAGAGAGCAAAAAATTTTGGAGCTAATTTTTTAATTAATCCCAACCAAGAAAAAGATGTTATTAACCAAATAATGGACTTAACTAATGGGTTAGGAGCTCACTGTTCTATAGACGCATCTTCTTCTCCATTGGCAAGAGCACAGTCTATAAAATGTTTGAGGACATGGGGCAAAGCATGTTTTGTAGGAGAAGGAGGCGATGTTAATATAGATGTAAGTAATGATTTACTTAGAAAACAAATTACACTTATTGGAAGTTGGACTTTTTCTAAGTATGGACAAGCAGAGTGTGCTGACTTTGTCGCTGAAAAGAAATTAAATATTGAAGATCTATTTACACACCAATGGTCAATAAATGAAGCTGAAGAGGCATATAAATTATTTGATCTTCAATCCGATGGAAAAGGAATAATCATACCCTAGTTTTGTGATATTTTTCTCCATGGACCATAATACAGACTGATCGCAATAAAAAGTCCATAAACCACTATAGAAAATGCAAAAACTATTAAAATATTTTGATAGTTAAGAGCATCATAATATTTTAAAAAAAGAAATAAAATTATAATAGTTATCAACCTTAAAAAAGTTCCCAAAACAGGCCATAAAAGAGTATTAAATGCTTGGCATACAAAATATAAACCAAGTCCAAGAGCAAAAAAAGGATAGAATATACCCACTATTGTCAAGTATTTCTCAGTAATTGAAATTACTTTTTCATTATTACTATATATTTCTGCCCATAAATTTGGTTTTAAAAAAAATATTATACCTATGATACTTACTAATATTACTGTTACCATAGTGCCTTTCCAAGCATACTCTACTGACTTTTTATATGCTCCAGCTCCATAATTAGTTCCAACTAAAGCTATTAGAGCTCCTCCTATACCAAATATAATCGGGACAAGGAGTAATTCTAATCTCAAGGCAATACCATATCCAGCAGACCAATCTTTTCCAAAAAAGCCAACGATAGCCAAAGATAAAAGTGAAATAGTAATAGTTAGAATTGACTGACAACCAGCTAAAGTTCCTGATCTCAGTAATGTGAAAAATCCATCAAATCTAATTATCTCAGAAAATTTAAATGTTAAGGGATGATTAAAAAAAATATAAAAAATACTTATTGAAATTATTCCAAATAAAAAACCTCCCAAAAGAGAGATTGCGCTCCATTGAATAGGATAAAAAAATAAATTTAAGAATTTTATTAAAACTCCTTGAGTTAATAAAATTTTATCTTGTTCTATTTGAAAATTAAAACTTGCTAAAAATATTTGAAAGAGAAATACAATAAACCAACATAAAGCTACTATTTTAGTATTGCCAATCCCTCGAGTAACGGACATCAAAACATTGAAAATCCATATCAAAATCATGCCACTTAAAAGAATTTCCCCATATCTTTCAGCAAAATAATAACTTTTGTTATCTAAAAATATCTGTTCTTCAAACTTAGGGAAAAAAATACTATACAATAGAAACATTAATAATGAACCAGATAAAGCAATAATTAATGCTGATCTGAAAACACATGAAGTTTTAAAAGTATTTTGTTCCCCTATACTTCTGGCAATAGCTCCATTAATCGCACCTCCATAAGCACCGCTAGATAACATACTTGCTAACATATAAATTGGAAAAATAAAGGCAACGCCTGAAAGTGCCTCTTTACCCATCATTCCAATATACCATAAGTCAAATACGACTATAAGTGCAGCAAAGAAAGTAGAAATTAAATTAGGAATTGCTAATTTTAAAAAATTGCGAGAAAAACTATCTTCAATTAATGATTTTGAAAAGTTTTTTTCTTTCAATTAATTTGTAGCCATTTCAGTATTACTTTTATTCACTTCAATTAACTTAATTAATTTTCCTGGTGTTTTAGAGGTGAAAGAACCATTATCATAGGTAACTTTACCACTCACAATAGTAGCAACATATCCTCGCGTTTTTTGCATAAGCCTTTTACCATTAGCAGGCAAGTCTTTTACCATAAAAGGATCAGAAGAACTCAATTTATTTAAATCGATGATATTTATATCTGCTTTAAGTCCTTCTTTTATCAAACCCCTATCATCTAAACCTACTGCATGTGCAGTATCTGAAGTTAGACGTCTTATACTTTCTTCAACGCTAAATAATTTTTTTTCATTTGTCCAATATGATAAAAGCCAAGTTGGGTATCCAGCATCTAAGATAAAACCTACATGAGCTCCTCCATCTCCTAAGCCCATAATTGTATTTTTATCTTTCAACATTTCATGACAAACATCAAAAGTATTGTTTGAGTAATTGACTAATGGAGCATAAATAAAATTTTTACCCTGATTTTCTAACAAGATGTCATATGCTAACTCTTTGGATGTTTTATTTTCTCTGCTAGCCATAGCGTCAATACTTTTATCTTTACTAGGATTGTAATCTGGAGGAGACCCAAACCTATACATTTGGGCAAAACTAATTCTGTGTATTAGCGGAAATACACTATACTTAAGGCGATCTTCAGATAATATTTTTTCCTTAATATCATCTTTTTTCATTTCTATTACCCTTTCATTTAATGGTAAATGAGCAATAGATTTATATGTTTTAGTTCCAGAAAAAGGATTTTGGCTTCCGTCTAAACCAAATAATAAACCGATTGGTCGAGGTGGCACAACTGGACGAATTGACAAACCTTCTTTTTTAGCTTCCAAAGACATTCTCATTAGATCCTTCCAAAAATGTGGTCTGTCGTGTCTTTGAGTGCAAGTAAAAACAATAGGTCTTCCTGAAGATCTTGCAATCTTTTTTAGAACCTCAAATTCTGTTTCAGGATCAGGTTCATTCCAATCTGATACAATTTCCATAAAACCAACGCCTGCATCTGCCATTCCAAGAGCAATTTGTTTTAACTCGTCTTCATGAGCCCTTAAAGTTGGTGTATATTCACCTTTTAAACTCTTATGACTAATTGTTCTAGATGTTGAGAATCCAAAAGCCCCAGCTAACATTGCTTCTTTGGTTAATTTTCTCATTTTTTTCATATCTTCTGCCGAAGCTTTTTCATGATTAATCGCTCTTTCTCCCATAACATAAACCCTTAGAGCCGCATGAGGTAACAAAGCACATATATCAATATCTCTGTCTTTTTTATTTAGCGCCTCTAGATATTCTTCAAACGTTTCCCATTGCCATTCAAGCCCTTCATGCATAACAGGTGCAGGTATATCCTCTACTCCCTCCATTAATTCAACTAACTTGAGTCTATCTTCTTCTTTACAAGGAGCAAAGCCAACACCACAATTTCCCATAACTGCTGTTGTCACCCCATGTATCGATGATGGAGTAAGTTGATTATCCCATATAGCTTGACCATCATAGTGAGTATGAATATCTACAAACCCAGGAGAAACAATAAACCCTGATGCATCGATATTTTCTTTTCCAATATCATTTAAAGAACCTATTTTTTTGATAATTCCATCTTTTATGCCTATATCTGCCTGAAACTTTTCTTTTCCAGACCCATCAACAATCGAACCATTTTTTATTACTAAATCGTAAAATTCCATTTTTTTTGAAACATCATCCATAATAAAGTCCTCCTAAGTAAATTAAAGAAAGTTACTTTAACTAAGTCAACAAAATTATAATTTTTAATTAACTATTTTATATTTAAAAAGTTCTTGAATTTGTTTTTGATTATATCCAATCTCTTTTAAAATTTTTTTTGTGTCTTGCCCTAATTTAGGAGCCTCTCTTCTAATACTTCCTCTTGATTTACTTAATCTAGGAAACACCTCATGCATTGGTATTTCTCCATCATTTTTTGTTTTTAAATTTACTAGTATTTCTCTGTCTTTTATATATGGATGGTTAACTAGTTCTGAAATATCTAAAACCGGTCCAATTGTAACTCCATTTTTTTTAAATATTTTTAGCAAATCATCTCTTTTATGCTTTTTCATAAATGAAGATATAATTTTGTCTAAACTTTCTTGGTTTTTAATTCGATCTTCATTTGAAAAATATAACTCATTGGATATTAAATCTTTTCTATTTATTAGATTTGCTAATTTCTCCCACATTGACTGCATAGATGCAGATAAAGAGACATACTTTTTGTCTTTTGTTTTATAAATATTTCTAGGAGCCGAAACCGGACTTCTGTTTCCCATTTTTTTTGGTATCTCACCAGACAATTTGTAATATGCAGCCCAGGGACCAATAATAGAAAACAAAGGTTCAAACAATGACAAATCAATCACTTGCCCTTGAGCTTTTTTATTGATTTTTGCAATAATACTAAGAAGAATAGAAGAAAATCCAGTAAGGCCAGAAATCATATCAGCTAAAGCAGTAGGAGGTAGTAATGGTGTTTGATCTTTTTCACCTGTCATTGCAGCAAAGCCACTCATACCCTCTACAAGAGAACCAAAACCTGGTTGGGTTTTGTACAGACCACTCTGTCCCCAACCAGAAATTCTTAATATAATTAAATTTTTGTTAATTTTATGTAATTTCTTTGGTTCTAAACCCCATTTTTCAAGAGTACCAGGTACAAAATTTTCAATAAATACATCAGAAGATTTAATCAAATTCTTTAAAACATTCATTCCCATGTTATTTTTAAAATCTAATGCAATGCTTCTTTTATTTCTTGAATATACATGCCACCAATGAGATATATTTTTTACTTTCCAGTTTCTTAAATCATCACCCATACCAGGTTTTTCTACTTTAATCACATCTGCTCCATAATCAGCGAGCATGTGAGAAACCATATTACCTGCAGCAAGTCTCGACAAATCTAAAACTTTAATACCTTTTAATGGTAAACTCATCAAAAAACCATTGTATTATTTACTTACATCTTCATGCATATCTTTTTTTAATTTTCTCAAAGATTTTAATAAATTATTTCTTTTTTCTGCTCTAATTTTTAAGTCTTCTTTGGATAAAAAAGTTCTTCTTTCTTTTTCGAGTTTTTCAGCATTTTTTTCAGTCCAATCAGGAACACTTCTTTGATGTTTTGCCATTTCAGAAAAAATCAAACCATATCTTTTGATATAATCTTTGATACCACCCGGTGCATTCAAATCAATAGTTTCAAAAGGACCCATAAAAGCCCACCTCAAACCTAAGCCGTCTCTAACAGTAGAGTCAATATGATCCGCACTAGCATAACCCTCACTGTATAACCTCATTGCCTCATTAAGCAAAGCGCCTTGAAGTCTATTTAAAATAAATCCGTCAATTTCTTTTTGGACATAGACAGTTGAAAACCCTATGGAATCAAAAACTTTCTTAGTAAGATTTATAGTGTTTTGAGAAGTACTTTCGCTAGGAGAAATCTCTACACATGGAATTAAATGTGGTGGATTTGCTGGGTGTGAAATAATACACCTTTCTTTTCCCTTTAAATTTTGAGTTATTAAAGATATTGGCATTGCAGATGAAGAAGATGATAATATCACCTCTTTAGGAGATAAATTATCTAATTTTGCAAATAATTCTTGCTTTAATGATATTATTTCTGGAGAGCACTCTTGTATAAAATCACAAGTTTTACACAAAAATTCTATCTCAATATTAGAGTTAATTTTGTTAATTGATTTATTCAAATCAATTTCTTCATCGATAAATTTTAATTCATTTAAAAATCCTTCAACTCTTTCATTAAAATTTTCAAAAACTTGTTTATCATTATCATATACATAAACCTCATAACCTTTTGATGCAAAAATAGCACTCCAGCTTGAGCCAATCAAACCAGCACCAATGATTCCAATTTTATTCATAACAACGTCCTTTTATAAAAAAAATTTAAAATTACTTTATTCTATTAATATGATATGCAAAACAGGCTTTACCGAATTCTTCGAACAATCTTTTATTTAATAAATTTTCTTTTTTTTCAGGTTGATATTCAGCATGCCATTGTACAGCTATAGCAAAAGAAGAATGATTTTCAATACTGATTGCCTCAACAAGATTATCATCAGAATAGGCTTCAACTTTTAAATTTCTACCAAGTTTGTCAACACCTTGACCGTGGAGAGAATTAACTTTAAAATTATCAGAGTTAGTTAATTGTCTAAAATAACTATTTTCAGTATACCCGATATTATGTTTTAGTGAAAAAATTTCTTTAACAGAAACATCATCTCCCCTTGGCATTCTATGATCATTCATACCTTCCACTTGATGAACACGATAAAAAATAGTGCCCCCTAAAGCTACATTTATTTCTTGTATACCTCTGCAAATACCGAAAATAGGAATACCTAAATCTATACATTTTGGGATAATTTTAAGAACTACTGCATCTCTCCCTGGGTCGATAGGTTCATCATCAGGAAACTTTTCTCCATTATAATGTTGGGGTTCAATATTTGCTCTTCCACCAGTTAAAAGAATACCATCAAGTTGACTTATCAAAATTTCTATATCCTCTTGATTCAAAAATGAAGGAATAAGAATAGGTATTACATCAGAAAATTTCATAACTGATTCTACATATCTCTGACCAGTAGAATGTGAAATCTGCCTGCCATTAAAGTTTACGATTTCATTTGTTGATATTCCAATAATTGGTTTTTTTTTCATGTATCAAATCTCATTTTTCACAATTCAATTTATCAGCTAATTCATGAAAATTATTTACAACAAAATCCCATTCTTGTGAAGGTTTTAAATCTGATAATTGATTCGAACCATGTTCATTTGACCTTAAAACAAAAGCTGTTTTCAAACCTTGTTCTTTTGCACCTTTTAAATCATCATTATGAGCTGCAACCATTAAACACTCATCAACACTCAAATCTAATTTTTCGCAAGCTTTTTTATATGCATCAGGTTCAGGTTTATAATGACCAACCACTTCTGCTCCTAATATCACATCCCATGGTAATTTAGAAAACTTAGCCATATTTGTGATTAATGAGATATTACCATTAGACTGTGCGCCTATTATAAATTTACTTTTTAACCTTAAAAGACCTGATGGACTATCTGGCCAAGCTGGTAACCTATGCCATGATTTTACAAGCCATAATTTATCAATTTCATTAATTTTTTCTAAACTAAAATCCTTAGAAATTTTTTCCAAGTTTTCTTCATGCAAAACATCTAGTTTAACAAATGATCTTTCCCTAGATCTAATTTTTGCCATAGATGGTTGATATTCAGCCCTCCATTGATCAGCAAATTTTTCTAGACTAAAATTAAGCTTATATTTTTGTGCAATAATTTTTGCATCTCTAATAATACCTTTTCTCCAATCTACAACTGTCCCAAAGACATCAAATAAAAGAGCTTTTATCATGGTACAAAAAGATTAATTTACTTAAATTACTTATCATGTTAACTATAATCCGAAATATCTATTAATATATATTTACATTAATATAATGATTAACAAATTTACTAATTCAATTAAAAAATTACCGCCATCTTTAATAGCCATAATTTTAATGATTATATCAGGAATGTGTGCGTCAACAATGCATTGCTTGATTAGATTAGCTACTTTAGAAAATCATCCTTTTCAAGTCGCTTTTTTTAGAACTGTATTTGTCCTAATCATTTTTTTACCTATTGTGTTCAAAGTAGGTATTTATTCATTAAATGTTGTAGATAAAAAATTACAATTTTATAGAGCAATTGTTGGTAGTATAGCCATGTGTTGTATGTTCTTTGGAATTTCAATAACTGAACTTGCTAAAGCAACTGCTCTATTATTTACTGTTCCAATTTTCTCAACAATTTTAGCCATAGTTTTTTTTAGAGAGATAGTAGGTATTAGAAGATGGTTAGCGATGATTATAGGTATGTTTGGTGCTATGATTGTTATAAGGCCCGATATAGATTTAGGGTTAGGTCCTCTAGTTATTTTATTTGGAGCTATAACGTGGTCGGCTTCTTTATTAATGGCTAAAAAACTTACAACTTCAGAAACAAATACGAGCATGACTTTTTGGCAAGCAGCCGGATTGATCCCAGCAACTTTAATTCTTTCTTTTCCTTTTTTAAAATTACCTGGAACTGAACAATTAGTGATTTGTTTTTTTATTGCTATAACGGGTACATTAACTCATTTCTGTTTAAATGCCGCCTTGGCAAGAGCAGAGATTTCTTCCCTGTTACCACTGGATTACTTGAGGCTGATTTGGTCTGTAACATTGGGCTTTGTATTTTTTAGTGAGATCCCACTGAACACCATTTGGATTGGTTCTGCTCTGATTATTTTAGCAACAACATATATAGCTTATAGACAGGTTAAAAAATCAAAAGTTGTCTCTAGAGAGATTAATACCAATTTTTAAAATCATCTCCCTCCTGATATTTTCACAATTGTACCACATACATAACTAGATTTTGAACTTAACAACCACAAAACTGTATCAGCCACTTCTTTTGCTGATCCTACTCTAGACAGAGGCACACTTGGCATTAACTTTTGAACTCTTTTTGCATCACCTGCTTTAGCATGAATTTCAGTGTCGATTAAACCTGGAGAAACAGCGTTTACTCTTATTCCATACTCACCTAACTCTTTTGCCATCCCATATGTCAAAGAATGAATTGCTCCTTTTGTCATGGCATAATGAATTAATTCACCTGCACCGCCAATATCTGCTGCAATAGATGTCATATTGACTATATTACCTTTTCTCTGTTTTATCATTATTTTTGCTGAATTTTGCGCAACATAATATGCGCCAATAACATTAGTTTTAACTAATTCCTCTAATGCATTTGGTTTTAAATCCTGAATTTTTGATACAGGCCCAGTAGTACCAGCATTATTAAAAACTCCATCTAGAGAACCAGCTTCATTTAAAAAAATATTGAACATGTTTTCAACTGATTTATAGTTACCAACATTACATTGAAGTTTTATTCCCTTACCTCCATTTTTTTTAATTTCAGACAATGTCTCATCAGCTGCAATTTCATTTTGATTGTAATTGACACCAATAAACATACCCTGTTTAGCTGCCTCAATTGCAGTTGCTCTTCCAATACCTTGGCTTGCTCCTGTTATCAAAAGATTTTTCATTTTCAATACCTTCTCAATTATTGATTAGTTTTAATTTCTTTTTAAACTCTTCCAAAACACTTAAATTTACTGGTCTTTGTGGGTTACCTCCACTCATAATTGTTAAAAGTTGCTTCGCTACAAATTCAGACATTTTTCTTCTACTATCAATTGTAACTCCTGCAATGTGAGGCGTTGCGATTACATTTTTATACTTTAACAATTTATGAGATGCATCAGGAGGTTCCTTATCCCATACATCTAGCCCTGCACCTGACAAATGACCAGAATTAATAACCTTTTCAAGATCATTTTCATTATGAATTGATCCTCGAGAAGTAGTAACAAAATAACTACCTTTCTTCATTTTTAAAAAGAATTCCAAATTTATCATATTTTTTGTTTCTTTATTTAATGGAATATGAACAGTTACTATATCACTATCAGACAAGAGATAATCCAATTTTGACTTTTTGGCACCTATTTCATTAAACCTCTCGTTAGGAACATAAGGGTCAAAAGATAGAATTTTACAATTGAAACCTTTAATACAAATTTCAGCAACTCTACCACCAGTATTCCCTAATCCAATTACACCTATTGTCTTATTAAAAAGGTTTAGACCTAAAAATTCGGTTCTTTCACCATCCCAACCTTGTCTCAAAAACCTATCTGATTCATTAATTTTTTTTAGTAAACTAATCATCATACCTACAGCATGTTCTGCAACAGCTTCAGCATTTCCACCTGTTTGATTAACAACTAAAATTCCTCTTTTAGTACATGCTTCAACGTCTATAGTATCAAAACCTGCTCCTCCTGAAGAAACTAATAATAAATTAGGAGTTTTAGATAAAAACTCCTCATCTACCTGAAAGATTTCTGGAACTTCATCTCTAGCTGCACTGACCTGATACGCATGAGCATTTGATAATTCTTCAAAGGCTTCTTGATAAGATCCATTGCTGGTAATTTTTACAACTTCAATTAAAGATTGGCTTTCTAGGATATCTATACCATTTTGTGCTGGCAGAGTATCTAAATATACAATTTTAGGCATTTTATTTTTTTTATATTTTTTTTTTTGATATCTAAAAATTATGTTAAGCTTTTTTTTTATATATGCAAACGTTGAACTTATTTTAATTAGGGTATTTAACTTTGATAAAGAGAATAACAATTCCAGATATTCTTCAACCAGTAAGTCATTACTGTCATGTTGTCGAAGCTAGAGGAATAATATGGATATCTGGATTAGTTGGCATGAAGCATGACGGAACAATTCCAGATAATACTGTTGATCAATTTGAAATTGCAATGGATGATTTTAACACATGTTTAATTGCTGCAGGTGGAAAATTTTCACACGTAACTAAAGTTAGAGTTTTTTTGACTGATATTAATGATAGAAGCTTAATTAACCCAAAAAGAATCAAATATTTTGGAGAACATAAACCTGCCTCAACTTTAGTTGAAGTGAGCAGTTTAGTGGATCCAAGAATGAAAGTTGAAATTGAGGCAGAAGCTGTTGTCTGCTAATTAAAATTATTAGTTATGGAATTAATAAATTTACATGCGTTTCAGGTTTTAAAACTCTTAAATAATAATGAAATTACTTCCGAAGACTATGTTACGGAACTTTTAAAACATATTAATAAAAGAGAACCTTTAGTTGGAGCTTGGAATTATTTAAATGAAGATTTAATTTTAAATTCTGCAAAAAAGTTAGATGAAAAAAGAAAAATTTCAACTGGTAAAAACTTATTTGGTCTACCAATTGGAATTAAAGATATAATTGATACTTATGACATGCCTACAGAAAATGGCTCAAAAATTTGTAATGGGAGACAACCTTCTAAAGATGCTCATTTAGTTAAACTTTTAAGAAAAGAGGGACTAATCATTTTTGGTAAAACAGTTACAACTGAATTTGCCCTCTCTGCTCCAGGTAAAACGAAAAATCCTAAAGATTTGGAGTGTACACCTGGAGGATCCTCATCAGGTTCAGCTGCTGCAGTCGGTGATAATATGATCCCATTATCGATAGGGTCTCAAACAGGTGGATCTGTTTTAAGACCAGCATCTTTTAATGGAATTATCGGATTTAAACCAACATTTGGAACAATTTCAAGGACAGGCATGTCACCAGTTTCATTTAGGTTAGACCATCCAGGGATATATGCAAGATGTATTGAAGATATAGAATTAATAGCTTCAATTATTCTTTCGTATGACGAAAATGACTACGATATGATTAAAGATTTTCATTTCCAAAATTATAGTATTTCTAATTTAAAAGATTTTAAATTTGCTTTTGTAAAAGGACCAGCATGGAAGTATGGAGATGAAGATATGAAAAAGACTTTTGAAAATTTTATCAAAAGTATTGACCTTCGAATAGACCAAATACAATTACCCTCGGTTTTTGAAAAAGCTGTTGACTCTCATATAACTATAATGAATGGAGGAATCAGATCTTCGCTTTATAAACATTATAATGAAAATAAATCGAAATTACATCCTTACACTATTGAAAGAATTGAAAATGGATCTTCCTTGAGTGCTAGTGATTATATTGAAGCCATTCAAAGTGCAAAAAAAATGAGTTTAGAATTAAAAAATGTCTTTTCTAAATATGATGCAATAATTACTCCTGCAGCCACTGGTCAAGCTCCTCGAGACCTTAGTACTACTGGAAATGCAGTATTTAATGGTTATTGGACTATGTTGGGTGTTCCAGCTATTAGTTTACCATTATTAAAAGGAAAAGACGATTTACCAATCGGAGCTCAAGTAATCGCACCGTGGAAAGATGATAATAAACTTTTGTCTATTTCAAAAGCTATAATAAATCTATAAAAAAAAGTCTGCTAAGATCATCTCTTAACAGACTTAATTTTAAAAAATAACTATGCTTATTAGAATTATAGCATACCCATTTTTTTCATATAGTTTAATTGAGAATTTAGAGCCTCACGAGCAAGAGGAGTCTTCTTTGCATAAGCTTCCCAAGCACCAACAGCGATCTTACGAAACTTATCTCTCTCTTCCTGTGCCCAATCAACAACTGTAATATCTCCACCTGCTTTGTCTTTAGCAACAAGCTCTTTATCTTCCATGTCAGCAAGTCTTCTCATTGTTGTATAAGCAGCTACATACCAAGTTTCTAATGCAGTTTGTTGATCTTTACTAAATGAATTGTAAAGTTTTTTGTTCATAACAAACTGAAGATTAGCCATAGAGTGTATACCAGGATAAATTGGAAACTTCGCTATCTTATGCATTCCATGAGCTGTATTATTCACGTATGCTGAAGCATCAGCTGCATCAACTATACCCTTTTCTAATGATGTATAAACTTCTGAAAATGGAATTGATGATGGAGCCGCACCAACTAATCTAAACACTTCAGCTGCAAGTCCTTCAGGTGAACGTATTTTAACACCTTTTAATCCGGCAACACCTGTTATTTTCTTTTTTGATACCAAAGCTTCTCTTGAGTAAGGGCTACAACCAATTACTTTTAATTTGCCAGAAGTTACCTTCAATGAGTCATATATTTTTTGCAGCATTTCCTTTCCGCCACCGACCATACAATAAGATTGTAATTGATCTGGTGTATCATAACCAGCTATTAAGTCACCGATTATTGCAAATGCTGGATCACGACCAGCAAAATATGAAATAGCATTGAGATCGCCATCTAATATCCCGTTTGCAACAGCATCAATTGTTTCTCTATGAGGAACAACTGCCTTAGTAGGCAAAACGGTTAATGATAGAGAACCACCAGTCATTGCTTTTAATCTTGGCGCATATTTCTCTGTCATAAATTTATGAGCCCAGTCACCAGCTTTAGAACTAGCCTGAACTTTTATATTTTTTGCACTTACATTAGTAATTGATAATGTTAAAGCAGCAAGAAATGATAAAAATATTGTAAATTTAAATTTCATTTTAAAATTTCCTCTTTTTTATTTTAAATTATTAACTAAAACCATCAGCAATACTAAACATGAGATAAATAATCAAAAATGCAATTAAGAATCCCCCTATCCAAGCCCAAGGACCATAATAGGTTACATGATCATTTCTACCTTCTGTAGCCATAGTTAATCTCCTATTACAAAAAGAGTGTTACAAAAAAAAAATATTTTCAACTGATTTTTTTAAATAATTTACTGGACTGTAATTTTATTTCTACTATCGTTTTAGTTAAATAATACGGAGATTAAAATTTATGAGCAATTTAAAAACGAGTATAACAGAAACAAATAATGATAATTTTCCTGCTCATAAAGACGCATTAAATCCAGTTGACCATATAAGTAAGTTTTTAGGGTTAGCTGTTGCACAACTCTATCTTTTTTGTGCTTTTATTACAGCCTATGAAGTTGTTTCAAGATATTTATTTAACTCACCCACTCAATGGGTTTTTGAAACTGTAATGGTTTTATGTGCCTCAGCATGGATGCTTTCAGCTGGATATATTACGCTCCATAAAAGACACATTGGAATAACGGTTATATACGTTATGGTAGATAAAGCCAAGCAATGGAAATTAGATACTTTTGCTTATATAATTGGGATTATTTCTTTATGGTTATTTGTCGATGATACGCTTGTAAGAGCAATTGAGTCAGTAATGATGGTTGAAAGAGGTGGTACAGCATGGAATTCACCACAACCTTTAATTTTAAAAACCATGCTTGTTACTGGTGCTTTTATTTATTTGGTTCAACTTCTTGTAAATATATACAGACATTTCGGATCTAAGATAATCAAAAATATAATAACATTAATTTCATGTATTATCTTACTCCGATTAATTTTAGTTTTTATTGAACAAGCATTTGGTACGGGAGGTATCGCTTCAAGTATAAATGCCTATTTCTCTATGATAGGTTCATATTTAGAACCTAATCAATATTGGGATATTAGAGGTATTTCTATTGGAAGTGCAAGTATGATCATTGTAGGTTTGATGATACTTCTTATGATGACTGGCATGCCATTAGGCATAGTTACTATGTTTGTATCAATTCTTACTGCCTTAATGTTTTTTGGTTATAATGGAATGTATCTTGTGTCAACTAACGCATTCGGCCTACTTGAAAAATATCCTTTAGTAGCTGTTCCTTTATTTGTATTAATGGCATCTATACTAGAAAAGGCTGGTGTCGCAGAAGATTTATTTGATGCGATGCAAATTTTTGCTGGTAAGCTCAGAGGTGGTGTAGCTATCCAAACAATAGTTGTAGCAGTTGTTCTTGCTGCAATGTCAGGTGTTATGGGCGGTGAAATTGTGATGCTTGGTCTTGTAGCTTTACCTCAAATGATAAGACTTGGTTATAACAAAAGATTGGCAATAGGAGTCGTTTGTGCATCAGGTGCGCTGGCTACGTTAATTCCACCTAGTATCGTAATGATAGTTTATGGTCTATCAGCAAATGTTGCCATTGGAGATTTATTTATGGCTGGTGCAGTGCCTGGCCTAATGCTCGCCACTTTTTACGGTCTGTTTACGCTCGCCAGGTGTTATATCAACCCATCTCTAGCTCCAACTGCAGAAGAAGTTGAAAAAGCGAGAGGTAAAGAAATGAAACTTTCAAAGGAAAAGTATCAAGCTGTTATTTTAAGTGTTTTTCTTATTGCTTGTGTAATGGGATCAATCTATGCCGGAATTGCATCAGTTACTGAAGCTGCCGCTGTAGGAGCTTTGGGAGCTATGGTTGTGGCTTATATAAGAAATACTTACAGCTGGGATTTGTTACAAAAAGCTCTTGCTGGAACAATGTCAACCGTTGGAACTATCGTATGGTTAATCCTAGGAGCTGTTGCCTTTGTTGGTATCTATAATTTAATTGGTGGCGCTGACTTCATGAGATCATTATTTACAGGATTAGGTTTACCTGCTCTTGGAATAGTCGCTGTAATGATGTTAATTTTAGTTATTTTAGGTACTTTCATGGAATGGATTGCAATCATATTCATTACAGTACCTGTTTTTGCTCCTGTTGTAGTTGGGATGGCTCCAGAACTAGGACTTGATCCCGCTTGGGCTGCAGTGTGGTTTGGTGTTTTATTTGTGATGAATATTCAAATATACTTTTTATCACCTCCCTTTGGACCAGCCTGTTTTTGGTTAAAGTCAGTTGCACCACCTGATATTTCTCTTCAAGAAATATTTATGGCTGTTTTACCTTTCATTGCACTTCAAATAATAGGTATGATGTTGGTGTTGTTTATACCCGATATAGCATTATGGTTTCCAAAATATTTGTCAGGATAAGTCAGATATAGGGATGAAGTTGCTTAAAACCGTCAATAGCCATTTCTGTAGATAAATATATCAGAAAAGCTAACCCAATGTATGATAGCCATCTATATTTCGTCAATATTCTAACTATAGCCGTAGCAAAAAGTGCGATTAAAAATATTGAAAAAGCAATGCCAAAAATTAGAAGGTAAGTTTGATCTCGAGCAATAGCAGTTACCGCAATGACGTTATCTAATGACATAGAAATATCAGCAATCGTTATTGTAATAAGAGCTTTTTTAAAATCTTTACCTTTTACTTTAGATGAAACTTCTTCTTTTGATTGTTCTCTAGTAAATGACCTTATATCTAGAAAAAATTTATAACAAACCCAGTATAACAATAGAGCTCCAATTAATAAAAGGCCAGGTACAGAAATTAAGTAAGATGCTATTAAAGCAAACAATATTCTTAAAATTGCAGCTGCCATTAAACCAAAGAAAATAATTTGTTTTCTCTCTTTTTCAGAAAATGCTGCAGCAGCCATACCTATTATAAGAGCGTTATCACCTGATAAAACTATATCAGCCAATACTATTTGAGAAACATCTATTAAAAATTCTAGCAAATTCAATCCTTTGACTGGTTAGTATCATTTATTTTATTTTTTTTCAATCTAGGTATTTCAATACTTTAAATTATTAATTATAAATAAATATTTGTTGAGGAAATTAAATGAGTAATAAATTTGATTATATAATTGTTGGTGGTGGGTCCGCAGGTTGTGCTCTTGCAAATAGATTATCATCAAGTAAGAATAATAATGTCTTACTTCTAGAGGCAGGTAATTCATATCATCCTTTGGCGAGAATGCCAGTAAGTTTTGCTATGTTGATTGATAATCCTAAGGCAAATTGGAGATATCGCTCTGAACCTGAAGCAGGCACTTCCAATAGACAAATACCCGTACCAAGAGGAAAACTTTTAGGAGGTTCAAGTTCCATTAATGGGTTGGTTTATGTTAGAGGTCAAAAATTAGATTATGACATATGGGCACAAATGGGGAATAGAGGATGGTCATCTGAAGAAGTTCTGCCATATTTCAAAAAATTAGAAAATTATCAGCATGATTGTGATCATATAAGAGGTAAAAAAGGACCAGTAAAAATATCTCAAGTAAATGATAGGAACCCTATTTATCAAGCGCTATTTAAAACAGGAAAACGACTAGGAATACCTTTTAACAATGATTATAACTCTGAAGAACAAGAAGGATTTGCGTATACACAAACAACAATATTTAATGGTGAGCGTATGAGTGCTAAAGTTGCTTATCTTGACCCTATTAAGTCAAGAACAAATTTGACTGTTATTACAAATAGCCTTGTTTCTAAAGTGATAATTAAGAATAAATCAGCCGAAGCTGTTGAAGTTTTAAAAAATAATAAAAAACAATTATTTTATGCTAATAAAGAAGTAATTATATGTAGTGGAGCCATTAATTCTCCCCAAATATTAGAATTATCTGGTATTGGAAATCCAAACGTTTTGAAAAAATTGGGTATACAATTAAATCATCAGCTTAATGGAGTTGGTGAAAATCTGAGAGATCATATAGGTCCAAGAATTGTTTATAGAATTAATGAACCAGGGCTATCATACAATGAAAGAGCAAGAGGATTTAATTTAATAAAACAAGTTACAAATTATTTTTTTAAAAGAGACGGTTTTTTAACATTACCTTCTGCGCCTGTTCTAGGTTTTTTAAAAACAAAGCCTGAACTAGCTTCTCCAGATATACAATTACATTTCATACCTTATAGAGTTGTTTTAGAGAATGGCAAAAGAAAATTAGGCAAAGATCCAGGTATTACTTGTACAATAAACCAAAATAGACCAGACAGCCAAGGTAGTATACACATAAAATCAAATGATCCTCAGGAGTATCCTGAAATTAAATTTAATTTTTTATCAAAGTCATCTGATTGTGAAACACTAATTTCTGGAGTAAAGCTTATTAGAAAACTTATGAACTCACCAGAAGTTCAAAAATATTGTGGTGAAGAAGTTCAACCAGGCACTCAAACTTCAAGTGATGAACAGATACTTAAATTTATTAGAGATAAAGCAGAAACTTTGTATCATCCTTCAGGTACATGCAAGATGGGGAATGACAAGATGTCTGTAGTAGATAGTAAGCTAAAGGTCCATGGTATTAAAAATTTAAGAGTAGCAGATGCCTCCATTATGCCTACATTAATTTCTGGAAATACTAATGGACCTTGTATGATGATTGGTGAAAGATGTGCTGACTTTATTTTGCAAAATAATTAGAAAGAGCTAGATATGGAAATAGATAAGTTTTGGACAAGAGGAAATTTAAAAGAGAGAATAAATCATGCTCTCAGTGATTCTGATTTGAATAAGTCAAACTTGAAGATAGAAGATCTTCATCCAATAGACCAGTATCATGCTCGTGGTATTGCAGCTACAAGAGACTTGGCTGAAAAAGTAAGTATAAAAGAAAATGAGACTATAATCGATGTAGGATGTGGCTTAGCTGGGCCTGCTAGATTTTTTGCTGATAAATTTAAATGTAATGTAGTTGGTGTAGATATAACTCCAGCTTTTATAGAAGTTGGTAATGATTTTAATAAAAGAACAAACATGCATGATAAAGTAAGTTTACATGTTACTGATGGAAAAAGCTTACCGTTCGAAAATAATCAATTTGATGCCGCAATCTCACAACACGTTACTATGAATGTTGAAAATAGAGAGTTATTTTTTACAGAAATATATAGAGTTTTAAAAAAAGACACATTTTTTGCTTTCAGCGAACATGGCCTTGGACCTAGAGGAAACCCCTATTTTCCATTGCCATGGGCTGATGATGAAAAAATGAGTTTCTTGTTAGATCCAAAAAAAACTATAGAATTATTAAAAGAAATTGGTTTTAAAAGTATTTCCTTCATGGAAACGGGAGAAAAATACATGGAAGGTTATGAAAAATCTATTAAAACTAACTCTTCATCTAAAAAACCTATTTTAGGCATGCATGTAATTGGCGGCCCCACAATGTATGATAGACAAAAAAATTCAATGCTTTCAATTAAGGAAAAAAGAACTCTTCCTTTTGAAATCATTTGTTTAAAAAATTAATTATTAAATTCCAGAATTACTCTTTTATTCATTCTGCCTTTATTTTCAATTTTAACTTTTGATACCGAACTAATTTCACCAGTATTCCTTACATGAGTTCCACCACAAGGTTGATAATCAATATTTTCACCTATTGATATCATTCTAATTTTTCCTGTTCCTCTAGGAGGTTGAACAGCCATAGTTCTCACCAAATCAGGGTTTTTATCTAATTCTTCTTCTGTTATACTTGAAATTTTTACATCATGTTTTTCTTCTATTAATTTATTTATATTTTCTAAGATAAATTCCCTATCAGGCTTCGTTTCAACATCAAAATCCAATCTTCCTTTTCTTTCATTTATCTGGCCACCAGTAACTGGCGCCTTTATTAGAGAGCATAGAAGATGTAAACATGTATGAACCCTCATGATATTGAAGCGTCTTTCCCAATTAATTTGACAATTTATATTCTGATTAAGATCAAATTCTGATGTATTGTTCACAAAATGAACGATTTTTTTATCTTTATACGAAGTGCCCGTAATTTCAAAATTTTTACCATTAAATTTAAATTGTCCATTATCACCAGGTTGTCCCCCTCCTTCTGGATAAAATATAGTTTTATCAAGAATTATGCCTTCATCAATTATCTCAATAATTTTTGCTTCACAATCTTGAATATAGGAATTATTTCTAAATAGTTCTTCTGTCATATTATTTTAAAATTATTAACATTTAACTTACCAAATTTTAATTTGTTTTTTAATAAATAATCAAAGGGTTTTTAAATTTTTTTCATGAAATTTCCAAAAAAAAAAATTAAAGTTAAGATTGGTGTTTTTTTATTAATATTTCTCTGATAAGTTTAAAACTTATTTAGAGTAACGAGGTTTTAAAATGAATATTTCTGGGAAAAAAGCAATTATATTTGGAGGCACTTCAGGAATAGGTCTTTCAACTGTAAAGATGTTATCTGAAAAAGGCGCATCGAAAATAATAGCCATAAGTAGAAATCCTGAAAAGGTTAGTGAAATACCTGACAATGTCGAGCTGGTTAAGCTTGATGTTTTGGACGAGAATGGTCTTAAAACATTTTTTGATAAACAGGGAGAGTTTGATATTTTAGTAAATTCTGCTACAGGAGGAGCAAGAGCACTTGGACCTTTTTTAAATATGGATATGGAAGGTTATAGAAATTCATTTTTTAAACTTTGGGGCTACTCAAATGTAGTTAGATATGGAACAGAAAATCTTAAAAATGATGGATGTATAGTTCTTGTAAGTGGTTCTCCAGCAAGAAATTGTCGTCCAGGATATATAGCGCTTTCATCTGTGGGTGGAGCTGTGGAAGCATTTGCTAGAGGTATTGCAAAAGAAATTAATCCTAAAAGAATCAACGTAGTTTCACCAGGAACAATTGATACCCCTATGAGCACTTTAGAGGGTGAGGAAAGAAAAACTTTTTATCAAAATGCGACGAAAACAAATTTGATACCAAGAGCTGGAACACCTGAAGAAGTTGCTCAGGGAATAATTTTTGCTATAGAAAATGACTTTATTACAGGTACAACAATTGATGTTGATGGTGGTTGGCTACTTTCTTAAAATTATTTTTTCTTTTCTAAAATAATATCAAAAGTGAGCTCTTTACATTGAGTATTATCGTCTGGATCTATGGCATCATTCAATTTTCTAATTAAACTTTCTTTTACTGCAAACACGGTATCTGAGTCTAAATACGGATCGCCATCAATAAAAACATGTGTAGTGAGATCAACGTACCCTTCTGCTTTAATCATAAAATGTATATGCGCTGGCCTAAAAGGATGTCTACCCATTAAATTTAATATTTCTCCTACTGGCCCATCTGTAGGTACCGGATAAAATTGTGGTTTGACTGTTTTAAAAAAGTATTCACCGTTTTTATTCGTATTCATTTTCCCTCTTAGATCGACTACATTATTCTCCTTTTGAACATCATAAAGTCCATCTGGTCCAGATTGCCAAACATCAACTATAGCATCAGGTATAACCTTCCCGTTGATATCACTAACTTTCCCTTTAACCAAACATATTTCACCTTTTACATGATGAGCTATATTGTCACCAAAACCTATATCTGGTGCAGGAGCATGAAAAGGACCAAGAACAGTTGACTCAGTCTCATTGTTATTTTTTCTATTATTAATCGTATCAATCAACATCGATATTCCAAGAACATCAGAAAATAAAATAAATTCCTGTCTTCGTTCATCACATTTTTGTCCAGTTCTAGTCAAAAACTCAATTGCTTTTAGCCATTCTTCAAAAGTAGGTTCAGTTTCTTTAACAACTTCATGCAAATGTTTTACTATGGAACCCATTAAAACTTTGACCCTTTTGTTTTCTATAGAATCAAAACTTTTTAGCACCCCCTCTGTAGCATTAATTTCATTAAAATCTCTCATAAAATTTATTACCTCCTAAATAAGATAAGTTTGAATAAGTGAAAAAATTAAACCAAAAAAACCGCCGAAAACTCCTCCCCAAACTATCAACCAGCCTAAATGTTCTCTAATCATTTTTTCAACTATTGTTTTAATATCTTCAGGTTTTAATTCTGAGAGTTTACTATCCAATGCTTTTTCAATATTTGACTTAAAATTTTTCACTAACGACTGATTAGATGTTTGATCGAAAAACTCATTTAATTTTTCACTCACAATTTTTTTTAACTTTTCTACTATAGGTTCTTTAAGAGGCAAAAGAGCATTTCTTCCTCCAAACATCGCTAACATACTTCCTAGTTTTGAGGTTTCAATGGAATCTAACAATCCTTCAAAAACTTTATCAAAATCAATTTTTATTAGTAATGAATCAATATCTATATTTTTATTATTAATTAGAAATTGCTCTATTTTTTCATCAGTAAATAATTCTTCAATTGCTAAATTTTTTATACCAAGTTTAATTTCATTAAACCTATCTAATATAACCCCAGAACCATATAAAACTGGAACTTTTTCAAAAAGCATATGAATAGCAAGCCAATTCGTGACGCTCCCTGACAAAGCAAACAAACCTATTGATAAAATAATAATATTAAATTCATAGGGTAAAATTAAACCTATAAATATAAATAATATGGATACAAAATTTGTAACTACAGATTTATTCAATTTTTAATTTAAATTATTAAATTTAATCCTCAGTTATAAAATTCATTAAAATACCTACTTTACCTATATCAACTTCTACAACATCACCTGGTTTCATATAAATTGGTGGATCTCTTCTATCACCAACTCCACCTGGGGTACCAGTAACAATAACATCACCTACTGCTAATGTAGTAAATGAAGAGATATAATTGATGAGTTTTGGAATAGGAAAAATTAAATCTGACAAATTTGCTTTTTGCATAACTTTTCCATTTAATCTTGTTTCAATAGGTAACTTTTTATAATCACCTATTTCATCTTCTGTAACCAAATAAGGTCCAAAGGGACCTGTTGCAGGAAAGTTTTTTCCTGGAGTGAATTGAGAAGTATGTCTTTGCCAATCTCTTATACTGCCATCATTATAACAGGAATATCCAGCTATGTGTTCCATAGCTTTATCTTCTGGAATGTATCTTCCACCTTTACCAATTGTGATCGCAAGTTCTCCTTCATAATCAAACCTATCTGAGAAATTAGGTTTTAATAGAGGTTGTAAATGTCCTGTTTGTGAATTTGCAAATCTTGTAAAAATAGTAGGATTTTCAACATCAGGCCTACCTGTTTCCTCCTTGTGTTCTTGATAATTTAAACCAATACAGAATATTTTTTCAGGGTCAGGTATTACAGGTAAATGCGTTATTTCCGAAATAGATATTTCAGGTCGCTTTTCTGCAACAAATTCTTCAGCTTTTTCGATTAAATCTAATTTAAGAAAATCCTTAATTGAACTTACATCATTATGAATTCTGCCTGTTAAGTCTATTATTCCGTTTTCCTTAACAACTCCAAAACCTACTTTACCCATCCTTGCAAATGTTATTAATTTCACTTTTTTCTCCTTAAGATCTTAAAATTCCTTTTCCCCACAAATTAAGTGTTTTTTCAGCTTGTGGCCACTTTTTAATTCCTCTATCGTGAACAGTCTCAAGTTCAGCCGAAAGTTCAATCCAATTATTATCTACATCTCTAATAAATACAAAAAGATTGTTTCCAGGTCCATGTCTTCCTGGACCCCAACTTAACTTAATATCATATTTTGAAAAATGATCACACCAATCTCTAATAAAATTCCATTCACCTACCTCATATGAATGATGATCTATGCCAACTTTATTTGCTTTAAAACAAGCTAAAGTATGATGTTCATGATTTGAAGTAACAAAGCTAGTAGCTAAAGTTCCATTATCATGAATCACAATATCTGTGATTTTAAAGCCTAATTTCTCAGAATAAAATTTTTGGAATCTTTCTACATTTGATGAGGAAAAAGTCAGGTGTTGAAGTGGTCCATTTAATATTCCATTAAATTTTTGGCTTTCATTCAAACCAACTCCAAAACTAATTATATTCCCATCTGGATCAGAAACAGAAAATGCTTTTTCTTTAAAATATGGATTTATAAAATCTAATATTTTTACTTTGTTAGATTTTACATATGATTTAAACAACTTTAAATCATTTTCACTTCTACATGAAAAACCTGCAAACGAAAGTTTATTATTGATACCATCTTTGATTATTAATTTTCTTAAAGGTCCTATACAAACCATATCTCCGTCCTTATTAAGGAAATAATCCATCCCCATAATTTTTTTGTAAAAATTTGCAAGTCTCTTTTTTTTTGTGGTTTCGAGAGCTATGTGATCTAACTTAAAACCCGCTTGTAAAGCACTAATTTTCAAGTTTAATACCTTTTATTATAATCATACACTTCCAACATTGTTTTATCTACAAAATCATCCAAGTTATTATCATTTGTAGAACTCAAAATATATCTGTCAGGTCTAACTATTAAAGCTTCAGAATTAAATTTTTTTAGAGCACATGACAAAGTTTCAAATTGTTGAACTGAAATATTTTTTATCAATTTATTTTTATAATTATTTTTTGAAAAAAGAATTAAATTCTTATCAAAATACCCATCAACCCTTTTATTATTAAGCCTCATATTAGGGAAAACCTTTCCTCTATTTGTATCATTTTTTTTTCCAAGACCAGGCCCTAAACTTGGTTTAATTGAAGTCATAGTTCTTTTACCATCATTACTATTTTTCACAGTTTTGGAAACATTTGTATCTCCAATTTCATTTAATAACTTTCCCATGTTCATTGTGGTATTAATATACTCTTTTACATTATTGTATCTTTCGCTTTGATAGCTTTTTAAAAGATTATTATGAAAATTTTGACAACAAATAGCAATTTTCCAAGCTAGATTTGAAACGTCTCTTATTCCAGCACACATTCCTTGTCCCATAAATGGTGGCGATAAATGTGCCGCATCTCCAGCCAAAAAAATTCTTCCTTTACTCCATTTTTTAGCAATTAATGATTGAAAAGTGTAAACAGTCTTTCTTTCAATTTGAACATCATCTTTTGCAACCCATCTACTTAGAAATTTCCATAGGTTTTTTTCTTTCAAAAAATCCTTTTCATCACCCTCGCTCTTAAGAGCTATCTCCCATCTTCTTCTTCTTCCAACATTCCTGCAATAAGTAGCTGGTCTTTCAGAGCTGCAATATTGAATAGTCCTGTCTGGGAGTAAAACGTTCTTATTATTTAATAATACATCTATAACAGCCCATTTTTGCTGAAAACCTAAATCTTCAAGGTCAGAATTAATAGCTTTTCTAACAAAAGAGTTTGCACCATCACATCCAACAACAAATTTGCTTTTTAAAAGAGAAACTTTATTGGTTTTAAGATTTTTGTATTTTACCTCTACAAAATTACTTTTATTTTTTACGCTAAATACATCACTATTTTGAGAAATTGATACTTTTTTAAATTTAGATAAATTTTTTCTCAAGCTTCTTTCTAAATCCGGTTGATGAAATCTATAACTTGGATACCATCCATTTTCTGTAATGATTTTTGGTCTTGGCCAATCTAATAAAAGATTGTTTTTTTCATCTATAAATCTTGTTCCTTTATTGATTATGGTTTTTTTTAAAAAGTTTCTACTAATATCAATAGTTTCAAAAACTCTCATAATTTCATCATCAAAATGAACAGCTCTTGGAAGATTATATAATTTGTTTTCTTTTTCTAAAATTATTACAGAAAGATCGTGTTTGGCTGTCAAGTTAGCTAAAACACCACCTGTGGGACCTAATCCAACTATAATTAAATCACAATCTAAAACAGACATTTACTTTTTCATGTTAGAGTATAGCCAAGGACAATCTATAAAAGCTGGTGATTGTTTTCCAGAGGCTGCTACTTCTAAACGTTTTTTTCTAAATTTGAGTCTTTGATCTTTCGGCATATGTAATCTTTCATGTCCCCAAAAACTGGGCCCTTCTGTCATTTCAGAAGGTTTCCATGTTTTTGGATTTATTATTCTACCTCCCCAACCATTTTCGATAAAAAAACCAGAGGGAGTGATTGAGTAAAAAGATGTCATATAATCATTAGTATGCCTTCCCAATGTATATGCTATTGCATTTTCTTCAAATTGTATGAGATCATAACCCTGTCCAACATCATCCAAACTATTATATTCAACCATGAAATGATGAAAGCCTTTTCTTCCTGTTTCTATAAGAGCAAAACTATGATGTCTCTCATTTACGTGGAAAAAATAGACGTTTATTGGATCAAAACTATAATCACTCACATTAAATTCCAATAAGTCTCTATAAAAAGGAACTAAATCAGATATTTTTTCGGTATGTAAAACTGCGTGACCCAACCCACATATACCTGTTTTAAATCCTGAAATGGGTCTTCCAGGAATGAAAGGTTTGTCATCTTTAAATGGATTAAATAATAATTCTACTCTGTTATCAGATGGGTCAAAAAAATAAATTATTTCTTCAGCAAAACGTTTATCTGATAATGATTTATTACCGACAAAAACTTTTATATTTGCTCTATCTAATTTATTTGCAAAATATTTTAAATCATCTTTTTTTTCTACTTCCCAACCTAGATAAGACAAACAATCACCTTCATCTCCAGTAATACAAAACCTTTGTTTTTGATCATCCATCCTAAAAAACAAAGATTTACCTGTACTATCTACTTTTTGCATACCAAGTTTTTTCGTAGCATAGGAAGACCAATCCTCAATTTTATTTGAGTTTACCCCTAAATATGAAAGTGCAATTATACCCACAATAATCTCATAGTAAAATCTTGAACAAATCTTAACAACGTCTTACTTCCAAATCAATTTATAATACTCTGATGTCAATTAAAATTAGAATAATAATTAAAATTATGATATTTAATTTTCCTATATTATTAATTTAGAGGAGAAAAAAATGAATAAGCTAATTAGCCTTTTTACTATTTCTATTTTAGCATGTTTTTTTTCTTTTTCTGCCAATGCTGGAAAAGTAACACTTAAATTTCATACATTTGTTCCTGCCCCAGCAAATTCAAATAAACTATTTGTGTTACCATGGTCTGAAAAAGTTAAAAAAGAGTCTAATGGAGAAATTGTGACAGAAATGTACTACTCAATGCAACTCGGAGGAAAACCACCTCAGCTTGTTGATCAAGTTAGAGAAGGTGTTGTAGATATAGTTTGGACCGTTGCTGGATATACTCCAGGAAGATTTCCAAGATTGGAGGCATTTGAGTTACCTTTTCTACCAACAAAGTCAATTATAACATCTCAAGCAGCACAAGAATATGTTGAAACAATTGCAGCAGATGATTTGAAAGACTACAAAATTTTAACTGTCCATGTGCACTCTCCAGGAATGATCCATACAAAAAATAAATTGATTAAGTCTATGGATGATTTTAAGGGACTTAAAATGAGAGGTCCAACAAGAGTTATCACTGGTATGTTAAAAAGCTTAGGAGCTACTCCTGTTGGTATGCCAGTTCCAAAAGTTGCACCATCATTATCAAAAGGTGTTATTGACGGAATGGTGGTACCTTGGGAAATAATGCCTTCTTTCAAGTTACAAGAGTTGACTAAAGCTCATACCAATATAACAGGTAATAGAGGTATTTATACAACTCCATTTTTGTTTATAATGAATAAAGCAAAGTATGAAAGTTTATCTCCATCCCAAAAGAAAGTAATAGACAATAACTCAGGTTTATCTTTAGCTAAGCATGCAGGAAAATTGTGGGATAGTTTTGAAATACCTGCAAAAGAACTAGCTGTAAAAGCAGGTGGAAAATTTCACACTTTACAAGGCGCTCCTCTAGCCAAAATGAAGGCTGTAGGAGAACAAGTAACTAAAGATTGGATTAGTAAAACAAATAAAAAAGGTCTAGATGGTCAAAAGCTACTAGATACTGCTAAAAGTTTGATCTCAAAATATGAGAAACAACTTTAAATGAAATTTTTTGAGGATCTTATAGTCCTTCAAAATGAGCGACCAAATGATCAATTTGGTCGCATTCTTTTTAATTTAGCTAACATATTAGCATTTATTGGAGGAATCATCTTAGTTGTTGTTATCTTCATTAATGTAGCTTCAATAATAAGTCGTATTATATTTTCAAACCCTCTTGTAGGCGATTTTGAATTAGTAAAAATTGGAAGTGCTGTTGCAATAGCATCTTTTTTTCCACTTTGTCATCTAAGAAAAGGTAATGTGATAGTAGATTTTATTACAGCGAATTTAAATGCAAAAAAAATATTTTTTCTTGATGCACTAAGTTCTCTTGTTTATACAATTATAGCTTGTTTTTTTACATGGAGAATGATCTATGGAGCACAAGACATGTTTAACTATAGCGAAGAAACTATGTTACTCCAATTTCCAGTCTGGATACCATTTGTGCCAGTAATATTTTCCTTTGGACTTCTCTCTTTATGCTGTTTATACACTTTTTTGAAAGAATATAAATTATTCATTGGTGAAGACTAAAGTCATGGACAGATTTACTCTAGGTTTAGTTGCTTTTCCTTTGTTATTCATACTTCTTGCAGTGAGGGTTCCAATTGGTCTTGCAATGCTTTTAGTGGGATGTGCAGGAACAATTTTAGTTTCTGGTTGGTTACCAATTCTCTCTCTTGCAAAGAGTAGTGTATGGCATTTATTTTCAAATTATGATTTTTCGGTAATCCCATTATTTTTGTTAATGGGAAACTTTGCTTCAAAAGCTGGTATGAGCGAAGCATTATTTAAATTTGCGGGAGCATGTTTAGGTCATAAAAAAGGCGGAGTTGCTATGGCTGCCGTTGGAGCTTGCGCTGGCTTTGGTGCCATATGTGGTTCATCATTAGCTACAGCAGCAACAATGGGAAAAGTAGCTTTACCTGAACTTAGAAGGTTAGGCTACTCAGGTGCTCTTAGCACTGGTGCTCTGGCAGCTGGTGGCACGTTAGGAATATTAATTCCTCCTTCAGTAATATTAATAATATATGCTATTTTGACAGAGCAAAATATTGCAAAAATGTTCTTGTGTGCTTTTATACCAGGAATTATTGCAGCTATTGGATACATACTTGCTATAGCAATATATGTAAGAATTAATAAAAATGCTGGCCCAACAAATGAACGAGTTGAATGGAAACAACGTTTACATTTATTTAAAAATATTTGGCATATCCTTTTAATTTTTTTAGTAATGATTGGGGGTATTTATTTAGGGTTTTTTACACCAACAGAAGGTGCTGCAGTTGGAGCAGCAGGAACCGGATTAATAGCAGCATTCAATAAAAAATTCAATTTTTTTTCATTTTTAGACGTTGTTCAAAGTACGGCAATCACTTCAGGAATGATTTTTCTTGTCTTATTAGGAGCAGAGTTTTTTAACTCTTTCATAGCTCTTTCTCAATTACCAAATATATTGGCTGAACTGACCGTTAAACATCAATTAACACCCATGATAGTTGTAGCAAGTATATTAATATTATATATTCTTTTAGGTTGTCTCATGGATAGCTTAGCAATGATTTTGTTAACTATTCCAGTTTTTTTCCCGTTAGTCATGACTTTAGATTTTGGAATGACACCAGAAGAAACAGCTATATGGTTTGGTATTTTAACATTAATCACGGTAGAAGTTGGTTTAATAACTCCACCAGTAGGATTAAATGTTTTTATAATTAATAAAATGGCAGGTGATGTCAAAATATCTGAGACATTTAAGGGCGTTATGCCATTTTTATTAAGTGATTTTGCTAGAGTAATCTTATTATTTTTCTTTCCAAGTATAACATTAGTTATGTTAAAAATATTTTATTAAAAAGATAAATTAAATAGTAATTTAAATAATGTTAAAAAAGGACTAGGATAATATATAATATTATTAAATTTTAAATATTTGGAGAAGATCATGAAAAAATTTTTAATTTCAATCTTTCTTTCAATTTTTATGATTTATCCTTCTTTTGGAGAAAATGTAAAACTTGGAATAATTTTTGGCTATACTGGACCAATAGAATCATTAACACCTGATATGGCTAAAGCTGCCGAATTAGCTATTTCAGAAGTGAATAAATCGGGTAAGTTTATGTCCAGTAATACTAAAATTGAAGGAATAAGAGCTGACTCAACATGTGTTGATGCAGCAGCAGCAACAGCTGCAGCTGAAAGATTAGTAACATCCGACAAAGTTAATGCTATTGTTGGAGCAGATTGCTCTGGTGTAACTACTGCAATTTTACAAAATGTAGCAATGTCAAATGGTGTTGTTATGATTTCACCGTCTGCCACTTCACCAGCTTTATCAACTTTGCCTGATAACGGATTATTTTTCAGAACGGCTCCCTCTGATGCACGACAAGGAGAAATCGTAGCTAAAATGTTGATTGAAAAGGGATTAAAAAAGGCTGCTATGACCTATACTAATAACGATTATGGAAAAGGTCTTGCTGATAGTATTAAAAAAAATTATCAATCAATGGGAGGTAAAATAACTATTTCAGCTTCTCATGAAGATGGGAAAGCTGATTATGGTGCGGAAGTTTCTGCACTAGCTCAAGCTGGTGGAGATATTTTAATAGTTGCAGGTTATTTAGATCAAGGTGGTAAAGGAATAATTCAAGGTGCTCTTGATGCTGGTGCTTTTGAAAAGTTTTTCTTGCCGGATGGAATGATTGGAGACTCACTCCCAAAAGCTATAGGTCCTGATTTAAATGGGTCTATTGGTTCTATTCCTGGCACTGACAGTCCTGGTGCAAAAAAGTTTGCATCATTAGCTAAATCTAATGGGTTTAAGGCTGGTCCATTCTCACAAGAATCCTATGATGCAGCAGCTTTGATTATGCTCGCAATGCAATCAGCCAAATCTACCAAAAGTAAAGATCTAAAAAATCATGTCATGGATGTAGCAAATGCACCTGGTGAAAAAATTTATCCTGGTGAACTTTCCAAAGGAATGAGTTTACTTAAACAAGGAAAGAAAATTGATTATGTTGGAGCATCTGCTGTTGAACTAATAGGCGGTGGTGAGTCAGCTGGTAGTTTTCGTGAAATCTTAATTAAGGGTGGTAAAGTTACCACTGCAGGATATAGATAAAACTTTTCGAGGACTCTGAATACTCGGGGTCCTCGTCAACTCATGCAATGCTTAGTATTTCTAATATAAGTAAAAGTTTTGGAGGTATTAAAGCACTAAATAATGTCTCATTAAATTTTGAAAAAGGGCATATTACAGCACTCATAGGCCCAAATGGGGCTGGTAAAACTACTTTATTTAATGTAATAAATGGTTCATTAAAACCTGACACTGGAAAAGTTTGTCTTAATACTGAAAATATAACTGGGCTAGAGCCTCATCAATTATTCAGTAAAGGGGTTTTGAGGACATTTCAAATTTCACAAGAGTTTCAATCATTAACTGTTTTAGATAATTTAATGATGGTGCCATCAAACCAAATAGGAGAGTCAATTTTAAACTCATGGTTAAAACCAAAGGAAATTAAAAATCAAGAATTAAATAATTTAAAAAAGGCTAAAGAGGTTATTAAATTTTTGAGTCTAGATAAATTAACTTACGAATATGCTGGGAACTTATCTGGAGGCCAAAAAAAATTACTAGAACTTGGGAGAACAATGATGGTTGAACCAAAAATAGTTTTACTTGATGAAGTGGGCGCAGGTGTTAATAAAACTCTTTTGAAGAAAATTGGAGATACAATTAGTAGGTTAAATAAAGAACTAAATTATACTTTTGTTATGATCGAACATGATTTGGATTTTATATCAAGACTATGCAATCCAATAGTAGTTATGGCTGAAGGTTCTATATTAAAAATTGGTAAAATAAATGAAATAAAAAATGATAATAAAGTAATAGAAGTATACTTAGGAAAAGGAAATTAATGTTTTTAAATGCTTCAAAAATATCCTGTGGTTACGATAAGACAAAGATTGTTGAAAATTGTAATATTTTTTTAAAAAAAGGACAGATTGCATCTATTGTAGGCCCAAATGGAGCTGGTAAATCAACGGCAATGAAAGCTATATTTGGCCTATTGCCTCTATATGAAGGTAATGTTTTTTTTAATAATGAAAATATTAGTAAATTGAAACCACAAGAGAGAGTTTTAAAAGGTATGAGTTTTGTACCTCAAACAAATAATATTTTTCAAAGTATGACAGTTGAAGAAAATTTAGAAATGGGCGGTTTTATAAGGAAAAACGGAATAAAGGAAACAATAAATCAAGTTTATGATTTATTCCCAATTTTAAAAGATAAAAAAAAACAAATTGCTGAAAATCTTTCTGGCGGTCAACGCCAACAACTTGCATTCGGAAGAGCATTGATGACAAAACCAAACTTTTTAATGTTGGATGAACCATCAGCTGGAGTTTCACCAATAGTTATGGAAGATCTTTTTAAAAAAATCATAGATATTTCAAGGCAAGGAGTTTCTATACTAATGGTTGAGCAAAATGCTAAACAGGCATTAAAGATATCTGACATTGGATTTGTTTTGAATCAAGGTAAAAATAAGTTTACAGATAGTGGTAAAAATCTCTTATCGAACAGTGAAGTTAGAGAGTCTTTTTTAGGCGGTTAGTATAATGGATTTCTGGAATGCTATAACTTTAATTACAAATTATATTTTAATTCCTGGATTGTCATACGGATGTCAATTGGCTCTAGGAGCCCTTGGAGTAACTTTAATATATACAGTTCTGAGATTTTCAAATTTTGCACATGGAGAATTCATGTCATTTGGTGCTATGGTATCAATCTTACTGATGTGGTATTTTCAAAGTTTAGGTATTTCTGTGTACCCTCTACCTACGATCATAATTGTACTACCTATTTCAATAATTATTACCATTTCATTTTGCCTTTTGATTGATAAATTCTGTTACAGTTTCTATCGAAAAAATAATTCTCAAAGTGTTATATTACTTATAGTTTCGATTGGAGTAATGTTTTTTTCTAATGGATTAATTCGTCTAATAATTGGTCCGGATGATAGAAATATTAATGATGGAGAAAGATTTTTATTAAAAGCCAAAACTTTCAAAAAAATGTTTGAATTAAATGAAGGTTTAGCTATTAAAATGTCACAAAGTCTAACAATAATTATCACTCTGATTTTAGTAACGTTTGTATTTTGGTTTTTAAATAAAACTAAAACTGGTAAATCTATGAGAGCTTACTCTGATAACAAAGACTTATCTTTACTATCAGGCATAAATCCAGAAAAAGTTGTTTTAATAGTCTGGATAATTACAGGTATGCTTGCATGTGTTGCTGGCACACTCTATGGTCTAGATAAAAGTTATAAGCCATTTACTTATTTAAATTTAGTTTTACCTATTTTTGCTTCAGCAATAGTTGGAGGTGTTGGCAATCCAATCGGTGCAATAATCGGAGGTTTTGTAATAGCTTTTTCAGAAATCATAATAACATTTGCTTATAGAAGATTTTTAGGATACCTCATTCCAGAAAACTTTTTACCGGAAACTTTGATGCAAGTACTCTCAACAGATTACAAAATAGCCGTTTCATTTTTAATTTTGGTGATTGTTTTAATTATAAAACCAACTGGAATTTATAAAGGAAAATTGATTTGAGGTTTCATGAATAAACATAAAAATAGAATTATTTTAACCTATGGGTTTATGTTCATATTACTTTTGCTAGTAGGTTTTCTGCAAAGCTGGAATGTTTCATTAGCTATTTTAAATTTGTGTATTATCTCGGCTATAATGTCACTAGGAATAAATATCCAATGGGGGAATAGTGGTATCGTAAATTTTGGTGCAATGGGCTTTGCTGCACTTGGAGGACTTTGCTGTGTATTAGTTTCGATGCCTATAACTAATAGCGTTTGGCAATTGGGTGGCTTTAAAGTATTGTTAGCAATAGTAATATTTTTTATATTCATTTTTATAACAAATAGAATTTGGAAATTTTTTAAACATTCTCCCAAGAAAAGAATTTTTTATAGTGTTTCTATATTTTTAATTGGCTTCATGACAATGAGATTAATAGCTGATCCAGCAATTCAAAATATAGAATCATTTGAATCTGCTAAAACAGGCTATTTGGGAGGTGTCAATTTACCAATAATTTTTTCTTGGCCTATTGCTGGTTTGTTTGCGGCATTTGTAGCTTTTTTAATTGGTAAAATAGCATTAGGTCTAAGGTCTGACTATTTGGCAATAGCAACACTTGGAATTTCTGAAATAGTACTATATTTCATTAAAAATGAAGATTGGCTTACAAGGGGAGTTAAAAATGTAAATGGTCTTCCAAGACCTGTCCCATACGAAATTGATCTTCAAAATACTGATTGGTTGATAAAATTGACTGAAAATTACGATTTATCAATAATAGTTGTTTCCTCAATTATTGTAAAACTAGCTTATTCATCACTTTTTCTTTTGACTTTAATTATAATTTTTATTTTTTTTGAAACAGTCTCTAAATCACCCTGGGGAAGAATGATGAGAGCAATTAGAGATAATGAAATTTCAGCGAATGCAATGGGAAAGGATGTAAAGAAAAGACACCTACAAGTATTTGTTATAGGTTCAGCAATAATTGGAATCGCTGGAGCTATGATGACAACTCTAGATGGACAATTTACACCTGCTTCATATCAACCTATACGATATACTTTTTTAATTTGGATAATGGTTATTGTTGGTGGTTCTGGTAATAATTATGGAGCAGTTTTAGGTGGTTTTTTAATTTGGTTTTTTTGGGTAGAGTCAGAACCATTAGGACTTTGGATTATAGAATTTTGTACTTCTCTACTTGATGACGACAGTTTATTAAAAAATCATCTTCTTGAGAGTGCAGCACATATGAGACTAATTATGATGGGGTTAACATTATTGTTAGCTCTTCGTTTTGCACCCAAGGGTATTATTGAAGAGCAAAAAAGAATATGAATTTATTTGTAAAATTAATAATCTTATTACCAGTAATCTTTTTTACAAATGTATCTAATTCAGAAGTACGAAATATTTTTATCGAAAAAAATAAAATTATTACTCTTAGCGGAAACTTCATTCAAGGTGGGCTAATAAAAGGTAAAGCATTTCCAAATGCAAATATCAAATTTCTAGACAAAAAAATTTTTCTAGATGAGAAAAACAGATTTGTTTTTGGCTTTGGAAGAGACTTTGAAAATAAGGCTATTATATCCATCACTTATAAAAAGAAGTTAATAACTAAAAGCTTATCAATCGAAAAGCAAAATTACAAAATTCAGAGAATAGAGGGATTACCTAAGAGAATGGTTACTCCCCCAGAGTCAGTCTATAAAAGAATTATTAGTGAAAATAAAGAAATAGCAAAAGTTAGAAAGTTAAATTCAAATGTTAGTTTTATTTTTCAAAACTTTGTGTGGCCCTTAAAAGGCATCATTACTGGAGTTTTTGGAAGTCAAAGAGTTCTGAATGGTAAACCTAAGCGTCCCCACTACGGAATTGATATAGCAGCAAAAGAGGGAACAGAAATCATAGCACCTTTAGATAGTATAGTCAGAATGGCAGAGAAAGATTTATACTATACTGGTGGAACAATTATGCTTGATCATGGACATGGGGTTACTTCTGTATATTCTCACTTATCAAAAATTTTGGTAAAGGTTAATGAAAATATTAAAAAAGGGGATATTATAGGCCTAGTTGGATCAACCGGAAGATCAACTGGGCCTCATCTAGATTGGCGTATAAATTGGTTTGAGCAGAGATTAGATCCATCTTTGTTAATTAAAAAGTAAAAACATCTTGAAAAACTTGACATATATTCGTTTGAGTTATATGAAATAACAACTATTCAAGTATATTTATGGGAAAGTCATGTTTGCTGTTTTAAAAAGTGGTGGAAAACAATATAAAGTTCAAAAAGATAGTAAACTTTTAATTGAAAAAATTGAAGGAAACGTCGGAGATGAAGTCCTATTAAAAGAAATTTTAATGATTGGAGATGGTGAAAAACTTAATTTTGGTTCACCAAATATTTCTGATGCAGGAGTTTTAGCAGAAGTTATTAAACAAACTAGAGGCCCAAAAATAAATATTATTTACAAAAGAAGAAGAAAGAATAGTAGACGTAAACAAGGACACAAACAAGACTTGACACTAGTTAAAATAAAAGAGATTACATCAACTGGTATTTCCAAAATTAAATTAAAAAAAGGATCTTTAAAAAAAGATGAAAAAAAACCACTTAAGGCTGATGCAAAACCTTCGACTAAAATTAAATCAACATCAAAAAAAGACGTTGTAGCAAAAAAGAAAACAATAACTAAGAAGAATAAGGATTAATAATGGCACATAAAAAAGCAGGTGGAAGTTCTAGAAACGGAAGAGACTCCGCTGGTCGCAGATTAGGTGTGAAAAAATTCGGAAGTGAATCAGTTATACCAGGTAATATTATAGTCAGACAAAGAGGTACTAAATTCCATCCTGGTTTGAATGTAGGTATGGGAAAAGATCATACATTATTCGCACTCGTGAATGGTAAAGTTGCTTTTAAACAAAAACAAAATAATAAAATATTTGTTTCTGTTGAACCAATCACAAAAGCAGCTGAATAAAAATACCCTTTTAAATTCTTATATTAAAACTTAATATTACGGTATTAATTTTTTATAAGCTTTAGTTCTATGAAATTTCTAGATGAAGTTAAAATTTATGTTTCTAGCGGGAAAGGTGGACCAGGATGTCTATCCTTCAGACGAGAAGCAAATGTTCCAAAAGGTGGTCCTGATGGTGGAGATGGAGGCAATGGTGGAAATGTTTATGTAGAAGCAATAGCTGGACTTAACACTCTAGTTGATTATAGATACAAACAACATTTTAAAGCCCAATCTGGGAAACATGGAATGGGAAGAAATTGTAATGGGTCAAATGGTAATGATTTAGTTTTAAAAGTACCAGCTGGTACGGAAATATTAGATGAGAGTAAATCTTTATTAATTGCTGACTTAAAAGAAATTGGTAACAGGTTTATTATTGCAAGAGGTGGTTTAGGTGGTAAAGGTAATGCTTTTTTTAAAACATCTACTAACCAATCGCCAAGAAAGTTTCAACCTGGTCAAGACTTAGAAGAAAAAACAATATGGTTTAGATTAAAGTTAATAGCTGATGTAGGCTTGATAGGATTGCCTAATGCAGGGAAAAGTACTTTTTTATCAAGAATAACTGCTTCCAAACCTAAAATAGCAGATTACCCATTTACTACATTACACCCGAACCTTGGCGTAGCAAATGTTGACAATGCAGAGTTTGTTATTGCTGATATTCCAGGATTAATTGAAAATGCACATAAAGGTGTTGGTTTAGGGCATAGATTTCTAGGCCATGTGGAGAGATGCAAGTTACTTTTGCATTTAATAGATGTATCAAGTGAAAATATTTACAATGACTACAAAACTATTACAAATGAATTAAAAATGTATAACGAAAAACTCGTTAAAAAGAAAAAAATATTAGTTTTTACAAAATGTGACATATATGATGAAAATAAGATTAAAGAAATAAAAAAAATGCTTAAAGTAAATAAAATCTCTGATGGAATTTTTATTTCTTCTGTAACTGGTCAAAATATTTTAAAATTATCAAGAAATATCAATAATATTATAAATAAAAAAGTTTCAAAAATTGATAATAAAAAAATTAATATAGAAGAGTGGAAACCTTAAACAAACTATGCAGTTAAATAAATTAAAATACATTATTGAGTCGTCAAAAAGAATCGTTTTAAAAGTTGGTTCTTCACTTTTAATTGATGAAAAGACTGGTGAAATAAATCTTGTATGGCTCGAGAGTTTTGCAAAAGACTTGTTGTTTTTTCTTAAACAAAAAAAAAATATTTTGGTAGTTTCATCAGGTTCTATAGCTCTGGGAAGAAAACAATTAAATTTAAAAGAAAATCTATCTCTTGATGAGAAACAAGCTGCTGCTGCAGTTGGACAAATCAACTTATCTCACGCATGGAAGGAAATTTTAAAATCATTAAATATTAATTCTGCTCAAATTTTGTTGGCACCTGATGACACTGAAACTAGAAGAAAACATCTAAATGCAAGGGCTACCCTTGATAAATTATTTCATCTTGATGTAGTGCCTGTGATAAATGAAAATGACACTGTATCAACACAAGAAATAAAGTATGGAGATAATGATAGACTTGCAGCACGTGTGTCACAAATGTGCAGTGCAGATCTTCTAATATTATTTTCAGATATTGACGGATTATATTCTGCAGATCCAACTAAAAATAAAAATAAAAAATTCATAGATATTGTTGATAACATTACTGATGAAATCGAAAATATGGCTGGTCCTTCAAATACGAGTTTTTCAAGTGGTGGAATGATTACTAAAATTGAAGCTGCAAGAATTGCTACAAATGCAGGGTGTCATGTAATAATTTCTAATGGTAAATTAAATAATCCATTAGCTAAACTATACTCAGAAAAAGGAAAAGGCACATTGTTTACAGCAAACAGAAAACCAAAAAATTCTAGAAAACTATGGATTTCTGGTGCTTTACAAGTTAAAGGTAAAATTTACATAGATCAAGGTGCTGAAAATGCTATCACAAGAGGTAATTCGATTTTGCCTGCAGGTATCGTTAAAACTGAAGGAAAATATAATAAAGGTGACTTAATTAGTATATTAAATATTGAGGGGAAAATTCTGGGAAAAGGATTGTCTCATTATAGCAACATAGAAGTTAATTTAGTTAAAGGATTACAAAGCGATAAAATAGAAACTATTCTTGGGTATAGAGGAAAAGATGAAATCATTCACAAAGATGATTTTGTATTAGAAAATGAGATGATTTAAATGATATGAATAATTATGTTGAAAACATTGCAAAAAATTCCAAAATTGCATTCAAAGAATTATCTAACAGTTCTATCGATCAAAGAAATTCTGCGATTATCAATATTTCAGAATTAATTAAAAAAAATAGTTCATCAATTTTAGACGCAAACGAATTAGATTTAAAAAAAGCAAAAGAAAAAAATATCACTGGGTCTTTTCTCGATAGACTAACATTAAATAAAAAAAGAATAGAAGATATGTGTAATGGTTTACAAGATATTGCAAACCTAGAAGATCCATTGGGCATAGAGTTAGAAAAGTGGGAACGTCCAAATGGTCTAGTAATATCGAAAATATCAGTGCCTTTGGGAATAATTGGAATAATTTATGAGTCGAGACCGAATGTCACCATTGATGCAGGAAGTTTATGTATAAAATCAGGTAACGCCTCAATTTTAAGAGGTGGGTCAGATTCATTTAATTCATCAAAGTATCTAACTGAATTAATTCAAGAAGGATTGAATATGGCTAACCTACCTAAAGATAGTGTTCAATCGATAAATCAAACTGATAGAAAACTTGTAACTCAAATGTTGCAAGCTATAAATTTCATAGATGTTATTGTACCTAGGGGGGGGAAATCCCTAATCTCTACGATTCAAAAAGAAGCAAGAGTACCAGTGTTTGCTCACTTAGAAGGAATTTGTCATGTATATATAGATAGAGAAATTGATTTTAAGGTTGCAAAAGAAGTACTTATAAATTCTAAATTGAGAAGAACTGGAATTTGTGGAGCTGCTGAAACATTATTATTAGATAAAAAATTAGATGAGAAAATTTTAGATCAACTAATTAACGAACTTTTAGAGAGAGGCTGTGAGGTTCGTGGTGATGAAATAATTTCTAAAAAATTCTGCAATGTTGTTCCTGCAACTGAGGAGGATTGGAAAACTGAATACTTGGACTCGATAATATCTGTTAAAGTTGTTGACGGTGTTAATGGAGCAATAAATCATATTAATAAATTTTCTTCAAATCATACCGATACGATTATAACAAATAATAATGAAAAAGCAGAAAATTTCCTCTCAAAAGTTGATAGTGCAATTGTTATACATAATGCATCAACTCAGTTTGCAGATGGTGGAGAATTTGGAATGGGAGCAGAAATTGGTATCTCTACAGGAAGACTTCATGCAAGAGGACCAGTGGGCTCAAAACAATTAACAAGTTTTAAGTATATAATTAGAGGAAGTGGACAAGTAAGAGAAGTATAGAATTTCAAATGATAAATAATTACCACTACAGACATAACATGGCCACTTGTTTTTTTTTTAATAAAAATATTAAAATAGGTATATTAGGTGGTTCTTTTGATCCACCACATTTTGGTCATATCCATATCAGTTTAATTGCTTTAAGAAGACTAAAACTTGATAAGATTTGGTGGTTAGTTACCCCTCAAAACAGACTAAAAACAAATAATATAAAAAATACTTTCAAAAAAAGATTACAAAAATCTAGAGAGCTTACAAAAAACATAAAAAAAATTATCGTTTTAGATATTGAATATAAAAATAAACTTTCATCGTCATTTAAAACAATGAACTTTATAAAAAAGAAAACTCAAAAAACAAAATTTGTATGGATAATGGGTAGTGATAATCTTGAAAACTTTCATCAATGGCTTAAACCTAAATCAATTTCAAAAATTTTTCCTATTGCAGTTATTGAAAGACCGAGTTATTCTTATAAAGTGTTAAATAGTATTGGAGCTTCAATTTTGGGCAACCGCCTAAAAAATCTCAAAAAGAATTCCTTTAATAATAATAGTTCCTCTTGGGTTTTTGTTAAAGATAAGTTAGATAAAACTTCTTCAACAAAAATTAGAGAAAATTCCCTTAAATTAATTTATGAAAATTAATAAAAAAATAAATAACTCTAAAAAGTTATTAAATTTCATTTTAGAATCACTTGAAAATGACAAAGCTATAAATATTAAATCTATTAATTTGTTTGATAGAAGCAGTATAGCAGATTATATGATAATTGCCAGTGGAAGCTCGACAAGACAAGTTAATAGCATGGCACAAAATTTGATTAAAAATTTAAAAAACAAAGGTATATCACCTAGAAAGCCAGAAGGCCTGGCAAATTCAGATTGGGTTCTTATTGATGCCAATGAAATAATAATTCATATTTTTAGGCCTGAGGTTAGAGAGTTTTATAAATTAGAACAAATGTGGGAGATACCCATTTTAAAAGAAAATAAAAGTAAAAATTTAAGTTAAAATGAAATATCAAATTTCTTGTATTGGAAAATCTGCAAATACGCCTGAACAAAATTTAATTGATAAATATTTAATTCGAATAAATGATAAAGTTAGAATCAAAGAAATCACTTTTAAAAATGATAGTTCTAAATTAAATATAGAAAATGAAGGTGAAAAATTATTGGATATTTCTCCTAAAGGTTCCATTCTAGTAGCATTGGATAAGGATGGAAAAAATTTGTCTTCTGAAAGTCTGGCAAATATGATTAAGTTTTATGAAAATGAAAATTTTAAAATTATTAATTTTGCTATAGGTGGACCATATGGACATGGACAAATGTTAAAGTCAAGAGCTAAAAAAATCATTTCTTTTGGAAAGATGACTTGGTCTCATTTAATGGCCAGAGTATTAATTATAGAACAGATATATAGAGCAGAATCAATTTTTAGAAATCATCCATTCCATAAATAATTATATGAATACAGAATTTAAAAATTGTCCCGTTGTTCTATGCATTATGGATGGCTGGGGGTTAAGAAAAAATAAAAAAAATAATGCTATAGCAATAGCAAATACACCAAATTATGATTATTTCATAAAAAATTATAGTTTTTCAACTCTTGATGCATCTGGAAGAGATGTCGGTTTGCCATTAGGACAAATAGGTAATTCTGAGGTTGGACATATAAACCTTGGTTGTGGAAGAGTTATTTTACAATCTTTACCAAAAATAAACTTGGGATTTAAAAATAAAGAAATAGAAAATAATAAATCACTAAATAATTTTATTAAAAAGCATAATAAAAATGCAACTATTCATTTGATAGGTCTTTGCAGTAGTGGAGGTGTTCACTCACATAAAAATCACTTGATAGAAATGTCTAAAATTTTAATTAGAAATAAGATAAAAGTCAGGCTACATTTATTTTCAGATGGCAGAGACACCTCTCCAAAAGAATTTGGTAAAATAATAAATGATTTTGAAAAGGTTTTACCAAAAGAAATAAAAATATCTTCACTTATTGGTCGATACTTTTCAATGGATAGGGATCAAAGATGGGAAAGAGTCAAAAAATGTTTTGATTTGCTAGTATATGGAAAATCAGAATTCAAATATAGCAATATTCATGATGCTATTCAGTCAGCATACAAACGAGGGGAAACAGATGAATTTGTAAAGTCTTCTTTAATAGGTGATTATAATGGTATTCAAAAGGATGACAGTCTTTTAATAATAAACTTTAGAGCTGATAGAGTAAGACAATTGCTTTCATCACTATTAAGTCCTTCTTTTTGCAATTTTAATCGTGGAAAAGGTTTTAGCTCATTTAAAAATGCTATAGGTATTACGGAATATTCTGAACACTTAAACAAATTTATGAATAGTATATATGTTAATTATCCGATAAAAGATACGCTGGGAGAACTAATATCTAGAGCTAAACTGAAACAATTGAGAATTGCAGAAACAGAAAAATATCCTCACGTAACGTTTTTTTTCAATGGAGGAATCGAAAAGAAATATCCTAATGAAGATAGAATTTTAATCCCATCTCCAAAAGTTTCTACTTATGATAAGAAACCAGAAATGTCAGCAAAATTAATAGAAAAAGAACTTGTGAATGTAATAGAGAAAAAATCTTATGATGTAATAATTGTAAATTTTGCTAACCCAGATATGGTAGGTCATACTGGAAACTTAGATGCAGTTGTAAAATCTGTTGAAGTAGTAGATGAAGCTATTGGTAATTTGAAAAAAGCTATTGATAAAACTAATGGTTTAATTTTACTTACTGCTGATCATGGAAACTGTGAAATGATGTGGGATAGTAAAAAAAAAGCACCTCATACAGCTCATACCACTAATAAAGTTCCTCTAATATTAATTAATAGTAAACAAAATAAATTAAATGAACATATTAAACTAAAAAATGGTAGATTGTCAGATATTGGTCCAACAATTTTAGATTTCTTACAAATACCCCAATCAAAAGCTATGACTGGACAATCCTTGATATTTAAATCTTAAAAATTTTGCCAATCTTAAAATTTTATATATTATTAACTGAGAGGTAAGTTATGTTTTTTACTAAATTGTTTAAGAATATTTTTAATAGTGGGTTTTCGGTATTTTTAGTTTTTTTAATCACAATTCTTGTTTTCAGCTTCGTACCAAACGATTTACTAAATGCCAAAAACAACAGGCAAGAAACTTATAAACAATTGAGTCTTTTTGGCGATGTATTCCAAAGGGTTCAAGAACAGTATGTTGAAGAGGTAAAAGATAAAAAGCTTATAGAAGCAGCTATATCAGGTATGCTTCAATCTCTTGACCCACATTCATCCTATTTAAGTGCTGATGACTACAGTGATATGCAAGTTAAAACAAAAGGTACTTTTGGAGGTCTTGGTATAGAAATAACGATGGAGGAGGGAATTGTTAAAGTAGTTTCTCCAATTGACGACACTCCGGCATATAAAGCAGGAATGCTTCCTGGTGACTTAATTATAGGTATTGATGGTGAGTCCATTAGGGGTTTGTCCTTAAATCAAGCAGTTGAAAAATTAAGAGGACCTGTTGGTAGCGAGATAACAATTAATGTATTAAGAGAAGAACAAGATCCATTTGAATTAAAAATTGTAAGAGATATTATTAAAATAAGATCAGTCAGACACAATATTATTAATAACGTAGGTTATGTAAGACTTACTACTTTTTCTGAAACAACTACAGACTCAATGAAAAAATCAATTGAGGAAATTAAAAAACAAACTGGTGGAAATTTTCAAGGTTTAATTTTAGACCTGAGAAATAATCCTGGAGGATTACTTAATCAATCAATATCAGTAACAGATGCTTTTCTGGATAATGGTGAAATTGTTTCTACAAAAGGAAGAAACGATGAAGATACCTCCAGAACTTTTGCACAACCAGGTGATATTTTAAATGATCAACCTTTAGTGATTTTAATTAACAGTGGCTCTGCTTCAGCAAGTGAAATTGTTGCTGGAGCCCTCAAAGATCATGGAAGAGCTATCATTTTAGGTACTAGGAGTTTTGGGAAAGGATCTGTCCAATCAATCATTCCAATACCTGGTAATGGCGCCATAAGACTCACAACTGCTCGATATTACACGCCAAGTGGTATATCAATTCAAGCAAAAGGAATTGAACCAGATATCATAGTTGAAACAGGTTTTGTAAAAAATACTAATGATAAAACAATTAATTTAAGGGAAGAAAACCTAAAGGGTGCTCTCGATAAAACCATTGAAAAAGAAAATAAGAATAACCTTAAATCAGAAAAAGATAAGCTTCTAGAAGATAACCAAATATCAAGAGCTGTTGATTTAATCAGAGGTATAAAATTATATGGAGATAAGAAAAAAAATATTAAAAGTAAGATAGCTAAAGACAATTTTAGAACTAATAAAATGAGTTAAAAGTTTAAAATGAAAAATTTGATCCCTATTCATAGCAGACCTTACAGACCTTGTGTAGGTTTAATGATATTTAATAAATACGGATTAGTTTTTTCAGGTCAAAGATTAGATAACCCAAATGATTCCTGGCAATTACCTCAAGGAGGTATTGATGAGGGAGAGAACCCAATACAAGCAGCGTTTAGGGAATTAGAAGAAGAAACAAGTATAACTTCAGCAGACTTTGTTGCTGAATACCCAGAATGGATAAAATATGATGTTCCAAAAAACCTTGCTAATAATTTGTGGAATGGAAAGTATAGGGGCCAAACTCAAAAATGGCTTTTGTTTCATTTTTTAGGTAGTGACAACGAAATTAATGTTAATACTAAAACTCCGGAATTCAAAACTTGGTCTTGGATGGAACCGAATGAATTATCAAAAAAAGCTGTTTTTTTTAAGAAAGAAGTTTATGAGGAGATCAATAAAATATTTATACCAGTTATAAAAAATTATATTAATTAATAGCATTAAGAACGAATCTATAAAAATCACTTTCTTCATTTGCTAGGGATGAAACGCTCTCATCACTATTTTCTGCTAGTTTTTCTGAATTGATTAGCTTTTCTTTAACAATCTGCTTGTTTGAATTTTTTATTATCTCGGCTCTTTCACATAAAACAATAATTCCTGATTCACTTACTTCAACAACACCACCGTCTACCACTATATTTTCAACTAACTCGTTACCTTCAAAAAGCTTAATAAAACCCCTATTCAGCAAAGTCATCAATGGAGTATGTTTATGCATTATACCCAAATCCCCCTCTGATCCAGGAAGTACAGCCATACTAATGTCTTTTGTTGTTAAAACATTTAATGGTGTTACTAATTGAAAGTTAATATTTTCTGTCATATTTATTATCTATTTTTTTATGCAGCATCTTTGGATAGTTTTTTGCCCTTTTCGATTGCCTCTTCTATTGTTCCAACCATGTAGAATGCCGCCTCAGGTAATTCATCGTAATTACCTTCAATTATACCTTTAAAACCTTTAATTGTATCTTCTAAGCTGACTAGTTTTCCAGGAGAGCCTGTAAAAACTTCTGCCACATGGAAAGGTTGTGACAAAAATCTTTGGATTTTTCTTGCTCTTGCTACAACTAGTTTATCTTCTTCTGATAATTCGTCCATACCTAGAATTGCAATTATATCTTGCAGAGACTTATATTGCTGAAGAACCTCTTGTACGTTCCTTGCTACATTATAATGTTCTTCACCCACAATTCTTGGATCTAACATTCTGGAAGTCGAGTCAAGCGGATCCACGGCGGGATAAATACCTAATTCAGCAATTTGCCTTGAAAGAACTGTAGTAGCATCCAAGTGAGCAAATGAGGTTGCAGGTGCTGGGTCAGTTAAATCATCAGCAGGTACATAAATTGCTTGAACAGATGTAATTGAGCCTTTTGTAGTTGTAGTAATTCTCTCTTGCAAAGTTCCCATATCTGTAGCCAAGGTAGGTTGATAACCAACAGCGGACGGTATCCTTCCCAATAAGGCTGAAACTTCAGAACCAGCTTGTGTAAACCTAAATATATTGTCAACAAAAAATAAAACATCCTGACCTTCTTGATCTCTAAAATATTCTGCCAAAGTCAATCCAGTTAGCGCGACCCTTGCTCTTGCACCTGGAGGTTCATTCATTTGTCCATAAACAAGAGCTGCCTTTGAACCATCACTATTTGGAGTTATAACCCCAGATTCAACCATTTCATGATACAGGTCATTTCCTTCTCTTGTTCTTTCACCAACTCCTGCAAATACAGAATATCCTCCATGAGCTTTAGCTACATTATTAATTAATTCCATAATTAAAACCGTTTTCCCCACGCCAGCTCCACCGAAAAGTCCAATTTTACCTCCTTTTGCATATGGAGCTAACAAATCAACAACTTTAATTCCAGTAACTAATATTTCTGCCTCTGTAGATTGCTCTACATATTCTGGAGCATCTCTATGAATTGGAAGAGATGCTTTTGATTTTACAGGCTTTCCATCATCAACCGGGTCACCAACGACATTCAAAATTCTTCCTAATGTTTCAGGTCCTACTGGAACAGTAATTGGTGCTCCTGTATCAGAGACTTCCATACCTCTAACAAGACCATCTGTGGTATCCATAGCAATGGTTCTTACTTCATTTTCTCCTAAATGTTGGGCAACTTCTAAAATAAGTTTATTACCTTCGTTACTCACTTCTAATGCATTCAAAATTGTAGGCAGTTCTCCTTGAAACTCAACGTCCACTACGGCGCCTATAACTTGACTTATTTTACCAATTTTATTAACAATTTTTTTTGCCATATTTTCTCTCCAGTTAATTTTATAGAGCCTCAGCTCCTGAAATTATTTCTATTAATTCTTTAGTTATAAATGCTTGTCTAGTCCTATTGTATTGAAGCGTTAGTCTATCAATAAGATCTCCAGCATTTCTTGTGGCATTATCCATTGCCGTCATTCTTGCAGCTAATTCGCTAGCTGTACTCTCTATTTGTGCTCCAAAAAGTTGAGTAGTAATATTTCTTATTAAAATATCTTCTAAAATTTCTTCTTCATTCGGCTCATACTCATAAACATAATTAGTTTCTGACAATGAATTATCTTTATCATCAACGCTTATTGGGATTATACTTTGGATTGTAACTTCTTGAGTAATGGCTGAAATAAATTTGTTAAAAATTATCTTACAAGTTCCAAATTGTTCATCAAAAAAATAATCCAAAATCTTTTTTGATATTAAGTTAGAATCACTAAATTTTGGATTAGCAGATTTACCAGTTATTACTTCTAAAAACTTATCTCCAAAGTCTCTTCTTAAGGCATCAGCAGCTTTTCTACCCACAAGAAGCAATTTGGTTTGAAAACCATTTTTATTTGCACCAGTTATTTCCGACTTTACTAATCTAGTTATTGATGAGTTGAAACCACCACACAAACCTCTATCAGCAGAGAAAACAACTAGAAGTTGAATTTTATTTTTATTAGGGTTACCTGTAATTAAATAAGGCGCATTTGAACTAATTTTTTTTGATAAGTTAGTGACAATTTTTTGCATGTTTTCTGAATAAGGTCTTGAAGCAATAGCTTGCTCTTGAGCTTTTCTCAATTTTGCAGCTGCAACCATTTTCATTGCCGAAGTAATTTTTTGGGTTGACTTAACTGAACCTATTCTATTTTTTAAATCCTTCAATGAAGGCATAATATAATTCCTAAATTATCAATTATAATTTTTTAATAAATTTTCAATAATCTTAATTAGCTCCTTTTCAGATTTTTCATTCAGAGCCTTTTCTTTTTTTATGGAGTCAATTATTGAAATTCCACTACTTCTCAAATTTTGTAATAATGATCTCTCAAAGTCACCAATTTGGCTAACACTGATTTTATCAAGATAACCATTTACTCCTGCAAAAATTACTGCAACTTGTTCCTCAACAGCTAAAGGGTCATATTGTGGTTGTTTTAATAATTCAGTTAGTCTCTCACCTCTAGCTAGCAATTGTCTAGTTGATGCATCTAAGTCAGAAGCAAATTGAGCAAAAGCAGCCATTTCTCGGTATTGTGCCAAATCCAATTTAATTGTACCTGCCACCTGTTTCATAGCTTTTATCTGCGCTGCTGAACCTACTCTAGATACAGATAATCCAACATTAACAGCTGGTCTGACACCTTTATAAAATAATTCAGTTTCTAAAAATATTTGACCATCAGTAATTGAAATAACATTTGTTGGAATAAATGCAGATACGTCACCACCTTGAGTTTCTATAACTGGTAAAGCTGTGAGTGAACCAGAACCATTGTCTTTATTCATTTTTGCAGCTCTTTCCAATAAACGAGAGTGCAGATAAAATACATCACCAGGGTAAGCCTCTCTTCCTGGAGGTCTTCGAAGAAGTAGTGACATTTGTCTATAAGCAACAGCTTGTTTTGATAAATCGTCATAAACTATTACTGCATGCATACCGTTGTCTCTGAAATATTCTCCCATTGAGGCGGCAGAATATGGCGCTAAAAATTGCATTGGTGCAGGATCAGATGCTGTTGCAGCTACAATTATCGAATAATCTAAAGCACCATTTTCTTCCAAAGTTTTTACAATTTGCGCAACAGTAGATCTTTTCTGACCAACTGCAACATAAATACAAAAAAGCTTTTTAGTATCATCTTTACCAGCCGCATCGTTTACTGCTTTTTGATTCAAAAAAGTATCTATTGCGATAGCAGTTTTACCGGTTTGTCTGTCACCAATGATTAATTCTCTTTGACCCCTACCTATGGGTATAAGAGAGTCTATAGCCTTAAGTCCAGTTTGCATTGGCTCATTTACTGATTGTCTTGGCATAATTCCAGGCGCTTTAGTTTCAACCCTTGTTCTAGTAACATTTTTAAGAGGGCCTTTACCATCAATGGGATTTCCCAGAGCATCAACAACTCTTCCTAATAAACCTTTTCCAGTTGGCACGTCTACTATTGCTCCAGTTCTTTTTACAGTATCACCTTCTTTGATATCCTTATCACTACCAAATATTACTACACCAACATTATCTTTTTCTAGGTTTAGGGCCATGCCAGCAATACCACCATCAAACTCTACCATTTCACCTGCTTTGATTTCATCTAGCCCGTAAACTCTAGCTATTCCATCTCCTACTGATAAAACTTTACCTATTTCAGTAACTTCTGCTTCAACACCAAAATTATCTATTTGATCCTTTAGTATAGAAGATATTTCTGCAGCTTTTATATCCATTTAACTTTCACCTTTCATTGCTAATTCAAGATTTTTAAGTTTTGTCTTTATCGAGTTATCAATCATTTTGGAACCAATTTTGATAACTAAACCACCAATTAATGATTTATCAACATTGGTCCTTAATAAAATTTTTTCTCTACCAGTGTTTTTAGAGATTTGTTTTTCAATAATACTTTTCTTTGATTGGTCTAATTCATAAGGTGACACTACTTCAACATTAAGTTCTCCATTCCTTCTAGAAACTTCTCTAAGAAATTCCGTTACAATTTTATTCAATAGAGAAACTCGACCATTCTTGCTTAAAACTCCACAAAAATTAATTGTAACCTTATTGGCTTTAGCTTTTTTTAAAATTTCTACAATTAATTTTGTTTGTTTGACCTTACCAATAGTTGGGGATGAAATTAATTGTGAAAATTCTGGATTTGATAAAAAATGTTCTTTTAAGTTGTTAAAATCTGAGACAACTTCATCTATTATTTTCTTTTCAGAACATAATTCGAATAAAGCATTTATATATCTTCCAGTTAATCCAACTGGTTTTTGTTCAGAAAGTTCCATAAAATCACTAATTTTCCTTATAGGATTGCTATCACAGCATTTTAATTATTGCAAGTATTAGAGTCTTAAATATATGAACAAAAAACTCTATTAATTCAACAATCAATCTTTTACATAAAGTTGTACGGATCTACATCTATACTCAATCTTATACTTCTTGGAAGTTTTATTGAACTTATCCAATCACGTACAATATTTTGTAAATAAATTTTTTTATTAGATCTAACTAAAAATCTATTTCTATATCTTCCTCTAACAAAATTTAATGGTGCAGGTGCAGGTCCTAAAATATCTACATCTTTATATTTTGGAGCACATTCGAACAAATTATATGAAAATTCATTAAGAGTTTTTTCGTATTTCGAAGAAATAATGAGAGAAATTAAACGAGAAAAAGGTGGCATGGATGCTTGTTTTCTAAAATTGAGTTCTTCTTCATAAAACTTATCTTTATTCATTTCTTTAATTGTTTTAAGTACTAAACTTTCAGGATTATATGTCTGCAAATAGACAAGACCCCTTTTCTTTTTTAGATGTCGTCCAGCTCTACCTGAAACTTGTGTTAACAGTTGAAAACACTTTTCAGATGATCTCAGATCACCTCCATATGTACCTATATCACCGTCAACAATCCCAACAAAATTTAAATTAGGTATGTCATACCCTTTTGCTATAATTTGGGTGCCAACAATAAAATCAACTTTGCCACTTTTTATTTTTTTTAAACTCTCTGTAAAATGATCTAATTTATTAATTGTATCACTTGAAAAATTCTCAATTACTGCATTTGGAAAATGATTACTGAGCTCTTCAATAATTTTTTCTACACCTGGGCCACATGATACTAACTGTGCCTCGTTACAACCTTCACAGTCGCCTGTTACATTTTTTTTGTAACCACAATAATGACACAAGTAGATTTTTTCTTTTTTATGCTCTACCAGCCAAGAATTACAATTATTACATTGAACCCTATGTCCACAATTTTTACATAATGTCAAAGGTGAATATCCACGTCTATTTAAAAAAATAAGAGATTGTTCATTATTTTTATATCGTGTTAACAATTCTTTTAACATAACATCTGACAACCAATTTCCTGAAGATGTTGGATTTTCTTTCATGTCTATAATTTGTATTTCTGGTAAATCTGAACCCGTTGCTCTTGAGGGTAAATAAAGTGAAGAGAATTTCTTCAATTTCACATTAAATATTGTTTCCACAGATGGAGTGGCAGAAGATAAAATAATTGGTATATTAATTTTTGAAGCTAGATAAATGGCCATGTCTCTAGCGTGGTATCTAATTCCTTCTTCTTGTTTAAAAGATAAATCATGTTCCTCATCTACAACTATTAGTCCTAAATTATTAAATGGCAAAAATAGTGCTGATCTTGCCCCCACCAAAACAAGTTTTTTGTTATAAAGACTAGAGAGCCAAATTTTTTTCTTTTTACTTTTTGTAATGCCAGAGTGCCAAACTAAAGGTTTAAATCCAAAAGTTTTTTTAAATCTCTCTTCCCAATCTGATGTTAGACCAATTTCTGGCAATAATATTAGGACTTGTTTATTATTTTTTAAACAATGGTTAACACCTTCGAAGTATGTTTCAGTTTTACCTGAGCCAGCAACCCCATCTAATAAAAAACAATTAGAGTTTTTGTTAAAACCATTTAAAATTTCCTTTGACGCATTTTTTTGATAAAAATTTAATTTCTTAAAATTTCCTCTAATATTTATCTTTTCTTCATCAATAGGCTTATAATTTTTGTAATCTAAATTTTGTATAGACTTCTTATCAAATGGAGAAACCATTAACTTCAAAACATTACCTTTGTATGCACAATTCCAACTTGCAAAAAATTCTGTAAAATCAAGAAAAGGTTTTGAAATTAATGGTAAATTAACAATAGATTTTATTTTTTTTAATTTTTCTTTTTTAATTTTATTTTTTGAACGTTCAAAAATTAATCCTAAAAGTTCTTGTTTTCCGAAAGGAACAATTACTATTTGTCCAACTTTAGCTTGTTTAGTTTTTTCAACTAAATAATCAAAAGTCTTGTTGTATGGACCAGATAATAATACTGAAACAATTTGATAGTTAGTTATATTTTCCATTTATTTTTTTTATTTTGGATTTATCTTAAATAATTATGTTATAACATATTATATTTTTAAGAATTACATTTTATTTTTAGGATTAAATATGAAAATATTTTTAGACTCTGCAAATATTGATGAAATTAAAACACTTTCAGAAACAGGTTTGATTGATGGGGTAACTACTAATCCCTCGCTCATAGCAAAATCTGGCATGAATTTTATTGATGCTATCGAAAAAATATGCTCAATCATAAATGGACCAGTTAGTGCAGAGGTAACTGGGGTGGATCAAACAACAATGGTTAAAGAAGGTCAAAAACTCTCAAAAATAGCTCCAAATGTTGTTATCAAAGTTCCTTTGACAATGGAAGGTTTAAAAGCCTGTAAAACTCTATCTGACGAAAAAATAAATGTTAATGTAACATTATGTTTTAATGCTGCACAAGCAATATTAGCTGCAAAAGCTGGGGCTACCTACATATCACCCTTTATTGGAAGACTTGATGACATTGGCGCTGATGGAATGAACCTTATTTCAGAAATAGTTGAAATTTATAATATCTATAATTTTAAAACAGAAGTATTAGCTGCTTCAATTCGAGGGGTTCAAGATGTTGTAGATTCCGCAAAGTTTGGAGCTGACATTGCAACAATTCCAACAAATATACTCCGTTCTATGTATCTTCATCCTCTTACGGATAAAGGTCTTGATGCCTTTTTATCTGATTGGGCAAAAACAGGACAATCAATATTATGAATGATGAGGTTACAATTCCTCAAAAAAAATTTAATGATTTTTTGTTAAGTTGGATTAATCATCTTAAAAATGAATTGAACTATAGTATTCATACCTATGAAAGTTATCACAGAGACTTATCACATTTTCAAAAATTTTGTATATTTGAAAACGTTTCAATTTTTAATCCTAACAAACATATCATTAGAGATTATTTGTTTCAATTAAATGAGAAAAACTCCTCAAGGTCAACTATTGCAAGAAAAATATCTAGTCTAAAGAGCTTTTATAAATATGCAATTAAACTGAATTTAATAGATAATATAGATTTATCTTTTTTAAAAAGTCCAAGAGTAAAAAAATCTATCCCAAAGTCTATCGAACCTGAACAGATTAAAAAAGCTATTAATACAATAATGGAAGAAAATAATGAATTATGGATTAATCTAAGAGACAAGTCGGTTTTTTTACTTCTATACGGTTTAGGACTAAGAATTAATGAAGCTTTATCTCTCAAAAGAAAAGATGTACCTGAAGGAGAATGGCTAAGAGTCTTGGGCAAAGGTCAAAAGTATAGGGATGTGCCTATGCTTCCAATTGTATATGAACAAATTATGGATTATATAAATTCTTGTCCATTAAAATTAAGACCTGATGACCCACTCTTTGTAGGCAAAAGAGGAGGGACTTTATCTCCAAGAATTATTCAAAGAAGAATTGAAAAAATAAGATATAAGTTAGGTCTGCCTGATTTTACAACTCCTCATGCTCTCAGACACTCTTTTGCAACTCATTTACTATCAGGAGGAGCAGATTTGAGGGCAATTCAACAACTTCTTGGTCATTCCAGTTTATCAACAACACAACGGTATACTGATGTAAATGAAAAAGAATTGATAAACCTTCATAAAACAATTCATCCAAGACAATAAATAATAGTTTTCCAATTTGGAAAACTATTATTTAAGGAATATTTATAGACTAAGATATATCAAATCTATCGTTATTCATCACTTTTATCCAAGCTGATATAAAGTCAGAAATGAATTTTTCTTTTCCATCTATAGATGCATATACTTCAGACAATGCTCTTAATTGAGAATTTGATCCAAAAGCTAAGTCATAACGTGAAGCTGTGTACTTCATATCATCTGTTTTATCATAACCTTCAAATGAATTATGACCTGTAGACTTCCAATCAATAGACATATCCAATAATTTAACAAAAAATTGATTATCTAGTTTATTAATATCTTTACTAAAAATCCCATGTCCATTATTGGTCACACCTAATGACCTCAATCCACCAACTAAGACTGTCATTTCTGGAGCAGTCAGTCCCAAAAGATGTGATTTGTCAAGCATCATTTCTTCAGGACTTACACCATAATCTTCCTTTAGAAAGTTTCTAAAACCATCTGAAAGTGGTTCTAGAACAGCGAAGGAATCTTCATCAGTATGTTCATTAGTTGCGTCGCCTCTTCCCGGGGAAAATGCAACTGATTGACCTGAAGCTTTCTCTACAGCCAGACATCCAGCTAATACAATAATATCAGCAATGGAAACATTAGTCTCTTGAGATAATTTTTCGTATGCATTTAATACTTTTGTTAGTTGTTCTGGTTTATTTGCTTCCCAATTAATTTGCGGAGCCAACCTGATTCTTGATCCGTTTGCACCACCTCTCATATCAGTACATCTAAATGTAGAGGCACTTGCCCAAGCCGTTTCAACCATTTCCTGTATGGATAAATTTAGATTAGATATTTTTTCTTTTATGAGATTTATATCATAATCTGATTTCCCTTTTGGAACTGGGTCTTGCCAAATTAGATCTTCATCTGGTATCTCTGGACCCAAGTATCTACTCTTTGGACCCATGTCACGATGAAGAAGTTTGAACCAAGCCCTTGCAAAAGCATCAGCAAACTGATCAGGATTTTCATGGAATCTTTTTGAAATTTTGTTATATTCCGGATCTTCGCGCATGGCCATATCTGCAGTAGTCATCATTGTTGTGACTTTCTTTGAATTATCATGAGCATCAGGAGCCATGTCTTCATTTTTAGGATTAATAGGGTGCCATTGAAATGCACCTGCAGGACTTTTAACTAACTCCCATTCGTAACCAAAAAGAAGATCAAAATATCCATTGTCCCACTTTGTTGGGTTTGCAGTCCATGCTCCTTCAATGCCACTAGTAATTGCATGAGAGCCTTTTCCAGATTCATATGAATTTTTCCATCCTAAACCCATCTCTTCCATGGAAGCACCTTCAGGCTCTGGTCCAACAAATTTATCTGGGTCAGCTGCTCCATGAGCTTTTCCAAATGTATGACCCCCAGCTGTCAAGGCTACGGTTTCTTCATCATTCATCGCCATTCTAGAAAAAGTTTCTCTAATATCTTTTGCACTAGCCAAAGGATCTGGATTTCCGTCAGGACCTTGAGGGTTAACATAAATTAAACCCATTTGTACAGCTCCAAGGGGAACTTCTAAATCTCTTTCTCCGGTATATCTTTTATTTTCTAACCATTCAGTTTCTCTACCCCAATAAATATCCTCTGGAGCAGACCAAATATCTGGTCTTCCACCACTAAAACCGAAAGTTTTACCACCCATTGATTCTATTGCAACATTACCAGTTAAAATGAATAAATCAGCCCAGCTTATTTTATTACCGTACTTTTGCTTAATGGGCCAAAGTAACCTTCTTGCTTTATCTAAATTACCATTATCCGGCCAACTATTAAGTGGAGCAAATCTTTGATCACCAGTACCTCCACCACCTCTACCATCAGCTGTTCTGTAAGTTCCTGCCGCATGCCATGTCATTCTAATAAAAAAAGGTCCATAATGACCATAATCTGCTGGCCACCATTCTTGGCTTTGTGTCATCAAATCATTCAAATCTTTTTTAAGTGCAAAATAATCTAATTTTTTAAACTCTTCTCTGTAATCAAAATCTAATCCCATAGGGTTCGATCTTTTATCATCCTGATGAAGAATATTAATATTTAATTGGTTTGGCCACCAATCCCGATTTGAAGTACTTATACCACTATTAGTGGTTGACGAACCATGCATTACTGGACATTTACTTACACCATCCATATTGTTTCCTTTCTAAGCAAGTTATTTATAATATCTCTGACTTAGAAACTATTAATCGTCTTAATAAATGTCAAGTAGTTTAGAATGATTTTAAAGTAATTTTTATGAATTTTTTCTTAACTTAATAATAACATCCAAACCACTTTGAGAATATCCTTCAGGGATTTTTGGTAATTTACTCAAATTTATCTCAGACGGCTTTATATCAATTAATTCACCAGTTTCTTCGTTCATAAAATGATGATGGTATTCAACATTAGTATCAAATACTGCTGTCTCACTCAAGCTTTCAACTTGTTTGATTACACCTAAATCTCTAAAACTTTTTAAACAATTGTAAATTGTTGCTAACGACATATGTTTACCAATTTTTATTATTTCACTCTGTAAATCTTCAGCAGTAAAATGTCTGTGTTGACCATTAAACAAAATGTCTGCAACCACTATTCGCTGTTTTGTTGCCCTCAAACCTGCTTTTCTTAATTTTTTTTTACTATTCATAATAAATTAATTCACAAATATTCTATATCAATAATGCTTACTAAAGTATTTTGTCAAGGATTTGAAATAATAATTTGATCTGAATATAAAACTCATTAATACTATATTGAATTAAAATTTTACATTTATGACACAACCGTATGAACTAACAGCTTCAGAAGCAAGAAAACTTATAGGTCAAAAAAAAATAAGTTCAGTTGAATTATTAGAAAGCTGTTTGGATAGAATTGAAAAAGTTAATCCCATAATAAATGCTATTGTTGCTATCGATCAGAGTGTTGCAATCGAAAATGCAAAACAAGCCGACAAAAAAACTTTAAATGGTGAAGAACTTAACTTGTTACACGGACTACCCGTAGGAATTAAAGACCTTTGTATGGTTAAAAATTTAAGATCCACATCGGGATCTCTCATTAATGAAAATCATATTCCAAATGAAGATGACGAAATTGTTAAAAAAATAAGAAATGAGGGAGGCATAATTTTTTGTAAAACAAATACACCCGAATTTGGAGCTGGAGGAAACACAACAAACAAAGTATATGGTACAACTGTAAATCCATTTGATATTAAAAAGTCTGCAGCTGGCTCTTCTGGAGGGAGTGCTGCCGCCCTTGCATGTGATATGTTACCCCTAGCTAATGGCTCTGATTATGGAGGTAGTCTTAGGACACCCTCAGGATTTTGTGGTGTAAGTGGATTTAGACCTTCTCCAGGAATTGTACCAACTGTTGATAGTTCAATTTGTTTAAACCCTTTTTCTGTACAAGGTCCAATGGGAAAAAATGTTATAGACACTTTTTTATTATTACAAGCTCAAGCCGATATTAACTGTAATGATCCCTTTTCCAGTTTCAATTCATTATCTCTTCCAGAGAGTTTAAATGAAAGCGACTTGTCATCAATTAGAATGGCTTACTCTTCAGATTTAGGTTGTGCTCCTGTTGATAAGAATATTGAAAAAACTTTTTTGGACAAAATTGAAACTTTTAAGCAAAATTTTAAAAGCTCAGTAAGATCACATCCTGATTTTTTGGATATTCACAATTGTTTTGAAATTATAAGAGGTTTTAATTATGTTTCATCGCATGGCGAGAAATATAAAAATCAAAAAAACTTACTCGGACCAAATGTTGTTGATAACGTAAAAAGAGGTCTAGAATATAATATTGAAGATTTAACATGGGCACATGTTGAACAAACAAAAATTTATAAAAATTTCAGAAGCTTTTTTGAAGATATTGATGTTTTAATTTGTCCTTCAGCCTCAGTATCGCCCTTCTCTCATGAAAAATTATTTATTGACGAAATCAATGGTGAAAAGATGTCCTCTTACATGCGTTGGCTTGCACTTAGCTATGCTCCTACTATGGCTTTACCATGTGCCTGGTCAATACCGTGTGGACTTGACCACTTAAATCTTCCATTTGGCATTCAATTAATAGCACCAGCTGGCTTTGACTCTAAATTATCTGAAATTGCATGTGCACTTGAAAATATTTTAAATGCAAATGAAAAGACAAAAAGACCGAAGCCAATAATTTAAAATTTAATTTATTTCTTTTAGGGCTTGTCTGGCAGCGTCAAACATTTGATCGATATGTTTTTTTTCAGCTATCAAAGGTGGTGTTACAGCCATAGTGTCTTGCGTAAACCTTACCATCACACCCTTATCCCAAACTCTTTTCATAAGTTCATAGCCCCTTTCACCTACAGCATCCTTTCTGGGTGCTAACTCTACAGCGGCTACCAGACCTATATTTCTAATGTCAATTACGTGATTGGCATCTTTTAGGTCATGTGCAGCAGACTCCATATATGGAGCCAATTCTGAAGCTCTTTTAAATAATTCTTCTTCTTTGTATATATCCAAAGTTGCTAAACCAGCGGCTGCGGCAATTGGATGACCAGAGTAAGTATAACCATGAAAAAGCTCTATTGGGTTATCCGCTTCTTCTAACATAGTTTCATAGATTTCATCTTTCACAACAGCTCCACCCATTGGTATTACACCATTTGTAATTCCTTTGGCACATGAAATAATATCTGGGATTACTCCAAAGTAATCTGAGGCAGTAGCGGTTCCTAAACGTCCAAATCCTGTAATAACTTCATCAAATATTAGTAAAATATCATGCTTAGAACAAATTGATCTTAATTTTTTTAGATATCCTTTTGGTGGAGGCAAAACACCTGTGGAACCTGCCATAGGTTCAACTATTACAGCTGCAATTGTTGAAGCATCATGTAAAGCTATAATGTCTTCTAATCTATCAGCTAGCTCAGCTCCATGCTCAGGTTGTCCTTTTGAAAAAGCATTTCTTTCATGATCAAAAGTATGAGGCATATGATCAATTCCACTCAATAAGGAACCAAAATATTGTCTATTTCTGGGCATACCCCCAACAGAAATACCGCCAAAACCTACTCCATGATATCCCCTTTCACGTCCTATCAACCTTGTTTTTGTACCTTTCCCTCGAGCTCTGTGGTAAGCAAGTGCAATTTTTAGAGTTGTATCAACTGCTTCCGATCCAGAGTTTGTAAAAAAAACATGGTTCATTCCCTCTGGAAAAATTTCAGCAATTCTTGTAGCTAATTCAAATGCTTTTGGATGACCAAACTGGAAACTTGGAGCATAGTCAAGTAATGAGGCCTGTTCTGTTATTGCTTGAGTAATTCTTTTTCTATTGTGACCTGCGTTAACACACCATAAACCTGCAGTAGCATCAAGAATATCTTTTCCTTCAACACTTTTATAATACATACCTTCTGCAGAATAGACCAATCTGGGCTCTTTTTTAAAATCTCTGTTAGCAGTGAATGGCATCCAATAGGACTCTAAATCATTGACTCTTTTCATGGCTAATTTTCTCTCTAAAATTTGTTTTTGTTTCTATTTTCATTAATAATTTTGACCTTTTAGTAATCTTAGGTCAAGAAAATGATAAGTTTAATTTCTCTAATCAAGTATTTTTTTGTTATTTTCACCTAAAATAGGATAGTTGTCTGACAAATTTGAATTTAAAAATTGCTTGCTTATTGGCAATGGTATTGATGGAATAACACATTTTTCTGAAAGATTAACGTGTCTGTTAAAAATCTTTCTAAATTTAAAGTGATTATCTTTTGTTGCCTCCTGTAATGATTTGACAACACAACAACAACAATCAGCTTTATCAAAAATAACCTGCCATTCTTTTTTATTTTTTTGTGAAATTATTTTTTTTATTTTCTTTATCACTTTCAAATCTTCATTTAATTGAGAAACATATTTTTCAGGTAAATCAATGGCTTTACAGAACTTTTCCCAAAAACGATCTTCTATTGGAGCTGCAGCTATAAAACCTTCATCTTTAGTTTTATATATATTATATCTTGGAGAGCCACCTGATAAATAATAGTCTGAGTTTGAAGGCCATCCATTGTTTGAAAATCCTTTAGCTAACCCCCAAAACATAAATGGGAAAAGTCCCTCAGACATTGAAACATCTATGTATGAACCTTTTTTTTCAAGATCTCTCTTTCTTAAGGCAAGTAATATATTTATTAACGTCGGGTAAGACCCTCCACCTATATCTGCTATTAATGCTGGAGGAACAACGGGATTTTCTTTATGACCCATACTTAAACTTAATAGTCCTGTTGTGCTAATGTAATTTAAATCGTGACCAGCTATTTGACTTTTAGGTCCATCTTGTCCATAGCCAGAAATAGAAACATAAATAATTTTAGGATTAATTTTTTTTATAGATTGATAATCTAGATTTAATCTTTTCATTACACCTGGTCTGAATTGTTCAACAATAACATCTGTTTTCTTCAAAATAGGATAAATCTTTTTAAATGATTTTTTATCTTTGAGATCTATCTCAATACTTTTTTTTCCTCTATTTAAGAGAGCAAATGAAACATTGGTTCCCTCTATTTCAGGTGATTTATAACGCATTTCGTCACCTATTCCAGGTCGTTCCACCTTTATCACTTCTGCTCCTGTTTCTGCTAAAAACAATGTTGCAAGCGGACCTGGTAAAAGGGTGGAGAAATCTAAAACTTTTATTCCAGATAAAATTCCATTAAAATTTGCCATTTGATTAAATTAATAGTTTTCTTTTTAAAAGATTTTTAAATAATTCAGAGATACCAAATTTCCATTCAGGACATTCAGTACTTAAATTTACAAAATTTATTAAAGTACCTAAGTTAGGTTCATGAATAATAACCTTATCACCTATTTTATGTGTAAAACCCTCACCTTTTTTTTCTCTATCTTCAGTAGGGGCAAATAAAGTTCCAAGAAAGAGCATAAAGCCATCAGGATATTGATGATGCCTTCCACAAGTTTGTTCAACTAAATTTTCAGGATCTCTACTTATTTGAGACATTGAACTAAATCCTTGTAATTTAAAACCATCCAAACCTTCAACTGTCATGGTTAGTTCAGCATTTCTTATACTATCAAGATCAAAACTATTATCTAATAATCTGATTACCGGTCCAATTGAACATGAGGCATTATTATCTTTTGCTTTTCCTAATAATAGAGCGGAGCGACCCTCAACGTCTCTTAAATTGACATCATTTCCCAAAGTGGCTCCAACTATTTTACCCTTACTATTAACAGCTAAGACTATTTCAGGCTCAGGGTTGTTCCAATTAGAAACAGGATGCAATCCAACTTCTGAACCATGACCAACTGACGATAGAACCTGAGCTTTAGTGAAAACTTCTGCATCTTTACCAATCCCAACCTCAAGATATTGTGACCACAAACCTTCTTTAATTAAAACGTCTTTGACTTCCATCGCTTTTGATGAACCAGGGATTATATCTTTTAAGTTACTACCAATTAAATCCCCAATATTAATTCTTAAAAGTTCAGCTTTTTTGGGATCGCCTGCTGCCCTTTCCTCTATAACTCTTTCAACCATCGACTTTGCAAAAGTTACACCACATGCCTTTATTACTTGAAGATCACAAGGAGCTAAAAAATTAAAATCCCCATCAAATTTTTTGCTTTTAATATTCTCTTCAATTTCATTTAAAGAGATTATTTTTTTACCTTTTATGTTACTTATATAATCAGATGGACTTTCTTTCTCGAGCAAGTCTCTCATTGTTGGAATTTCAGTAGAAGTAATATCGTATAAATATCCATCATTAACTTTTACTATTAAAGGCCCATTTTCAGACTTACTCCAAACCCTTCCTACAAAACTTCCATTGTCGTATTTATAAGACATATGAGACCCCAAAATTATTTGGTTATCATATTAGAATTTAAAAATACAAAGGTAAAAATAAATTTATATTTTTTTGAAAAAAATTATAATTAAAACTAAATTTTTAATGGTGATGAGTGATGGAAAGTATCAGTTTTATAGGTATCGGAAATATGGGAGGTCCTTTATGTGAAAGACTTCTAAAAAAATATAAGACCTGTGTCTTTGACCTAAATAAAACAAATTTAAAAAAAATGGAAAAGATGGGTGCAGTAGTATTAGATAGTTTAAAAAAAATATCAGATAATAAAATGATATTTCTATGTCTGCCAAGTAGTCAAGAAGTAGAAAAAATTGTCTTAGGTGATAATAGTTTGAGTAAATTTTTAAAACCTCATTCTTATATTATAGACATGACTACAGGCGAACCATCAATCTCAAGAAGCATCAAAGAAAAATTATCTGAGAACTTTATTCATTTTATTGATGCACCAGTGAGCGGTGGACCAAAAGGAGCTAGAGAAGGAACAATAGCTATTATGGCTGGGTGTGAAAAAAATGAATATGATATATTAAAACCCTACTTAGACACAATAAGTAAGAACGTCTTTCATGCGGGGAAAGTTGGCGATGGCCATAGCATTAAAGCAGGAAATAATTTATTAAATTTAATCTGCAGAATGGCCACATTTGAGGTTATATCTTTACTTACAAAAGATGGGGTTAATCCAAAAAATGCTATTGAAATTATTCAAAAAAGCTCAGGAAGAAATTACGCTACTGAGATAACTTTACCTGATAACATTTTGTCAGGGAAAATGCATCAAGGGTTTACAGCTGCGTTAATGGACAAAGATGCATCTATTGCTCTAAAAAATGGTTTAAACTTAAATATAGAATTACCTCTAGGTTCTCTCTCAAAAGAACTTCTCAATGAGACTATAAAAGCTTTTGGCAATGACACAGATATGAGCAATGTAGCACTAACATATGAAAAAAAGTTTAAAATTAGATTAAGACCCTAAATTAATTAATTGAATACAAAAACATGAACTGTTCTAAGCATTATAAAATTTTATATTTTAACTTTAGTACAGACGTACTTCACGAGATTTTTGGATTATGTTATTGTATTAATTATGGAACAAAAAATGGATGAAATACCTATAACTGGATATGCAGATCGTTTTTCACTAAGGCCTGGAGAAAAAATAAATTTCAAAGTATCAAGCACTTCTATAGATCCTTACAAAGCTAAGTTAATAAGAGTTATTTCTGGAGACCCAAATCCTGAGGGCCCTGGAATAATAGAAGAGGATATAAAGTCGAATTTTTCTGGGTCATATCCGTCTCGACGTCAAACAGTCAATTCAGGATCATATATAAAAGTTCCTTCAAATAAGTCTTTAAATCCTGCTAAGGGCTTTACAGTAGGAGCCACTATCTGGCCAACTAAAATTGATATTAATGAACAATGTATAATTAGCCAATTTAATTCGGATCATGATGCTGGCATGGCACTCTTTATTGGTCCTGAGGGTGTATCAGTAGTAGTTGCTGATGGGAAAGAAAAAATAACAAAATTATCAATTGATAAGCCGTTATCAGAGAGGCGCTGGTACCATATATGGGCCAGCTTTGATCTAGAGTCAGAAAAATTAGGAATCTATCAAACATCAGTCATTGATAGCTTTGATATAGATGGTCCAATCCAAAAAGAAATAAAGTGTTCAATACAACCAATACCATCTCCAGAACAACCTCTGATAATTGGTGCTGCCGGAAATAAGAAAATAGCTAACTGTTTTAATGGTAAAATAGAAAGGCCATTTTTCATTAATAATGCTATTAAAAATGAGGATGCCCTTGATATTGCAAAAGGGAAGAATGATCCAAGGATCACAGCTGTATGGGATTTTTCTAAAAATATATCTTCCCGAGATGCATTAGACATAAGCAAAAATAAATTTCATGGTAAAATTATAAATTTACCTACAAGAGCAGTTAAAGGTTTCATGTGGGACGGTAGTTGCTTTGATTGGACGAAAAAACCGGAACATTATGGAGCGATACATTTTCACGATGATGACCTTTATGATTGCAAGTGGGAAACTGATTTTGTTTTTCACGTCCCTGAAGATTTTAAAAGCGGAATTTATGCTGCAAAACTAGAAACCAATGACAACAAGTCAGACATGATACCTTTTTTTGTCACCGCACCATTGAAAAAACCCCAGGCTAGAATTTGCGTTCTGATACCCACGTTCACTTATACTGTTTACGCCAATATTGCACGTGGGAATACCAATAACCAAATGCGACAACGTATGAAAGATTGGGGAGCACAAAAATGGAGTGCAGATGATCACAACGAGTATGGACTATCTACTTACAATTACCATTCAGATGGAAGTGGTATTGGTTACTCCTCCAGACGAAGACCAATAATAACAATGCGGTCTAACGTTATTTCCTATCCCGGAGTTCCAGGTTCAGGTTGCAGACATTTTCCAGCAGACAGTCATTTATGGTATTGGCTAGAAGAAAAAGGATATGAATTTGACATTATAACTGATGATGAAATTCATCAGCATGGAGCAGATGTTATCAACTGTTATGATGTAGTGATGACATGTTCTCACCCCGAATATCAAACTAATAATTCGCTTGATGCTCTTCAGGAGTATACAAAAAAAGGTGGGCATTTATTATACCTCGGTGGAAACGGTTTTTATTGGAAAGTAGCTGTAAATGACCATTGGAAAGATGCTATCGAAATAAGAAGAGGTGAAGGTGGAATACGAGCATGGGCCTCAGAACCAGGAGAGTATTATAATGCTTTCGATGGAACCTACGGAGGTCTCTGGCGCAGAAATGGTCGTGCTCCTCAAGTTTTGAGCGGTGTAGGTTTTACATCTCAAGGAGATCATTTTGGTGTACCTTACCGTCGGACAAAAGAATCATATGATCCTAAATTTTCATGGATTTTTGACGGAATAATCGATGAAATCATTGGTGATTTTGGTTTATCAGGTGGTGGTGCAGCAGGATTCGAATTAGATCGAGCCGATATTAATTTGGGAACTCCGCTTAATGCAACTATCTTAGCTTCTTCAAAGGGTCATGATGATAGTTTTGTATTGGTTCCAGAAGATATACTTACTCATCATGACACATGGCCTCTCAAGCCAATTGAAGAATTAATAAGGGCAGACATAGTGTATTTCGATACCCCAAATGGTGGTGGCGTTTTCTCAGTTGGATCTATAACTTTTTGTGGAAGTCTGCCTCATAACAACTGCGATAATAATATCTCTAAAATGATTGACAATGTGATTCGAAAGTTTTTAGGAAACTAGAATAAACGACAACTCAATAACCTCTGTTCGAATTTATAGCTTTGGGTTTTAACGATGACACACAACCATGACTGTTTGTTTGAAGGCTATATTATAAATCTTTGTAGATGTCATTTTTGATGTTCTGTTTGCTGGTGTAGTTAGTATATTATGTGCATCAAGAAATTGTTTGACTGTAGAACCTTTAATAGCAAAGTTATAATTATCAGTTCTGGTTACATTAAATCTTTTAACTGCAACACCAACAATGTTTCCGTTAATGTCATATACAGGACCACCACTATTGCCCTTTCTAATAACTGCGTCCGTTTCAAATTGAGTAATATCATTTTCAAATCCCATTGTTGAGTTCACAAGTCCTGGCAATAATCTCATACTGTCACTAATCATATTTCCATGAGGAAAACCTGCTACATAAATTTGTTCTCCTCCCTTAACATCCTCAACCCTTATTAAACCACCAGATACGATAGGAACTATTTGAATAGACAAATTTTGTACAAAAGACTTAGTGTCTGCAGAGGCCATTTCCATCGAAATGGTTTGCAATATAGCTAGGTCATTACGTTTATCTGATGCGATTAAATCTGCAGGTATTTGTGTACTCATACTATCACCAACTGTTATTTTCCTACACTGATTAACAACATGTTGGTTCGTTACAATATGTCTGAATTTACTCACATAAAAACCTGATCCAATTTTATTTTGTGTGGCTTTCTTCTTTTGTTGCTTTTTTTCAGCTTGTAAAAGAGCAAGTTTATTTTCTAATTCTTTTATTCGTTCTTCTTTAGTTAGATCTTCGTCCGTTTTTTTAGGTTTAAAGGATATAACTTTATTACTAGGGAGTTCCTTTTTAACATTTAATAATGTATTTTCTCTAACTTTACATGTTCCCCATACACCACTTCCCTCTCGCTTTCCTCTCCAAGTATCTCTATTAATTTTTCCACTTTTTTTAAAATAAACATAACTAACATTATTATTTTTCAAATGATCGAAATATTTACTTTTTCCATCTTTATCACCTGGTTGTTTATATCTCCAAGTAATTCTATCATGCATCTCATGTAAACTTATAGATTTTAAATTACGTTTTTGAAAATAAATCCCTGATGGCGTTTTTTTATGGGTCTCGGTCTTACCGCCAATTGTACATTCAAATGTAACATTATCATAATTAGTATCTAACTTACTTTGATATGGGGATGGTTTTGTTTGTATAGATTTAGAGGATATGAAGTTTTTATTAGGCACCTCTTTTTCAACGTTTAATAATTTATTTTGTTTAACTTCACATTTTCCCCACTTGCCATGACGATCCCCTCCGCTATATCCACGCTTGGTTGCTAAATTAATTTTTCCACTTTTTTTAAAATATATATATTTGAGTTCTGTTTCCATTCTATCTTGAAAATATTTCGAAGTAGGTTTTTTTTCCCAGCTTTAGTATAACTCCATTTAATTCTATCTTGTGTCTCTTGTACACTAATAGCTATTAAATTATGACCTTCAAAAACAATTCTAGATGATTGTTTTTTGTGTATTTGAAACATTAATAAATTTTTAGGTTTTTTATCAAATGTACATTCAAATGTGACATTATCATAATTTATTTGAGCTATACTTTTGTTAGAAAACCCAAATATAATTAATAGAAAAAATAAAAGATGTATTTTTCTAAATCTATACATAATCATAAAATACCAAATAATTTTAAATTAAACAAAAACATTTAATACATAATCTAACCAAGCAACATTGAAAAATGATCAATGAACAATTAGTTTGTCTTCAAGAAAATATTTTTATTTTTTTTAATTTCAGCTTTTATTTGAAAACTTAAATATTTAGAGAAAATTCTACATTGAGCAAGACTACCAGCAATAAACCACAAGCCATCTTGATTAGTCTTGACAAACATATTATTCAATTCTTGTGTCTTTTGGTTGAAATCCCAAATTTTACCAACCTTTTTTGCAACTACTTTTCCAAAAAATTTCTCCACCATGTATTCTTGTCCTTTATAACCTGTGGCAAAAATGAATGCATCAAAGTTTCTTTTACCATATGAATTATGAATTATTCCATTTTTCGTAAATTCTCTAATATCCTTATATTGAATTAGCCTGATTTTTTTATCCGCAATTAAGTTTGATGCTCCTACGTTGAAATAATATCCTCCTCCACGAGTTAGATATTTGAATTGCCAGCCAGTATTATCCTCTCCATAATCCAAAACGAATCCAATTTTTTTTAAGTTATTTAATAAAACTTCATCCAATTTTTTTGATTGTTTAGTAAACATTTGGTGTGTTTTTTTTAAAACACTTAAAGGACTAGAAATAGCAATCAGATCACAATCATTAGTATTAGGACCTTCTTGATAAAGTGCATATGGTAATTGAGCACTCGGTTCTAGATTAACTATCATAGTTGGTGATCTTTGAACCATTGTTACATTTGCATCATTTGCATATAAATCCTGACAAACATCATGAGCACTAGTACCAGTCCCAAATACTAAAACATTTTTGTCTTTAAAAGACTGTCCAGTTTTGTGTTCAGCTGAATGAATAATTTTTCCAGAAAAATTATCCAGACCCTCAATTTTTGGCATTTGAGGTACAGAACTTACACCAACAGCCATAACTATATGTTTAGGATACAAATATTTAATTTTTCCATTACTAACTTTTGTTTCAACTATCCAACCTTTTTTTTCTTTATTATAATCTGCTTTTATGAATTGAGTGTTTTGCCATACATTTAACTCCATGCTTTCAGCATAATACTCAAACCATCCTGCTAATTTATCCTTAGGAATATAGGTTGGCCAAGTTTCAGGGAATGGCATATAAGGTAAATGATTAACATGTGTTTGATTATGCAACGTTAATGAATGGTACCTGTTTCTCCAATTATCTCCAATTCTTTCATTTTTATCTACTATCAAAGTGTCAACTTTCAATTGCTTGAGTCTAGCAGCTATGGATAAACCTGCTTGTCCTGCACCAACAACTAATACATCTGGTTGTTTGTTTTCATATGTTTTTTCAAAATTTCTTATATCCAACCAATTTGGAGCTTTAAAATTTTTAATTTTTTCAACTTTGTTAATATTTGAATCTTCAGATTTTCCCATTGAAGATAAAGATGTCATAATACTCCAACATTTATATATCCCATTATTTTCTTTTTCTTCAGTTAACCGAACTACACTTTCACCTATTCCATTTTTTGTAGAAAAAGATAAAATTGCTTCAATCGTTGTGTTGCCTCCCCTTTTAACTTTTCTTGGTTTTGTTCTATTTTTATCAATTGAAAACTTGGACACATTTTGTTTTGAAAGAGAGTTTAAAAATTCTTTTTGAATATTTTCAATATCTGAATAAGTAATAATTTCCCAAGTTAACGCAATTAAATCTCTCCAGTGACTATTTTTATGAAAAGCTTTAGAAAAAATTTTTGTAATTTTTTTATCGTCAATTGATTTAGAATTTTGGATTATTTCATTAAAATCAATAAGCCAATTTTCAACAATGTTCGATATGTCTATTTGATTTATGTCTAACAATTACTTATCCTAATTTAAACAGTTTTAAAGTAACAAAAATAAAATATTAATTCATTAAAAAATTAGGATAACAAAAATGTCGAAGATTGAAAACATAGCAAGATTTATTGTAAACGAACATAAAGAAAAAAATAAATACGTAAACTTACCAAATAATTTAAAGCCAACCAATATAGAAGAGTCTTATTTAGCACAGAATGTTTTTCAAAAAAAAATTGGAAGAGGTGATATTGGTGGCTATAAAATTGCCCTCGCTTCTAAGGTACAACAGGAACTTTGCGGTATCGACCACCCAATTGCTGGGGGAATTTTTAAGAATGAAATTTATAACTCCCCAACTGAGATAAATATCAATAATTTCTATGGTCTTGGTTTAGAATTTGAGTTAGCAATGGAAATTTCAGAAGATTTGACAAACGAAATGGGTTCTTTTAACTCAGAAAATGTGAAAAAATATATTTCAAATATTTATGCATCATTTGAAATGATTATTGATAGAGATGCCGATTATAATAATATAGATCCATATAGTATGGCCGCTGATAATGCATGGTGTGGTGGTATTGTTTTAGGAAATCCAATAGAAAATTGGTTAGATATTAATTTTGAAAACCTAAGTTCTATTCTTCATTGGAATAATGAAAAACCAGAAAATGCGAAGATAATGGATTCTGATCCATTTGTGTCATTAGCATGGGTAATTAATTTAAAACTTTCTCAAAATATAGTTATTACCAAAGGGAGTAAAATTATTACTGGTAGTGTGATAAAAACAAGGTCTCCTAGAATTGGAGACAAAATTATATATGAAATTCCTAATTTATCGACTGTTGAAATTCGAGTGAACTAAATAAGAAAATTATAAGAGGATTGAATAATCATTTTCACTCCAGCCAGGCTAAAAAAAACTAAAACTATTTTTTTAAATATTACTGGATTAATTTTGTCCCTTACTTTTTCACCTAATTGAAAACCAATTAACCCAAACACTGAACCTACTAAACCAAAAGAAACCATTTCTATACTAAACACTTCTGTAGAAATGTACCCTATTGATACTGGAAAACATCCTACTAAAATAAAAAAACCACTAACATCTACAAATTTTTTTGGAGATAGATTTTTCATAAGAAGGTAAAATGTTATTGGCATAGCCCATAAAGATGTTGCCCCACCTAATAACCCAGAAAAAGAACCAAAAGAAATTTGCATTAATATATCTTTTTTACTTTTAATTTTTGGATTGAAACCGATCAAATTTGTAATCACAAAAAAAACAACAATAGAACCAAAAAGTAACCTTATTAAATTATTTCCTAAATTAACTGCATAAAAAGAGGTAAAAAGAATAAAAATAATCATAAATAAAGCAAAAAATTTATATTGTTTCAAAATTTTTAGATGATTATCCGCTTTAAAAAATTGCCATATATTTGTAATAAACATAGGCATTAAGTTAAGACCTAATGCTACAAGTGGACTCACAAAAAAACTAAGTATTGCCATTCCGGTTGTTGGTAATCCTATACCTATAACGCCTTTTACTGAACCTGCAACAAAGTAGGTAAAAGCCATAATCATGATCAATTCAAAAGTTTGAAAATTTGACAAAAATGCCTCTCAAATCAAAATAAGTAACCAAAACTTATTGGAAATTAAAACTATAAACTACTTCTCATAAAAATTATTCCTATAAATATAAATATTATCAAAGCAAAACTGAATAATGTAATTTTTTCTTTTAAAAATAATTTGCTAAGTATTATCGCAAAAAGAATTGAAGTTTCTCTCAGAGACGATACGACTGCAATTGGTAAATAAATACATGCCCAAACTACTATCGCATAAGCTACATAAGAAGCTGAACCCCCAATCCAAAAAATAGTTTTCCCTTCATTTAAAAGTTTTTTTAAAATCCCTTTATAAAAATAAATTGAGTAAAGAAAATAAAAAAAAGCATTTATGATAGTTAGAAAACTATAAAACCCTATTGGGTTTTGAGCTATTCTAGCACCATGACCATCTACTAAGGAATATGATGCAATAAAACAACCAGCGATTATTGCAAAAACAAAACCTTGAAAATTTGTTTTTGAATCAAAATTAATTTTTACTCCATAAAGTAAAAGACTTACTGAAATTAACATTACTCCAATCAATTCATTTTTATCTAAAATCTCACCAATAAATATAAAACTAATCAAAATAATTATTATAGGAGAGAGTCCCCTAGCAAATGGATATACTTGAGATAATTGGCCATATTTATAGGCATTTAATAAAAAAATTTGATATAGAAAATGAAGTATTGAACTAAATAAAGCAAAAATTAAGCTTTCTGAATTTGGAAATCCAAAAACAAATAAACCTATGCAACTTAATGGTAAATGGCCCAAAACAACTGCAGTCATACTAAGAAATTTATCTTGAGATTTTCTCAAAATAAAATTCCAAAAAGCATGCAAAAAAGCTGCAAATAAAACGAAAATAATAATTAAACTTTAAATCTCTATTATTCCTTTTAAATATCATTATTAGTTTATGATAATGAGTTTTAAATATTTATGACAATAAGTAATTTTGAAAGAGAGTCTTTTAATGTTAGCACTCGTTTTCAATACTCTTTCATTGAAGGAAAACCAACTGAGTTCCCTATCAAAAAAAGTTCATTGTTATTGGGGAAAAGTAGTTATTAAGTAAGAAAACTTGATCTCAAGCAAGACACCAATTTGTTAAAATGTTTTAAATGATAACCCTAACTTAAACTCATCAGATTATCACTTAAAAACATTAAAACATATATTACATATATCTCAAATATTACAGTTTTGTTAAATTAAAAATTTATTTTTACATTATTTTCCCAGCTGTCCAACCACCATCAACCATCAAAACTGAACCAGTACAAAAACTTGACTCATCACTGGCTAAAAACATTACCGCATTTGATACCTCAGATGGGGTACCTACACGTTTCATAGCATGGATATTTTTTATTCTCTCGGCCACTTTTTTATCTTGAAAATATCTTTCAGTCAAAGGAGTTTTTATAACCCCTGGGCCAACAGCATTAACCCGTATGTTATGTTCAGCTAAATCAATTGCTAACTGTTTAGTAAGTCCCACAGTAGCATGCTTTGAAGTTGTATATGCACATCTTGAATTTGCTGCACTAATTCCTAATGTTGAAGCTGTGATAACAATATTTCCTGACTTTTTTTGTTTTACGCACATTTTTGCAAATGTTTGTGCCGTAAAAAAAACCCCATTTACATTCACATCTATAACCTTTTTCCATTCGTTTGCATCTAATTCTAACGCTGATTTTATTTCTCTTATTCCAGCATTACAAAAAGCTATATCAATGCCACCAAACTTATCTTTAACTTTTTCCATAACAGACTCGGTTTCTAAAATATTAGTGACATCTAATTGATATGGTTCAGCCACACCTCCCATTTTTTTTATTTCATCAGATACTTTTTCAGCCATTTCAATATCAATGTCAGATACAGCAATTGAAGCTCCCTCTTTTGCGAAACTAACACTGGCATCATGTCCTATCCCACCAGCTGCTCCTGTAATAAAAATAATTTTATCTTTGAATCTCATTTAAGCTACCTCCATAATAATGTATAATACATCTCACATTTTCTAACAAATATAAGAGGTTATCAATGTCATGTGAATATTTAATATTTAATGATGGTCCCAAAAGAGTTGGGCCCTTTAGTCATGCTGTAAAAGCTGGAGAGTTTTTATTTGTTACTGGACAGATGCCTACACTTCCAAATGATCCTAAAACAATTATCTCAAATGATGTTGAAGAACAAACACACCAAGTTATGAAAAATTTATTAAATGTTTTAAACAAAGCAAAAGTTAGTTGGGAAAATATTGTTTTTGTAAGAATGTATTTGGTTAACTTTCAGGACTTTGATAAAGTGAATAAAATTTATGAAACTTATTTTTCTAAAGATAAATTACCTGCTAGAACATGTATCGGGGTCACTGGTTTAGCAGTAGGTTCTTTAGTTGAAATAGACTTAATAGCAAAAATTTAAAACCTTATGAGTTCTAAAAATTATTCTCCTATTAAAGCAGGTTTAAAACAGGGATTTGGTCTTCCAGGCGTTGGAATGGGATCAGCTATGTTAGGATTTGGTGCTTTAGCTTATGAAACAGGTTTAGATATCTTTGTTGGGCTTCTATCTATGCTGTTCTTGTGGAGTATGCCAGCAATGTTAATTTTTGCTACATTAATCATTTCTGGATCTTCATTTTTTTTAATGTTTTTTACTATATTGCTTGCAAATGTGAGAACTCTTTTTATGGTACTCTCTGCTGCTTTAATAATGGATTTTAAAAATAAGAATGCACCTTTTTTAGAAAAATTATTTTGGGCACAATGGGTCAGCCCTACCGGATGGACAATCATTTCTGCAAACATTGACAAAATAAAAAAAGAAGATTTATTTAGCTACTTTAAAGGTATAAGTGTTGGGTTAGTTTCTATGTGTACAATAGGACTATCAATAGGTTATTTTTGCCTAGACGAAATTCCTAAAATTCTAATTTCTATTCCAATTTTTTTTATTCCGCTTTGGTTAATCATTTTGATGTTGCATGCAAAAGGCATCTTTTACAAAACCTCAATATTTTCTAGCTGCTTATATTTGTTTTTTCTTTATCCTTATATAGAAAATTTGAGTATAATTTTAGCAGGATTTTTGTCTGCCTGTACTGGTTATATTGTTGAAAGGCTATTAAAGAAGTGAATTTAACTTTAGACAATCCAAATGTTTTGCTTATGCTAACTGTTGCAACTCTTGGAATTTTATCATGGAGATATTTAGGTATTGTTTTATATAAAAAAATAGAAAGTGATAGTACAATTGCCAAGTTTGTAAATGCTATTGCTTATGGAATGACTACAGCAATAGTTTTCAAAATGATCTTTTTCCCTAGCAGTGCAATAAAGCTTATTCCTTTTTTTGAAAGAGTAATTCCATTTTTTCTTGGAGTAGTAGTTTTTTTGATCTTCCCCAAAAACCCAAATTTAGGGTTAGTCGCAGGAATAGGTTCTTTTGCTTTAACAATAATCTATCGAAATTACTTATGATTAATGTCTTATTGAACTAATTGTTTTGCTATTATAATTTTCTGAAGTTCATTAGTACCTTCTCCTATAGCTAATAAAGGAGCATCTCTATAATATCTCTCAATATTATATTCTGGAGAATATCCAAAACCTCCATGAATTCTCATAGCTTCAGTTGCATTAAATAAAGCAGTTTCGGTTGCGTGTAACTTTGCCATTCCAGCTTGTAAATCTGATCTTGTACCACTATCGTATGCGATTGCAGCCTGTTCTGTAAGAAGTCTGGAGGCCTCAAGTCTTGTTGCCATTTCTGCCAACTTAATTTGAATAGATTGATGCTGACATATTGGTTTACCAAAAGTTTTTCTTACTTTTGAGTATTCTATTGAGTCATCCAATGCAGCTCTTGCCAAACCAACACCTCTAGCTGCTACATTTATTCTGCCTAATTCTAAACCTGATAATATCTGTTGTAAGCCTCTACCTTCTTCGCTTCCAATCAAATTTTCAAGTGGAACTTCAACCTCATTTAATTGTACTTCTCCGGTATCTATTCCTCTATAGCCGAGTTTTTTTAATTTTCTGGCTACATAACCTGACTTTTTTTCAACAAGTATAAGACTCATGCCTTTATGAGGGGGATTAATATCAGAATTAGTCTTTGCTAGCACTGCCAAAACATCACCTTGAACTGAATTAGTTATCCAAATTTTGTTGCCATTAATTGTGTAGGTTTGATTATTCTTTGTGGCTTTAGTTTTAATTGATTGCAAGTCAGTACCACAATCTGGTTCCGTTAGAGCAATACCTCCTCTTAATTCACCTGAAGCAAATTTTGGTAAATATTTTTTTTTCATTTCCTCAGTACCATGTTTCTCTACTGCAGCGCACATAATTAAATGTGAATTAAAAATCCCAGAGACAGACATCCATACTGATGATACGTTTTCAACAATCTTAGAATATGTCACTGCCGATAAACCCAGACCACCATATTCTTGAGAGATAGTAGCTCCAAATAAACCTAATTCAGCCATTTTATCAGCAATGTCTTGTGGATACTTATCTTCTGACTCAAATTCTTTGACATATGGTCTAACATCTTTTTCTAAAAACTTATCTACACTATTCAAAATTAATTTTTCTTCGTCAGTATATTTATTATCTAAATCTCTTAAAGACTGCTCATTCATAAAAATTCCTCTAAATTTATTTTAATTGCTTAATTCAAATAAAGTATCTATTGAGTTAGCATTATCTATTCTTAGCATAAACTTTTTTAATTCATCCAATTTTTCTTCATTTAGATATGGATGAGTTAATCCATCAAATTTATCTTCAAACTCTTTATCAGTCATAAAGTTTTCTGGATCACCTTTTGGTATCTTTACAAATTTTTCATAAATTTTGCCAGAAACTTTAATTTTCACATTTGCACTCATGTATTTAGGACAGCATTCCTCAGCAAGTTCGTTTGGTGAAACATTTACTTTTTTACATAGGTCTAAAATATCTTTATTTTTTAAATTTAATTTGTAGTCATCCCAAGTAAAACTTCCATTTTTAAGAACTAATGCAGCGCAGAAAGGCATTGAAAATTGACCGTCTACTACGTTTTCAGGGTTTTGTTTTTCGCTGAGAGGATAACCTATAATATTTAATGCAGTTTCTGAGAGTCCAATATCAACTTCTTCTAAATCATCTGAATTAAAACTTATTTCTTTTTTTAATTCTAACAAACCATCAATCGCAGCGTGACTATATCTACAAGAAGGATAGGGTTTTACGCCTAAATTCAAAGTTTCAAATTTTTTTCCAAGTCCAGTGAGAGCTTTAGAAGCATCTCCACCAGAAACAAAAGAATTTAGGTATCCCCACTTTCCTTCAAAGGCTTCAATGGGTCCTTTAAAACCTTCACTTGCTAGAATAGCACAACTCAAACCATTTTGTGCTGCTTGGCCAACGTGAGATCTTTTTGTCCAAGAACCATCATTTAAAAATTGCATAGACCCAGATGACTGACTCAGTGCTATACCAAATGCAGAAATAAATTGTTGTTTACTTAGCCCAATAATATAACCTGCTGCTGCTGTTGCTCCAAAAACACCACAAGTTGCAGTAGGGTGAAATCCACGTTTATAGTGATCAGATGCACCTCCTGCTAAACCTAACCTTATCTGAATCTCATAACCTAAGACACACGCTGCTATTAGTTCTTGTCCAGAACAATTCTTCATTTGAGCAGCTGCGAATGCTGCAGCTAATATAGGTGCACTTGAATGAAGTGAAGCTTCAGCATGGGTATCATCGAAATCAAGTGAATGTGCTAAAGTACCGTTAATTAACGCTGCCGCACTAGGTACATACGAATTTTTATCAGAAAAGACATGGCAATTACCATTATTTAAGTCAAGCCTATTAACTGCTGATATCAAGCTTTCTGTTGATTCTGCATCATGTCTAGCTCTAATTATGATACCTACGGTATCCAAAATTAATAGTTTTACTCTCTTTATTACTTCGTTGGGGAGTTTTTCAAATTTTATGTTTTCACAAAACTCAGCCATTTTTTCAGTTAAATTTGTCATGTTTTGACCTTATAATGAATATATTATTTATTTCACAATAAATCATATTATAATGATTTTTTAATTTAATGAAAATTTTTAATATGTCTAAGCCATGTTTTTTAACTGCAAATGAAGCAATAGAATTAATAAAACAAAGAAAATTGAGTCGCTATGAGTGGGTTCAGAGTTGTCTTGAAAGAATAGAGGAACGCGAAAACTTAACTAAAGCATGGACTTATTTAGATATTGAAGGATCTTTAAATCAAGCAAAAAAACTTGATGATTTGAATAATGATAAATTTGGAATTCCTATAGGGGCAAAAGATATAATTGATGTATCTAATATGCCTACTCAGATGGGTACTTCTTTTTACAAAGATAACATACCAAAAAGAGATGCTGCGAGTATAGCTATATCTAAAGATGCAGGCTGCATTATAATTGGAAAAACAGTGACAACAGAGTTAGGACATAGACATCCTGGTCCTACAACAAATCCTCATAATCCTGAATATACACCAGGCGGTTCTAGTTCTGGTTCAGCCGCAGCTGTTGCAGATTTTATGACACCAATATGCTTTGGTACTCAAACAACTGGATCGATTATTCGTCCTGCCGCTTACTGTGGTGTAATAGGCTACAAACCAACTTATGGTGATTTTGATAAATCAGGAATTTTACCAAATTCTCCCTCTTTAGATACGTTAGGATTAATAGCCAGATCAATTGATGATATTCAAATGATGAGAAATATTCTTTTGGAAGAAAAGATCAAAATATATGAAAGTATAGATTTAAAAAAGTTTAAATTTGCGTTTGTTAGAACTCCTTATTGGGAAGAACATAATGATGAATGTACAAAAACAGAACTTGAAAAATTTATTTATGAATTGACTAAACTAAAATATAATATTCTTGAGGAAAATCTTGATGACCTAATACTTCGATCAAGTGAAATTCATACTAATTTAAGTGGATTTGAATTTAAAAGATCAATTGCAGCAGATAGGATAAATCATTTTGAAAAATTAAGTGAGATTTTAAGATATGGAAGACTGACCGATGGAAATAAAATGTCTCTTCAGACATATAGAAAACTTCAAGGACAATTAGAGGAAAATAGATTAAAAATAGAAAAAAGATTAAATAAATATGATTGTATTATTACACCTAGTGCACCAGGTGAAGCATTAAAGGGATTAGAATTTACTGGTTCGCCAATGTTTAATACAACATGGACACTTACAGGAATGCCTGCAATCACGTTACCTATTTTTAAAAGTAAAAATAATTTACCAATAGGATGTCAAATTGTAAGTAGAAGAGGTAATGACGAAGTTCTTTTAGGAATTGGTAAAAAATTAATAAAAATTTTTAACCAAAATGAGAAGTAATCAATAAGCTAGGTAAAGTAAGCGCCAACGCTGGAAATAATAAAACGATTATTAATACAACTGTATCAGATATACAGAACGGGAAAGAGCCCCTTATCACAGTTGTAACAGGTAATTTGGTTACACCACTTACTGCAAATAAATTTAATCCAACGGGGGGAATTACACTACCAATTTCTATACATAAAGCTGTTAAAATTCCTAAATGAACTGGGTCAACTCCTAATGCTAAAGCAACTGGAAAATAAATAGGAACTGTTAAAACTAATATAGCAACACCAGTCAAAAACATTGATAAAAAAAGCAAAGAACCCATCAATGCAAAAAGAAAACCTAACCTTGATAACCCAAGTGTACCAGCCCATTCAGCGATCATTTGAGGCCAACCCATATTTGCCAAATAAAATTGAAAAATACCTACACATCCAAGTAGAAAAAAAACGACTGCCGTCAAATTCATTGTTCTAACTGTCGTTGGCATAAGTTCTTTTAGAAAAGTTTTTCTTTTAAAAATTAATCCATAAAATAAAGCATAACTAGCTGCTGCCGCACCAGCCTCTGTTGGTGTAAAAATTCCACCGTAAAGACCACCCAATATAATAACAGGCATTAAGAGTGCTGGCCAAGCTTCTTTAAAAGACAACCAAACTTCACATAAATCAAATTTTCCTCTCGGTAGATTTATAAATAATGACACACTTATAATAATTACAGCGTCACTTATTGCTAACATGATGCCAGGAATAATTCCTGCAAAAAATAAATCTATTATAGAAATTTCTGTTATAACACCAAAAAGTATTAAAGTAATACTTGGAGGTATTAAAAGAGCTATTCCTCCTGCAGAAGCAATTACTCCTGCTGCCATCCATTTTGGATATCCTCTTTTAACAAGCTCAGGATATGCAATTACACTCATAGCGGCAGCCATTGCAGTGGATGATCCTGAGATAGCACCAAAAAGGACAGCTGCCAACAAAGTAGCATAAGCAAAACCACCAGGAACCCAACCAATTAATGAATCAGCAAATCTAAATAAACCAGATACTAGACCTGTTCTTTCCATCAAAAATCCAGCATAAATAAAAAATGGAATCGCTACCAAAGTGTATTTTGTAAGAAAACTGAAAAAAGCCTCAAATAAGGTACTATAAGTTAAAAAATCATCATTCAAAACTCCAATAGCTGTGGCACCTGCAAGAGAAATTCCAATTGGAATTCCTGCAAATAAAAGCATGAATAATGTACTACCTAAACTCCACATGATTTAAATCATCCTATACATCTGTAGAGAGTTCAATTTTTTCTCTGAAATGGTCGCCCTTAATGTAGCTATGCACATCTTCAATAATTTGTAAAAAAGCAACAATAGACATTAAACCTAAACCAATCGCTAAACAAGTATGAAATGGCCACATTAAAAAAAATAAACTTTCGGTTAATTCATTTATTTTTATTGAATATTGAATTGTAGATATTGATGTGAATGTTAAAGATCCACAAAAAATGCAAACAACTGTCGAAACAAAAATTTTTGCAAGACCAATTATTCTATGAAAACTATAGGCACTAAGCAATTGAAGGAAAGCACTCATAACCAAATGACCTCTATTAATTTGTGTAACACAAATAAAAAAAGCTACGGAACACATTGTTGCATAAATAACTGCATCTTGCCCCCATTCAAAAACAACACCTAAAACATATCTTCTAAAGATTTCTGCTAAAGCAAACAATGTTACACCGATCATCAATAAAGCTGACAAAGTTCCTAATATTTTTTCAATCCAATATTTAATTTGGTCTGAAATATTATAAAAAGTTTTCCAATTCATTTTGATATGATCTTTTTAGGAATTCCATTGTTTATAAAAAAATAAGGCCTGAATAATTCAGGCCTTATATTTAAGTTACTTACGTGACTTCTTTTTGTATAAAGCTGTTCCTTTTGCATACTTTGCAAAATCAGCAGCAAATGCTGTACAGTCAGTTTTTTCTAATGGATCTGAACCTAACGGATTTGCTTTAACTAGAGCCTTAGCTTCAGCTGTAAATTGATCAACCATTTTATCACCAGTTGCATCAACTTTAGTTTTAATCCACTCGTTAGTTGCTCCACCTTCGGCCTTTTGTAAAACACCTGCTTCAGCAGGGTTCATAACATATATTCCGGCCTTTGATTTATCTGTGACTTTATACTTATCAACAAGTCTTTTGTCATTACAAAAGTTAATGGCCTTTTGATATGGTATAAAATCATTTACGATAATATCACTCAGTGCTTTTTGCTGAGCACTTGATAGCTTTGACCACCACTTATTTGATGCACCAATCCAATAGTAATCACCAACGATGCCATTGATACCAGCCACAGTAAAGTATGGGGCTTGTTCTTTGGTTGCGTTAAATCCACCTAGACTTGTTAATAATCCATCAATTACACCAGTTTGAAGTGCAGGGGGAACATCTCCAAATGACATTGTAGTTGGGTTAGCTCCTAATGAACCAAGCAATGCATTTTCAGCTGGACCCATACTTCTGATTTTTTTACCTTTAAAATCAGCTGGAACTAACAATCTACTTTTTACAGCGCCTGCACCCATATACATACTTAAATGGCCTGAACCAAAAATCGTAATACCATGCTTGTCGTTAAAAACTTTTTTAAGTTGAGCAAAAGTTTTTGTTCCATCTAATCCATTGATAGCACCTGGTGTTGTTAACTTTCCTGCACCAACAATAGTATTAGCTAAAGGTTCAACTGAAGAAGTTTTACCAAACTGACCAGTCATCATCTCAAGGTTACCCTTAGTAAGAGCCTGCGTACCCTTTGGTACATTGTATAAAGATTTTGCCCAGTAAATTTGAACTTTACTTCCAGGGATCTTTTTTTCAACCTGTTGCGCAAAAAACATTTCTGCTATGGCAGCAGGATGTGGTGGACCAGAATGGTCTGAAGCCCATCGCATTTTGATAGGCTCTACAGCTTGAGCAGAACCTAGTGAAAAAACAGCAGCTGCAGTAGCTGCAATTGCTGTTATAAATTTCTTTTCTAATCTCATGAATATCCTCCGAGTATATAGATAATATTTACTAATAAATAAGACACTAAACATATAATGAACTCTAATCAAAGTTTTTTTAGTTGATATGTTATCTAAATTTAGATATTTAGATAATTCCCTTATTTTTCAAGTGGTTAATTTCTTTTGTAGACAAGCCAATTTTGTTATATATTTCATCATTGTGTTCGCCCAACTTTGGAGCAGTAGAATCAACAAAGTTACTTGCTTCAAAATTAATAGGTGTCTTTAATAAATTAATAACTTTGTTATCTTTTGTTTTTAATTGATGAATATTTTTTCTCTCTTTTACAAATTGATTATCCAATGCCTCTCTCACGTTTAAAATTGGAGCTGCTGGCACATGACCGGCAAAAATCTCTAGCCATTTTTTTGTAGTTTTGTTCATCAATTCTTGATCCAAAATTTTAGTAATTAAATCGCGATGTTTTTGTCTTAACTTAAAATTTTTAAATCTTTTATCTTCTGCTAAATCTTCTCGTCCGATATATTGACATAATGTTGGCCAAAAATTCTCTTTATTACACATCAAATAAATCCAGCCATCTAATGTTTTGTACAATTGACATGGAACCAATACTGGGTGAGCAGATCTATCAAGTCTTTCACTTTCATAATTTGAGTTTAATGACCAAGCAGAAAGATAATTTAAATTAAATAATGCAGTATCGAATAAACTCACGTCAATGTTACGTCCTTTGCCTTTGTCTCGCGCTGATAAGACTGCACTAACAAGACTAAAAGCCATAGTAAGTCCTGACATATAATCAACAATTGAGAGACCAAACCTTGATGGAGGCCCTTCGGGTTCACCTGTCAGAGAGAAATAACCAGCCTCAGCCTGCATTAAATAATCAAAACCGGGCCAATTTTTTCTGCTTCCTTCCCTTCCGTATGCAGAGCAATGAGCACATACAATTTTTTTATTAAATTTTTTCAAATTTTCGTAAGTTATTCCAAGTTTTTCAGGAACATCACCTCGCAAATTATTACATACTGCATCTGAATAACTTACTAATTTTTCAAGAACCTTTTTTCCTTCATCTGATAGAATATCGAGTGTTATACTCTTTTTATTTCTATTTAATGCTTGAAAAAAAATACTTGAGTCAGTTTCGTTTTTATCATCTAAAAAATAAGGACCAACATCTCTCAGATAATCTCCACTTGTACCAGCTGGTTCAACCTTTATAACCTCACCACCTAAATCTGACAAATATTGGGTTCCAAATGGACCTGCTCCATATTGTTCAAATGCTAAAACTTTTAATCCTTGTAGTGGTAAACTCATAACATCTATTTTTTTGTTTTTTCAATAATAGTATCAACAACACTATGGCCTCTCTTTGCAACCAAAAAGGATCTTACCATATCCATAATGACAATATTATCTTGATTTTTGCCTATGTGTTTCACCCTGACTATTCCTTGAGTAGGTCTTGACTTTGACTCTCTTTTATCTAGAACTTCAGTTTCTGAATATAGAGTGTCACCGACGAAAACTGGTGCAGGTAACTTAATTTCTTCCCATCCTAAATTTGCTATCGCTTTTTGACTTGTTCCACTTACACACATTCCAGTAACTAATGCTAAAGTAAAAGCTGAATTTACTAAATATTTTCCAAACTCTGTTTGAGAAGCGTAATTAGCATCAAAGTGAACTGGATGTGTATTCATAGTTAAATTGGTGAACCAAATATTATCTGCTTCAGTAACAGTTCTACCAGGCCAATGTTCATAAATATCTCCAATTTCAAAATCTTCAAAATATCTTCCTGGATCTTCTCTATATCTTTTTGGCCCTACTTTTCTAATACCATAACCTTGTGTCATTCACACCTCTCTATTAATAATCATTTTTGCACGCTCTAAAACAGGAGCATCTACCATTTTTCCTTCAAAATTAAAAGCTCCTGTCCCTGAGGTTTTAGATGCTTCAACAACACCTTTAGCCCAAATCAACTCTTCATTAGTTGGTTTATAAGCGTCATGAATAGGTTTGATTTGATCTGGATGTATAGCAAATTTTCCCTTAAATCCCATAGACTTGATGAGTTTGGTTTCCTCATAACAACCTTCGTGATCCCTAAAATCGAGCCAAACTCCATCTAAAGCAATGGTTTTATATAATGAAGCAGCATTTACAATTTTCCCCCTTGAATAGGATAGGCTGGCAACATCCATATCACCCCCCGTCATTGCTGTATAATCTGCAGAACCAAAACCAATACCCACTAAATCTATGTCTTCAGCATCCCATCTATCAATGTTGGCAATACCCTTAGGTGTTTCAATCTGAGGTAAAACTTTTGCACTTTCACCTAAATCAGATAAGAACTGCCCACATTCATCAGAAGATTCTATTTTTGGAATTGCTATTGCAAAAGGAAGAACAGAAATTGATTTAAGCATTTTTAGATCTTCATGATATTCTTTAGTATCTAATCCATTTATCCTCAACAAAAACTTTTCTTGTTGATTGTCATAATTTGAGTTTGCAAAATTTATAAAATTTTCTCGTCCAATATCTTTTTTGTCCCTTGCAAGACCATCTTCTAAATCAAAAATAACTTTATCAGCCCCAGAACCTATGGCTTTCGAAATTCTTTCTGGCTTATCCAAAGGTAAGAATAAAATACTTCTCATAAAATTCCTTTATTTAATTAATAAATTTAAAATATCCTTAGCGTAAAATTGATTAGGTTTATCTAAAATTAAAGAAAGTTCTTTTGAAATACTCTCAGATAAAAGAGATGAAGATTTTGCTTTTATTTTTTTTTGTATAATTTTGTCTTCGATTTTATCTGATAAATTGTGACTATTTTCAAAAGTACTTCCGTCATCTTTTATTTTGATTAAAGCTTCTGTGTTAGACAAATTTTCATTGGGTATAACTTCAACTTTATTTCTTGTTTTTATGAGGTTTTCGTCAAAACAAATTTCATCATTATAACTATCTAATCTTGCTGTATCCACTCCATGCAAAGACATGGCTGCAGTGAACCTGTAGGAAAATTTAGATTCTAGTCCTGTTTTTGGGCTTTCTATATTACATACTTTTAACCATGAAGGTTGAGTTTCAATAGATATTTTTTCAATCGATTCTGGATTAAAATTGTTCTTAATTTTTAATTCATCTAATGCCTCAAGAAACGCATGCAGACCATGACAACAAGCATGAAATTTGTATTTTATTTCTGGAAACAAATAATTACTTCCTAAACCTTCCAGAGCTGCATCTGGATATTTTTCATTCCAACCATGCGTGTTTAGAAATCCCTGAGAACACTCAATTCCGTCTACGCAACTAACAAAACCTAATTTAGCTAATTTAGCTGCTTCAATTCCATTTGAAGCCGCAATACCTGCATGAAACGGTTTGCCCATAGTTCCAAACTGGGATTTAAGACCAGACGCTCTAGTTGAAACTATTCCAAATGCATACTCTATTTGATCTATATCAAGTTTCAATAGTTTTGAGGCAACAACTGTAGCTCCAAAAGCTCCACTTGTAGCTGTCTGATGAAAACCTTTGTTATAGTGGGAATAGCCAAGAATATGTCCTAACCTAGTAGAAACTTCTACTCCACACATATAAGCTAATATAATTTCATCAATTGATGAGTTAAGTTCTTCTCCAATGGCCAAAGCCGTTGGGAAAGCACTTGCTGTAGGATGCCCAGTAAATAAAAAATGAGTGTCATCATAATCCAAAGCATGACCAATAGTACCGTTTACTAAAGCAGCTGATTTTGAGTTTACTGACACCCCATTGCTAATTATTCTTGAATTTCCATGTGACTTATCATCTTCTATCAATTTAGTTACTATATTAGAAACTGGCTCTTTTCTCCCAGCATATGCAACACCAGCCCAATCTAACATTGACATTTTTGAAAAAAATTTCATTTCGTCATTAAAATCATTTGGTTTTGCATTATATACAAATTCACTAAATATTTTTGTTAATGAAACCATTTAGAAACTCCTATAATTAAAATTTTGCTTCAGCTTTCATTGTAACCCCAGCACTTTCAGTTGCACCCCAGCAACTCACCGACCCATCGTCATTTTGTTTTGCACCAACTATATATTCAGAATTAGCAAACACAGGCGCCATGACTTTATGCGAAAAAGATTTAACAGTTTTACCTGTCAATTTTTCTGCAGCTCTTAAGAGGTAGGTTGCTTGTAAAGGTCCGTGTACTATTAAGTCCTTATAATTTTCTTCATTGACAGAGTAAGGTTGGTCATAGTGAATTCTGTGTCCTACAAAACCTATTGCTGAGTATCGAAATAATATCGTGGGATGCATAAAGATTTTCTCTTTAAAGTCAGCATCTTCAGGTATTGAATTTGAAAACCCTGACCCTCCACCAGCTTTAGTTACATCTCTATAAACAATATTATGTTTCTCATGAAGTTTAACATTATCTTCTACTAAATAATCGTATTCTGCAGTTACAAAACATAGTAAACCTGTTCTGCCTTCTTTTAATTTGATATCTCCAACGGTAGATTTTTTTATTACCTTATCGCCAACTTTAATTGGATTAAAAACTTCTATTTCACTTCCTGCCCACATTCGTCTTGGTAATGGAACAGGGGGTAAAAATTCTCCTCTTGCAGGATGAGAATCAACACCTAATTCGTCATTTTTAACTAAATTCCATCCTAACATCCAATGCAAACCTGAGGTAACTGGCTCACCTAATTGGGGTTCACCTAGATCCATGTTTAATGTAGCACGATATCTCTGTTCAACAATTGGGGTTACATAGTCTGTAACAAGATCTTCTTTACCTAACCATTTATTTAGATGATTTATATCGATTTTTTCTGCCTTTTCTGACATACGCTATTCCCCATTAAAAATTTTATATAATTCTAGTTTATAAAAATAAATATTAACGAAAACTATAACCATTTCTAGTGTTAAATTTAACATATGTTATTGCATTTTAAATTTCTAAACAAAAAAAAATATAATTTCTTTTGCTATTTTTGACAAAAATGTAAACTAACTTAAATCAAACTTGGAAATCAAAATGAACGATGTCGTTTTATATGAAATTGATAAGAGAGGAATTGCTGAAGTCAAACTTAACAGACCTGAAAAGAATAATGCATATAATTCTGAAATGATAAATCAACTAATAGATGTTTTTAAAAAACTAAATTTAAATGAGTCTGTGAGAATTGTTGTTATTAGTGGAAATGGGAAACATTTTCAAGCTGGTGCTGATCTAGAATGGCTTAAATTAATTGGAAAATTGAGTCATGAAAAAAATTATGAAATTTCTAAAAATACTGCGGAAGCTATAAGAGGATTAACCCTCTTTCCTAAACCAACAATCTCGATAATACATGGTGGCTGTTTTGGAGGAGGAACAGGTATTGCAGCGGCGTCAGATATAGTTTTGGCTTCTAAAAACTCGCTTTTTTCTATTTCTGAAGCTAGATGGGGGGTAATGGCTGGCATTATTATACCTCATTTAAATAATTCAATAGGTATACGAAATGTTAGAAGATACGCGCTTACTTGTGAAAGATTTGATGCTAATGAAGCTAAAAGAATTGGATTAGTGCATGAAGTTTGTGATGATAATGAAATTGATGACAAAAAAAACTTTATTATTGAACAATTATTACTATCTGAACCAAATGCAATAAAATTATCAAAAAGAAGAAGCTTGATAGAGGCAGGGTTAGTTTTAAGTGAAGAAAAGTTTCATGAATTAGTAGAAGAACATTCTAAAAAAAGAATGAGTGATGAAGCTTATGAAGGGTTAATGAGTTTTACAGAAAAAAGAAACCCAAAATGGTATAAATCTTAAGAGTTTTTATGCCAGCTTTAGTTACAAATTCTAAAATATGGGGAGAAATGTTCGGCACTAGAGAAATGCATGATATTTTCTCTGACGAAATAACAGTCCAATTATATTTAGATGTAGAGGCTGCTCTCGCTAGAGCTCAATCTAAATTAGGTATAATCCCAAAAGAAGCTGGGGAGAAAATTACACATGCAGCTAATGTAAAAATAATTGATTGGGAAATATTAAAAAAAAGAACTGAGGTAGTAGGTTATCCCATTCTTCCTGTTGTTGAACAATTAAGTAAAAACGTTGCAGATGATTACGGTCAATTTTGTCATTGGGGTGCAACAACACAAGATATAATGGATACTGCTGATGTTTTACAAATGAAAAAAGGTTTGGAGTTACTATTTGCCGATTTAAATGCCATATGTCTATCCCTTTCTAAAATTATTAAAGAACATATTAATACACCAATGGCAGGACGAACTCATCTTCAACATGCTTTACCAATTCCATTTGGTTACAAAGCAGCAACATGGTTATCTGGTATTGATAGACATATTGAAAGATTAAAAGAAATACAAAACAGATTATATAACATTTCCTTTTTTGGGGCTGCTGGTACGCTAGCTTCTCTAGGTGAAAAAGATGGGTTAAATACTCAAGTTGAATTAGCAAAAGAGTTAAGTTTAAACGTTCCCGATGTAAGTTGGCATTCAATTAGAGATAATTTTACTGAAACGACTGGATGGTTAGCTTTGGTAGGATCTTCTCTAGGTAAAATAGCATATGATATTATGTTGATGATGCAAACTGAAACTCAAGAAGTGTCAGAACCATTTCTACATGGAAGAGGTTCTTCTTCAACCATGCCTCAAAAACGAAACCCTATCTCGTCAGAAGTAATTTTAGCTTGTTCAAAAATATTAAGGGAATATCACTCCTCAATGTTGGACGCAATGGTTCTTGACCATGAAAGAGCAACAGGTCAATGGCAAGTAGAATGGTCTTCAATTCCTAACGCATTTATTATTGCTTCTGCATCTATAAGCTCAGCAAAATTTCTTTTGGAAGGTTTAGAAGTTTCTCCTGAAAATATGATTAAAAATATGGATAAAACGAAAGGTCTTATTGTTGCTGAGTCTGTTATGATGTCATTAGCATCTCACCTCGGAAGACAAGTGGCTCATGATCTAGTATATGATTGTTGTAGAAAATCTCTAAAAGAAAATGTTCCATTTTTAGACTCTCTTTTATCAGTTAAAGAAATTTCAAGTATATTTGATAAACAAGAATTAAAAAAAATAATCAGCCCAACAAATTATCTGGGTGCATCTCCTGCTATGGCTCAAAAATTTTTGGATAATAGAAAATAATACTAATTGACTTATGAACATATGAAAATCTTGATGTCAAAAACTGAATTAGAGCTTTTTATGGGAAAAGAGTTTCCTCAAGTAAGCCAAAATTTCAAAATTTTAAGTTTAGATTTAGGTCAGATTTCTCTAAAAATGGATATATCGTATGAACATCTTAGGCCAGGTAACACTATATCAGGCCCCACAATGTTTATGCTTGCAGATATAAGTTTTTATCTAGTAACTCTTAGCTTGATTGGTCCTAAAAGTTTAACTGTAACTACAAATTGTTCTATTAATTTTTTAAGAAAACCTGATAACAAGTATCTCACTAGCAAAGCTAGAGTTTTGAAGATTGGAAAAACATTAAGCGTTGGAGATGTTTTAATTTTTTCAAATGACAAAATTAATCCAGTAGCTCATGCTAATCTAACTTATTCCATTCCTAAAAATTAAACTATTTTTAGATTCTTTCCCTATGCCAATTTAAATGGTCTGCCATAAAAGTAGATATAAAATAATATGAATGATCATATTTTGGCTGCATTCTTAATGATAATTTAATTGATGTATTTGCACAAGCCTCAGATAGTAACCAGGGTCTTAAACCTTCATCTAAAAAGCTATCCTCTTCTCCTTGATCAATCAAAATTTCAGGAAAAATATTCCCCTTTTTAATAAGCGCCACACTATCATAGTCGGACCAATTTTGCTTATCATTCCCCAAGTACTTTTCAAAAGCAGTACTGGACCAACTTGCGGTAGATGGCTCTACAATGGGAGCAAAAGCCGAACAACTTTTATATTTGTTAGGATTTCTAAGTGACATAATTAATGCACCATGACCTCCCATGGAATGTCCGAATATACTTTGTCTAGACATATCAAAATCAAAATTAGACTCAATTACTTTTGGAAGTTCAGTCGTTATGTAACTATACATATTGTAATGTTTATCGTAGGGAGTTTGAGTGGCATCCAGATAAAACCCTGCACCAGAACCAAATTGCCAATTATCTTTTTCATCAGGAACATGATCTCCTCTTGGACTGGTATCTGGACATATAATTACAAGACCAAGTTCTGAAGCCTTTTTTCTGTACTCTCCCTTTTCCATTACGTTTTGATGAGTACAAGTTAAACCAGATAAATACCACAAAACAGGTGCTTTTTTAAAATTTGGAGGCGTAAATACTGCAAAATTCATTTCACAGTTATTTGTTTCAGAAGTGTGTGAAAAGACTAACTGCTGACCGCCGAAAGAAAATGCTTCAGAAATTTTTTTTATCAAAACACTACTACCGATCTAATTGACGAACCTTCATGCATTAAATCAAAGCCAGTATTAATTTCTTCCAGTCCTAGAGTATGAGTAATCATTGGGTCAATATCTATTTTACCTTGAAGGTACCAATCAACAATTTTAGGTACATCTGTACGGCCTCTTGCACCTCCAAAAGCAGTGCCTCTCCAACTTCTTCCAGTGACAAGTTGGAAAGGTCTGGTAGATATTTCCTTTCCTGCGCCAGCAACCCCAATAATTATACTCTCACCCCACCCTTTGTGGGCACATTCTAGAGCTTGTCGCATAACTTCTACATTACCAATACATTCAAAAGAATAATCGGCACCACCTTCGGTTATCTCCACAAGATGATTTACTAAATCATTACCAACATCATTTGGATTTACAAAATGGGTCATACCAAACTTTTTGCCCCATGATTCTTTTTTATTATTAGTGTCAACTCCAACAATCATGTTGGCTCCTATCATTCTTAAACCTTGGATAACATTTAAACCTATTCCACCAAGCCCAAAAACTACAGCCTTGCATCCAGCTTCTGCTTTCGCAGTGTTTATAACAGCTCCTATGCCAGTTGTAACTCCACAACCTATATAACAAATTTTGTCAAAGGGGGCAGATTTGTTGACTTTTGCAAGAGCAATTTCTGGAACAACAGTATGATTGGAAAATGTTGATGTACCCATGTAGTGAAGTATAGGTTTACCATTTATAGAAAATCTGCTTGTACCATCGGGCATAACTCCCTGACCTTGAGTTGTTCTGATAGCCTGACATAAATTTGTTTTGGGATGAAGACAATATTCACATTCTCTGCACTCAGGGGTGTAAAGTGGAATTACATGATCTCCCTCTTTAAGTGATGTTACACCTTTTCCAATTTCTCTAACTATACCTGCTCCCTCATGACCTAGTATAGAAGGGAAAATTCCCTCTGGGTCCGCACCGGATAAAGTGAATTCATCAGTGTGACAAATTCCAGTAGCTTTAATTTCAACTAAGACTTCCCCTTCTTTGGGAGAGTCAAGATCTACATCCATTATTTCTAGTGGTTTTCCTGCCTCAATTGCTACTGCTGCTCTTGTTTTCATTTTCTTCTCCCATCAAACATAAAGAGATTATTATTTATTAAATATTCTAATTATGATTTAAAAATCATGACTTGCAATAGTTTTTAGTATATAAAATTTAAGAAATAAGTTGTTTAGGAGTGAGATTAATGAGTTTTGTAGAAACCGAAATTAAGGGCCAAATCATAACAATAAGGTTGAATCGTCCTGAAAGATTAAATGCACTTAGTACTGTAATAAGAGAAGGAATGGCAAAAGCATTTACTCGCTTCCATGAAAATGACGATTTAGAAGTTGCTATTTTAACTGGGACAGGTAGAGGGTTTTGTGCTGGTGAAGACATGAAAGAGTCGGTTGAAAGAGGAATCGCAGGATCCCCAAAAGAAATGGTTGAAAAAAATCTTGTAAACCCATTTCAAGACGGTACTCTTCAAAAACCTGTTATTGCAGCTGTAAATGGTTTTGCAATGGGTGGAGGCTTTATGCTTGTTGAAAGAACCGACCTTCGAGTTGCTGTAAAAGATGCTATATTTGAAATGTCTGAAGCAAAAAGATGGCTTTTGGGAGGTTACAATCACGGCCATTACGGAAACCTTCCTCACCCAATAGCAACCGAAATGGCTTTTGGATTTAGGATCTCTGCCGAAAGAATGCATCAAATTGGTTTTGTCAATCGTCTGGTAGAAAATAAGGATTTAATGGACGAAGCTTATTCAATGGCTGAACATTTGCTAAGCCTTCCTCCTGCATCGAGAGTTAATACTTTATATATGATGAAGCACATGGCTCCAAAAATACCTCAAAATATATCAAACCTTGCAGAAAAACTTCACCTTCATGGTGATACTGAAGATAGAATGGAGAGTAGAAGAGCCTTTGCAGAAAAACGAAAGCCTAATTATAATGGGTGGCTTAACCCTGAAGATAGATACAACATGCCTCAATTAGATGAAAAGTAGAGAGTTGATATGACTGAAAATAATGGTGCACTTTCAGGTCTTAAAATAGTAGCTTGTTCAACAGCGCAAGCTGGTACAGTTCCATATATGCTTATGGCAGATCTTGGAGCAGAAGTAATTAAAATTGAGACACCCGGCAAAGGCGATATGAATAGAAAATCAGGTTTTCTTGTTGGTTCAACTGGTTCATTTTTTGAGACAAATAATAGAGGTGTAAAAAGTCTTACATTAAATTTGAAGTCAGAGCAAGGTCAGAAAATTCTTCATAAATTAATAAAAAACGCTGATATTTTCGGACAAAACTTTAGACCCGGGGTAGCAGAAAAATTAAATTTTGACTATGAAACACTCAGTAAAATTAATCCCAAAATAGTTTATGCTTCGGTATCAGCTTATGGACCTGATGCCCCTGACGGCCATTTGCCAGGAACTGATGCTGTTGGGCAAGCATTAAGTGGTATTGCTGAAGCTTACTCAATTCCTGGAAACAATCTTAGAACAGGCGTTGCATCGGTTGCAGACGAAAGTTGTGCTATCCTTACATTTGGTGGAATCTTAGCTGCATATATTAATGCACAAAAAACAGGTAAAGGACAAAAATTGGAAACATCGTTAGTCGGGAGTGCATTTAGATTATTGGGTTGGACAATGACAACTGCTATGTGGAGTAATAAACCCCCTATTACTGGGGCAAGAATTAATGGTACGAGGGAAAGACCAGGTATAGCAGCTTGTTTTAATGATATTGAAGGTAAACCATTCGCTTTACAACTTGATCCAAACGCATGGGAAAAGGCAATGAATGCTCTTAATTTCTCAGAAACTCTAAAAAATGAAAACCTTTATGATTTAGGTCAAGCATTTGAATCTGAAGATAAAAAAGTAGCAATTTTAGATAAGCTTGCTGAATTATTTTCAAAGAATAAAAGAGATCATTGGATTTCAATTTTGAGAAATGGCGACATGATTTCAACCCATGTAAACACTATGCTTGAGGCATCAAACGATCCAAACATTGTAAATAATAATTATGTCACAGAAGTATGGTATCCAGAGTTAAATAAAAATCTTAAAGTTCATGGAACACCATGGAAATTTTCAAAGACTCCAGCAAATATTAAAACTGCTCCTACTTTAGGTCAGCATAATTCAGAAATTCTATCTAATTTAGGGTATACTAATCAAGAAATTGATAATTTAAAAATTGAAGAAGTTATTTAGCTTCTGACATCTCTTGAATAAACTTTTTAAAATTAGATACATAATGTTTTGATGATCTAGTCATATCATTTATCATGTCTTGACTTAGTTTTTTTACAGCCTTGGCTGGTGAACCAATTATCATAGATCCATCTTCAAACTCTTTGTTTTCTGTAACCAGAGATCCTGCTCCCACGAGACAATTATTACCAATTTTTGCATTATTTAGAATTATTGCACCCATTCCAATTAATGAATTATTACCTATTGTGCAACCATGAATTATTGCATTATGACCGATAGTACAATTATTACCAATAGTAACTGGAGTATCAGGATCAACATGGATAATGGTGTTTTCTTGTATATTAGTTTCGCTACCTATCTTTATGACATCATTATCACCTCTTAAAACTGAACCAAACCATATACCTACATCATCACCCAATACTACGTTACCTATGACATGTGCATTTGGAGCTACCCAAAAACTTCCATGTTGAGGAAGTTTAGGCTTTTTGTCTCCTAAATTATAAATTGGCATTTTTTCTCCTTGATCAAAATTTAAAACATTTGTCTTATAAAGACTCTAAATTTCAACAACAAGGATTAAAGTTGTCAAGAAAAGAAAATTATTTCCCCCTAGATGAAAAAGAAGTTGAAGAAAAATTTTTTGTTAATTTGAAATTTATTAATCTTTCTTCGAGAGAAATTGATAATGTAAAAAAATTCTTTAAAACTTTCTTTAATGAACCAGATTTTTCCTTATTACGCTAAATTTCTTTGTTACAAAAATCACCAAATAACATTGCTTTGAATTTTGGTCCTCTTTCAAAAAAGTTTCCTCTATTAACTACCCATTTTACATGGTCTTTATAATTTGGATCTGAATTAATTTTTATTCCCCATAGACCTTCAGCCTCATTAGGAATTGCAGAATATCTTACGTCAATTATTAAATCTTTGTCTTTATCATACGCAATGTACTCTTGTGAAAACCAACTAAATCTTAAAATGTCTTTAAATTGCTTACTATCTTTGTCTAAATTTTTATAATGAATATTAGTATCCAATTTATCAATGGTTTCTCCGAAGCAAAACTTAGTCTGTCCAATCAGATTAACAGAATCGACATAATATTTCCCTTCATATAGATATACTATTTTCCACAAAAATAGGTTCCCTAAACTCGGTTTAACAGTAATTTTTTGGAAGTCATGATTTCTATATTTTGCAAGATTTTTTGCTTCTTTTAATGCTACTGAACTTTGAAAAAACCCAAAACCCAAATACGAAAAAATCCAAATTAAACCTATTATATTTAAGAACTTTTTTTTCAAAATAACGGCTAAAATCATTAAGATTAATATCGGTAAAGTCAAAAGAGGATCAATTATTGAAATACTATTCCAAGCAAATCGATAATTTGAAAATGGCCAAAGTAACTGAGTTCCATAACTAGTGCATGCATCTAGTAATGCATGAGTAGAGTAACCAACGCATGCAAAAATGTAGTTTTCAAAAAAAGTTACATATTTTTTAACAAAATAAAAAGTAAATAAAGTTACAATTAGTGCTCCAAAAGGAATAAATATAAAAGAATGAGTAAATTGTCTATGAAATTCTAAATGTAATAGTGGATCTTCATTAGATCGAATCAATGTATCTAAATCAGGAGATAATCCAGCAATTATTCCAACAAAACTAGCTGCAAACATTTTACGTTGAGATGAAAACGCTTGCGAAAATATACCACCAAAAGTTCCTTGCGTAATAGGGTCCATAAATAAAATTAAATTAATTTTTTTTTACAATTTTTGCTAATTATTTTACAATTGTGATATCATTTTTAAATTATAATACAATTGATTTTATTAAAACATGGTTAATACACAAATTAGACATTATGACGCTATAATAATCGGAGCAGGTTTTTCTGGTCTTTATCAACTGCATCTTCTGCGTGACCGTTTGAAATTAAATTGTATTGTCTTGGAAAAAGGTGAAGGTGTTGGAGGCACTTGGTATTGGAATAGATATCCAGGGGCAAGATGTGATACTGAAAGTCATGCTTATACTTATTTCTTCTCTGATGAAATTTTTAATGAATGGGAATGGAGTGAGAGATATCCAGGTCATGCAGAAATTCGAAAATATTTAAATTTTGTCTCCGAAAAATTTGATTTAAAAAAAGATATAAGCTTTAAATCTGAAGTAATTAAAACCTCTTACAAACAAAATGATAATAAGTGGTTTCTCGAAACTTCAGATGATTTATTTTATTCATCTAAGTTTTTGATTTCAGCAGTGGGTTGTATTTCTACTGCAAATATCCCAAAAATCAGAGGTTTAGACAAATTCAAAGGTTCTTATTTTCATACAGGTAATTGGCCGAAAAATGATGTTAATTTTGAAGGAAAAATTGTTGGACAAATTGGAACAGGGTCTACAGGTATTCAGGCAGTACCAGTTATAGCTGAAACTGCTAAACATTTTACAGTTTTTCAGAGAACTCCAAATTATAGTGTCCCAGCCAGAAATAAACCCCTTTCAAAAGATTTTAAAAAATATGTAAAAGAAAATTTTAATGATTTAAGGAAAACTGTGAAAAAAACACCTAATGGTCACGCATTTTTAATTAGTGAAACTCTTGTCCATGAAGTTGATGAAAAAGAGCGTTTAAAGAGATATGAAAATGCTTGGGAAAAAGGTGGCCTTCAATTCAGGGGGACATTTAAAGATATTATTAGTGATAAACGTGCTAACGACACAGCCTCTGAATTTATAAAGAAGAAGATAAAAGAAATTGTTAAAAATAAAGAATATGCTCAAATATTAACAAACTTTGATCACCCTTATGCAGGTAAAAGACCACCAATAGATACAAATTACTTTGAAACATTTAATCGAGAAAATGTTCATTTAGTTGATATAAGAAATGACCCAATTAAGTTTATTGATGAATATGGAATAGCTACTGAAAAAAATTATTATAATTTAGATTTAATAGTATTTGCCACAGGATACGATGCCATGACGGGGTCCTTGATAAAATTAAATATTACAGGTGAAAATAATTTAAAGTTAGAAGATTATTGGAAAGAGGGGCCGAAAACTTATCTTGGTCTTCAAATTCCAGGTTTTCCTAATCTATTCACTATAACTGGGCCAGGAAGTCCATCTGTTCTCACAAATATGCCAACCGCCATTGAACAACATGTTGAATGGGTTACTGATTGTATAAAATATATGATAGATAATAATTATGAAAAAATATGTACTACTGATAAAAAATCTCAAGAATGGGGTAAAGAAGTTAATGAAGCCGCTAACAAAACTCTGTTACCAACTGTCAAACATTCATGGTATTTAGGAGCAAATATACCAGGAAAACCTCAAGTATTTATGCCTTATGCAGGAGGATTACCTGTTTACAAGAAAATTTGTGATCATGTTAAAAACAATAATTATGATGGTTTTGTTTTAACTTAATCACTTGTAGCTTTGTTAATCTCAGCAACTTTTTTTCTCAGTTTAGCAATTCTTGTTGCTAACTCATCTTCTTCATTACCGTGATCCTTAATAGAAGATAATAATTCTGACACTTCATTAGCAAGTTGATTAGATTTTTTGTTCGCATCCATCAGTCTAACCTGAGTTTTCCTAATTATAGCACTCAAAATTTTATCTGTCTGTTGCAACTTCTTAAAATAGTCTTTTGGTATAATATTAGCTATTACCTTTTGATCACAGGCTTTAGCTGTTACGGTTCTTTTTGTACCTAATAAAAGAGAAGTTTCACCAAAAATTTCTCCTATGCCCAGCCTATTAAGTTTAAAACCGTCTGATGTTTCTAGATTAACATATCCTTCAACAATTAAATAAGCTTCTGTAGAGTCAGAACCTTCAGAATAAATCAATTCACCAGGAGACCAAATTGCTGAATTTCCATTTTTTTCCATACTTAAACTTAATTAACAATTGTAAGTGGTGGCATCCAAAAAACATATCCCCAAAACACTACATAACAATAAAATAGAAAAAAAGCTAATGGTCCTTTTGTCTTCGTATTTTTGGTTTTTTGAATATCTTCTTCAAGCTGATCATTGTACTCTCTGTAATATTTAATCATATGTGTAGATCTAGGCATTATAATCCTCTAAAAAATTAAAAATCAAAAAAAATAGTTTCATCTTCGCCTTGCAAGTATATATTAAACTCGTATTCTTTTTCATTATTTTTTTTTGCTAATAAAGTGTGTATTCTTTTTTTATTTTTTACAAGTCTGAATAAATTATCTTTTTCTAACTCTTCATCTTCAAAATACATTCTAGTAATTAAAGGCTGATTCATTCCTCTTGCGACTATCCAAAACAAAATATGTGGACTTTGAAACTTATCATTAATATTTTTTGAAAACCCTGGCTTTAACGTAATTAACCTAAATAGTCCTGTGTTTATATCTGGAATTATTCTACTAAACCCCTTTTCTTTATTAAATATTCCATTTTGATCACATTGCCAAGTTTCTATCATAACATCTAAAAGAGGTTTATTTTCACCATCAAAGATTTTACCAGAAATAGTAATCAAATCTTCTTTATTGATCTGTTCAAATGGTTGGTTAGGTAAATCTTTATCAAAAACATCTCTAATTCCAAACAAATTAGGAGTACATCCAATATGTAGAAATGGTCCTGCGGTTTGCGAAGGTGTCTCAAATAAAGTATTTTTTAGTTTTTTTCATAAAATAATATCTAATTTCTCTCAAAGTAAGTTTGATTAATCCCTCTTAAAACTAAGTCAAAATTATATGCTAAAATTTTGTCAGATTCTGTTTTTGAAAAATCTAATTTTGAAATCAAAAGTTTTCTACTCTTTTTGTCTGGTATAGAGTTAATCATTGGGCAAGTTGATATTAAAGGGTCTCCCTCAAAATACATTTGTGTGACTAATCTCTGAGCAAAAGATCGACCAAACAAAGAAAAATGAATATGCATTGGTCTCCATTCAATACCTCTATTTGGGTATGGATATGCACCAGGTTGAATTGTTTTAAAGTGATATCTTCCATCTTTGGAAGTAAGAAATCTGCCACAACCTGCAAAATTAGGATCTAATGAAACATCATTATTGTCACTTTGATGTCTGTATTTACCTCCCGAATTAGCTTGCCATATTTCTATTAATACGTTGGATTGGGGTTTGCCAAATTCATCTTTTACAAACCCATAAACGAAAATCTCTTGACCAAGAGCCTTTCCTCCATTTTGAGAAAAATTGACTGTCAAATCATTTGCATTTTTTTCAATGATTTTTTCATCAAATAAAGGACCAGTCATTTCAGTGTTTGTAGGAATGAATTCTAATAACTTTTTTTTTGGAGATCTAAATAAAGTTGATTTGTAATCTCTTGCAAACCTTTTAGGCTGACTCTTCTTCATTTTTTCTAAGATTAATTTCAATGATTTATTCCTCTTTTTTAAAATGCTAAACCAACGTAATTTTCTGCTAATGATTTTTGAGCATCTATAGAATTTTTTAAATATTCCAACTCCGCCTCTTGTATTTTCTGATCAAATTCTGTTTGATCTGGAAACTTATGTAATGTGTTAGTCATCCACCAACTGAATCTTATAGTTTTCCATACTCTGTTTAGAGCTTTTGTAGAATATTGTTCGATTGCGTTTTTATCATCATTTATAAAATAACTAATCAGTGATTTATATAAGTAGTTCACATCTGAAAATGCTAAATTAAGACCTTTTGCCCCTGTTGGTGGCACTATATGTGCCGCGTCACCAACTAAAAATAAATTTCCAAATTTCATAGGTTCTACAACAAATGATCTTAGAGGAGCTAGGGATTTTTCAATGGAAGGACCAGTGACTAACCTCTCTGAAGCCTCTTTTGGTAATCTTTTTTTTAATTCAACCCAAAACCTATCATCATCCCACATCTCAACTTTGTCATTTATTGAAGTTTGAATATAATATCTACTTAAGTTTTTATTTCTCATAGATGCCAAAGCAAATCCTGTTTTATGATTTGCATATATTAATTCATCATTAACAGGACAAGTTTCTGATAAAATTCCTAACCAACCAAAAGGATAAGTTCTTTCAAATGTTTTTATTTTATTTTTGGGAATAATTTGTCGTGTTATACCGTGAAATCCGTCGCAACCCACAATAAAATCACATGTTATTTTTTTATCTAATCCATCAATTTCATAGGTTACATAAGGTTTATTTGTGAATATATCACAAGGCATTACATTTTTAGCTGAATTAATTATTCTACCTTTATCTTGTTCTACAACGGAATATAAGTCTGCTGTAACCTCAGTTTGTCCAAAAACAGTAACAGTTTTATTGACCAGCGATTTAAAATCTATTCTAAAACTGTGATTCTTTACTGATAAAAATATACCATCGTGATTGAATCCTTCATTTTTTATTCTCTTCCCAAGTCCAGCTTTATTTAATAAATTTACGGTGCCTTGTTCTAATACGCCAGCCCTAATTCTAGATAAAACATATTTTTTTGAATGCTTTTCAAGAACTACATTGTCAATTCCATTTAGATATAGGAGTTGCGACAATAATAGCCCAGATGGACCTCCTCCTATAATTACAACCTGTGTTCTCATAAACTCAACTTAAAACTGTAATTTAAAAAAAAATAAATTTAATATTAGGCACAAGCATAAGATAAGTTGAATAAAATTAATTAATACTGAAAACATGTGTAATCTATTGAACTGTAATTTTGCTATTTCGTTTTTTTCTGAAAAATCATCTTTTGCTTTATTAATAGCTGGCATTAAAATTTGTCTTGAATAAGTAAAAGTTATAAATAAAAAAATAAATGACATTAATGATATATTATCAACTTGATAATATGAAGAACCTAAACCTATAACGCTTAAAATTATTCCAAACAAATAATACTTTGGAAAAAATATCCTTAGTATCTTCCCTGCCTGTTCTTCACTTAAAGTTCTAAAAATAGTTGGCGCAATAACTAAAGGGAAAAAAATCATAAACCCTATCATCATTCCTAAAATTAAAACTGTCAAAATTGCATCCTAAAATTATTATGATAAATTTATCTTTCAATATAGTAAATATTTATTATATATTTTCACTGTTATGACATTTAATTATAAAGTTGAAGTTTTAATTAAAGAAAAAGAAATTAAAGATAGAATAAAATCTTTAAGTCATGAAATTAATGAGTTTTATAAAAATTCAAAAAAATTACTTGTTGTAGGATTATTAAGAGGTTCATTTGTTTTTATTGCTGATTTGGCCAGAGAAATTAAAACACCTGTAGAGATTGACTTTATGACTGTTTCTAGTTATGGCAACTCAATGTCATCATCAGAAAATGTAAGAATTTTAAGTGATTTAAATACTGATATTAAAAATATAGATGTTTTATTAGTAGAGGATATTATTGATACAGGGTACACTTTATTCCAGGTGATTAAGTTATTAAATGGAAGAAAACCTAATTCGTTAGAAGTTTGTTGTTTATTAAATAAATCTTCCAGGAGAGAAACTGACATTGACATAAGATGGAGTGGATTTGATATTCCAGATGAGTTTGTAGTTGGTTATGGTATCGATTATGCTCAAAATAACCGTAATCTTCCCTATATAGGTAAAGTTATTAAAGCAAATTAATTTTTTGCATTTACTGTTTCATTTATCCAATTTAGAAAACTTTTGTTTCCATCATCTAGAGATAATTTTATTATACACGGTGTCTCATAAGAATGAATTTTCAAGATTAATGATTCCAGTTCATTATACTTTTTATTAGTTGTTTTAAGAATTAAGACCGACTCTTTTTTAATATTAATTTTTTTTTCCCATTTATATATCGATTGTATTTCAGGAAACAAATTTCCACATGCTGCTAGATTCTTATCAATTGCAATCTTAGAAATATACTGACCTTCTTTTTTATTTTTTACTGTTATATAAGCTAAGCAAAACTCATTCTTTATCATTTTAATTTCATTCCCATGGCTTAATAACAATCTTAATAGAACCGTCTATTCGCTCTCTTGCGTACTTTAGAGCTTTTGGCAAATCATTTAATTTAAATGTATGGGTATGAATAAGTTTTGCGTCAAACCTCTTTTCTTTCATGAAAGCCATTGCTCGATGAGTAGCACTTTTCCCCTCTCCTCTTATACCATACATATAGATATTATTTATAACCATGTGCGGTATGTTCACTTTAATTTTTTTGTGAGGGAAAGCAGCTAGACAGATCTTAGCTCCTCTATTACACATTGATATAGCCTCGTTCAATGCTTGTTCAGTTCCTGCACATTCTATAACATAATCCACTCCTATTTCGCCTACTAAAGATTTAACAGAGTTAATTATATTTTTTTCTTCATTCACATTTAAAACAAAGTCTGCACCAAGTTTTTTTCCGATTTCTAATCTATTATTTCTTGTTCCAACTAAAATTACTGGACTTGCTCCAAGAGATTTTGCGATAGCCACTCCCAGTAGTCCAATAGGACCAGGGCCAATTACGACTACACTCTCACCCGACACAAGCCCCCCTAACTCAGTTAAACCATACATAGTAGTGCCTGCTGTTACAACTAATGTAGCTTCTTCATCAGTCATATCATCTGGAACTTTAATCAAGGTATTTACATGATTTATTGCGTATTGCTTAAAACCGCCATCAGAAGTAAATCCATTCGCTCTATGTCCTTTATCTTTGTTTCCATAATTCAAACCATAGTTATGACATGATGTATACATCCCCATTCTACATCTTTTACATTGTCCACAACCTGCGTGTATCTCTACAGTCACTCTGTCACCAATTTCAAATTCATCAACTGAAGGACCAAGAGCTACTATGGTTCCCATATACTCGTGTCCTGGTGTAAAATTTTTATTAAATGGACTACCTCCTTTTATCATTGCTGGTGGACCATGACTTATTACATCCAAATCAGTTGCACAAATTGCTACAGCATCAATCCTTATTAGAACTTCTGATTTGTTTGGTAAAAGTACATCTTTTTGAGACAATTTTAACTCATTTGGGTTTCCTAATACCCAAGCTTTCATAGTTTTAGGTATTGGAAATTTTTTTGATGTTTTTATTGAATTATCCATTTTTCCTAACCTTTTCAGTTTTAGAAATAAATGTCAAGTTTGTGCAATCTCAATATATATAGAGACTATTAAGTCTCTATATATTGAAATTAAGGGGAGGATAAATTAATCACTTGTAATTTAATACGACGAATATAAAAAATGTTTAATTCAAAAGTTTATATTCATCCTGTAAATAAATTATTCTTTCGATCAAAATTTTAGTTTCTTTAATTTGGTATTTGTCAAAATTTTTAATACTCCCTCTACATATACTTGTATTAAAGATACCCTCTTGAACTCTTAACATTTTTGAAAATTTAATTGAAATATCTATATGTTGATGTGTAAATGATAGAATAGGTAAAATTAAATTGAATAAGTTTCTAGCCTTTTCAATTTTTCCTTTAATAGAAAGATTATAAATAGCATTAAAAATTACTTCCATTGTAGAAGGAATAAAAGAATGGACACCTCTATCTATTGCTTCTATCAATCCCGAAACTGCCCAACCACCGCTTAGATGAAGTGAATTGTTAGTTAAATTTTTTATTCTAGAATACTTTGGGCCTGAATTTACTACTTCTATTTTAAGTGCATTAAAATTGCTGACCTCAGAATATAGGTTTATTATATCATCATCTGATAAACCATTATCGTACCAAGATAAATCCTGAATCATCAAGTTTTTAGGACCAAAGGATGCTATCTCATTAAAACATTCAATTAATTTTTTACCCTTTAAATTATCTGGAGCTTGAACTAAGAACCAGTTTGCTCCATTTGATTTAGCAGCTTTAGCAAGTTTTATTCTTTGTTCTTGATTAGAAGCACTACATCCTACAATTACAGGAATTCTGTTTTCAACTTGTTCTATTGCAAAACACATCAACTTGATTTTCTCATCAAAACTAAGATTCTGTGTTTCACCCGCAACAGCACCAATTAGCATGCCTGAACATTTGGTTTCAATAGTATGCTCTAATAATTTTTTAAGACTGATATAATCAATTGATTGATCATCATTGAATGGAGTATGAAGACTTGGTGCAATACCATTTAATTCGGTATTTAATTCTCTAGCCATATTCAAGCTTAACCTACAATTGTACCATTTTCTACTTTTTCATCTAAACTTAATAATTTTATACCTTCTTTTGAGATGGCACCTAAAACAAGAACTTCAGAAATGACACCAGCTATATTTTTTGAGGGAAAGTTTGAAACAGCAATAACTTGTCTACCTTCTAATTCTGATAATTTATAATTAGTAATTTGAGCTGAAGTTTTTTTTACACCTACTTCATTTCCAAAATCTATATCCAAAACGTATGCCGGCTTTCTTGCCTTTTCATTGTTTGTGACTGATAAAATTGTGCCTACCAGGATTTTAAACTTTGAGAAGTTTTCAAAATTAGTTTGCATTTGGAGAGTTAAATTTCTTAACAGCCTTTTGATCAGACATTTTGTGAACTTTATTAGAATTCAAAAAGCCACCTTCTTCAATAATTAAATCTCTATAAACCAGTTCTCCCTCAAAAACACCTGTAGACTTGATTGTAATTTTCTCTACCTCTATATCACCTTTAAGAGTTCCATGAATAATTACATTTTTTGCTATTAGTTTTCCATGAAATTTTCCAGTATCTAATATTGTAAGATCGTCAATTGTTAGATTACCATCGAAAATACCTTTTAAAAAAATATCTCCAGTCCCTATATAATTACCCTTAAATTTATCTTCATTTAATATTTGACTTTTATATTCCATATAAAATTCCATGAATTATACGTTATAATTAAATTAAACTATTGATATCAAATTAATCAACCAAAAATTTGTTTTTAATTTTAATTTAAAATTTAGAGGTTAATATATATATCGTGCATAAAAATACAAAATTAATAATATTGTTGTGGATAATTTTTTCTTTTTTGACTTTGTTAAGTTTACCATTCTTGGCAAATAATAATCAAATTATTCAAAAAATTATGTCGTTTTGTGGTTTTTAAATTGAAGTAATAAAACTTCTTAAATCTTCTTCAATCAAATTATCTTGTATATGAAATCTGTCAATGACTTGAGTCCAGTCTGTATCTTTAAATTCTTGATTTAAATATTTATACTCTTTAGATGCTTTTATATCTTGTTCTAATTTAGACCTGGAATAAAGAATTAAAGCTAATGATCTAACATCCATAATTCTTAAATCAAAGCTATATTCAATTACCTTTGTATAATCCTTGGCAAAAAAATATCCAAGAATTAAGTCCTTAATTCTATTATCTGAAGTAGACTGTCCTTGAGGAATAGGATCAAGTTCAAAAGCTTTATTTAGTAATTCTAAACCTTTATCAACTTTTCCAACTCTAACTAAAACTTCGCCATAACCTGATAAAACTCTAGGATCATTTGGAACCATATTAAAAGCTTTCAAACCATGATCTTCTGCTAAAACGAAGTCATGATTACTTAAATAAACAGCAGATAACATTCTATGACATTCAAAATCATTTTTATTTAGTTCAAGAGCCTTTTCAATATTTTGCTTACATTCTTCCATGATTTCATCAGGAGGTTTATCACTAAAACCTCTAAACATCGCTTGACCTAATGTACAAACTTTCCAAGCATAAGCTTGAGCATTATTTACATCTGCTTCAATGGCTTTATCAAAATTTTTTATAGCCTCAATATTTGCGTCTTTTGTGAATTTATGATGATTATCTTTACCTCTTAAAAGGTATTCGTAAGAACTTATATTTTCAGTTGGTTTTCTTTTCGATCTTTGAAGAGAACTTACTTCAATTTCTCCAAGTAATGCTATGGATATTTTTCTAACTATTTCATCTTGAAGATCAAAAATGTCTTCGATTACTCTATCATATTTATTACTCCAGATTATGCTGTCATCTTTTGCATCACTAAGCTCAATGTTAATTCTAACTCTTTTACCTGAAGCTCTGATACCTCCCGTTACTATAAAATCTAGGTTAAAATTATTGGAGAATTCCTTTATATCTTTATTTTCATCTTTAAAATTCATTGACGTTTGTCTA
>QCNS01000002.1 GCA_003210055.1 SAR116 cluster bacterium AG-426-I14
TAAAATGAATGAATGGATTGATTTTATGGAAGAAGTAATTATTCCATTTCAGGTTAAAAAGGGGATGGTTATTCATGGAAGCTTTACAGAAACCTCAAAAGATATGTTTCTTCTTGAAAATAATGAAAGGGTAATGAAATCTTATAAAGACTCAAATTCTTATATTTGGATAAGGAGATTTGAAAACATTGAACATAAAAATAAACTCTATCAAAATGTTTATGAGAGTAATGAATGGATTAATGAAATAGCTCCCATAGTTGCAAGTTTGATAGATAGAAATTCTATAATCGTTCATAATATTATATCAACCGATTTATCAGTTATGAAATAAATTATTAATTATTGATAACTTAATTTCCTAAATTTTTTAGTTTAACAGTTAGTTGTATAGAGTTTTCTGGAGATATATCTCTATCCGAACTTCCACCATTATTTTTGTATTTTAGGTTAATAGATAAGCAATCTTGAAATAAATAATCAGATAAATAATCTATGTTAATTTCTTCAGAAATTTTTTCTGAATTATCATTAGCTAAGTCAAATGAATTACTATATCCAATTTTCCAATTGTTAAAACTTTTGTTAAATCCAAAACTAAATTGTTCTCGGTCTTTGTTATCATCTACAAGCTTATCTTTAATTGAACGAAAACTAGTAGTAAAATTTGTATTCAACAAAGTACCATTTAGCGTGAGGTTTGACTGGTTAGGTTCTAAATTGTGATGGTCTAATAGAGAGTTGTAGTTAATGTTAAAGTCATCACTCAAGTACCAATTGAGATCAGTGATAAAATCAGATTGTCTATCGTAATAATCAATCAAACCGTTTTCAGTGCCTCCAATTCTTTGACTTTGGCCAACAAAAAAGTCGAAATCACCCATAGAATTAGATGTCAAAAAAGTTTCAACCCCATAATTTATTTTCTGGTTGGTTTGAATATTATCTCTACCTTGATATTGATTTAAAAAAAATACATTTGAACTATCTATTCTATAATTTGAGGAGTCTCTATTTGGAATAGAGTCAATTCTATCTGTAGAATAGATGGAAGAAAATTGTAACTTTGGTTCAAAAAACATATCAATATTTTTTCCCCTAGTTGTATATTCTCTGCTAGCTGAGAGACCTAGGCCAAAAGATAACCTATCAAGATATCTATTATCGTTTGTGTCACTGGTGGGTCTTGAGTTTATTGCATACAAATCTAAACCTATTCCAGTATCAATTTGTATTTTATTATTTAAAAAATTAACTTTTTTCTGAATTTCTCCAGATCCTGACCATCTTTGTATATCATAGTATTCATCATTATTTATTTCATGAGCTTTTAATTTTATATTGTAATCAATATTCTTAATTGAACCAAATCTATGATGTGAAATAAAAGGTTTCATAATAGGTTCTTCATTAGAATTAACATTATTTTGTAAGCTTTCAATGTTATAAAATTCTATTTGTGAAATTTTATTTTTTGAAATTTTCTCAGCTCTTATAAAAGATTTATATTCACTTTCAGTATCAAAACCATATCTTCTCATAAATGTGTCTTGATCTGAATATTTTCCAACACTTTTAATATTCCAATTACCTTTAATCTCTGTTTCTAAATCATATTTAAAAGCTAGTACGTCATCATTATCTTTTTTATTTGTATTAAGAATTCCTGAATAGAAGTCAGTTTCAAGTGAAGATTTAAAGTATTTTTTTCTAAAATTTACTTGGCTTGCAATTCCATTTTTTCCTTTGCCATGTGTTGTTATTGTCATATCCCAAGTAGGATCTTTTGTCGTATAATAATAAGGTATTGATGCCTCTAACTTGTTCTGGTTCGAATAAGAGATGGTTGGTGTAAGAAATCCACTTTTCTTACTAACTGTCCAATCGGGATGATTAATGGATGGGATATAAAAAATAGGTACTGATAATAATTTTAATGTTACATTCTTATGAAAAATTGTTTTAGATTCTGGATCATGTTTTGAAGTTTCTGTACTTAATTCCCAGATAGGCAACTCTCCATTTTTGAGATCACAATTACACGATGTATATGAACCATTTTCAAAAATACTAATTCCCTTCTCTTTTTTTATAAATTTCTTAGCCATAATCTTTGATTTATCTGAAAAAGTTCCATAAAATAGTGAAGCAGTTATATTTTTAAAATCATTCTCTAAAATTACTTTTTCAGATTGATAAATTGAACCATCTGATTCATAAATTTTAACATTACCTGTTGCTACTCCTTTATCTTTAATTTTATCGTAGCGTATTTTGTCAGCTAGAATTCTTCTATTTTTATTCTTGATTTCTACATTGCCAATAGCAATGATGACGTTATCATTTTCTTTAATTTCAAGAGAGTCACTAGTAAATTCAATACCTAATTTTTTATCAGAATCAGAATAAGAGATATTTGAAATAAAGAAGATTAAGAATAGAAAAAAGATTAGTCTCATAATTTTTTATATTTTTTTTAATTAAAAATTTTACCTGGGTTCATAATATTGTTTGGATCAAACTGATTTTTAATATCTTTCATTAAATTATATGCTACAGAGTTTTTATGAAGCTTTAAACTTTTTTTTCTAAGTTGACCTATACCATGTTCAGCTGAGAAAGATCCATTATTTTTAATAACAATTTCATAAATTTTTTCGGTTATTTCTGCAGATTTATTTTTAAAACCGTCAGGCAATCCTCCATCTCCAAAAACATTATAATGAAGATTACCATCTCCAAGATGACCAAAATAAATTGTTCTACTATTTGGTACTTCTTTTTTAAGCATATTTTGAGTCTCATTATGAAACTTTTCAATATTACATAAAGGTAGTGAAACATCGTGTTTTAGACATTTTATTGCACCGCATTTTTCGAGTTCTTTTTTTTCAGACTCTGCAGCTCTTTCTCTAATATCCCATAATTGATGACTCTCAGAACTATTTTTACAAATTATAGCATCTGCTATAATTTTTTTTTCAAAAGAATATGATAATAATTTTTCTAACTTGTCATAAAGGTTTGTTGAGCCATTAGAATTTATTTTTGCATCATCCTCAGATGTACTAGAAATTTCTATAAGAACTCCCATTTCTGGGATTGAGTCAAATGGAATAGTTATATTTTCAATGTTGTTTGATGCAACTTCCCAAAATGTTTTTGGCATTAGTTCGAAAGCCTCAATTCCATTAGGAATTTCATTTTGAAAAATACTTAGTAATTCAATAGCATTTTTTATTGTCTTGGCTTCGGCAAATGCAGTCAATTTAATTTTTGGAATAGGGAATAGCTTTAATGTTGCCGCTGTTATTATTCCTAACGTACCCTCAGCACCAATAAAAATATTTTTCAGATCATAACCGGTATTATCTTTTTTTAAATTACTAAGTAAATTTAAAATTCGTCCATCAGGCAAAACAACTTCTATACCTATACATAGTTCTCTAGTAGTTCCATATTTAAGTACATTAATTCCACCAGCATTTGTTGATAAATTTCCTCCTATCATACAAGATCCTTTAGCACCCAGGTTAAGTGGAAAGAATAATTCTAATTTTTCGACATAATCATGAATATCAGATAATATTACGCCTGATTCAACAGTCAAAGATTTTGAGTTTTTATCAATTGTCCTAATTTTATCTAATTTTTCTGTAGATAATATTATTGAGTTTTGGCCTTTTATCGGTGTTGCTCCTCCGCATAAACTTGTATTACCCCCTTGTGGTATAACACCTAGATTAAATTTATTTGCAAATTTTAAGATATTAGAAACTTCAATTTTATTGCATGGTTTTAAAACTCCCAAAGTTTCTCCATGAAACTGCCCTCTCCAATCAGTAGTATATTTTTTATGGTCTTCTTGATTAAAAATAGGTTTATGGTTTAACGAAAGTTTTAATATTTCTTTTTTTAATTTATTTATCATTTGAAGCTCTTATTAATCTGTCATTTATTGCTTTACCAAGACCTCTCATAGGTATTGGAGGTACTTGTATATATTTTAGATTGTAACTATCCAAATATCTTAACCCCTCATATAATAATGATGCAGCTTGAAGCAAATTTTCACTAGGACTTAAGTTAAATTCTTTTTTAATGTTTTGGAAGTTTTTTGTTGCTTTTCCAAAGTTTAAAACACCAGATCCTAAAATATATTTTTTCTGATTAATTAAGACTTTTGTTTTTGGAGAATAGTGACTAGTCATCATTCCGGGAGATAATAATGTTTGATTATTAGAATAATTAAAAGTTTTAAGATTAGTAAAGTATTTAATCATATCTGAAGTGATATAACCCTCTCTTAAAATGATTGGAAGCTCTCCTCTACAATCAATCACTGTTGATTCTAAACCAATTTCACAGCTACCAAAGTCTAAAATTTTACTAATTTCCCAAGACTTATTTTTTAGTTTTGTACCGAAATCACTAATAATATGTTTCGCAGATGTTGGACTTACGTGACCAGATTTATTAGCACTAGGTGCTAAAATGGGAGTATCAAGTTTATCAAGTAAATCAAGAGCTACTGGATGTGAAGGAACTCTCAGTGCAATTGATGACTTACCTTGTGAAGCTATTTTTGCTAAATTACTATTGTAGTTAGTTTGTAAAACAATTGTTAATGGACCAGGCCAAAATTTTTTGGCAATACTTTCTGCAATTTTTGTAAATTGTCCTATTTTTCTAGCTTCTTGAATGCTTTTAATGTGAGCAATAAGAGGATTATTTTTTGGTCTATTTTTAGCACTATAAATTGCATTAATTGCTAAATCACTATTACCTATACCTCCAAGACCATAAACTGTCTCTGTGGGAAAACAAACTAATTTATTATTTCTCAAGTCCTTTGTCGCATCATTGATTTCTTTTTGATATTCATTTCTATTTGTTAAAATATCACCAATAACAAAAACACTTGGTATTCTTTTTTTTGTTTTACCAATAGCGACAAAGTTTTTATTTCTGAATCCTGTTTTTCCATAAGCTAATTCCAAACCATTCTCAGTTAATATGTTTCCGCCAGCGCATTTCAATATACTATGTCCTGCGGCCGTATCCCATTCCATAGTAGGGGTGTTACGAGGATAGATATCAGCCAACCCTTCAGCTATATGACAAAATTTTAGACTAGATCCTATATTAATTACCTCATTTGGTTTAATTAATTTAATCCAATCATCCAATTTAAAATTCGTATGGTTTTTACTTGCTATTACTTTGAAATTATCTCGAATTAAATTTTTACATTTGATTTGTTTAGACTTTTTAATATCGAAATCATTCTTGATTTTCCAAGATTTATTATTGAAGTTATACCATACAGTTTTATTACTAGGCTGTGCTACTAATCCAAAAATAGGTGAATTAAACTGTATTAAACTGAAATTTACTGAAAAGGTTTCTTTGCCATTTATGAATTCCTTTGTACCATCAATGGGATCTATCAACCAAAATCTTTCAGAGTTTACTGAAAAACTTGAATTATAATTTTCTTCTGAAACAATGACATCATTTGGAAAAATGCTTTTCATTCCTTTTATAATTATGTCATTAACATCTATATCTGCCTTAGTTAAAGGAGAATAGTCGTTCTTTAACTTAAAGTTTCCTCTACTATTAGATTTGAAATGATGCATAGCACAATCGCAACAAGTTTTTGAGAGTTTTATTAAAAATTGCAATTGACTTTCATTTATCATGATTAATACTTTTCAAGACCCCATGGTAGTGCCAAAGTATTAAAGCTGCAGCACCCCTAAAAGGTTTCCATTTTTTTGATATTTTATTCATATATTCATTATTAGGTCTAATTTTTAAATTATTTAATTTTTTGATGGATTCTTGAAGTGCAAGATCGCTTCCAGGCCAAGCGTCAACATCTTGAAGCGCAAACAACATATAGTTTTTAATAGTCCACTCACCAATTCCATTTAAGCTAATTAAACTTTTAAAAACCTCCTCACTAGGAAGGTTTTGAAATGTTTTTAGTCTTATCTCTTTATTTACTATTTTGTTTGCAAGATTATGCAAATATTTACATTTTTGCAAAGATAAACCTCTACTCTTTAATTCTAATAAATCTATTTTTAAAATATTTTTTACACATAGTAAATTTTCAGAATTCAATTTTAGGTAAATGCTTTCAGCGGCAGATCTTGAAATTTGTTGTCCGATAATTATTCTAGCTAAAGATGCAAAATTATTAGGTATACTTCTGTCCCCAGGCAAACCATACTTCTTTATAATGTTATCAAATAGAATATCTTTTTTTTGCAATTCATTAAAAGCAAAGTGCATTTTTTTTTTCCAAAATTGTTTCATAAATTACATATTAATATTTTTTTTTTTCTTAACAATTAGTAATATTAAATGCATGATTTAATTCATGTATGTTTGGGATATCAATCTTAGAATTTTTCATTGGTTACTTGTATTTTTTATTACTTTTTCAATTATTTCTGCAAAAATTGATAATTTGTTTTTACATCAATATTTTGGTTCAATTAGTTTGGGCTTAATTATTTTTAGAATTTTTTGGGGTTTTTTTGGATCATATAACGCTATTTTTAAAAATTTTTTTTATGGTCCCAAAGAAATTTTTAATTACTTGAAAGGAAAAAAAGTAAATAATAAGAAAACAGGCCACAACCCCTTAGGCAGTTTATCTGTATTCAGTTTTTATATTTTAATAACTGTTTTATCTATTTCAGGATTATTTTCCAGTGATGATATTCTTTTTGATGGGCCCTTAGTTTCATACCTTCCAGAATATACTATTCATTTTACAAAAATTCATAATTTGTCCCATTATTTTATTTATTTTCTTATAACAATACATATTCTAGCTATTTTCTATTATCAGTTAATAAAGAAACAAAAATTAATAAATCAAATGATTGATGGTAGACCTAGAAATTATCAAATTATAGTTGAAGAAACTAAATTTAATAAAAATGTTCTTGGATTTACTGTACTAATTTCATGTATAATTATACCAATTATATTGTTGGTCTAATCTAAAAAAATGTCATCCAGTGTCAGCTACAAAACCCTCAGATTCTATTCCAGCTACTGCTGCTATTTCGTCATTATCAGAACTATCGCCAGATATACCTAAAGAACCAATTATATTTTTTTCATCATCTCTAATTAATACACCACCTGGGACAGAAACTAAATTTCCATTTTCTAGACTATTTACAGCATTGATAAAATATGCTTGTTCTTCAGCTCTATTAAATAATGCTCTTGAACCCATACCCATTTTATAAGCTCCATTAGCTTTACCAAATGCTATTTTAAATCTTATTGGACTAATACCATCCTCACCAAGACATGCTTTTATTGATCCTCTATGATCAAGAATTGTAACCATAATAGGGTTGAGTTTTAACTCTCTTGCTTTTTTGATTGATGCATCTATAATCCTAATTGCTATATCTTTGTTGATATTTTTCATGTGTTTCTCCTATTATAAACTTAAAAAATAATAAAAATATAAAATATAAAAATTATAATTTACCATGCTAACAGATAATTTTATTAAACATTTTAACAAAAAAAAAATACATGATAATGAAATTATTGTAGCAACCTTTTACAAATTTATTCAATTAAAAAAAATTATAGAAATTAGGGAGTGTTTTATTAGTTATACAAAGCATTCAAATATCAAAGGGACTATTTTGTTAGCAAATGAAGGTATAAATGGAACCATAGCAGGGAAAAAAAAAGATTTACAAAGATTTTTTAAAAACATGTCATTGCATAAAGAATTTTCTGATTTAAGACCGAAATATTCAGTTTGTATTAAAATTCCATTTTTAAGACTAAAAATTAGACTTAAAAAAGAAATTGTAACAATAGGGAAAAAAAACGTTAAGCCAATCAAAATAGTCGGAGATTATATTTCTCCTCAAGAATGGAACAAGTTTATAAATCAATCCAAAACATTATTGATTGATACTAGAAACGATTATGAAATATCAATTGGTTCTTTTAAAAATGCAGTTAATCCTAACATTAAAAGTTTTAGAGATTTTCCTGATTGGGTAAATAAAAATTTAGTAAATAAAAATATTTCAAAGAATACTCAAATAGGTATGTATTGTACTGGCGGTATAAGATGTGAAAAATCTACATCATATTTAAAAAAAATTGGTTATAAAAATGTTTCTCATCTAGAAGGGGGTATCCTAAAATATCTTGAACAAATTCCAAAAAGAGAAAGTTTATGGCGAGGTGAGTGTTTTGTTTTCGATTACAGAGTTTCAGTTGAACATGGTTTAAAAGTTGGTAATTATGAAATGTGTTTTGCTTGCAGAATGCCTCTTAGCAAGAATGATATGCTAGAATCTAATTATATAGAGGGCAAAAGTTGTAAATACTGTATTAACAAAATATCTGAAAAACAAAAAAAACGATTCAGTGAAAGACAAAAACAAATAGAATTACAAAAAAACAAGCATCTTGGACCAAAAAAACGGATCTATTAAATTAAGAAGTCTAGGATTCTTTCTGGAGGTCTACATATTATTGATCTCTTGACTTTACCATTTTTGATTATTACTACGATTGGACGTTGAATTAAAATAGGATTTTTTTTTAACATATCAATAATACTATCAATATTTAAATCTGTGTTAATATGCTTAAATTTTGTTTTAAATAATTTTTCATTCCTTCTTATTACACCATTGATATTTTCATTAAGAGCTTTCAGAGTTTCTCTAAGAAACAAAAGATCAAGGGTTTCATTTAAATAATTGATAGTTTCAAAATTTACTTTTTTTTCTTTTAATATTTTTATCACAGCTCTTGACTTAGAACATTTATTGTTATGAAATATTCTTAATTCATAACTTTTCATGAGATTAGTCCACCGACACTCATTTTATTAATTACTTTTTTATTTATTTCTAACCCGCTTAATACTCTCCATAAGATCCAATCAACACCATTTTCTTTAGGAGACTTGGCACAACCAGGCATCCCGATAATTAATATATTTTTATTATTTTTTCTTATATTGCCTAGTAGTATCAAGTTTCCAGGTTCTACAGGCATTCCAAATCTTATAATTTTCCCATTATTATTTTTAATTATTCTAGGAATTAAATCTCTAACATCATTAATAGCATGAATTCCAAAAATTAAAATTAAATCTGGTGTCTTATTAATACTTTTTTTAAATATGCAATTTAAATTTTTTTCATCATGTATAGTTCTAAATTCTTCTGACAATTTATTTTTACATTTTTTTAATCGTTCTTCAGTAATTAATCTAATTTTATCCAAATGACTCAGTTTTGTATTATAATTAAAGGTCTGAATCAAATGGATTTTATATTTTCTAAATGGCAAGAGTTTAAAACAATCTCTTATAGAATTTTTAATTTTATTTACAAGTTTTAAAGATATTCCATAAGGCATAATTTTGATTGTGAGGAGATTTTGTCCTCTAATTACTCTTGAAAATGGTTTTAAAGCACCAATTCCGACTAAATTTGTTATTGAATTTATTTTAATTAGTTTTTTTTCATCATAGTAAAAAATACCGTTTTGACTAGAGATTATATTAGATCTTCCAGTAGAAAAATTTCTTTCATTGAATATCTCTGTTTGATTTAAAATTAAGTTTTTAGAAATTATTTTAGCAGCTTCATTCTCATAAATTTCATTTTGATTAAGTTTAAAACAAAATAATTTAGAAATTTTGTTAATCTTTAATAATTTTATAATATTTTCATCAATTATTGTGCCTTTTGAAATTTTAACGGTTTTACCCTTTTCTTCAAGAAACATTGTTGATGGTGTTATACAACCATGTAGATTGGAGATAGTAAAATTTTTAAAAATCATAATTTATCTTTTAATTAAAATTATTCTTAATAATAAATTGTTAATATGCAATTATTATTTAATAGTACAAAAGACTTGACGAGATAATAGCAAAAAGTTATCAAATTAATATTAATAAAGTGGGGCTGTAGCTCAGTTGGGAGAGCGGGTGCTTTGCAAGCATCAGGTCGTCGGTTCGATCCCGTCCAGCTCCACCATAAATTAAGTGAGAATTAAAAATGGCAGTTCCAAAAAGTAAAGTTACTAAATCTAAAAGAGGTATGAGAAGATCTCACGATTCTATCAAAAGTGATACTTTTGTAGAAAATAAAGATACTGGTGAATTACAGAGACCTCATCATTTAGACTTGAAAACAGGTATGTATAATGGTCGTCAAGTTTTAAATATAAAGACTAAAAACTAACATCTTTTCAGAAAGTATTATTGATGGTTGAAAAAAATAAAGACAAAGAACATGAGAACAAAGAAGAAATTAACGTTAATTATGTTGATAGTCAAAACGAAAAAGTAGGAAAGGTTAACATAGTTAAAGATCCCTTGTTTAATATTGGAGACATTGTTAAACATAGAATTTATCCATTTAGGGGGGTGATTGTAGATGTTGATCCTCAATTTTCTAACACTGAAGAGTGGTATCAATCTATACCAACCGAAATAAGACCATCAAAGGAACAACCATATTATCACCTTATGGCAGAAAACTCAGAAACATTTTATTCTGCTTATGTTTCACAACAGAACCTGCTAAATGACAGTAACAATGGTCCGGTTGATCACCCTGATCTAGACCAGATGTTTTCTGGGATTCATAAAGGTAAATATTTGTTAAAAACAATAGCTAGAAACTAATATCAATTTAAATTTTCTTTTAACTTTAAAGAGTACTAAAAAAGTACTATATAATATATGTATGTTTAAATTAAATAAAATGACTGATTATGCAATTGTTTGCATATGTATTTTGTCTAAAAAAATGGATAGGTTTATAAATGCACAAGAAATATCTCATGAGGCTGGTATAAGTCTAGCAACTGTTCAAAAGATTATGAAGTTGATAGTATCAAAAAGTGATTTCATAACGGCTTTAAGGGGGTCTAGTGGTGGATATAAACTTACAAAAAAGGCCAATGAAATATCGATTATTAATATTATTGAAATGATGGATGGACCAGTATGTATAACAGATTGTGTAGATGGAAATCATGAAAGATGTAGTTCTAGTGAAAACTGTTTCTTAGAGGGTAACTGGAACAATATTAATATGATAATTAGAAATACATTACAAAGTTATTCTATAGCTGATTTAATGTGTTCTGACCCAATATCATATTTATACAAAAATCACAGTAATGAGGATGAGTTTAATAAAATGGAGTTAAGTTAGTGGTGGCATCAAAAGAAACTATCAGTGTAGTTGAACAAACAACTAGTAAATATAAATATGGGTTTTCAACGAAAGTCGATGTTGAAAAGGCACCTAAAGGCCTAAATGAAGACATTATTAAATTTATTTCAGGTAAAAAAAATGAACCGAAATGGTTACTAGAATGGAGATTAAATGCCTACAAACAATGGCTTAATATGAAAGAACCAAGTTGGGCAAAAGTAAATTATCCTGAAATAGACTTTCAAGATATTCATTATTATGCCGCTCCGAAAGTTAAGAAAAAATTGAAAAGTTTAGATGAAGTTGATCCAGAATTATTGAAAACATATGAAAAACTGGGAATTCCTCTTAGTGAACAAAAAATGTTATCTGGGGTTGCAGTTGACGCAGTGTTTGACTCAGTTTCAGTTGCAACAACTTTTAGAGAAAAACTCTCTAAAGAAGGTGTGATTTTTTGTCCAATATCAGAAGCTGTTCAAAGTCACCCTGAACTAGTAAAAAAGTATTTAGGTTCAGTTGTGCCAGTTACAGATAATTACTATTCCGCACTTAATTCTGCTGTATTTACTGATGGATCCTTTGTTTTTATTCCAAAAAATGTCAAATGTCCTATGGAACTCTCAACTTATTTTAGAATAAACGAGCAAAATACAGGGCAATTTGAGAGAACTTTGATAATAGTTGAAGATGCTGGTTATGTTTCTTATTTAGAAGGATGTACTGCACCTCAAAGAGATGAAAATCAACTTCATGCAGCTGTTGTCGAATTAGTTGCATTGGAAGATGCATCAATTAAATATTCAACTGTACAGAACTGGTATCCAGGAGATGAAAATGGAAAAGGTGGAATATATAATTTTGTTACTAAAAGGGGGAAATGCCTTGGTGATAGATCTAAGATTTCATGGACACAAGTTGAAACTGGATCTTCAGTTACTTGGAAATATCCATCTTGTGTTTTGATGGGTAATAATTCAGTAGGCGAATTTTACTCAGTCGCCATAACAAATAACTTTCAACAAGCTGATACTGGAACAAAAATGATACATATCGGTAAAGGAACAAAATCAACAATTATTTCTAAAGGTATATCAGCTGGAAAATCTCAAAATACATATAGGGGACAAGTGCAAATTCAAAAAACAGCCAAAAACGCACGAAATTTTACCCAGTGTGATTCTCTCCTTATTGGTGATAAATGTTCAGCTCACACAATACCATATATTAATCAAAATATATCAAATGCAAAAGTTGAACATGAAGCCACAACATCAAAAATTTCAGAAGAACAGTTATTTTACTGTAAGCAAAGGGGTTTAGATGATGAAACAGCTACTTCATTGATAGTTAATGGTTTTTGTAAAGAAGTCATGAAAGAACTGCCTATGGAATTTGCTGTAGAGGCACAAAAGCTTATTGGTATTAGTTTAGAGGGATCAGTTGGTTAAAATTTCTAAAGAAAATTATAAGGGATAGATAATGTCAATTTTAAACATTAAAGATATACATTTAAGTATTGAGGAAAAACCAATTTTAAAAGGTGTTTCTTTAAATGTTAATCTAGGTGAAGTTCATGCTATAATGGGTCCTAATGGTTCTGGTAAAAGTACTTTATCATATATTTTGTCAGGTAAAGAGGGGTACGATTTAAGTTCTGGAGAGATAAATTTTGATAATAAAGATTTATTAGAATTATCAGCTAATGAAAGATCAAATCAAGGGTTGTTTTTAGCATTTCAATATCCAGTTGAGTTACCTGGTGTATCAAGTATGAATTTTTTGAGAGAGGCTGTTAATATAAGACGTAAAGTTTTAGGAAAAAAAGAATTAAATCATTTGGAGTTTGTGAAAGAAGCGAGAAGATTAGCAAGTAGCATGTTTATTAAAGATGAAATGTTAAAAAGATCAGTAAATGTTGGTTTTTCAGGTGGAGAAAAAAAACGTTTTGAAATACTTCAAATGATGCTTCTTGAGCCTAAACTTGCTATTTTAGATGAAACAGATTCTGGCCTTGATGTTGATGCACTTAAAATTGTTTCTAATGGAGTTAATAACTACAAAGGGAAAGATAATGCAGTCATAGTTATTACTCATTATCAAAGGCTTCTTGATTATATTGTGCCAGATTATGTCCATATATTAGCAGATGGTGTAATTAAAAAATCTGGAGGACCGGAATTAGCTAAAATTATAGAAAAGAACGGTTATGCAGGAATTGTTGATGCAGCGTAAATATGATGACTTCTCTGAAGTAATTAAAAAACATGTGAATGAAAATTATCTTGAAGATGATTACAGAAAATTTTTTTTAAAAAAATTCTCTGATTGGCCATCTCCAACTAACGAAACATGGAGACTTAGTAGATTAGGAAAACTTGCTAGAAAAAAATTTATTCCTTATGTGTCCAGTTCAAAAAAAATAAAAAACTCCTCAATAACTAATAATGCTTATTATTCACTAGTTTTTATAAATGGAATTTTTTCTAAAGTGAGTTCTGACATATTACCAGAAGAAATTGAAATATCCTTTTTGTCTGCTAAAGATTTAATAACTAACTTGAATGAAATAAACAATAAAAGTGTTTTAACTCATCCTACTTTAAATATAACAGGTTCATGTTTTCAAGATTTCATTAAATTGAAAATCAAACGAAATTGTCAGATTGATAAGCCTTTAGAGTTATTGCAGACCGGAAATTGTCCAAATAATTCTATTCATCCTCTAATATTAATTGAAGTTGAAGAAAACTCAAATGTAAAAATTTTAGAAAAGTTTGAAACTAATTCAGCTTTGAATGCTCCTTTACAAATATTAAAACTTCAAAAAAACTCTAAATTAGAATTTATAAAATTTCATAATGATGATATTGAAACTACAAATTTATCACTTTTAATTAGTTTTTTAAAAGAAGATGCTAATTGCAATATTTTCAATCTTATAAATGGTGGTGCTTTTACACGGTCAGAAACTCATTCTTATCTGAAAGGTGAAAATTCCTCTATGAATCTTAATTGTGTTTATTTGTCAACAGGGTTTCAGCATCATGATTTTACATCATCTATTTATCATGATTATCCAAATTGTAATTCATCTCAAAAAGTAAGAGGAGTTTTGAATAAAAATTCTACTGGTGTTTTTCAAGGTAAAATAAGAGTTGAGAAAAAAGCACAAAAAACTAATGCTCAACAAATGAGCAAAGCTTTAATATTATCTGATAAAGCTTTATCAAACTCAAAGCCTGAATTAGAAATTTATGCAGATGATGTGATTTGCAGCCATGGGGCTACTGTCGGAGAATTAGATGAAGATCAATTATTTTATTTTTTAAGCAGAGGAATAGATAAACAAAAGGCTAGATTAATGTTAATAGAAGCTTTTTTGTCTGAAATTATAGAAGAATCAGTCGATAAAATTTTCATGAACGAAGTTGTTACTGAAACAGAAATAGCTTTTAAAAAAATTTTAGAAAATTAAAAATGTTAAGTACAAAAACAAATAGTTATGACATTGAATTTATAAGATCTCAGTTTCCTGCATTAAATTTACGTGTTTGGGATAAACGTTTGAGTTATTTGGACTCTGCTGCGTCAATGCAAAAACCAAAATTAGTTCTCGACGCTATTCAAGAAAATTACTCTTCAAGTTATTCAAATGTTCATAGAGGACTTCATTATTTGTCTGAAAAAGCTACCGAGAGTTATGAAAATTCTAGAATTAAGGTAGCAAAATTTATTAATGCAGATGAAAACGAAATAATTTTCACCTCAGGAGCAACTGCTGGAATTAACTTAGTAGCATACAGTTGGGGAAATGAAAATTTAAATAAAGATGATGAAATCATCTTAACCATAGCTGAACACCATGCTAATTTTGTTCCTTGGCAATATATTGCAAAATTAAAAGGTGCAAATTTAAAAGTCGTACATTTTAATCCTGATGAAGATTTTGATATATCTAAAATTAGAGAACAAATTACTACTAAAACTAAATTAATAACTTTCCCACATGTTTCTAATGTATTAGGAACAGTTTTTCCAGTAAAACAAATTTGTTCTCTTGCAAAACAGGCTGGGGCAGTAACCTTGGTAGATGGATGTCAAGGTGCAATACATTTTAAAGTTGATGTGAAAGAATTAGGTTGTGATTTTTACTGCTTCTCTGGTCACAAACTTTATGGCCCTACTGGTATTGGGGTATTATATGGGTCAATTAATTTAACAAATAATATGCCTCCATTTATGTGTGGAGGAGATATGATTGATGTTGTAAAACTTGATAAAACCACATATGCAGATCCTCCCTTAAGGTTTGAGGCTGGTACTCCTCCCATAGTTCAAGCAATAGCCTTAGGTAAAGCTATTGATTGGGTTAACGATATTGGATTAGAAAATATTGAAAAACATGAAAAAAAAGTTCTTTCATATGGTATAGATAAATTAGACTCTATAACAGGTGTTAATATTTTTGGTAAAAATAAAAATAAAGCAGGCGTTATCTCCTTTACCATGGATTGTGCTCATGCACACGATATAGCTACAATAGTTGATAGAGAAGGAGTTGCCGTTAGGGCAGGTCATCATTGTGCACAACCACTTCTAGATGCTTTTAATATTGTTTCAACAACTAGAGCTTCAGTAGGAGCTTATACAAATTTTGATGATTTCGATCAATTAGCAGAAGCTCTTACTAAAGTTAAAAAAATTTTTAGAAATTCATGAATAAACAATTTGAAAAATCATTACACGATTTTATACCAAATTATCCCTTAAAAGGTAATAAAGAAACATATATCGTTAAATCTGGTAAAAGGATAAAAAAAGTAAAAACTGAACTAAATTTAAATGACGTTATTAATGTATTACAAAATATACATGACCCTGAAATTCCAGTGAATATTTATGATTTAGGTTTGATATATGATATTAAGTTTGAAGCAAACAATAATATTCATATAAAAATGTCACTAACCTCTCCAGGTTGTCCAGTTGCTGGGGAGATGCCAAAAGAAGTGGCTGAAAAAGTGAGTGAATTAGAAAATGTTGGTGTAGTTGAAGTCGAATTGATATGGGATCCTCCTTGGACCGTTGATAGAATGAGTGATGATGCGAAACTAGCCTTAGATGTTGGATGATATGAAAAGTAAACAGATATTAAAATTGACTGAAAGAGCAAAAAATAGAGTTAAGTTGCTAATTAAAAAATCTAACGGCGATGTTTTGGGAATTAGAATTGGTGTAAAAACAGCTGGATGTTCTGGAATGAAATATCATGTGGAATACGCAAAAGAAATTAAGCCGTTTGAAGAAAAAATTAAAATTGAAGATATAACAATTCTTATTGATCCAGCAGCTGTAATGTTTCTTGTAGGTTCAACAATGGATTATCAAGAAAATAAGTTTAGCTCTGGTTTTGAGTTTTCAAATCCAAACGAAATAGCTAGATGTGGATGTGGAGAGAGCTTTAGCGTTTGATAATATAAAATTTGTTAACCAAGTTGATATTTAGTATTTAATTTAATAAACAAAAAATTGCTCTTTTAAGTGTCTATGTTCTAAATTATCATCAGTGTCATGAAGTATCCTAAGATTTATATCCATTCGCAGTCTTATTTTGACCTCTGTGACATTTTTTATTTCGATTATATCAGCGCTTGCATTTACAGGTCTTAACTCAGGATTTTTTGTCTCAAATTTAACTTCAGAAGTATTTTTTATCAGTGCTCCTTGCCAATTTCGTGGTCTAAAAGGACTTATTGGGGTTAATGCTAATATATCTGATCCAAGTGGAATTATTGGTCCTTTTGCTGACAAGTTGTATGCTGTAGAACCTACTGGCGTTGAAACTAAAACTCCATCACAATATAACTCTTTTAATCTTTCAATTTTATCAACACTAATCGTTATTATTGAACTTTGATTGGTATTTCTGAACAAAGAAATTTCATTTATTGCTAAATGTAAATGTTCTTTACCATTTATATCTTTTGCTTTCATTTCTAGAGGGTGAGCTATCATTTCCACGGCACTTTCGATTCTCTTTATTAAATTAGTGTTATTATTTCTATTCATTAAAAAACCAATATGTCCTTTATTTATTCCAAAAACTGGTAGGTTTATAGAAATACTTTCTCTCAAAGCTCTTAACATTTCACCATCTCCCCCAATTGCTACTATTACGTCAGCTTTTGATTTAGTGATTTGCCTATATCTTTCAATTAGTTTATTCTTAGTCTCAATAGCAATTTTACTTTTTGACGAAGTGAAGTGTATTTTCATTGTTTAATCTTTTTATAAATAATATAACTAATTTATTATAAATATACGGTGATTTAAATGAAAGCAATATCAACTGCATTAAATTTAACAAAAACTTACAAAATTGCGATAGATCGTCTAGAAAGTCTTCTTGGCAAAAGTTTTGAAACCGCAGTAGAAGCAATTCATAATTCTAACAGTCATATAGTTGTATGCGGTATGGGAAAATCAGGTTTAGTTGGTAGAAAAATATCCTCTACATTTGCTTCAACTGGAACCCCTAGTTATTTTCTTCATCCGGGAGAGGCAATTCATGGTGATTTAGGAATTGTTCAACCAGAAAATATTGTTATTTTGATTTCATATTCTGGTGAAACAGACGAAATTTTGGCTTTACTGCCAGCATTAAAAAGAATGCAAGTTAAAATTATTGGAATGACTGGTGATCCAAATTCTAATCTTGCTCAGAACTCAGATATAGTTTTAGATATTTCCGTTGATAAAGAAGCTTGTCCACTTAATCTTGCTCCTACAACCTCAACTTTAACTACTCTTGTTTTAGGAGATGCTCTTGCTGTGACTTTGATGAGTCTTAAAAACTTTAAGCAGGAAGATTTTGCACTAACGCATCCGGGAGGAGCGCTGGGTAGAAGATTACTTTTAAAAGTAAAAGATGAAATGATAAAAGATAACCTCCCTTTTGTTTACAGTTATAGTAATATGCAAGATGTAATTGTTAAAATGACAGAAGCAAGACTTGGGATAGCATTAGTTGGAAGTAGAAATAACTTAGAAGGAATTATTACTGATGGTGATTTGAGAAGAGCATTAGTAAAGAATGATGATATAAATAAAATAAAGGCTGAGGATATTATGAACTTATCTCCTTTAATTGCAAATGAATCTGATAATTTAGAAGCAGCACATGAACGAATGAGAGAAGCTAGAGTTCAATGCCTGGTCGTTAAAAATAGTTCTAATTTTATAGTTGGAGTTATCCAAATTTTTAAATAATTTTATGAATATCTCAGAATTTGATTATTTTCTTCCCTCTAAATTAATTGCTCAAAAACCATGTTTCCCTCGTGATGAGTCAAAAATGTTGTGTGTTAAAGGACAAAAATTTCATGATACAACCTTTAAAAATATATCAAATTTTTTTAATGAAGGCGATGTAATCGTTATTAATAATACAAAAGTTATTAAAGCTAATTTAGAGGGATTAAATGGTAGTAAGAAAATAAACTTTACATTACACATGAAAAAAAATTCAAATAACTGGTTTGCTTTTGCAAAACCTGCAAAAAAATGTAAAGAAAATGACCTTATAATTTTCAATAATAATTTGACAGCAAAAATTATTAGAAAAGCCTTAAACGGTGAAGTTTTATTAGAATTTAATATTTCTGGAAAAAAATTAATGGATAATATTTCAAAAACAGGTTCTTTACCTTTGCCTCCCTATATCAAAAGCAAGACTTCAGATGATGATAGTAATTATCAAACTTTTTTTGCTAAAAAAGAGGGTGCTGTTGCTTCACCAACAGCATCATTGCATTTTACAAGAGATGTATTAAATAGTCTTAAAAAAAAGGGTATCATTGTAACACCTATAACATTGCATGTTGGAGCTGGTACGTTTTTACCTGTAAAATCTGATAAAATTAAAGATCATAAAATGCATTATGAATGGTGTGAGGTTAATGAAACTACTTGTGAAATAGTTAATAACGCAAAAAGAAATAATAAAAAAATAATAGCTGTAGGAACAACAGTACTTAGAACACTTGAGAGTATTACATTAAATAATGATACACTTATCCCATGGAAAGGAAGTACAAATTTATTTATTCAACCCGGCTTTAAATTTAAAATTACTGACTTTTTATTAACAAACTTTCATTTACCTAGGTCAACTTTAATGATTTTAATTTGTGCTTTTTATGGCTATAAAAATGCATTCAATCTTTATCAACATGCCATAAACAATAATTATAGATTTTACTCTTATGGTGATTGTTGTTTGCTTCCAAAAAATTGTGATTGAATGATGAAAAAATTTCAGTTTTCTCTTTTAAATTCAGACAAAAATGCTAGAGCAGGTGAAATAATTACCGCTCATGGGAACATTGAAACCCCAATATTTATGCCAGTAGGAACCTTGGCTACTGTAAAGGCAATGCATTTGAGAGATGTTTTAGAAATTGGAGCTCAAATAATTTTGGCTAACACTTATCACTTAATGTTGAGACCAGGAGAAAATATAATAAAAAAATTTGGTGGAGTAAGAAGGTTTATGTCGTGGCAAAAACCTCTTTTAACTGACTCTGGAGGATTTCAAATTATGAGTTTATCAAAACTGACAAAATTATCCGACACTGGAGTTGAATTCAAATCACATATTGATGGTACAAAATATTTTTTAACACCAGAAAAAAGTACAGAGATCCAAAAAATACTTGATGCTACAATTTCTATGCAATTAGATGAGTGTGTATCTTATCCAATTGAAAAACGCAAGGCTTTTAAATCAATGGAACTCTCATTAAATTGGGCAAAAAGGTCTAGGGATGCTTTTTCATTTAGAGACGGTTATGGTCAATTTGGGATTGTACAAGGTTCAGTTTTTTCAGAATTCAGAGAAATTTCAGCTTTAGAATTAAAAAATATCGACTTTGATGGTTTTGCTATAGGGGGTCTTGCTGTTGGGGAGCCTCAGAGTATAATGTTTGAAACTATTATAAATACTGTGAAACATTTACCCTTTGATAAACCAAGATATTTAATGGGTGTTGGCAAACCAGATGATATTTTAGGAGCAATAAAAAGGGGCGTAGATATGTTTGATTGTGTTTTACCAACTAGATCTGGCAGAAATGGTCAAGCATTCACAAGTTTTGGTCCTATAAATATAAAAAATTCGAGGTTTATTCAAGATGAAAAACCGATTGATTTAAATTGCCTTTGTCATACTTGTAAAACTTTTTCTAGAGCTTATTTAAATCATCTTTTTAAATGTAAAGAAATTTTAGGAGCATCATTGTTAACACAACATAATTTACATTTTTATCTAAATCTAGTTAAGAAAGCTAGAAATTCGATAATTGAAAATAATTTTGAACAATTTGAACGAGAATTTTTGACTCAGTATTATTCAGGTAAAGAAATTTATGACTAAAAACATATCTTTAAGTGATTTGAGTAAACAAATAAAAAAATTATCATATAAGTTTTCTTTTGACGTTTGCAAAATAACAACGCCAGATATCAGTAAAGTTTCACAAGAAAATCTTCGTAAGTATGTGTTAAATGGATTTCACGGAGAAATGTCTTGGATTAAGGAAACTTTTGAAAGACGAAAATCTCCAAAATATTTATGGTCTGAAGCAAAAAGTGCAATTGTTTTAGGTTTAAATTATGGACCAGAGTCAAACCCTATAGAAAAACAGAATAAATTAAATTCAGGTAATATTTCAGTTTATGCTTTAGGTGATGACTATCATAAAGTAGTTAAAGGAAAATTAAAGCAGTTTTCTAGTAAATTAATTACACTCTTTAGAGAAAAACAAAATATCAAAATCAAGGTATTTGTTGATACTGCGCCAATAATGGAAAAACCTCTTGCGCATTTATCTGGTATAGGTTGGCAAGGTAAACATACAAACTTAGTATCTAAAGAATTTGGTTCTTGGCTTTTTTTGGGAGTGATTTTAATAAATAAAACTTTAGTATATGATGAATCATCAATTGACAATTGTGGTAATTGTAAAATGTGTATTGAGGCATGCCCTACAAAAGCAATTATTAAACCTTATCAGTTAGATGCTAGAAAATGTATCTCCTACCTTACAATAGAGTTTAAAGGCAAAATACCTTTAACTTTTAGAAAAAAAATTGGAAACAGAATTTATGGTTGCGATGATTGTCTTGCAGTATGCCCATGGAACAAATTTGCACAAGTCTCAAGTCAGATTAGGTTAAAAGAAAAAAACTATAACCTAGATCTTGCAAACCTATTACAATTAGATGAAAAAAATTTTAGAGAAACTTTTTCAAGATCTCCAATTAAAAGAATAGGTAGAGATAGATTCATTAGAAACTGTTGTATAGCTGCGGGTAATAGTAAAAACAAAAACCTTTTAAATAATCTTAATAGACTAATAGCAGACAAAACGAATGTTGGAATTATTAGAGAGGCTGCAGAGTGGGCAATAAAAGAACTTAATAATTGCCCTTAAGAAAGGGCTTCATTGCCTGTCTCTCCTGTACGAATTCTTGTAGCACTTTTTATATCAAACACAAAAACTTTTCCATCTCCTATTTGACCTGTATTTGCACTTTCACATAATGCCTCTAAAACCTTTTCTTCTAATTCGTCAGGAACAGCAAGTTCAATTTTAAGTTTTGGTACAAAAGAAACACTATACTCTGTTCCTCTGTAAATTTCTGTTTGTCCACGTTGTCTTCCGAAACCTCTGACTTCGGACGCTGTTAAACCTTCAACACCTATTTCTGTAAGAGCTTTTCTGACGTCATCCAATTTAAAAGGTTTAATTATCGCTACAAAGTATTTCATAATTATAGTTTATTTTAATTAATTATAATGACAATATTTATTTTTACTTAAATTTTTAATTATATAAGGAATTTTATGAATAAAAATATTTTTAAAACTTTATTACCTAAAGGTATTTTAAGGGCAGGGATAAATATGAGTAATTTTTTACTAGTAACTGGTAAAAGCATTGATGGTTCTCCTGACGGAGTTTCTCCGGACTTAGTAAAACAAATTGCTTCGGAGTTAAAAGTTAATTATGAATTAATTCCTTTTGATAGACCTGGCGAGTTAGCAGATGCAGTTAACGATGATATTTGGGATATTGGAAACATAGCATATGAGCCTGAAAGAGCTAATACTATTAGTTTCACTAATCCATATGTTTTGATTGACGCAAATTTTTTAATTAAAAAAGATTCTGGTCTTAAAACAAATAAAGATATTGATAAAGAGGGTATAAGTATAGCTGTCGCTGAGAGAAGTGCCTACGATCTTTGGTTAACAGATAATTTAATAAATGCTAAAATTAAAAGAGTTTCATCAATCCAAGAATCCCATGATGTATTTAATAACAACAAAGTTGATGTATTAGCGGGATTAAAACCTAAATTATTAGATGAAGTTTCATCAAACAATAGCTGTATGATTATCGAAGAGCCATTCACATTTGTTAAACAATCTGTTGGATTTAAAAAGGGAGAGAGTGAAGTAATAGATTTTTTAAATAATTTAATTTTAAAATATTTAAAAAGTGGAATTATAAATAATTTTTTAAAAAAACATAATGTTCAAAACAAATTAAGTTTGCCAAAAATAGATTGAAATTAATATGAAAAATAACTTACCTCATTTTCTTCTATTTTTGACAATTGTTGTATGGGGTTCTTCGTTTCCAGTAATGTCATTTCTATTAAATGTTATAGAACCTATGCCATTAGCTCTGGGGCGCTTTTTAATACCAGGAATTTTATCTTTTTTTTTTATAATTTTTTCTAAAAAAATAATTGCTTATAACGATATTTTTAGATTTATATTAGCAGGTTTGATAGGAATTTTTGCTTATAATTTTTTTTTGAATTCAGGCCAGCAAAGTGTTAGTGCAGGAGCAAGTAGTTTTATAGTAAACTGTAATCCTTTATTTGCGTCATTAATAGGATTTTACATTTTAAAACAAAAAGTAAGATTTTATTTTTGGGTTGGTATCATTGGTTGTATTGTTGGCGTATTAATTATATCTCTGGAGGCTCATCAAGACTTTAGTTTTAATCAAGGTGTAATATATATATTAATAGCAGCTATTCTTACATCTAGTTATTTTCACATAATCAAACCATTAGTCAACAAATATGGAGCTTTAACTACATTTTGTTTTACATTATTATTTGGAACAATTCCTATGTTATTTTGGTTAAATAAATTCTACTCTTTTGTAATTTCGGCTTCTTCAGAGATTTTATTTGCAATGATTTGGCTATCAAGTATTTGTACTCTTTTAGGTTATTATTCTTGGACTTATTCAGTAGGACATTTTGGTGCAAATAAAGCTTCTTTTTTTCTATTTTTAATTCCTGTTTTTTCAATAGTCATTGATTTTATTGTTTTTTATAAATTACCAAATTTTTTTACTATAATAGGAGGTTTAATTATTTTATCATCAGTATTAACTATTATGATTCTAAATCATAGAGATAATAACTAGGTAACAAACTTTTAATAAATATTATTCCTTTTATTTTTAACGTAATATTTAAGATGATCTGGAGCGGGTAGCGAGAATCGAACTCGCGTCATCAGCTTGGAAGGCTGAGGTCTTACCACTACACAATACCCGCTTAATCGTCAATATACAAAAATTTTTGAAAAAGTAAATAACAGTTAAATTTTATTTTAAATGAACCCATCCGAATAAATTTTGATTTATAATATTTTTAAAAAATTTAATAGACTCATCGCTATCGTTAAAACACTCTACATAATTTAGTGTTTCTCCTCCATTTTCAAGAAAAGTTTCTTTTGCTTCATTTTTAATTTCATCCAGAGTTTCAAGACAGTCTGTAACAAAACCTGGAGAGACAATAGTAATTTTTTTAACGCCCTTTTTTGCTAAAGCAACAATAGTTTCGTCTGTATAAGGTTTTAGCCACGGCTCTGGACCAAACCTAGACTGAAAAGAAACATAAAAGCTTTTTTTATTCCATCTTAAATTTTCTTGAATTAATCTACCTGTTTTCTGACAATGACAATGATAAGGATCACCAAGCAAAAGATATCTTTTTGGAACACCATGAAAAGATATGATTAAAACTTCAGGTTCACCATTTTTTTTAAAAGATTTTCTAATGGAATTAGAAATAATATTTATATAGTTTTTATCATCATACCATGGGGCTATTGTCCTAATTGCTGGTTGCCATCTTTTATTTAATAACCATTTGAAAGCTTCATCTTGAACTGTTGCTGTAGTACTTGCTGCGTATTGAGGGTAAAGTGGTAATAACAAAATTTTAGTACATCCATTATCAAATAATTTATTTAGTTGTAATTTTATTGATGGATTACCATACCTCATGGCGTATTCTATTTTTATTTGATTATATTTTCTAAATTCTGATTTTAATTTTTTCGTCTGATTTTCAGTTATATATCTTAATGGAGAACCTTTGGTTTTGTCCCAAATTCTATCATACGCTTTTCCAGACTTAGAAGGACGAAAAGTTAGAATAGGACCATTAAGAATCACCCACCAAAGTGGTTTAAAAACATCAACAACCCTTCGATCGCTTAAAAATTCTTTTAAATACCTTCTCATTGAAAAGTAATCAGTAGCTTCAGGAGTACCCAAATTCACCAAAAGAATTCCGATTTTATTAAATTCTATCTTTATATGATCTGATGGTTTATCTGTTGGTTTATTCATATTTTAAAATATCATGATTAAATATAATTAATAAGTAAAGTATAGAAATATTATTTTATTTTATATTTTATTTGATTAATAAAAATACAAAAACAAAAAAAATAATTAAATTTGAAAAACTTACTTGAACTTTTTAAAAGTTTGCATATAAAACACCTTACAAGATTATATAGGGTATTAAATTATGAATTCCACAAGTAATAAAAAACTAAATAGTGATGAAAAAAATAAAACTGGTGTATTGGGCTCTAGATTAGTTATACCAGATGATTATTTGCCAAATGAAACTGAAACTTTTATGAATGAATATCAAATCGAATTTTTCAGAAAAAAACTACTTAATTGGAAATTAGAATTACTTGAAGAGGCAACAGATACAAAAGATGACCTCTCTGAAGAAGGATTACAAAGACCTGATATGGCTGATAGAGCTCAAGTTGAGAGTGACGCATCTATCAAATTACGTACAAGAGACAGAGAAAGAAAACTTATTAACAAAATTGATTCAGCACTAAGGAGAATTGATTTAGGAACTTATGGATATTGTGAAGAAACTGGTGACCCAATTGGTATTAAAAGGTTAATGGCGAGACCTATAGCATCATTATGCTTAGATGCTCAAGAAAGACACGAAAAAATGGAACGTGTACACAAAGACGATTAATTTAATTAAGAACAAAATAAGAACATATATTGACATAAGAACAAAACATGAATATACTATTTTTAATTAGAAATTTAGTATATGTAGGTTAGGAGTTATGTTATTATGAAAGCAGAGGTTTTAGAATTTTCAATGAATAAAGAAGATAGAAATTTAGCTTTAGAGGGTGCAATTACGCAAATTGAAAAGAACTTTGGTAAAGGTTCTGTAATGAAACTAGGTGAGAATGATCAAAATATTGATATACAAGCTATTTCTAGTGGTTCATTAGGTTTAGATATAGCTCTAGGAATAGGAGGTTTTCCAAAAGGAAGAATAGTGGAAATATATGGTCCAGAAAGTTCAGGTAAGACAACATTAGCATTACATGCTATTGCGGAATCTCAGAAAAAGGGTGGTGCTTGTGCATTTGTAGATGCAGAACATGCCTTAGACCCTGTGTATGCTAAAAAGTTAGGCGTTAATATTGATGATCTTTTAATTTCGCAACCTGATGCAGGTGAGCAAGCTTTAGAAATAGCAGATACGTTGGTAAGTTCAGGTGCAATTTCCGTTATGGTAATTGACTCTGTCGCTGCTTTAGTACCTAGGGCAGAACTTGAAGGAGATATGGGTGATACTCACGTAGGACTACAAGCCCGTTTAATGAGTCAAGCATTGAGAAAATTGACATCATCAATTTCAAAATCAAACTGTTTAGTAATATTTATTAATCAAATAAGATTAAAAATTGGCGTTATGTTTGGAAGTCCTGAAACCACTGCTGGTGGTAATGCATTGAAGTTTTACTCATCCGTTAGACTAGATATAAGAAGAATTGGAGCAATTAAAGATAAAGAAGATATTGTTGGTAATCAAACAAGAGTTAAGGTTGTAAAAAATAAAGTTGCACCTCCTTTTAGAACTGTAGAATTTGATATAATGTATGGAGAAGGTATATCTAAAACTGGTGAATTGATTGATTTAGGAGTGGCAGCAAATTTAGTAGAAAAATCAGGTTCTTGGTTTTCTTATAATGATCAAAGAATTGGTCAAGGCAAAGAAAATGCGAAAAAATTTCTATTCGAAAACCCAGATTTAGCACTCGAACTTGAAGAAAAAATAAGAAGCAATTCAGGTTTGGTTGACAACATTATGATGAATAATGAGGCCAGCACTTTAAATGAAAAAAATTAAATAGAGATTTTAATTTAAAAAACTTGCTTTAATCATAACAAAATAATTAAATTAAGAAAATTTAAAAACTTTGTTATGAAAAATATATCACTTAATGAAATTAGAAAAGAATTTATCGATTATTTTAAAAATAATGACCATGAAGTTGTTAAATCAAGCAATTTAGTACCAGATAATGATCCTACATTGTTGTTTGCTAATTCAGGAATGGTTCAATTTAAGAATACTTTTACAGGCCTAGAAAAAAGACCATATTCTAGAGCAGTTACATCACAAAAATGTATTAGGGCAGGAGGTAAGCATAATGATTTAGAAAATGTAGGGCATACTGCAAGACATCATACTTTTTTTGAAATGCTCGGTAATTTCTCTTTTGGTGATTATTTCAAAGAAGAAGCAATATATCTTGCGTGGAATTTACTTACAAAAGTTTTTGAGTTACCAGAAAAAAAATTGTTAGTAACAATATTCCATGAAGACACAGAAGCAGAAAAATTGTGGAAAAAAATTTCTGGGCTAAAAGAAGACAAGATAATTAAAATATCTACTAGTGATAACTTTTGGAGTATGGGAGAGACAGGCCCATGTGGACCATGTTCAGAAATTTTTTACGATCATGGCGATAAAATCGAGGGTGGAATACCTGGTTCAGTAAACGAGGATGGAGATCGTTTTATAGAAATTTGGAATTTAGTTTTTATGGAGTATGAGCAAATAAATAAAGAAAAAAGAATTAAATTACCAAAGCCAAGTATAGATACTGGAATGGGCCTTGAGAGAATTTCAGCAGTTTTACAAGACACACATGATAATTATGAGATTGATCTATTTAAAAAACTTATCCAAGCTTCTTCAGTAGAAACAGAAACTCTCTTAAATGAAAAAACAATCACTTCTCATAAAGTTATAGCGGACCATATTAGGTCTTCTGCATTCTTAATTGCTGAAGGGGTTTTGCCTAGTAATGAAGGAAGAGGTTATGTATTGAGAAGAATATTAAGGAGAGCGATTAGACACTCAAATATTCTTGGTCGTAAAGAACCTTTTATGCATAATTTAGTTAATTGTTTAGTGACAGAAATGGGTGATGCTTATCCAATACTAAAGGACGGAGAAACTAATATTAAAAAAGCTATAGAAGAAGAAGAGATTAAATTCAAAGAAACATTAGATAGAGGTTTGAATTTATTAAATGATGAAATAAATTTAAATAAAAAAAATACAATTTTTTCAGGTAAAAAAGCTTTTGAATTATATGATACGTATGGATTCCCTCTTGATTTAACTCAAGATGTTTTGAAAAGCTATGGGTGGACAGTAAATATAAAAGAATTTGAAAAAGAAATGGAAAATCAAAAAATTAAATCGAGAGAATCTTGGTCAGGTTCAGGTGATAAAATTTTAGATACAACCATAATAAAGTTTTTAGATACAGAAATTTCAACTGAGTTTCTTGGTTATAATAAAACTGAATGTAAAGGTGAAGTAATATTAATTTTAAAAGAGGGCAAATTAATAGAAAAACTAGACAAAAATGATGTAGGTGACGTTATTTTTGATAAAACAGTATTTTATGCAGAGTCTGGTGGTCAAATAGCTGATAATGGAGAAATTTTTTCAGATAAATTTCAAGGCAAAGTTATAGATTGTAAAAAATTAATTATTGGTAACAATAAAGTTTTTTTCCTACATAAAATAGAGATTAATGAAGGCACTTTATATAAACATGTAAAATGTGAAATGAAAATAAATGTACTGAAAAGAAAAGAAATAAGTTCTCACCATTCCTCAACTCACCTTTTACATGAAGCTTTAAGACAGCAATTAGGCTTGCATGTGAAACAGAGGGGATCACTTGTTACAGATGAAAAACTTAGATTCGACTTTAGTCACAATAAGCCGATAGATGAAACTGAATTAAAAAAAATAGAAAATTTAGTGAACAAAAAAATATTTAACAAGGAAAAAATAGAAACAAATATAATGACGCCTGATGAAGCAATTAAAAAGGGTGCTATTGCTCTATTTGGTGAAAAATATGGCGATCAAGTTCGAGTGGTTTCAATGGGCGGGAAAAGTGAAGATAAAAGAATTGCATGGTCTGTTGAACTATGTGGTGGTACACATTTAAAAGATACAGGTGAGGCCATTTTATTTAAAATCATTCAAGAAACAGGAGTGTCTTCAGGAGTAAGAAGAATTGAAGCATTAACAAGAAAGAGTGCTTTAGATTTTTTTAAATCTAAAAATGATATTTTAGACAATATCGTTAAAAAATTAAATACTCAATATAGTCAAGTTACAAATAAATTAGAACAATTGATAAATGAAAAAGAGCAATTAAAACAAGAAATCAATCGGTTAAAAAGAGAAAATTTAACACAAAACTCAACAAACTCTAGTATAGATTTGAATGGAATTTTGTTCGAGGCAAAAATTTATGATGATCTAGTTCCTAAAGAACTTAAACAATATGCTGAAAAATTACTAAATTCAAAAAAACTTGATGTTGTCTGTATTATCTCAAAATTCAATGAAAAGGTTTCGTGTGTTATAAATGTTAATGCTAATCTTTTGAAAAAATTTGATGCCGTCGAACTTGTAAATGTTGTTGCAGAAAATGTTGATGGAAGTAAGGGGGGTGGTAGGCCTGATATGGCACAAGCTGGAGGTCAAAATATTAAAAAAATAGATTTCGCACTGGAAAAGTTGAAAAATTTTATAAAAGAGAGAATATAAATGTTAACCAATAGTGTAATGGGGATTAAAGAAACTCCTATAATGGAAGTAGCAAACTTTGGAAGAGAATTTGCCAAAAAAACAGGAAAAGAAGTCTATCCTGCATGGTTTGGCGAAGGAAATAAAGCAACTAAAGAAATTATTTTTAAAGAGACAATCAAGTCGTTAAAACAAGGCAAAACTTTTTATACTTATCAAAACGGTTTACCCAAGATAAGAGAGGCAATTTCAAATTATATGAATGATGTCTTTAAAATACGAACATTACCTGAGAATCAAAGTCTTGTTACAGGAGGAATGCTGGGTATAAAAATCATATGTGATATGCTAATTGAAAAGGATGACGAAGTGGTAATTGTTGGTCCTGTATGGCCAAATATACGATCTTCTGTAATTCTTAAACAAGGTAAAATTAACGAAGTTGATTTAGTACTAGAAGATAAATGGAAACTAGACATTAGCAAATTATTTTCTTCAATAACAGAAAATACAAAAATGGTTTTCATAAATAGTCCAAGTAATCCAACAGGATGGATGTTGAGTGAGGAAGAGCAGGAAGAAATTTTGAGTTATACAAGAAAGAAGGGTTGTTGGCTTGTTTCTGATGAAGTTTATCATCAAATAGTGTATGACAGAGAGGTATCTTCAAGCTTTCTTAAATTTTCTAAACCAGACGACAAACTTATAGTCATAAATTCGTCTTCAAAAAGCTTTAACATGACTGGTTGGAGAGTAGGTTGGCTTACTCACCCATCTTTTTTAGAGTCACACATAGCAAAATTAGTTCAAATTTCAACAACAGGAGTTCCTGAATTCCTGCAAGAGGGTTTCTTTTCTGCTTTAGTGAATTATAAATCTATTGTAAGTGAAGTTAAAGAAGAATTGACAAAGTCTAGAAACTACGTTTTTGATAGAATAAAAAATTGGAGAAGAATTCAATTACCTTACACTAATGCTGCTTTTTACTGTTTTTTTAAAGTTAATGGAATGACTGACTCAGTAAACTATGCAAAATATTTAATTGAAAAAACACAAGTGGGATTAGCACCGGGAGTTGCTTTTGGTAAATCTGGAGAAGGACATTTAAGACTTTGTTTTGCTTCAGATATAAATTTTCTTAACAACGTTCTAAGTAAATTAGAGAAAGAATTATCCTAAATTACCAAGGAGTTATACTTTCTTTTAAGAATTTGTAACCATCTAAAAAGTTAGGTCTTTTTATTCCATAAATTGAATCAAAAGTATTTAATACTTCATCAAACCATAACTTAAGTTTTTTGTTGTCTGGGTTTGCCTCAAGATAAGCGTCTCTAATTAAAACAAAATGAATTCTTGGATCATATGGTTTTTTTGTTCCTCCCATACTTTCATCCCCATTTAACAACCGTAATAACATAGCATCTGCTGAACCAAGCGTTTGTTCGTGAATTGGAGGTCCATCCATTCTATACATTACAGATGTCATATCTCTTCCATTTCCAGTCGTGTAACCCATTTCATTCCACAAATTCTCTATTTTACTTTCTGAGTTAACTTTCTTAAGTATCTTTTTTCCAAACTCTCTTAAAGGATCAGATACATCAGCAAGTAAATCAGTTAATCTGTCTCCATCTAAATCTGTAGCTAATACAATACATTCTTTTTTTTCTATCAAATCCCATAAAAGCAAACCATAATTTGTATCTGAAATGTGTTGTTCAATTGATCCAGACCAATTTTCCATTCCCTTTTTAAAGTTACTAGGAAGAAGATTGATTATTTTTTGTATATTTTCTTTGTGTTCTTCGAAAGCATTTACAGCCCATTTACGGCCAATTTTAAATTTAGTCCCATCAAGTAGCCAAGTAATTAATCCAGCATTAATACCATCCTCCATGGCTTGAGTAGGTTTAAAAGCAATACGACCTAACTTTCCAGTATCGTTTACCATTTTTAAAAACAATCTACCTGCGTATGCCATCTGAATAGCTGGAGTATTCATTTCTGAATGTATAATTCCAGTTTCAGCATTAATCGTAAATTTAGCTTTATCTTGAGAATAAGGTAAACAAGGCATGCATCTTACAACTGTAATTGGTCCATAAGGTCTAACGTTACAATAAACTCCAGCTTGAGTTCTTAGCGGAGCATTCCCAGATTTACCCATTACAACAACTTTTCTCCCACTTTTATCATTAACATATGCATCACCTGCTGTAGACCATTTAATAGAGGTTACAGGCATGTTTCCAAACCAACTCAATGGCTCTAATTTAAGGTCATGTCTAATTTGAGACCACATTGGAAGAGCATAAAAAGGTAAACCTAATACATCAATTGCAGCTATTGTACCAATTAATGCATAAGCATCTGTTAATGAGTGAGCAACTGGATTAACATCAGAGTCGAAATTTCCTCCTTCCCAAACTATTGCATTAGGGTAGCCTCTCGGTTTAATTTCAGAAACTCTGAACATAGACGTGAAAATTTGTTCTAAATTTTCACCATTAGCTTCAGCTTGTGCAATACTTAATAAATCAACCATAACAATGCCTTTTTAAATTTTAGATAAATAACTAATATATCTTTATTAAATGATTTTCAAAAACTTTTTAAAAAAGTCTCTAAATTATTTAATTTTTTAAATTCAATAAAATTATTGAGATGTTTTCTTTTTAAAAAACCTTCTTCAATCATTTGTTTCATCAAAGAGAAAAAAAAGTCCCAATAACCATCAAGATTAAAAATGATCACAGGTTTATTTTTGATTTGATTTAATTGAATAAGTGTTAATACTTCTACGCATTCATCTAAAGTTCCTAAACCACCTGGTAATACAATAAAAATTGATGCAAGCTTATACATTTTAGCTTTTCGCTCACGCATTGAAGAAGTTATAGTCAAATTAATATTGCTCATAGGAATTTCATATTTAGTCAAAAAATCTGGTATAATACCATATATCTTTGAACCCTCAGAATTAGCTCCAAGTGCAACAGTTTCCATTAATCCTGAACCACCACCTCCAAAAACTAAATCAAATTTATTCTTTCCAATAATTTTACCTACATTTGAAGCTGTCTTTAGATAGACAGGTTTTAGACCGCTGGATGATCCACAAAACACACAAACTTTTCTTTTCATAAATTTTAAAACCTTTTTTACTAAATATTTAAGCACTTTGACTTGATGATATACTTATGTATTATGGATTTTAAATATACGGAAAGATAGATATTTTGTCTAAAACCATTTATTTTTTGATGATTGGAATAATTATAGCAATTATTGCTATAATAGTTGCAATTTATCAGCCCAACTTTGATGACGATAAAAACGTTTCTGTTCCAGTAGTAAATGAGATTGTAGAGGCAAAACCTCTCAAAATTGAAAAAAAAACAGATAGAGAAATAATTAACTTTAGTACGATTAGAGTATCACCAGAGGGTGGATTAGTTGTTGCAGGAAAAGTTTACCCCAATTCACTTGTAGAAATAATTCTCAAAGGTGATGTGATTGCAAAAACTACTAGCGATAAAGTTGGTGAATTTGTCATTGTACCAGAACAAGCGCTAACAATTGGAGAACATTTATTATCATTTAGAGTAACTTCCAATGATAAGAAAGCTATTATTACAGAGCAAGTTATAGCTGTTAAAGTTAATAAGAATAATACAGATACTCCGATAGTTGCCATAATAAATTCGAAAGATAGAATAGGTACTAAATTAATTCAAGCTCCAGGTTTACAGAAAAAGTCAGTTAAAAATAATGTAACAAAGAGTCAAAAATTGCCAAGTAACCTAAAACCAGAGATATCTATTTTAACGCTTACTAATGATAATAATTTAAAGCAAATAGTCTTAACTGGATACTCTATCGGTGGAGTTCAAGTTGAGGCCAGGATAGCAGGTAAAGAGATCTTTTTTGGGAAAATTGTAGATAATGAATGGTCTATAAGTGTACCTAACCAGTTAATTTCTGGCAAACAAAAAGTTATTGCAGATTTAGTGAACAAAAAAGGTAAAGTAATAGCAACAGATGTCATAAATTTACTAGGAAATGTTATAAAAGTTGCTGAGGACAAAACTATTGTTGTTGTTCAAAAAGGAGACGCGTTGTGGAAAATTGCATATCAAAGACTTGGTGGAGGTGATAAATATTTTGATATAATAAAATTAAATCAGCAAAAAATTAATAATCCTAACTTGATTTATCCAAAACAACTATTCATTTTACCAAAATAAAACCAAAATGTTTGATAAGAAGATTAATATCATATCTGAACCAATTCTAGGTTATTTAGCCAAAAAACTATTAAAAATTGGTGTTAGATGTAATCATTTAACTTTTTTTGGTTTTCTTTTAGGTTTGGTATCTTTTATTTTAATTTGTTTTGATCATTATTACTTTGCTCTAATATTTTTTTTATTAAACCGGTTTTTTGACGGTTTAGACGGTTCATTGGCGAGATTAAGTAAAGCCACTGATTTAGGTGGTTTTTATGATATAGTATGCGATTTTATTATCTATGGACTTTTACCACTTGGTTTTATAATTGCAGATAAAACTAATAGCATTTCATATGCATTTCTTCTTTCTAGTTTCATTGGCACTGGTACTACATTTTTGGCTTCTGCTTGGTTTGTTGAAAAAAGTAAGAATTTTTTAAAAGACAAAATAACCAAATCTTTTTATTATTCTGGAGGAATTACTGAAGGATTTGAAACTATTATTTGTTTTGCTATGATGTTAATTTTCAAAGAATATTCTCACTTAATTGCCTATATTTTTGCTGTTTTATGTTGGATAACGGTTATTATAAGAATTGTTACTATAAGAAAATTTTTGCTACATTCTAACTAATCAAGTCTTCACAATCTTTTTTAAAAATGTTAAAAATTATAAGTATGAAATACAATAATTTAAAAAAAATATTGTCAGCTGAACAATATAGAATAACACAAGAACATGGTACCGAAATACCGTTTACTGGTGAGTTGCTAAATAATAAAGAAGAGGGCATATATTCATGTATTTGCTGCAAAAATAAGCTTTTTTCTAGCAAATCTAAATATGATTCTGGAACAGGTTGGCCTTCTTTTTTTGAACCTTTTGATAATAAGTCTATTGGTACAAAAGTTGATAAATCTTATTTTATGAATAGAACTGAGGTTCATTGTAAAAAATGTTCAGCACATCTAGGTCATGTTTTTGATGATGGGCCTAAACCTTCAGGATTAAGATACTGTATAAATTCACTGTCTTTATTTTTTGAAAAAAAAGTTGAGATGTAAATTGAAATCTACAACTCATATTTTTGGTTGCATTGCTGATCCGATAGATCATGTAAAAGCCCCAACTCTATATTCAAAAGTTTTTTTAGAAAGAAAAATAAATGCTATTATGATCCCAGTTCATGTTAATGAAAAGAACTTAGGTGAAGTAATAAATAGTTTAAAAAAAATAAAAAACTTCAGAGGTCTTACAGTTACTATTCCTCATAAAGTCAATGTATTAAAATATTGTGATGAACTTGAAGATACTGCTGATCAAACAGGAGCGGTTAATTGGATAAAATTTAATAATAATAAGGTAATTGGAAATAACTTTGATGGAATTGGTTTTGTTAGAGGTCTATTAAATAAAAATTATATTATAAATGATAAAAGAGTTTCAATTTTTGGAGCTGGTGGAGCTGGCATGGCTATTTCATTTGCCTTGCAATCATACAATTTGAAGGAATTGAAAATTATTAATAGGGATCAAAATAAGTTAAATAAATTGATTAAGAGGTTAAAAAATCATTTCCCAAAAACAACATTAATTGGAGAAAATTTTTTGAACTATGATATTTCAAAAAGTGATATAATTATCAATGCTACCAGTGTTGGTATGAAAAGTGATACAACAATACCTTTTAAAGTTTTGAATACTAAACAAAACAGTTTGATAGCTGAAATAATTATGGAACCTGAACTTACTTTTTTGCTAAAAGAAGCAAAAAAATTAAATAAAAAAATACATTTAGGAAAATATATGTTAGAAAGCCAAATTGACTTAGTGGGTGAATACTTTAATCTTTGGTAAAAATAGGGCTATTAAAAAATGACTAAATCAACAATTTGGGATACAGAAAAATTAGATAAGTTAAAAGAGTTGTGGGATAAAGGTGTCCCAATAACGAAAATAGGTGATGAATTAGGTGTTTCAAGAAATGCTGTTGCTGGCAAAGCACATAGGCTTGCATTACCAAAAAGAAATTCTCCTATTTCCTCTGAAGGTGAAGAGAGAAATACAAAAGAAAAAACAAAATCATTTAATATTTTGAAAGAAGTTCCTCTTAAAATTTCTTTAAGAAATGTAGAGTGGTCAAGAACAAAATGCTGTTGGCCCGAAGGAGATCCTAAACTAAATGGTTTTAAATTTTGTGGTGAAGAAATTTTACCTGGAAGGCCATATTGTAATAAGCACTCTTTCATAGCCTATACAAATTCAAGAGAAAATTAATAGTTATTTGACTAGTAAAACGCTTAAAAAGATTATATTTAGAAAAAATTATAAACCTCTAAGTTGGGTTGTGAAATCCTTATTTTTAGATATAAAAATTAGTGATGATATTACTATTGTTTCATCAAAACTATTTTTTAAAAAGAACAACACAAACTTTGAAAAAGATTCATTTTTAGTTTTAAATGGAAAAGATTTAATAACTGATTATTTTTTTTTGATATTAGATGGTTTTAAACCAAAAAAAATTAATGTAAATTCAGTTTTTATTGATAACGAAACAATTAAAATAAAACTTCCAAAAAATACAAAAAAAGTAATAGTAAAATCGAGGGTTCAAATATTTCCAAATAAAAATTATTCATTAGAAGGATTATATGAGTCTAATAAAATGATTTGTTCACAATGTGAACCGGAGGGTTTTAGAAAAATTACATGGTTTCCAGATAGGCCTGATAACTTGTCAATCTTTACAGTAAGAATTGAGACACCAAATGATTTTAAATTTTTGCTGTCTAATGGTAATTTAATTAAACAAGGTAATAACAAAAAATCTAAAACTAAATTTGTAATTTGGAAAGATCCAATTCCAAAGCCAAGTTATCTTTTCGCTTTAGTGGCAGGTAATCTAGAAAAAAGTTCTGATAATTTCGTTACAAAGTCGAACAAAAAAATTTCGTTAGAAATTTTTACAGATATAGGTAATTCCAAATATTCTAAATTTGCTCTTAAAAGCTTAAAAAGGGCGATGAAATGGGAGGAAAAAGAATATGATTTAGAATATGATCTTGATAGATACATGATAGTTGCAGTAAATCATTTTAATATGGGAGCTATGGAAAATAAGGGATTAAACTTGTTTAATTCAAAATATATTTTGTCTGATCCCAAAATTTCAACTGACTCTGATTTGATAAATATTGAAAGTATAATTGCTCATGAGTATTTTCATAATTGGACAGGAAATAGAGTTACTTGCAGAGATTGGTTTCAATTAACACTTAAAGAAGGTTTAACAGTTTTAAGAGACCAACAATTTACAGAAAGTTTGCGTCATAAGTCAGTTAAAAGAATAGAAGATGTAATTTTGTTAAGAAATATTCAGTTTCCTGAGGATAGAGGCAGCAATAAGCATTCTATAAGACCTAATCAATATTTGGAAATTAATAACTTTTACACACCTACAATATATGAAAAAGGTGCAGAAGTTATAAGAATGATAAGTACTTTTATGGGAGAAAAAAAATTTAAAGATGGCGTTAAGTTTTATTTAAAATCTTTTGACGGAAAGGCTGCGACATGTGAAGATTTTTTAAAATCACTTGAAGTATCATCAAATGTTTTATTAAAAGATTTCTATAAATGGTATGATCAGATTGGTTTGGTAAACCTACACATCACTAGGTCAAAAGATAAAAATAATAATCTTGTAATAAATTTAACTCAAAATTGTAAGGATTATAATCATCCTCTTCCAATTTTAATCAAATTTGCTTTGATTGATAAAAATGGCAAATTTATAAAATTCAAAATTAAAGATAATACTTTAAAAAAAGAACAAATGTATCTTTTTAAAAAAAAGAAAGAAAAATTAATATTCAGGGAAATAAATACAAAAGTAGTACCATCATTTTTAAGAAACTTTTCAGCCCCTGTAAATATGATAACAGACTTTAGTCCAAAAGATTATTTGCATATTTTACAGTATGATGATGATAATTTTAATAAATGGGATGCTGCTCAATCACTTCATTTATATTATTCTAATCAACCGAATAGAAAAAAGTTAACAGATAATATAAATAATTTCCTAAAAGATGATAATTTTGATAAACATATTTTAAGCTTAATAATCAAACCTCCTTCAATTGAAGAATTTTTTCAAAATTCTAAAAAGGTCTGTCCCCTAGAAATTTATAAAAAAAGAATTTTATATATTAAATCTTTTTTTAGACAAATTGAAAAAAATGGGGAGAATTGGATTTTGCAACTTTTAAAAGATAAGTCTTCATATAAATTTTCCATTAATCAAAAGGCATTACTGTCAACTTTATTGCCAAATTTATGTTTAATTGGTAATAAAAAAATGCTTGACGTAGCTTATGATTTTACCTTTTCCAAAGTAATGACAATTAAGATGATTGGTTTAAATTCTTTTTTAAATTCAAAAAATAAAAAAACACTATATCTGTTGAATAAATTTTATGAAGAATTTTCTAACAATCAAACTGTTGTTGAGAAATGGTTTACATTAATGGCTTCTCATAACTTCATGAAAAATGGTTTAAAAACAGTAAAATCACTCTTAAACCATGAAAAATTTGACTTTAAAAATCCAAATTTAGTCAGAGCTATTTTGGGTTCATTCCAAAAAAGTAATATTGAGCTTTTTCATTCAGATGATGAAACTGGTTATCAATTTGTATCAGACCAAGTTATTAAAATTGATAAAATTAATCCTCAAGTTTCTGCAAGAACCATTTTACCTTTAACAAGATATTCAAACTATAAAATTTCAAGACAAAATATAATGAAAAAATACTTGAAAAAAATTATGAATGAAAAGCCTTCAAAAGATCTATTCGAAATAATCAATAAAGCAATAAATTGAAATATTATTAAATGTCTATTTCTCTAATTAAACTTGCACGACTTTGAATATATTCATATCTCAGTTCTGGTTTTTTTCCCATGAGAATATTAACTAAATTATCAACTTCTCTTCTTTCATTACCTTCAACTATATTTTTTTTTGGTAACATAACTTTTATAAGTGTTCTTGTTTCTGGATTCATTGTAGTATCTCTAAGTTGGTTTGGTGGCATTTCACCAAGTCCTTTGAACCTACTAATTAGTCCTTTATTTGAAAATTCGTTTTTATTGATTTCATTTTTTTCATCATCATTTTGAGCATAAAATTTTTTGTTGTCATATGAGATACGATATAAAGGAGGTTTTGCAATAAAGAGTTTACCACACTCAATAATTTCTGGTAAAAATTTATAAAAATAAGTTAGTAATAAAGCCGCTATATGAGACCCATCAACATCTGCATCTGTCATAATTATAATTTTTTCGTATCTTAGATTTTCAATTTGAAAATGATTTTTAGCTAATCCAAGCGCTAATAAAAGGTCATTTAGCTCTTGATTATTATTTAACTTTTCTTCTGTAGCACTTGCAACATTTAATATTTTACCTCTTAATGGTAAAACAGCTTGATTAATTCTATTTCGGGCTTGTTTTGCCGAACCTCCAGCACTATCTCCTTCAACTATAAATAGTTCATTGGATTCTATTTTTTTTGAGGAACAGTCAGCCAGTTTTCCAGGCAATCTATTTTTTTTTGAAACTTTCTTCTTTGATATTTCTTTTTCTAATTTTTTTAATTTTCTTTCATTTAGATTTTCGATTATTTTTTCAATTATAGATGAGGATAATGTAGGATTATTTGCTAGCCAACTTTCGAATCTATCTTTTAAAGAGTTTTCTATTAATTTTGTAACTTCAATATTAACCAATTTTTCTTTTGTCTGACCTTGAAATTGTGGATTTTTTACAAAGACTGAAATAATTGATCCAAGACTTTTTAAAATATCATCGATTAAAATTTCACTAAATTTTTTAAAACCAGAGGTTTCAGCATAGTTTCTAATAGCTTTAATTATAGCATTTTTAAAACCTTGTTCATGAGTCCCTCCTTGACTAGTTAATATTGTGTTACAAAAAGAATTCAAAAAATGTGAATCATTTTCATCAAACCAACTAATAGCGCACTCAATTTTCTCGTCGTTTAGTATAATTTTTTCATGAAAAATTTCTCCAATTAGCAAATCTTTATTTTCAATTTTATCAATCAATAATTGTTTTATACCTTGTTCAAAATAAAGTATTTTTTCAGAGGGTATGGTTGAATTTTTTTCTAAAAGTATTTTATCACATTTCCAAAGAATTTTCACTTTTGGAGACAGATATGCTTTATTTTTAATCATATTGTAAAGAAAGTCTGGAGAAAAAAAACAACCTTCTCCAAAAATTTGTTGATCTGGAGAGAATGTTATACTTGTTCCATTTGCTTTATTTGTATCGTTTACAAATACAAGTTTGGACCTTGGTAGACCTCGTTCAAACTCTTGTTTAAATAATTTTTTGTCTCTGATTACTTCAACAATTAATTTTTCTGATAGAGCGTTAACCACTGAAGCTCCCACACCATGCAAACCTCCTGAAGTTTTATAATTTTTTTCAGAAAATTTTCCTCCAGCATGTAACGTAGTCATTATGATTTCTAAAGCAGATTTACTCGGGAATTTCGGATGTTTATCAATAGGTATTCCCCGACCATTATCTGAAATTTTAATAGTATTTTTATTTAGTAAATTAACATCAATTCTATTTGCATGATTTGAAATAACTTCGTCCATACTATTATCTAGAATTTCTAAAACTAAATGATGCATTGCTGATTTATCAGTACCACCAATATACATACCTGGTCGTAACCTTACGGGTTCCAGACCCTCTAAAACTTCGATATTTTCAGCGTTGTAGTTTTCTTTTGGAATTAAATATTCTGTTTCTTCACTCATATAGTATCTACATATAGTAAGTTAAATTTTTATATAAACTATATGTAGATATTTAGACTATATTTCTTAGAAAAATCAAGCTTTAACTTGAGTAATACATTTTAAATTCAACTGGATGGGGCGAGTGTTCAAAATTAATTACTTCTTCCATTTTTAGGTCAATGTACGCGTATATTTGGTCTTCAGTAAAAACATTGCCTTGAGTTAAAAAATTCATATCATTTTTTAGAGCATCAACAGCTTCCCTTAATGAACCACAAACTGTCGGTATATTTTCTAATTCTGTTTCGGGTAACTCATATAGGTCTTTATCCATAGGTTCACCTGGATGAATTTTATTTTTAATTCCGTCTAAACCAGCCATTAACATAGCTGAGAAAGCTAGATATGGATTTGCAGTAGCATCAGGAAACCTAACTTCAACTCGTTTACCTTTTGGATTCCCAACAAACGGAATTCTACATGATGCAGACCTGTTTCTAGCTGAGTAAGCTAGAAGTACAGGGGCCTCAAATCCAGGTATTAATCTTTTGTATGAGTTAGTTGAAGGGTTTGAGAAACAATTAATTGCTTTTGCATGTTTAATTATACCACCTATGTAGTGTAAACAAGTTTCAGATAGGCCTGAATATTCGTCACCAGCAAATACTGGATTTCCGTTTTTCCAAATGGACTGGTGAGTATGCATTCCTGTTCCATTATCTCCAGCAACAGGTTTTGGCATAAATGTCGCTGTTTGACCAAAAGAATGGGCAACATTATGTACAGCATACTTATATAATTGAACATTATCAGCTGTATCAATTAAGGTTCCAAATTTAAGACCTAGTTCATGTTGGGACGGAGCAACTTCATGGTGATGTTTTTCCATAGGCACTCCCATTTCGGTTAATGATAATACCATTTCGCTTCTAAGATCTTGTCCTGAGTCAACAGGAGGCACAGGAAAATAACCTCCTTTGATGCCAGGCCTATGACCCATATTACCTTCTTCAAACTCTCTCCCAGAGTTGTAAGGGCCTTCTGAATGATCTATGGAATAGAAAGATGAGTTCATCTCGGATTCAAATTTTACATCATCAAAAACAAAAAATTCTGGTTCAGGTCCAAAAAAAGCTGTATCACCAATACCTTGTTTTGCCATGTACTCAAGTGCTTGTTTAGCTGTAGATCTTGGGTCTCTCTCGTAAGGAATATTTGTTAGAGGGTCTAAAACATCACAAAATATCGCCATTGTGGGTTGCGAGTAAAATGGATCTATAACAGATCTACTACAATCAGGCATAAGTTTCATATCAGATTCATTTATAGCTTTCCATCCCGCAATGGAAGATCCATCAAACATAAATCCTTCTTGTAAACTTTCCTCATCAATTGTGCTAACATGTTGTGAAACGTGTTGCATTTTACCCCTTGGGTCAGTAAACCTTAAATCCACGAATTGAATATCTTTATCCTTAATAGTTTCAAGAATTTTTTTTGTATCTGACATATTTTATCTCCGATTTAATTAAATTGCGTTTTTACCTTTTTCACCAGTTCTTATACGTATTGCTTGATCAATATTGTAGACAAAGATTTTTCCATCACCAATACGACCTGTTTTGGCAGCTTGTTCAATACAATCGAGTGCTTGATCCAATAAATCATCCTCGATAACAATTTCTAGTTTGATTTTAGGTAAAAAATCAACTACATATTCTGCCCCTCTATAAAGTTCTGTATGTCCTTTTTGTCTTCCAAAACCTTTGGCTTCGTATACAGTTAGACCCTGAATTCCAATTTCAGCCAATGAATTTTTAACTTCATCAAGTTTAAATGGTTTAATTATAGCTTCTATTTTTTTCATACGAACCTCAAAAAGATATATATAATTTTAAGTGACAAATTTTTGAAAGTTTTTTTATCTAAATTTAATGAAATAATTCATTCAGAAATAAAATTGCCTAATTTTTAAGCTTTTTTATAAAATTAACTAAATTTATTTTTAATAAATTCAGACACTCTTTCCATCGCTTCCATAATCGCAGAATCAGAGTTAGCACATGAAAATCTTAAAAACCCCTCACCAAAAACACCAAAAGAAGTTCCAGCTACAGATGCGACACCAACATTTTCTAGGAGAAGATTTTGTAGTTCCAAAGCACTAACTCCCAATTTTTTTATATTTGGAAAACAATAAAATGCTCCTTGTGGCTTTTGACAACTTATAAATTCTATCTTGTTTAATTCATTACTCATAATCTCAGCTCTTCTTTTAAAAGTATCATTCATATTTTTTACACAATTTTGAGGTCCCTCTAAAGCCTCTAATGCTGCAAATTGAGCACTTGTGTTTACACATGAATGAACATTAACTGCAAGTTTTTCAGCAAGTTCAAACAAGCTTGGTGGAAAAACTCCATATCCCAGTCTCCATCCAGTCATAGCGTATGTTTTTGACCATCCGTTCAAGATAATAAGCCTGTTGGAAATAGAAGGGTATGTTAACATTGACTTAAAATTTGTTGAACCAAAACAAAACTGGTCGTATATTTCATCACTCATTAAAGCTACCTCAGGAAATTTTTCAAGACCTTCAACTAATTTTGTTAATTCCATTTCAGGAACCACTCCCCCAGTAGGGTTTGCTGGGCTATTAATTATGATTAAGGAGGTTTTACCATTAACTTTAGCTAAGATTTCTTCAGCTGAAAAAGAGAAACCCATATCCTCTCTCAATTGATAAGGGACTGGTTTTGCTTGAGAAAAATTAATTGCAGATTCATATATTGGAAAACCTGGATTAGGATATAAAATTTCTTTACCATTTTCACCAAGTAACATTGCTGAAAAAAATATGATCACTTTTCCACCTGGGACAATCAAAACATTGTCAGGATTTATTTCAACATTGTGTCTTCTAATAATATCTTTACACACAGCTTCACGAAGTTTAGGTATACCAGAAGTCTGAGTATAGCCATGGTGTCCATCTTTGAGAGCCTTTATTGCTGCTTCAACAATATGTTCAGGTGTAGTGAAATCTGGTTGACCAATGCCTAAATTTATAATTGAATTACCTTCTTCTGCTAATTTATTTGCTTTGGCTAGAACAGTAAAAGCAGTTTCAGTGCCTAAATTGTTAAATCTTTCAGAAAATTTTATATTGTAATTGTTCATAATGAAATTTGAGATTATCTTACCTATATGATAAATTATTTAAAGGTTTTTTTTACTAATTATTTGATTTAAGCATACTGTTAGTTTAGTAAATAAAATAATGTGTGGCGAGTGTAGCTCAGTAGGTTAGAGCGCTAGACTGTGACTCTTGAGGTCGCCGGTTCGATTCCGGTCACTCGCCCCAATTAAATGATAAATATTTATATATAAAGATTGTTTCTTTACATTTTTATATTTTTTATTTAGGGATAGGAATTATTAGCGGGCGTGGCGGAACTGGTAGACGCGCATGGTTTAGGTTCATGTACTGAGAGGTGTGGGGGTTCAAGTCCCTCCGCCCGCACCAAAATTTAGGGTTTTTAAAATGGATATTAAAAAGACGTCTTCCAAAGGTTTAGTTAGAGAATTTGATATATTAATTAAAAAAGAAAATATTAACAGCAAAGTTGATGAAAAAATTTCTGAAGTTTCTAAACAAGCAAATTTACCTGGATTTAGGCCAGGCAAAGTACCAATCTCAGTCCTTAAGGCTAGATTTGGGAAGCAATTTATAGGAGAAGTAATAAATGAAAGTATGAATAATGCTTCTAAGAAAATTGTTGAAGATCATAAAATCAACGCTGCATCTCAACCAAAAATGGAAATCACTTCATTTGAGGAAGGTGGCGATTTAAAAGCAAAATTCACAGTAGAAATTGTCCCAGAATTTAAAATACCTGATTTAACTAAAATTAAAATTGTACGGCCAACAGCAAAAATATCCGACAAAGATGTTAGTGAAGCGATAGAAAGAATAGCTAAAGAAAATGTCAAAACAGAAATTATTAAAGAAACGAGGCCTATTAAAGATAATGATACTGTTGTTATAGATTTTGAAGGAAAAATTAATAATGAAACTTTTGAGGGTGGGAATGCAAAAGGGTATTATCTAAAGATAGGTTCAAATACGTTTATTCCTGGTTTTGAAAAAAAATTAATAGGTGCTGAACTTGGTAAAACAAAATCAATTGACTTAAAGTTTCCTGACAATTATCAGGCTAAAGAGCTTGCTGGAAAAGAAGTAAATTTCAATGTTAAAATAAATGAAATTAGAAAAGAAATAGAGAACAAAATAGATGATGATTTTGCTAATTCCCTTGGCTTAGATAGTCTTGAAACGCTCAAGGGTAATGTTCGAGAACAAATTATTAATCAGCACAGTAATATAAGCAGGCAAAAGGCTAAAAAAGATATTTTTGACAAACTAGCTGATTTGGGTGACTTTGAAACGCCACCATCACTTCAGAAAGATGAGTATTTAAATGTTTGTAAAGCTATGAACATCAACTCCAAGCCAGATGACTCAAAACAAAATGATAATGTTGATCCTGAAGCTGGAATGTCTGAAAAAGAAAAAAGTGATGCAAATTCCATTGCTTCAAGAAGAGTTAGATTAGGACTTATTTTATCTGAAATAGGTCGTCAAAATAATATCAAAGTTGAAGAAGAAGATAAAAAGAATGCTATGATGAAAGAGGTTCAAAATTACCCAGGTAGAGAGAAAGAAATTTTGGAATATTTCAAGAATAACCCTGATGTACAAAATCAACTATCTGGTCCAATATTTGAAGATAAAATTGTAGATTTTATATTAGAGCTTGTTAATGTTGAAGATAAACAAGTAAGTGTTGATGAATTATATAAAGAAGAGGATTTTGATTTATCTAAAGAAGCAGAAAAAGCAAAGAAATCAAGTAAAAAAAAGATAAACGCAAAGCCAAAAAAATAAAAGGAATTTAAATCATGAATAATGATAATTTTAAAAATTTACATGAGAGTGTTTCAGCATTGGTACCCATGGTAGTTGAACAAACTAATAGAGGTGAGAGGTCATATGATATTTTTTCTCGTCTTTTAAAAGAAAGGATAATTTTTTTAGTAGGCCCCATAGATGATGCTGTCTCTTCATTAGTTTGTGCGCAATTGTTATTTTTAGAAGCTGAAAATCCAAAAAAAGACATTTCGATGTACATTAATTCTCCGGGTGGTGTGGTGACTTCTGGACTGTCAATTTATGATACAATGGAATACGTAAATCCTGATATATGCACTGTATGCTTTGGTCAAGCCGCAAGTATGGGATCACTTTTATTAACAGCTGGTTCAAAAAATAAAAGATTTTGTTTACCAAATTCTAGGATAATGACTCATCAACCATCTGGAGGTTTTCAAGGTCAAGCTACAGATATTGAAATTCACGCTAAAGAGATAGTTAGCTTAAGATCAAGGCTGAATAATATTTATGTCAAACATAGTGGCAAGAAACTTGCAGAGATTGAAATGTTGATGGATAGAGATACTTTTATATCACCTGAAGACTGTGTAAAACTAGGATTGGTTGATAAAGTAGTTAAGAAAAGAGAAGATATAAAATAAATTGTAAAATTTAAATGTTGCAATTGTATTCTAAATGAAGAATTATTACGTTTGAGGTGAAATATGAGTGGGCAAGACGAGAATAATAATAAAACTACATTGTATTGTTCGTTTTGTGGTAAAAGTCAGCATGAAGTAAAGAAACTTATTGCTGGACCAACAGTCTTCATTTGTGATGAATGTGTAGAACTTTGCATGGACATTATTAAGGAGGAACATAAGCAGAATGTTTCAAAGAACAATAAAGGTGTTCCAGCTCCAGTAGATATTTGTAAAATTTTAGATGATTATGTTATAGGACAATCTAATGCAAAAAAAGTTCTTTCAGTAGCTGTTCACAATCATTACAAGAGACTTTCAAATTCAAATAATGTCAACGATGTTGAAATATCTAAGTCAAACATACTATTAGTAGGACCAACTGGATGTGGAAAAACATTATTGGCTCAAACTTTGGCAAAGATTTTAGATGTTCCGTTTACTATGGCTGACGCCACCACATTAACTGAAGCGGGATATGTTGGAGAAGACGTCGAAAATATTATTTTAAAATTACTCCAAGCTTCTGATTATAACGTCGAAAGAGCTCAAAAAGGTATTGTTTATATTGACGAAGTTGACAAGATATCAAGAAAATCAGAAAATCCATCTATAACAAGGGATGTTAGTGGCGAGGGTGTTCAACAAGCATTATTGAAAATAATGGAAGGTACAATTGCTGCTGTTCCTCCGCAAGGAGGCAGAAAACATCCTCAACAAGAGTTTTTGCAGGTTGATACAACAAATATTTTATTTATTTGTGGTGGTGCGTTTGCTGGGTTAGATAAAGTAATAACTTCAAGAAGCAAAACTTCCTCAATTGGATTTGGGGCAGATATTAAGGAAAATGATGAAAGATTGACTGGTGAAATTTTAAAAGATATTCAACCATCTGATCTTGTAAAATATGGTCTTATCCCTGAATTTGTTGGAAGACTTCCTGTTCTGGCCACTTTAGAAGATTTAGATGAAAAGGCACTTGTTAGTATTCTTACTGAGCCAAGAAATGCTTTAGTCAAACAGTATCAAAAATTGTTTGAAATGGAAGGTAGTAAGTTAGAATTTAGACAAGATGCACTTAGAGCAATCGCAAAGAAAGCAATTGAATTAAATACTGGTGCTAGAGGTCTTAGATCTATTTTAGAAAATATTTTAATGGACACAATGTATGAGCTTCCATCTCATACTAATATTGAAGAAGTGGTAATTAATCAAGATGTAATTACAAAGGGAATTAAGCCCATCACTGTTCATTCAAAGAAGAAAAAAGCTTAGTTTTTTTGATATTTATTAATATTAGTCTTGAAGTTTAAAATTTATTTAATACCTTAATTATATTAAATAAATAAATGTTATGAAATATCCAATACTACCACTCAGGGATATAGTTGTATTCCCTCATATGATAGTGCCTCTATTCGTCGGCAGAGAGAAATCTATATTTGCTCTAGAAGAGGCGATGCGGGATAATAAAGAAGTCGTTCTTTTGACACAAAAAGATCCAGGTACAGAAATTCCAAAAAAGTCAGACTTGTTCATGACTGGCACTCTAGGGACTATTCTTCAACTATTAAAATTACCTGATGGTACTGTAAAAGCCCTTGTAGAGGGTAAGAAAAGAGTTGTTGTAAAAAAATTTGAAGCTTCTTCAGAAATCCTGGAAGCGATTGTCTCAACTATCAACGAGAAAAAATATAACCCATCAGACAAAAATAAAATTAATGTCTTGCATACAATTTTCGAAGACTACATAAATTTGAATAGAAAAACTAATAATGAGTTAATTAATATAGTTAGTGAAATCAGAGAACCATCGCGTCTTTGTGATACCATAATGTCAAATCTGAATTTGGATATAGTTGAAAAACAAAAGTTTCTTGAAGTGGCCAATGTTGAAGATAGAATTGATGATCTTATTGTCAGACTAGAAACCGAGATAGGTTCTTTACAGGCTGAACGTAAAGTTAGATCTCGTGTTAAAAGACAGATGGAAAAAACACAACGAGAATATTACTTAAACGAACAACTAAAAGCTATTCAAAAAGAGTTAGGGTCTGGTGAAGATGGTAAAAGCGAATTTGAAGAAATTGAAGAAAAAATTAAAAATTCAAAACTTACTAAGGAAGCACAAGAAAAGGTTACAAGTGAGCTTAAAAAATTAAAATCAATGAGTTCTATGAGTGCAGAAGCAACTGTCGTTAGAAGCTATATTGATTGGATACTGGGTATTCCCTGGTCTGAAGAGTCTGAAATTAAATATGATTTAAGTGATGCTAGAAGAATCCTTGATGCAGATCATTATGGCCTAGATAAAGTTAAGGAAAGAATAATAGAGTTTCTAGCTGTTCAAAAAAGAACAAATACTATTAAAGGACCCATTTTGTGTTTAGTAGGTCCACCGGGTGTTGGGAAAACATCTTTAGGTCAATCTATCGCCAAAGCTACTTGCAGAAACTATGTTAGAATGGCTTTAGGAGGCGTAAGAGATGAAGCAGAAATAAGAGGTCACAGAAGAACCTACATAGGTTCTTTACCTGGAAAAATTATACAAGGAATGAAAAGATCAGAATTTGTAAATCCTCTTTTTTTATTAGACGAAATTGACAAGTTGGGTTCTGATTATAGAGGTGATCCATCATCTGCATTATTAGAAGTTTTAGACCCGGAACAAAACAAATGCTTCCAAGATCACTATTTAGAATTAGACTATGACTTATCAAAAGTCTTATTTATTACCACTGCTAATACCACTAATATCCCTCCTGCATTACTGGATAGAATGGAAGTTATAAGATTACCTGGTTATACTGAAGACGAAAAAGTTGAAATTGCAAAAAAACATTTACTGACCAAACATTTAAAAGAATGTAAAATTGCTAAAAAAGAGTTTCAAATTACAAAGAAGGCAATTTCTGAAATTATTCAGAAATATACTAGAGAGGCTGGAGTTAGAGCATTAGAAAGAGAAATTTCTAAGTTAATAAGAAAAGTAGTCACTGAAATAGAGATGAACAATTTAAAATCTATTAAAATTGACCACCTTAATATTTCTAAGTTTCTGGGTGTTCCAAAGTTTACGAGATTAGAAATCGAAAAAAATAACTTGGTTGGAGTTTCAACTGGTTTGGCTTGGACAGAAGTTGGTGGTGAGCTATTATCAATCGAAGCTGTAAAAGTTGCTGGAAAAGGTAAAGTAACTGCCACTGGTAAATTAGGTGAAGTTATGAAAGAATCAATTCAAGCTGCAGAATTTTTCATTAAATCAAGAGCAAAAGAATTTGGTATAAATCATGATGAATTAGCAAAAATCGATATACATGTTCACGTTCCAGAAGGTGCAACTCCTAAAGACGGCCCTTCAGCGGGTGTAGCAATGGTCACTAGTATTGTATCATCTCTGACTAATATTGAAGTAAAAAAGAATATTGGAATGACTGGTGAAATTACTTTAAGAGGAAGAATTCTTCCAATTGGTGGTTTAAAAGAAAAATTATTGGCAGCAAAAAGAAGTGGTTTAAGAAAAGTTCTAATACCAATAGATAATAAAAAAGACTTAGAAGATGTTCCAGAGACTATAAAAAACAGTTTAGAAATAATCACTGTTAGTTTTGTAGATGATGTAATAAAAAATGCTTTAGTAAGAAAACCTAAATCTCTTGAAAATATAAAGACAAATTTAACAGATCAAATTAAATCTGAATCAATTTCTAATATTAGCACTGCGCATTAATCCTCTATAAAATTATTAATTATTTGATTGCAATCTTATTTTATTTTAGGGTAATATTTGATTTTATTTAAAACAGGAGGTTTGCATGAATAAAAATGAATTAGTCGCAAGTGTTGCTGAAGCATCAGGTTTGTCCAAAGCTGACGCTGGGCGAGCAGTAGATGGTGTTATTGGCGCCATAACGGGGGCACTTAAGTCAGGTGGTGATGTAAGAATTGTAGGATTTGGGACTTTTTCAGTTGCAAACAGAAAAGCAACAACAGGACGTAACCCAAGAACAGGCGAGCCAATTCAAATAAAAGCATCAAAAATGCCAAAATTTAAACCTGGAACTCCATTAAAAGAAGCAGTCAATTAAATAGTATTATTAAAGAGTAGCTTATATAGCTACTCTTTTCGCTACAAACATTTGTTTGTAGGCTACTGTTGGTATTTTAACTATACCTTGATAAAAGTTTTTAACTATAAATTTATTATCTATTAATGTTTTTAATTCTTCGTTTTTTAATAGATAATCTTTTCTATTTGGTTTTCCATATTTTTCATTACCAACACAGAATGTTTCATAAAGAAGGAAGCCGTTTTTTTTGACTAAATTTAAAATTTTATTGAAGTTTCTTCTGTGTAAATAATTTACTACAATTACTATGTCAAAATAGTTTTTAACTGTCCAATAATCTTCATTTTCTAAGTCAAAGCAAACTGAAATTATATTTTTTTTATCTGCAAAAGTTTTTAATTTATCAAAATCTAAATCTACGGAAACTACTTTATAATTTTTATTTGCAAGGTAAACACTATGTCTACCAAAACCGCAAGCAACATCAATAATAGTATTTATCTCATTTTTTTTTGTTATTAGTTCTACCTGATTGACTATCCAATCAGATGGGTTTATGTTATTCATCACTAATTGTTTATTTTAATTGTCATTTTTATAAACTCAAATTGTATTAGTTTAGGGCGGTTAGCTCAGTTGGTAGAGCATCTCGTTTACACCGAGAGGGTCGGGAGTTCGAGCCTCTCACCGCCCACCAATCATCCAACAAATGCTTTTTCCACTACAAAATTTCCGGGTTTATTTGTAGCACCTTCCTCAAAATTTAAATCTAATAATAAATTTTTAAATTCATTATTAAATTCGAGAGAACCACAAATCATAACTCTATCAGTGTTAGAGTTTATCTTTTTAATTTTTAAATCATTGTAGAAACTATTGTTATTAATTCTATCAGTTATTCTTCCATTAAAGGTAGATACTTCTCTTGTTGTAGTTTGATAAAAAGCAAGTTTACCATTTAAAAAATCTTTTATTAATTCATTATTATAACATTCATTTACAATTTGTGTACTATAACCAAGTTCATTAGTATTTCTACAAGTATGGGTTAAAATAACTTTATCAAATTTTTCATAAGTTTCTGGATCTCTTATAAGTGAAGCGAAAGGTGCAAATCCAGTTCCAGTTGAGAAAAGAAAAAGTCTTTCACCAGTTTTTAATGCGTCTAAAATTAGAGTACCTGTGGATTTAGTCATTAAAATGATTTCATCATCTTCTCTTATATTTTTTAATTTTGATGTCAAAGGACCGTTTTCTACAATGATTGAATAAAATTCTAATTCCTCAGACCAACTGGGTGAACAGATTGAATAGGCCCTTAAAATAGGCTTTTTATTTTCATTATATAAGCCTAGCATAACAAATTCACCAGATTTGAATTTAAAATTTAAAGGTCTTTGAACCTTAAATGAAAATAAGTTTTTGGTCCAATTTGTAACGGATAGGACTTTATGTAAATTTTGATTCATTTTTTATTCAACTTTTTAATAATTTTTCAGTAATTTTTGTTAACGATTTTAAAAAACTTTTATGTTTAAAATTATAATTCAATTGTTTTTCAACATATTTACTTTTTACTTTCTTAGACACTTCAAAAAAAGATCTCATAGATTGAGATATTTTTTTATTTGTATAATTTATTTTTTTTGGATTAGGAAGGTCAAACTTGCAAGTAACTTCTCTAACCACATCATATGTATTTACAAAATCTTCATCAGATGCATTAATCAATTTAGGAGGTTTCTTATTTAAAATAATTTTAAAAATTATACCAACCAGATCTTCTATATGAATTCTGTTAGTGAAATGTTCTTTTTTTGAAATTATTTCATAATTACCATTTAAGAATCTTGTCATCAGGTTATTCTTAGAGCAGTATATACCTGCTGATCTTATAATTGTTGCGTTATTTAAAATTTTCCACTTATTTTCTATATCAATTCTAATTTTTCCTCTTAATGTTGAGCTTGATGTTTTTGTATCTTCATCAACCTCTCCACCTGGATAAACCGATGTTGATGAGATGTAAATGAGTTTTGAAAATTGATTTAACATTTCTGTTCCTACAGTTTTTAAAACAAAGTCATCACCATCATTATTCGGAGGGACTGTTGAAATTGCATAAAAACTATTAAAATTCTTAATAGAACTTAAATCTTCATAAGAAATTATTTTAAAAAAATTACATACTTTTTTGCCTCTAGACACTATTATCAAGTTAAAATTATTGTTTTGTGCAAATTCAACAATAGCATTTGTCAAATATCCGTAACCAAAAACTAAAATATTTATTTCTTTTGTTGACAAAATAAAAACCCAATTATTAAAGTATTAATTAACTGTATAGGTGCTTTGAAGATTTCTTCAAGCTTAAAATGGGAATTTGGTTATATTAGAAAATAAAATCCAAAGCTGTGCCCGCAACTGTAAGTAGATAGTTATATCTTTTATACCACTGAGAAATTGGGAAGGTAAGATATAATGATGACATACAAGCCAGGAGACCTGCCTTATGGTGTCGCTTTTGTTATCCGCCGGGTAAGCAGAGAACACGAGAACATCGTCTAGCGACAAATTAAAATGAAAAGCTTTGCTTTAACTGATTGCTAGAGGTGTTATGAAAATTAATTCAATTATAATTATATACATTTTTATTTTTTCAATTTTTAAAGATTGTTTTGCAGAAGAGGATTTGCTTAGGGTTGTAATTACTCCTACAAGATTTCAAGAGAATATAATAGAAAATAATTCTTTTGTAGACATAATTACTGAGATTGACATTGAAAAATCATCTGCCACAAATCTTGCAGACTTATTAAATTCTAAAAGTAGTATTGGTATAGCTAGTACAGGAGGCCCTGGTTCTGTTCAATCTTATTTTATCAGAGGATTTGCCAAAAAATATATAAAAATATCTGTTGATGGTATGAATATCTCAGATCCTACAGCAACTCAAACTGAGACATATTTGCAAGATATTCCACTTGGAGACATAAAAAAAATTGAAATTCTGAAATCTCCTCAAGGTCCAAATCATGGAGGTGAGGCTGCAGGAGGTGTAATTTCAATTACAACTAAAAGTGGAGAATACAATAAAAGGGCTTTTCATAGTAAAACTGAAATAGGTTCTTACAATAGTTTTTACACTGGCAATTACTACTCTTTTGGAAAGGATGATTATAAAGTAAGTGCAAATGTAAATTTATATCATACTGATGGTTATTCTGCAGGTGAAAAAAATAATAATACAGAAAATGATGCTTATAATTATGGAAATACAACATTTAAACTTAATAAAAAGTTCTCAAATAATAATGTAACTTTTGTTTTTAGAGACTCATCTGCAAAGTATGAATATGATAAATGGGATCAAACTGATAATAACGATTTCACTAAAACAAATATAAAAAGTGGATTAGTAAAGTTTGAATTTAAAACAGGAAAAAACATAGAACAGAAATTAATTTACAATCCAACTCGTGTAAGCCGAATTACCTCGGGTAGTTATAATTCAGATCAAAGCTCTTCACAACATAAGTTAGAGTATTTGATAAGAAAAAAAATCAATAATAATAGTTATATTGACATTGGTGCAGAACACAAAAATTTAAAATATAAAACTGGAACCACGAGAGTAAAAACTGAATCTAACTCTCTAATTCTAGCAGGGGGCGTAAAACCTTCTACTAAAACTAAGATAGATTTATCTGTTCGAAGAGATCATGATCAATTATATGAATCCCATGACACATATAGACTTCAGGGTGGATATAAAATTAATAATGAATACAAGATAAAGTTTTCTAATGGTACCGGTTATAGACCTCCATCAATGTATGAGAGAAATAATTTAGCATCTGGAATAACTGAATTAAAACCAGAAAAAACTACTAATTCTGAAATTGGTATAGAGTACAATAATAATAAAAAGAAATTAAAAGTCTTTTCTTCTTATTTTGATGGCCAAATAAAAGATAAAATTGATTATAGTGGTGGTGGCTATAGACAAGTAACTGAGAAAACTGACATTAAAGGATATGAAGTATTAGGTCAAAAATCTTTTTCAAAAAATTTAGCTGTTTCTGGTTCATACACTTATACAGATAGCGAAACAAGTACCAATTTAAGAAGTAAACTAGTTCCTATGCATAAGTTTTCCGGTAGTTTAGACTATGATTTTAATAAGTTTTTTAAAACTAATACTTCTTTGATTTATCAGGAAAAAAGTTATGACACTAGTAGAGTAGAGCTTCCATCTTTTACTCTTTTAAACTCTAATCTAATTTATAAATTAAAAGAAGATTTGAAATTATACTTAAAGTTCATTAATATGTTAGACCAGGATTATCAGGTAAATAGAAATTATAAAACATCAGATTTTGCTGTGTATACCGGTATTGATGCAAAGTTTTAAGGAGTATTGATGTCAAAAAACATTAAAGAAAAATTTATACTTTTTGCATCTTTTTTAACTGTAATAATTTTTTTTAGATATGTTCCTCATCCACCAAACTTCACTCCAATAATAGCATTGACGATGTATGGTTCAATTTTTTTTGGACTCAGTGCTTTACCTGTTATAATTCTAGCTTTTGCTATTTCAGATTTTTTTGTAGGTTTTCATAGTCTATTGATATGGACTTGGGGTAGCTTACTTTTAATTGGATTAACCGGTAAGTATTACAAATCTATTTTTTCAAGATTATTAGGTTCTCTCATGAGTGCATTTATTTTTTATTTTACAACTAATTTTGGGGTTTGGCTATTTTCTAATTTCTACGAAAAAAGTTTTTTTGGTCTTATTGAATGTTACACATTAGCTATACCATTTTTCGGTAACACTTTACTTGGAACTCTAGTTTTAGCCATTTTTATTGAAACAGCACTATTAATTAAAAAAAATAATTTTATAAACAAATTATTAAATAATTTCTTTACTTGACCTTATTTAACTGAAAATATAGTTTGAACAAATCGGGGGTGTAGCTCAGTTTGGTTAGAGCGCCGGCCTGTCACGCCGGAGGCCGCGGGTTCGAGTCCCGTCACTCCCGCCATTAATAGAGGATTATTATGAAACTTTTATATTTTATTAAAATTATTCTAATATTTATGTTTTCATATGCGGCATCTTTTCAAAATTATAAAACCAAAAGGGAAAAAATTGCTGAGGGAGTTGTTCTTGAAAAAAAAATTGCTTCAAAAACTGGTAAAGTAATATCTGAGGAGTATAAGATTTTACTTGATGGTAATTATTTTGATGCGCAATTTAAAGATGGGAAATGGGGGTTGTCTATGATGGGGCAAGAAGCTTATGATTCTTTTAAGAAAGAAGGTGACCCAGGTGGTGGTGGAGGAGGTTGTAACTAATTATTTGCACTCATCAGTACTTTTCTTAAAATTCAAATAACCTGTAGCAAAGTGTCTTTTGTCTTCAGTAAAATTTATAGCTAAATTTGTTTTACCTAAAATGACTTCATCAAAAATTTTTTCTTTTTGAATATTACATATTAATTTTAGAAATTTATTATTTACGTACATTTTGTCTTTTTTTGATAAATCAAAAACCCAATAAGGTGGAAAAATAATAATGTTCAATTCTTTTTTGATTTTGTTTTTAATTTCCTTGATTTCATTTAACCAAAGTACTAGACGTTTATTTATTTCTGTTTCGTCTAAATTGCGAAATAGAACGAAAGTTTTTTTGTTATCAGGTAGATTTACTGAGAAATATTTACCAGTTAACAATCCTCTTAATAAAATTAAATCATAAAGAAAAGGTTTTGACATAATATTTGATAACTCATCAGATTTTAAAGGCACAAAGTTTTGCAGCTTCCATTTTTTTTGTAATCTAAAAACATCATTTCCATAATTAAATGATAAAATAATTTTTTTTAAATTTATGTTTTTAACGATAACTTCATTAAGTGAATTTATTAATTTTGTAACTTGAAAGGGACCATTATTAGGGGCGGCAAATATGGAAATTTTTTTATTATTTGTAATTCTTTCAAGATCATGTTTTTTTAAACTTTTTTTATCCCAGTCTATTCCAAGAAACTGGCTATCACCAAAAGCATAAATTTCACTATCTTTATCAAAATTATTATAAATTTTACGAGAGAAGTTTTTTGAAATATTGTAATAAATTTTCTTATCTTTAAGTTTCACACAAAATTTTGTTGAAGCAGGTAAATGAGTGTATAATTGATTATGTGCATATGGAATATAATTAAAACAACTTGCGAATGAAGAATCAAATTTTATAATTACTAAAAACGTTATAATGAGTTTAAGAAAATGTTTAAAAACATAAGCTTTAAAAATATTAAAAATAATTCTAATCATCAAGTGCTCGCCCTTCTTGATTTTTCATATGCTGAATATTCATCAGGCATTGAGATGCTTCAAGCAGCAAAATTATCTAAAAACTCTAAATTAGCCAGAGGTTTTATCGATCATAGTTTAGACGAGTTTAAACATACAGCGTTTTTTTTAAATTGTTTGAAGACAACTCTTAATAGTCAAAACCTTGAATTGCATTATAAGTTTGATACAAAAAATTTATATTATCTTGGTTTTTTGAGTGAAAAAAAATTTCTTTTTGAAAAATTTGATTTATATAAATTTGCTACATTTGTTGGTATAAATGAAAAACAAGCATTATTACTTTTTAAAAAAATTCGTAAGTCTAATTTTTTGAAGGAAATAAGCGATCTAAAAAAATTAGACCAGATTATTGAAGAAGAAAAAAAGCATTTGAATGAAACTAAAAGCGATGATTTTTTTCATGATTATGATCAATTGATTTCTGATGAAGTAAAACATGTAAAACATGCAACAGAATTTTCAAAAAAATATTTTAACAACTTTAAAAGGCAATATTGGAATTGTAGTTTTTGGCTTGCAAATAAATTTAGACATTTTCTGGCAAGAAATAAATTTTTAAATAATTTATTCAATCTTCTTATTTCTTATTTAATCATAATCTTAAGCATTCCTTTTAAAGGGGCTCTAAAAATTAAAAACAGACAAGAGAATGACATAGATTTCTCTATTGAAAAATCAAGACTAATTTTATGAGTTATATAATAGGTATTAGTAGTTTTTATCACGATAGTTCAGTTGCTATAGTAAAAGACAATATATTAATAGATTATTTAAAAGAGGAATCATTTACTAGAATTAAAGGTAGTAGTGTATTTCCTAAAAGATCACTATTATATCTTGTTAAAAAATATAATTTGACAAATTCAAAGATACAAGCCTGTATTTTTTATGAAAAACCATTTTTATCTTGGTCCATTATTACTTTATTTTCTCTAAAAAAACCATTCGAAAGATGGAAAATATCTTCAAGTCAGTTTAAAAAATTATGGTCTGGTTCACTTTCTTTTTCTACTCATACAAAAAAAATTTTAAATCTAGATGAAAACAAAAACTTATATGCACCTCATCACATGAGTCATGCTTTAACTGCAATCAGTTTTGATAAAAAAATAGAAAATAAAGATAGACTTATTTTTGTTATAGATGCAGTTGGGGATGGAGAAACTATTTCAATATTCAAAAATAGTAATAATAAATTTAAAAAAATTTTTGTAGAAGAGTATCCCAATTCTCTAGGATTGTTCTATTCAGCAGTCACAGATTATCTTGGATATTCAGTTAATGAGGGTGAATACAAAGTAATGGGTTTAGCTTCATATGGAACTCCCATATATAAAGATTATATTCTAGAAAATATAATTTCATGGAAAAATGAAAAATTATTTTTTAACTTAAAATGGTTTGATTTTGATAAGAATCCTGAAAAGACTTATTCAAAGATATTTGAAGACTTCTTTGGTAAAATTCCTCATAAAAAACATTTTAGTAATATTAAAAGTTCAGAATTTAAAAGATTAGCCAATATAGCCGCCTCATTTCAAACAGCGTTAGAAGAAATTTTAAAAAAAATAGTATCTTGGGCGATTAAGAAAACTGGTATAACAAATGTATATTTTTCAGGAGGAGTTGCTCTAAATTCTCGAGCTATGCAAAAAATAGCAGAAATGGAAGTTGTAAAAAAATTTACAATACCTCCTTCACCATCTGATACTGGCTCATCTATTGGTGCTGCAAGTTTTGGAAATTTTGTTTTAAATAAAAGATTTTTAAATCAAACATCATTATTTTTTTCAAATAATTTTTTCTTTCCAAAAACGAATATTTTGTTGCAATTATTTGATGAAATAAAACATGATGATTTTTTTGGATATATATCTAGACTAATATCACAAAATCAATATGTATGTACATTCGTCGATGGAGCTGAAATAGGTCCAAGAGCTCTGGGACATAGGTCAATATTATGTTCAGCAAAAGAAATATCTTTAAAAAATGACTTAAATAGAAATAAAAAAGGTAGAGAGCATTTTCGTCCAATGGCACCTATCGTTCAGAAGGAAAATTTATCTAGATACTTTTATACGAAAAAAAAATATCAGCATAATTTAGAATGGATGGGAATGACTTTGAATTGTAAGGAATTAACTTTGAAACACTATCCGTCATGTATTCATGTTGATAAAACATCAAGGGTTCAAGTTGTTTCTAATAAAAATCTATTTATTTATAAACTTTTAAATAAGTTAAAAAAATATAACCATGAACTTATTTTAAATACATCTTTTAATTTTGCAGGTGATCCAATTGTTTTTGACTACATAGACTGCTACACTGCCATGAAAAAAATGGGATTAAATTACTTGGTTACGGAAAACAAAATTTTTGTCATAAAATGAAGCCTTTCAAAATTATTTTTAAGATATTTCGAGATATAAATAAATCTACAAACTTGACACAAGCTATTTTAGTTTTGATAATCTGTGTGATAGGATTATTAGCTTTGCTAATTTCTGCAATAAAGGTTTTTTTGCCATTTACCTATATTGCATTTTAGCATCAAATGTAGGTAAGGGTAATGAAATTATTTGAGTACATATTTATAGTATTTATTTTATTTCTCTCATTAGTCTCGAAAACTTATGGATTAGAGAATAATTTAAACCTACAATTAAAAAATGCTACTCCTGGGTGTGAATTTCTGTTTAAATCATATTTCCCAAAGTTTTTGAATACTAAAAATAATTTAAAAATTTTCAAATTAGATAAATCTATTTCAGGAGTTTCTTTTTCTAAAACAGAAGATTTAGATTTAACTGCCCAAATAACTGTCAAAAAAGGAAAGGCTGCAAACTCTCCAACATTAACTCTGTTTTTTGCCCTAGAAAAAAATAAAAAAATTGGAAATTTTATTATTCCAGATGCTCGTCAAAAGTTATGTAGAGGTAACTTTTCAATCATAGATTCTCAGACTATTATGGTAAATAAGGGTATTTCCAAGTCAGATTCACAAAAGCAAAATCGAAAAGAACCTCAAATAAAAATACCAAATAATATCTTTAAAAAAACTATTGAAGAAGGCGTGGCAAAAACAAAAGATGGCACTGTTCAATTATTAGACCAAACAGTTAAAAAGATAATAGATGAAAAAGGAATAAAGTTAATTGACGAAAAGAGGAAAAGGATTGAAGAAGAACAGAAGAAAATACGTGAAAAACAAAAAGCAAGAAGAATAGCTGAAGAAAAGAAGAAAATAATTGAAAAGCAAAAAGCAAAAAAGTTAGCCGAAGCAAAGGCAAAAAAACGTGCTGAACAAAAAGCAAAAAAGTTAGCCGAAGCAAAGGCAAAAAAACGTGCTGAAGAAAAAATAAAAAAAATCAAAAGTAAATCTAGAGATTATAAATTAATTGCGAAAGATCTTTATAAGGATATTGATATGTATGTAAAATCAGGCGCTGAAATTGATTTGTTAAAGCTAGCAGATTTTTATTCTATTCGTCCTGAATTAAATAAAACATGGAATCTAACTGATATTAAAAATTTTGAAAATCTTAATAACTTCATGATAAAAAATAAAGATTTTGTTGAGTTTCAATTAAATCAAAACCAAAAAAGACAAAAACTTCTTAATATAAAGTTACAAAAAATTAATACCTTTCTTGACGCAAACAAACCTCTTTTGAAAAAAATTATTAGAGATAATTTTGGAACTAAAATTAGTAAAGAGGGTGTAAATTTGCTTAAGTTGATTGAGACATCTAATGACTTAAATTCAATGAAAAAAATTAAATCAAATTTAGAAAATTTACTAAAAATGGCAAATGTTTCGCCAATTTACCCTAATAAAAAAAATGAAACAGTTAAATCTTCAGAAACTTCTAAAGAGCAAAAAAGTGAAATTAAATCAGAGATAAAAAATAATAATACGGAAGCTTCTCAAGAGACTAAAATGCTAGAGCCAAAAAATAATGAAAAAATAAACCAAGAGCTTGAAGTTAAAGCAGAAATTGAAAATGAGGATTCAGGTTTTTTTGAAATAATATTTGGTTCAATAATAGATTTTTTTGCTTATATCTACAATTTCATTGCAGATATATTTGTTAGCATCTTTAACTTTATAGGATATGTATTTGGAGGTATTTTCAATTTTATAGCTGATATATTTGGAGGTGTCTTTAACTTTATAGGATATGTATTTGGAGGTATTTTCAATTTTATAGCTGATATATTTGGAGGTGTCTTTAACTTTATAGGATATGTATTTGGAGGTATTTTCAATTTTATAGCTGATATATTTGGAGGTGTCTTTAATTTTGTTACAAGTATATTTACTGGTGATAAATCACAGACATATGTGTTCAATGGAAGTGAAATGGAAAAAAATTTAAAGAAATATACTTTATCAAGAGGACCAATGGATGAATTTAGTTGTGCCATGACTGGATTAATATTTAGTAAGGAGGTTCTCATGAAAATTAAATCTAATGAAACTCCTAATATAAATGAATTAAAAGGAACTACTCCAACTACAATTGAAGTCTCTAAAGACAAAATTTTATGGAGAGATTTAGATGAAGAAACAAAAATAAATAATAATAAAATTGTTTTAAAAGGTGTAAAAAATAGTTCTATTCAATTTGAATTAATTACTATTGATGATAATATTAATTTAAAATTTAAAGAAAAAAAACTCACTTGTTTGTTTCCATTTAAAAAAGTTAGTTAATATTATGAAAAATGAAAATGCTTCATTATATTTTGTTGATAGTCACAAGACTAATAATAAAACGGCCTTTATTGAGTATTCAGAGAAAAAAAGAACTTTAAGTTATTCAAGTCTATACAATCAATCTTCAAAAATTAATGACTTATTAATTAAAAATAATATTCAAAGGGAAGATAGAGTTGCTTTATTAATGTTAGATGTAATAGAGTTTCCTGTCATTTTTTGGGGTTGTTTAAAATCCAACGTTGTCCCGGTTCCAATTAATACTCTTCTATCGAAAGATATTGTCGAATCTATTCTGGATGATAGTAGAGCAAAAGCCATTTTTATTTCATCAGAACTTTTGTCTCCATTAAAAGATATTCTTACTAAAAGTAAACTTTTGAAAAAGGTGTTTGTAGTTGGTGAATCAGATGATGATTTTTTGAGTTTTGAAAATGAATTAGTAAGATGTAATTTTTCAGAAACCACTCATGTAATAAAAGATGAAGTTGCCTTTTGGTTATATTCGTCTGGATCAACTGGAAAGCCAAAAGGTGTTAAACATGTTCATGGTAGTTTGCAAATAACTTATGATACCTATGCTAAACAAGTTCTTGGTATTCAACAAAATGATATTGTTTTTTCAGTAGCTAAATTGTTTTTTGCCTATGGCCTTGGTAATGCAATGACTTTTCCAATGTCAGTTGGTGCAACTACTGTTTTACTTCCCACAAGACCAACACCTCAAATTGTAAATGAAATCTTAAAAGAATATAAAATTACAATTTTTTATGCTGTTCCAACGATTTTTGCAGCTCTGATCGAACATTTAAACGGTAACTGGAGTGAAGAAAATTATACACTTAGGTTATCTGTTTCAGCAGGTGAAGCGCTTCCTAAGAAAATTGGTGAAGAATGGAAATTACTCACGAATACAGAAATCCTCGATGGAATTGGTTCTACAGAAATGCTACATATTTTTATTTCGAATCATCCAAATGATATTGAATATGGTACAACTGGAAAAGCAGTTCCAGGATATGAGTTAAAGTTAGTTGATGAAAACGATAAATTAGTCGAAGAAGATGAAATAGGGGAACTTTTAGTTAATGGTGCCTCTTCAGCTGAAGGTTATTGGAACTTAAGGGATAAAACCAGAAAAACATTTGAGGGTGAATGGACAAGAACTGGTGATAAATATATTAGACAAAAAAATGGAAATTATGTTTATTGTGGAAGAACTGATGATATGTTCAAAGTTAGTGGAATTTGGGTATCACCATTTGAAGTTGAACAGGCTGTCGCAAGTCATCCAAAAATTTTAGAAGCTGCTGTTGTACCAGAAATTGATAAGGAAGGATTGGTTAAATCTAAAGCTTTTGTTATTTTAAAAGAAAAATCTCCTGAAAAACAAAATTTGGAAGTTTTAAAAGACGAGATTAAAGAATACGTTAAAGAAAAAATTGGTTTGTGGAAATATCCAAGAAATATTGTTGTTGTTGAAGATTTACCTAAAACTGCTACAGGAAAAATCCAAAGGTTCAAACTGAGATAAATTTTTATAAAATGAGTTCTGAAATAAAAAGTTCATACTTTTTTAAAAAAATATATGACTATAAAATTGAGTTTAAAGTTATAGGTGAATTAAAATCTGAATTGCCGACTATCATTCTCCTGCACGAAGGTTTAGGCTCTTTATCAATGTGGAAAGGGTTACCAGAGAAAATAAATAATGCCACAAATTGTAATATTGTTGTTTATTCAAGAGCAGGTTATGGAAAATCTTCATCTGTAAAATTACCAAGACCACTCAATTATATGTCAATTGAAGCAGAAAAATACTTACCTGAAATTATAAGACAACTTAATTTAAAAAAGTTTTTTTTACTAGGGCATAGTGACGGTGGCACTATTGCTGCATTATACTCCTCTATAGAAAATAATAATGATAATCATCTTGGGACAATTTTAATTGCACCCCATTTTTTCATAGAAGACTTTAATTTAAGATCAATTGAGAAAATTGAAGTAGAATATCAATCTGGAAACTTTAGAAAAAGACTATCAAAATATCATTCAGATGTAGATAATGCTTTTTATGGATGGAGTAAGGCGTGGTTAGATCCAAATTTTTATAAATGGGACATTACAAAAGAATTAAGAAACATAAATGTTCCAGTCTTAGGTATTCAAGGGAATACGGACCCCTACGGTTCAGTAAATCAGCTTAAAAGTTTAGAAAAAAAATTGAGCACGAAATTCTATAAACTTATACTTGACCAATGTGGTCATAATCCACTATTTGAAAAAACAGAAGAAACTATTGAAGTGTTAAGAAAATTTATTTATGAATATAGAAAGTAAAAAGAGTATTTAATGACGAAAATTTCATTCGAAACAAATCCTAAAAATTATTTGCATTGGAATATAGAAATTAGAAAAAATCTAGCTTTTTTGACGATGAATGTTAATGAAGATGGAGGTATGTTTGATGGATATCAGTTAAAATTAAATAGCTATGATTTAAGTGTAGATATTGAATTATTTGATGCAATTCAAAGATTAAGATTTGAACATCCAGAAGTATCAGTAGTAGTTTTAAAATCAGGAAATGACAAAGCTTTTTCTGCTGGTGCTAATATCAAGATGTTGGCATCTGCTTCACACGCTCACAAAGTTAATTTTTGCAAATTTACTAATGAGACAAGAAATTATTTAGAATCGTCGTCTCAAGATTCATTACAATATTATATCTGTTTAATCGACGGAGTTTGTGCAGGTGGTGGTTATGAGTTGGCTCTAGCTTGTGATCATATTGTACTAATGGATGATGGATCTTCTAATGTTGCTTTGCCCGAAGTACCACTTCTAGCTGTTTTGCCTGGTACTGGTGGATTGACAAGAGTTACAGATAAAAGAAAAGTTAGACGAGACTTAGCAGATGTATTTTGTACTATGGAAGAAGGAGTAAAAGCTCAAAAAGCTAAAGAATGGAAGTTAGTAGATACAATTACAAAAAAATCATCACTAGATGAAGATTTAAATAAATTAATTGTAGATTTTTCTAAAAAAGGAAAATTAAATAAATGTAAAGGTATTAAATTAAACAAATTAGAAAAATCCTTTGTAAATGATGATTATATCAAATATTCAACCATTGAACTTAAAATCAATAGAGAAAAAAATAATGCAAATATTATTATCACATCTTCTGATGAACCTATACCAAATAACGAAAAAGATCTTGAAAGTGCAGGTGATAAATTATGGCTTTTACGATGTGTGAGAGAACTTGATGATGCTTTGCTTCATATTCGTTTTAATGAGTTAGAAATAGGTGTAATTATTTTTTCCTCGTCGGGTAATGTTGAAACCGTATTAAATCATGACAAGTTATTTCATGATTTTTCAACAAATTGGTTTATTAGAGAAATTAAAAATAGTTGGGAAAGAACACTAAAAAGAATTGATTTGACCTCTCGATCATTAGTTACTTTGGTAGAGCCTGGGTCATGTTTTGCTGGATTTTTGTCAGAAATAGTATTTTGTTCTGATAGAACGTATATGGCTGAAGGCGATTTTGAGGGGAATAATAAACCTGAAGCTTCTTTATCTCTGACACATTCAAATTTTGATTATTTCAAAATGTCAAATGGTTTGAGTAGATTAAAAACTAGGTTTTTGGAACAAGATGACAAACTTGCAGAATTAAATGAAATCAAAGAAAAAATAATTTTCTCAGAAGAGGCAAAAAAATTAGGTCTTATAACTTTTTCTTTTGATGATATAGACTGGGATGATGAAATAAGAATTTTTCTAGAAGAAAGGGCTAGTTTCTCTCCAGATTCAATGACTGGTATGGAGTCAAATTTAAGATTTGCAGGGCCAGAAACAATGGAAACAAAAATTTTTGGAAGATTAACAGCATGGCAAAATTGGATATTTCAAAGGCCAAATGCTTCAGGAGAAGAGGGTGCACTTAAGAAATATGGAACAGGCAATAAAGGAAAATTTAATAAACAAAGAGTATAAAAATATGGAGAAATTTAATTGGAAAATATGAATGTTGAATATGATACTTTAATACCAAATAATGTGAATCTTTCTAGTGATAAAAAGGTATTAAAAGCACTGGAGCGATGGCATCCTGGTTATATTAATTGGTGGAATGATTTAGGTCCTACCGGTTTTCAAAATAGTTTAGTATATTTAAGAACAGCAATTAGTGTTGATAGAGAAGGTTGGGCTAAATTTGATTATGTAAAAATGCCTGAATATAGATGGGGAATTCTCTTAGCACCTCAAAAGGTAGGAAGAACCATACCATGTGGTGAACATTATGGAGATCCAGTGTGGCAAGAAGTTCCAGGAGAATATAGATCAATGTTGAGAAGGTTGATTGTTATTCAAGGTGACACTGAACCGGCCTCTATTGAACAACAGAGACACCTTGGACAAACAGCACCTTCATTGTATGATTTAAGAAATTTGTTTCAGGTAAATGTAGAGGAAGGTAGACATTTGTGGGCAATGGTTTATTTACTTCAAAAGTACTTTGGTTCAGATGGAAGAGAAGAAGCAAACGAGCTTTTAAAAAGACAATCGGGTTCTGAAGATGCGCCGAGAATGTTAGGAGCCTTTAATGAAGTAACTCCTGATTGGCTTTCCTTTTTTATGTTCACTTCATTTACTGATAGGGATGGTAAAATGCAATTAGAAGCTTTAGCTCAATCAGGTTTTGATCCTTTATCAAGAACATGCAGATTCATGTTAACTGAGGAAGCTCATCACATGTTTGTTGGTGAAAATGGAGTAAGGCGTGTCATAAAAAAAACATGTGAAGAAATGGTAAAGGCTGGAATAACAAACCCTTACGACATTGAAAAAATCAGAAATCTTGGGGTTATTGATCTACCTACGATACAAAAGAAAATTAATTTACATTTTTCTTTATCGTTAGATTTATTTGGTTCAGAAATATCAACTAATGCAGCAAATACTTTTACTGCTGGAGTAAAAGGTAGATTTTGGGAAACTAAAATCAAAGACGATCATATTTTGAAAAATGACACTTATCCAATTATGGATTTTGAAAATAATAAAATTGTTAAAAAAGATGCTTCAGCTTTGTTATCTCTAAATATGAGATTAAGAGATGATTACATCAAAGACTCTTCAGTAGGAACTAAGCGTTGGAATCGAACTATTAATTCTTTCAATATAGATTTTGAAATGAAATTACCGTTTGAAGGTTTTAATAGAAAAATAGGATCTTTTATGAATGCAAATATAACTCCAGAAGGGGAAGTTATTTCTAAAGAAAATTGGAATAAAAAAAGTGATGAATATTTACCAACTAAAGATGACAATTTGTTTATAGAGTCTCTTATGAAACCAGTTTTCGAGATCGGCAAATTTGCTTCATGGATTTCTGAGCCTGACCAAGGGATAGATAATAAATCAGGTGATTTTGAATATGTTAAAATTGATGATGCATAGACAGAAATTTATTTAAAATAATGTATTAAAATGCAGTTTTTTTTAGTTTTATTATCTTTTTTAATTTTTTATAATTCGACCATCTCTCATTCTGCTCAAAATTATAATATAAAACCACTTAAAATTAAGACTTTTGGAAATTATGATTTTGATACTCTAGAAAAAATAAAAATACCAGAGAATTTTCCTACTCACAGAGCTATGGGCAGAGAGATTTGTAAGTCAAGTAAAGGTAAAACTTGGTCTAGTTCAATAACTTTTTATTTAAGTAAAGAAATGCTATGGGGAGTAATGGCACATAGTAGTTCTATTAGAGTATACATGAGTAGAAAAACAAAAAATAATTTAGACTTGACAGTTTATGAAGCAGCAAAAAAATGGAAAGATCAAAAAGAGTGGATAAAAGGTTACAAAGTAAATACAAAAGTCACTAATCTTACCTTAAGTTTAAAAAAGGGATTAAAAGGAGTTTATAACTCACCTGGTGGAACCTACTGGCATAAATGTAATATTAATTTTGATACAATTAATGAAGCAAAAGATACATTAACTAAATCTTCTTGGATAACTGACCTAAGTAACTCTCAAACTATGGCTTTGCATAGAATGAATATCTTTGGAATAAAAGTTTCACAAAAATATGATTTTGAATTTAATAAAAGTAAACTAGATGAAATACTTGTTCAAAATGTAAAATCAAATAAATTACCAGAAAAAAAAGCAGTTAAAATTGTAGAAAAAAAAGATAATGTTTCGTCTAAGAAAACAACTTATAATCTAAAACCTCTTAAAACTAAATCCTTTGGAAATTTTAATTTTGATGATTTAGAGAATGTAAATATACCAGATACTTTTCCCACTCATAAAGCTAGAGGTTGGGAATATTGTAATACTCGTAAAGGCAGAAAATGGTCTAATCCAATAACATTATATTTAAGTAAAGATCTTGTATGGGGATCAATGTCCGGAAAAGATGAAATCAAAATATATATGAGTTCAAAAATAAAAAATAAACTTGAATTAAGTGTCTATGAAGCAGCAAATGAATGGGAAGATACAAAAGATTGGATTCCAGGTTATGAGGTTAAAATTTTAAATGACAATCTAGAAGAAAGTTTAAAGAAAGGTGTAAAGGGTAAATACATCTCTTCAGGAGGTTATTGGCGTGTATGTAAAGTAATTTTCAATCAAATAGAAAAAGCTAAAGATGTTTATAAGCAGAGTGAATGGTTGGACTTAATAACTAGATCTCAAAGAATGGGATTAATAAAAATGAGTAACTTGGGAATTAAAGTTTCCCAGAAATATAATTTTAAAAAATTAGCTATCAAGTTAGATAAAATTAAAACTGCAGAAAATGAAAGGATTAAAAAAATAGCTGAAGCTAATAATAGAGCAACAGAAATAGCAGAGGCTAAAGCAAAGGCAAAGAAATTAGCAGAAGCTAAGGCAAAGAAATTAGCTGAAGAAAAAGCCAGAAAATTAGCAGAAGCTAAGGCAAAGAAATTAGCTGAAGAAAAAGCCAGAAAACTAGCAGAAGCGAAGGCGAAGAAATTAGCTGAAGAAAAAGCAAGAAAAGTTGCTGAGAAAATAAAATCAATGAAATCAAAGGCTAAAGATTTTTATAATGATATCAATTCTTTTGTAAAATCTGGGGCTGATATTGACCTTATTAAACTCTCAAACCTCTATGAAATTAAACCTGATCCTAATTTAAAGTGGGGTAAAAAAGAAATAGAAAATTTCTTAAATTTAGAAAATTTTATGATAACAATCGATGGTTTTACTGCTTATGAAAAAAATCAAGCTCTAGAACGAAATATTATGTTTGCAAATAAAAAGAAAGAAATTATTGATACCTTAAATAAAAATTTCAAAGAATTAAAGTTACTTTTAAGAGAAAATTTTACAAATAAAAAACTATCTAAAAATATTCAGTATCAATTAAATAAAGTTAATGGATTTCTATCAAAAGAAGATAAAAAGTTTGATATTGAAGTGGGTAATAGAATTATAAAGGAATCCTCAAAATTCATAAGCAATATTAAAGAAGAGTTGATAGTTGTTAAGGAAATAGATAATGACTTAAAAGTTAAAAAAATTGAACTAGAAACTATCTTAAGAAATAATTTTGGAAATAAAAAAGGAAATACTGCATCAATTTTAATTAAATCTTTAAAAGATGTGAATAACCTTAGTGAAAAAAAATATTTAAAAACCAGAATAGAAAAATTTTTACAAAGTTTGAATGTAAGCAAAACAGAAAAGCAAGTTAAAAATAAATCATTAGAAAAGGTGCAAAATAATAGTAAAACTGCGTCTAAAGAATATACTATTAAAAAAAATAAACTTGTTTCTAATCAACGAGGTCAAAAAGTAATACCTAGTTTGAAAAAAATTATAAAAGAGAGAAAAATTGATCTTTCAATTGGTGAAAAATTTTATGGTTGTATAGAAACTTTAGATTACTCAGAAGATATTTTAACAGGCAAAACAGGTTTACAAAACATATATCTCAAAGGTACGGAATTAGATGGAAATTATCATTATGGACATGTCATGTTATTACAAGAATCTAAATATTATAATATTTCTAAAAACGATCCAAAGGCACCAAAAGTTGGTCAATGTTTTGCTTTTACTCCTGTAAGTATTTTTACAAAGCCTGGTATTGTAATTAGTGGTTTTGCTGATTTTTCAAAGAATTCTTTTCAAGTTGATAACTCAATAAAAAAAATAAACTTAAAAGATAAATTAAATGTAACGGAATGGGTGGAACAAAGAATTGATTATGGTTCAAAGATGATTCAATTAACTGGCAAAGTTTATGATGTAGATCACTCAAATCGTAGATTTAAAATAGAATTATTTTCAGAAAAATATGTACAAGAATATAATCATATAGTTGGATGTTACAATTCTAAGTTTTGGAAAGATAACAAGGATTTGAAAGAGCTACTCAAAAAAATTAAACGAGGAGATCAGATGACGCTGAAAGGTTTTTTTGGAGGACAAACATGCTTGGGTCAACATAACGTTTTTGAAATTCTTGATATAATTGATTTTAGAAAAGGGATTACTTCAAAAGAAGTAAAACAAATAATTGATGAATATAAAGATAAAAGAAATAAAAAGACTGCTGATTTTATTCTAAAAGAATCAAAAAAAGTAGTAGATGAATATCTAAAAAAAAAGAAACAAAGTTCATCAATGAAAAATAATAATGTAAAACCGTCTTGGGAACGTATACAAGCTCTTACGCCAATATTTATAGATAAAAGTAATTACGCAAAAGTTAATGATATAATTACCACAAAGATTAAAGAAGAATTTATATTTGAAAAAAAAATCAGAGGTGTAAATTATAAATCTTATGATATGGTTGTGAAAATAAATTGTAATAAAAAAGAAATTAAAGATTTAACGATTGAAGCTTACGATGACAAAGGCAAATCTAAAAAGTTTAAAGGAAGTGGAAAATGGGTTGTTCCAGAAAAGTTATCCACGTTTCATAGTGTTTTAGAGCATGTATGCAAATTTTAATTAAAAAAGTATTTTAAAATTTAATACATATAAAGTAGTATTTTTTATATTTATTTTATGGAGGTTAAAATGTCAGATACATCAAATTGGTCAACAAAAATTAACGTAAGATTATTGGGTTCAAATCCATTAATTAAGGTAATAAATATATTTATTGCTATTATGCAGTTTTTAACAGGTAATCTTCATAGGGGCGTTTTGTCCGAAGAAAAAGAATGTTTGGTAATAGATTTAAAAGTTAAATTTTTATGGTTTTTTTTAAAATCTGAAGAAGTCTTGAAAATCAGTAAAACGAGAATTTCTGGTATTAAAGTAAGTACCACAAAAACATGGTTTATTTTCAGATCTACAATTGTACAGATTTATGCTGCTGGAGTAAGTGAAAATATAGGATATGAAGTTAAAGTTCCATACAAAGAAATAAAAGAAAAAGCTGAAACTTGGTTGAGTTAAAATCTAATAATGAAAAAATTTTTTCAATTAATCTTTTTCTATATTGTTATCTCATTTTGTAATTATCAATATGTTTTTGCTGATAATTTTTCGACAAAATTAAATAACATTTTTGGTAAAATTACTGAAGAAAGTAACTCTATTCTAAATAAGACTTTAGATTCCTTTTCTTCAATAATGAATGAATTAGACCAGGCTATTGATGAAGAAATTGCTTCTCTTAAAAGCGCAGAAGAAGAAGAGTCAAAGATTGATATTCAAGACAAAATGGATTCAATTCGTATTCATCTCGAAGATATAACTGATCTAAAGAAAAAAGAATCTAGTGCTTCTAACTTCACAATTATATCAAAGTCAAAAAAAGATTATAGAATTAAAATAGATGAAGTTTTAGAAGAAATTGAACCAATACTATTTGATGGGGAAGTTGTAAATTATGCATCTAGAATTAGAGAAATCCGGCAAAACATAAAAGATTTTGAAACACAAAAAGTTAGGCTTAATGAAAAGTTTGTTTTTGCTCCCGAAAAAGAGTCTTTGTTAAAATCTTCAAAGAAAGAAATCAAAAATGAAATTAAAAAAATAGATAGATTAATTAAGAAGTCTTATAAATTAATTGATGAGCTTGAATTCGATTTAAAACGTAAGATGCACAAATTAGGTATTAAATTGACGAGAGAACAAATAAGGGTTATGACAACTCGAATTGATGGAGATGAGTTGTCCCGTTCATTTGCGATTTTTGATGTTACTAAACAAATTTCTGAGACATTATCAAAAATTATGACCGAAAATTCATTCAGTGGAACTGCAACTGTTAAATATTATGGAACCTATGTGGTTATGAGTGAAATATTGGGATTTTCTCAAAGAAGATATATAGAAAAAATTGAGGATACTTACTTACCAGCTCTTGATAAGATTGAAAAAAACATTAAGGATGCTATTGAATTTGCAGAGACATCCATAAAGGGAGCTAAAACTGAACAAAGCAAGAAAATATTAAAGTCTAATATAAAATCTAATGAGTTTACTATGAAGGTTTTAGGACAATATAGAAATATTTTGATAAATCAAATGAAGTCATTGCAAAATGCTTTAGATAGGACAAAAGAACAAATTACAGTAGCTTACTCTACATATGATACTGCTGCTAATTCTGCTAACTTGGTAAATTTGATTAACCAAACTCAAGATAGTTTTAATAAAATTATGAATATGCAACTACCAAATATTGTTCCATTTGAAAACAAAGAATTGGAAATAAAGTTCTTAGAAATATCTGATCAACTTGTTCAATCGACAGAGTCATAATTGTTTTGGTTAATTTTAACCATTTTAGAAATTATTTTATTAATTTTAGGTGTAAGTTTTCCTCTTGCTAGAATTGATGAATTTTGGATTTTTACTTCAGAGTTTTCAATTTTAAGTATTTCTAGAGATTTGATAATTGCTGACGAATTTTTATTAGGGTTAATGGTATTTAGCTTTGGATTGCTTTTCCCATTAGTAAAAATTGTTTTTCGTTTAACTGGTTACGAACTTATAAATAGATATAATTTACATAAGTTTAGTATGGTAGATATTTTTTTGATAAGTTTTTTAGTTTTTTCGGCTAAAGTATCAAATTACTTTGATCTAAGTTTACTAATTGGTTTTTATTTTTTGATTTCTTCAGTTTTGTTAGGATATATTCAAATTGTATTTAACAAATAAACTCTAGTACGATTTATATTTCTTTTTTGAGATTAAAAAACAGACACATATTGGTATTATTAATGTCATTAAAGCTACAATAATAAGTAAGTGTCCTAATTCAGAATAGTTTGCTGGAGTAGTAATGACTCCATTGGTATCTTTAATTTCACGTGTAATTACAAAAATTTCATTTAAATACTTTGTTCCTAAATTACTTGCCGATAAAGCCAAGTTAGTAAAACTAGCAAGAATAGCAAAAAATGTTGCTTTTAAATGGCTTGGTGCGGATTGAGCAATCCAGGCTAATATGGGTATCATTGAAACTTGTCCTAATGGGCTCTCTAGAGCAGTATTGAAAATAGCAATAAATCTTGCATCTACTATACCATTTGTAATTCTTTCAGTAAGATTATGAAATCCGTAAAACATAGCAATTGAAGGCAAAATAAAAATTGAACCTGCGATTGACAATACAATTATCAATTTAAACATGGAGTAATTTTCCATTAAAGGACGTAAAACAAAAATACCAAAAATAGTTAGCACAGATGCAATTAAACCTAGTAAAGATAAAAATTCTTGATCGAACTTTAAAACATCTATTTCAAACCAACTTCCACCTTGACCTACTCCAGGAATGGCCCTAAAAACAAAAATAATAATTGCTGTTCCAATTAACATTTTTTTAGATACATCATCTAATTCTTTAGTAAGTTTGTTAAGCAAGAATAGTATTATAGAAAATGAACCTAAAAAGACAATTTCTTGCGAAAATTTTAGTTTTGATGCTCCCATTAAAAGAGTAAAAATAACAAAAATAAACGAACCTATTATTATGTACATATTAGGATCAGTTTTGGATTGTTGAGGGAAAAGTAAATTTTTTGCCTTTTTAACACTTATCCCATTACTAATTAAAGATTTATATTCTTTATTTTTGATTATAAATGCTAATAAAATTCCAGATATTGAAATAATAGGAACTATAAGAGAATATAAGTAAACTTGACTATAAGCGTTAACTTTATCTAATTCAGACATTTCTGATGAATTTGAAAACACAATCAAATTAATAACTGAGACAAGAAAAGTCCCAAAAATTATTGCAATTCTTCCAAGCATTTGCATTGAGATATTCATTGATTTTAATTTTTGAAACGGAATATTTTTGCCTTGATCATCTACTTTAGGTATAGCTTCAACCGTCATGGCGTCAGCCACGACATCTTGAAGGACAAAGCCAATAGGTGCTAATAAAGTTGAAATTACAAACCAAGTTTCAGCATTTAAAATTAATACCATTTCTTCCTTATTTTGAATTAAAAAATACATAATAAGACTACTTAAAGCCATTACGAGGGCGCCTAATATTACAAGTAGAGATTTAAATTTCCATAAGATATCTACTAGATGACCTAAAGGCATTTTTAAAACCCAAGGTAATCCAGCCCAAAAACCTAAACCAGCTAAAAAAGCAGCAGATAGGTCTAAATATTCTTTTACAAAGAATAAACCAACTATACTTGTTAACCCTGACACTCCAGCGGCTAGATATATCATTAGTGGCGGAAGAAAAGAAAATCTAAAGGATCCAAAAATTTTGCTTATTGATTTCATTTTAATGTTTAAAATTATATTTTTTCAAGTAATACTAAATAAAATTAATTTAATTTAAATAACTTATTTGAAAACTCATGAAATTAAAATTGCATCACTTAAATTTATCAACAAAAAACGTAGCCGAAATGAATGAATTTTATAAAAATATTCTTCTTTTAGATACAGAAACAAATGATTTGCCAGTTTTAGAGAGACGTAAAGGTTATTCAGGTGAGGTTGAATTTGTAACGGATGGAAAAATTCAAACACATCTAGCGGAGAAAGATTTGAACGTAAATTTTAAAACAGGTCATCATATAAATCCACTGGAAAAAGGACACATTGCATATAGAACAGATGATTTAAATGCTTTTAAACTACATCTAGAAAAAAATGGCATTCGTTATTCTGATTGGGGGGAGACTGCTGTAGCTGGTTGGAAACAAATTTTTTTTTATGATCCTGATGGTAATATTATAGAAGTTCATGAAAAAGAATAAATTTTTCTTTTTAATAATTTCAATTTAAAAGGGATTCTGTTGAAAAGACCTAATATATTTATTATTGCTATAGCCGTAGCTATGCCTGTTATGGGGATGACTATAATTTCACCTGCATTGTCTCAGATTAAGTCTAATTTAAATATTTCTTTTTCTGATACTCAATTAGTGCTCTCTATGTATTTTTTATCGTTAGCAATAGGACAACTTATATCAGGACCTTTGTCAGATAAGTTTGGTAGAAGACCCATTATTATTTTAGGTTCCATCATTTATTCTTTTGGTGCTTTTAGTTGTTTATTTATGTCTGATATAAAATTACTTGTTATATCACGAATGATACAGGGAATTGGTGCGGCAGCCTGTTTGTCCGTTGGTAGAACAATTATAAGTGATAGTTATGAAAGATCCGAAGCTGCAGAAAAAATGTCAACTGTAACTGCAGTGATGGTTATTATTCCTATATTGTGCTTTATTTTTGGTGGTATTTTTGCAGATTTGATTGGTTGGAGATTTAATTTCTTTGTTTTATCCATGGTTGGTTTAATAGTTTTTATATTTATGATTTTTCTGCTTCATGAAACGAATAAACATAAAATCCAAAAAATTGAATTACTAGGAACGTTTAAAGTTTATTTAATGCTATTTAGAAACAAAGTATTTTTATATTTTACTTTTGCAACAGGTATGCAAACAGCAATGTTTTTTTCTATGAATGGATTTATGCCATATGAATATCTTAGACTTGGTGTCAGTTTAACAGAATTTGGAATTTGGTTTTCCTTAACATCCTTTGGTTATATTGTTGGAAATATTGTAAATAGTAAAGTTGCATCAAAAGTTGGATTAGAAAATATGTGTTTTTATGGTACAAAATTATCATTAATAGTTATTTTATTTATGTTCCTTAATAGTTTTTTTGAATTTCAAACACCTTTAACTTTGTCAATTTTGTGTGCATTTTTTGGTTTTACCAATGGACTAGTTGTCGCAAATGGTATGATTGGGGCAATTAATGCAACAAAATTAAATCAAGGTGCTGCGAGTGGTTTAATGGGGGCTCTTCAAGTTGGTTTTGGAGGGATTTTTAGTTATTTTATAATTTTGTTTGGAGGTGCAACAAATTTTTTTATAAGTTTGATTGGGATCTCAATTATGTCAATTATATCAATAATCACCTCTTATATGAATGTAAAACTTTTGAGACATAGAAATTAATTTATTTTCTGTTATAATTTAGAAGGTATTGTTTTATGTATATTGAAAAATTACATCCTAAAATTGGTGCTAAAATTGAAGGCATCGATTTAGCTAATTTGGATAATGCTCAATTTGATAAAATTAAAAAATTGTGGCTTGAACACTTAATTTTACTATTTCCTAATCAAAGTATTTCAGACGAAGAACATATCAAGTTTGGTAAATTATTTGGTAAACTGGAAAAACATCCTTCTCTTTCTCACAGGTCTTCAACAAACCCTGAAATATATCGTGTATCAAATGTCTCAGAAAAAGGAGATATTATTCCTAGCAAAAATACATCTTGGCAATATTTGAAACAATCTTGGTTGTGGCATACAGATAGTTCTTTTCGGCAAATTCCAAGTAAAGGTTCAATTTTGCATGGTATTTCAACTACTAGGAAAGGGGGGCACACTTTTTTTGCTAACATGTATGAAACCTATAACGATTTAAGTGATAACATCAAAGAAAGAATAAATGATTTATGGGTTATTCATGATCATGATTATATCATTAACTTATCCTCAGAATTAAAGTCAAAAAAAAATAAAGGATCTTATGAACAATTGCCGTCAGTTAAGCACCCCCTGGTTCAAATTCATCCTGTCACAAGAAAAAAAAGTCTATTTTTATCTCCACACACAATGGAAAATATAGATAATTTCGATAAAAAAGAAGGAAGAAAACTTTTAGATGAGTTGATAGAACACTCTATACAGACCAAATATGTATATAAACATTTATGGAATGATGATGATATAATAATGTGGGATAATAGATGCACTATGCATTCAGTCGAACCTTTTGATAATAGCAGTATAAAGAGAATTATGCATAGAGTTACTCTTGTTGGAGAAAATAAACCTATCCCTGCATTATGAACTTAATTAAAGAAAAAATTCCTATTATTGATGCTCATCACCATTTTTGGGATTTAGAAAATAATTATTACCCATTTCTATCTGATAAAAACGAGGAAAATTTTTTTTTAGGTAATTATTCAAGTTTAAAAAAAAATTACTTACCTAAAGATTACAATAATGATGCAATTAATCATGATGTTATTGGAACAATTCATTGTGAAGCTGAATGGGATAGAAAAGATCAAATAGGTGAAACTAAATGGTTAATTTCTTTATCTAAGAAACACAAATTTCCAACAGGTATAATTGCTCATGCATGGCTTCATACCAAAAATGCTGAAGAAATTATAGCAAAACAATCTTTTTTTAAAAAAGTAAAAGGAATTAGATCTAAACCAATTACTAAAAATAGTGAAAATGAGAAGTATTTATCATATGAGGCAACAATGCAGGATATTAATTGGAGAAGTGGATTAAAACTTCTTCAAAAATATAATTTAAATTACGACTTGAGGGTGCCATCCTGGCATCTAATAGAGGCTATCCAAATAGTAAGATTGATACCAAATGTAAAAGTGATTATAAATCACGCTGGTTTTCCTTGGGATAGGTCAATTGCTGGATTAAAAAAATGGAAGAACAGCCTAAGAATGTTATCTAAAGAACCAAATACATTTATCAAGTTATCAGAATTTGGAGTAAAGAATTTTTCATGGAATTATAAAGAAAATAGAAAAATAATATTAGAAATAATTGAAATGTTTTCACCTTCAAGATGCATGTTTGCAAGCAACTTTCCAGTATCAAGCTTAAAAATTAATTTTGATGATTTATATAATAATTACAAAAATATTGTTAAAGATTTTTCGCTAGATGAAAAACACCAACTCTTTTGGAAAACTGCTTTAGAAGTTTATAATTTAGATAAAACTGAATTAAAAAAAGCTGCAGTTAAATAACCGCAGCTTTCTAACTAAACTGAAACAAAGATATTAGACGATGTTAAAGTACCGATTTTATTTCCTTTATTCACTAATCTTTGAAAATTTTCTGATAAACCAATTCTTTCTACTATTTCGCCCATAGATGAAATTGATGAGAAATAATAAATTGCATATAATGAATTCATTTTGTCAGCAATTAAAGGTAGTAAAGCTAAAAGTTTTGCATCCTCGTTTTTAAATTCTTCATTTGCCTCAGCAAAAATTTCTAATGCTTCTGGAACTGAATTTCTATTTATTTCATATTCTCTTAAATAAATTACATTATGATCTGGCGATGGTGCACCATATACAGTTCTAAAAACTTCTGGACCAATTAAGTCTGCACTTTGATCATTTTCTCGTTCTTTCATAAGTTCAACCATTTTTGGATTTTTCATATAAGACTCAAAAGACTTAGTTGCTTCTGTCAAACTAGGATAAACATTTGTAAGCATTATGGTTCCATTCATTTCACCACCTACAGCTTTACTTATTCGAGATTTAGCTCCGCCTTCAACAGCTATGTCACTAAATCTTTTAACTCTGGACATAACGATATCTGTTTTTCCAGGGTAAGGTTTAATTAACCTTCTTGATACTACAGTCATTTTTCTCTCCTATTAAAAAATTATGCTATTCTATAATGATAATCATTATCGAATTTAATTATAAATTTAAGTTAAAAATGTTATAAAAAAATAACAACGAATATTTATTTAAAAAATGCCTATTAATTATACAGAAATTGTTAAAACTCTTCCTTCTACAGTTCCTTTTGTTGGCCCTGAGGCGCAAGAAAGGCTATTGGATAAAATTTTTGATGCCAGAATTGGTGCGAATGAAAGTGTTTTTGGACCTTCTCTCAAGGCATTGAAGAAAATGAATGAGGCAATGAATGGTATATGGATGTATGGCGATCCAGAAAATTATGATTTAAAAAAAGCAATTGCAAAAAAACATAACCTTAGTCCAGAAAATATTCTAGTTGGAGAAGGTATAGATGGAATTCTTGGTTACTTGGTTAGATTGTTTGTAGAAAAAGGAGATAATGTTGTAACTACTGATGGTTCTTATCCTACGTTTAATTACCATGTAAATGGTTTTGGAGGTATCTTAAAAAAATGTAAATTTAAAAATGATTTCGAAAACTTAGACGAATTACTGGAAAAAGCCAATAGTTGTAAAGCAAAAATTATGTATGTATCAAATCCAAATAATCCTATGGGAACCCTTAATAGTGCCCTATCAATTCAAAATACCATTGAAGGTCTCAACGACAGTACTATTCTATGTCTAGATGAGGCTTATGCAGATTTTGTGGCCGAAGAATCATTACCTCAAATTAGTGTTGATAATAAACAAGTTTTAAGAATGAGGACATTTTCAAAGGCGTACGGACTAGCTGGTGCGAGAGTAGGATATACTATTGGACATCCTGATTTAATTTCTAGTTTTGATAAAGTAAGAAATCATTTTGGCATGAATAGGATCTCTCAATTAGGGGCTTTGTTCTCTTTGGAAGACAAAAATCATTTGAATAATGTTTTAATAAAAGTAAAGGAATCTCTACAAAAATTAGAAATAATTGCAATTAAAAATGGTTGTAAAGTTATACCATCAAGCACCAATTTTATAGCTATAGATTGTGGATTCGATGGCGTATTTGCAAAAAAAGTTTTAAATAGTTTAATTTCTAATGGTATATTTGTTAGAATGCCTTTTACTAGTCCAGAAAATCGTTGTATAAGGGTTTCAGCAGGAACTGAAGATGATATGAAATTATTTGAAAAGTTTTTTCCTATTGCTTTAAAAGAGGCAAAAGAATTTAAATTTAGATAAAATGGAGAAATATAATGTTACAAGATTATCCTAACACTCAACTTTTTATTGATGGTGAATGGCGAGATTCAGTATCAAAAGAAACGTTAGAAATTATTAACCCAGCAACTGAGGAAGTTATAGGGAAACTATCTCATGCAAGAAAAGAAGATTTAGATATTGCTCTTAATGCTGCCGACAAAGCCTTCCAAGACTGGAAAAATGTGTCTGCTTATGAACGTTCAAAAGTTTTAAGAAAGGCTGCTGATTTAGTCCGAGAAAGAGCAGATTATATAGCTAAGTTAATGACCATGGAACAGGGAAAACCATTAGTTGAAGCTAAAATGGAAACTCTAGGTGCAGCTGATTCTATTGATTGGTATGCAGAAGAGGGAAGAAGAGCTTATGGAAGAATTATACCATCAAGAGCTCAAGGTATTTATCAATTTGTATTTAAAGAGGCTGTAGGAGTAGTAGCTGCTTTTACACCATGGAATTTTCCACTTAATCAAGTTGTAAAAAAAGTTGCAGCAGCTTTTGCTGCGGGATGTACGGCAATTGTTAAGGGGCCTGAAGAAACTCCTGCTAGTGTTGCTGAATTAATTAAAGCTTTTGATGAGGCTGGTATGCCTAAAGGATCTCTTAACCTTGTATTTGGTATTCCTGCTGAGATTTCAGAATATTTAATACCTCATCCTATAGTAAGAAAAGTAACATTTACAGGATCTACTGCCGTAGGTAAACAATTAGCTGCCCTTGCTGGCGCTCATATGAAAAGAGTTACTATGGAGCTTGGTGGTCATTCGCCTGCAATTGTTTGTGGTGATGCAGATGTAGACGTTGCAGTAAAAATCTTAAGCGCGAATAAGTTTAGAAATGCTGGACAAGTATGTATTTCACCGACTAGATTTTTAATTCATGACTCAGTCTATGAACAATTTTTGGATGGCTTTATTAAAAAAGCAGAAGAAGTTAAAATTGGAAATGGACTTGAAGAGGGTGTAAAAATGGGACCTTTAGCTCATGATAGAAGATTGACAGCTATCGAGGAATTTGTCGCTGATGCAGTTGAAAAAGGAGCAAAAATTCATACTGGAGGAAAACGATATGGTAATAAAGGATATTTCTTTGAACCTACTGTTATGACCGACGTTAGCAATGACTCCAGAATTATGAATGAAGAGCCTTTTGGACCATTAGCCCCAATATCATCATTTAGCTCCATGGATGAAGTTATTGAAGAGGCAAATAGATTAGATTATGGACTAGCAGCATATGCTTATACTAAGTCTGCAAAAACAGCTCAAGAACTTGGTTCTGGAATAGAAAGTGGTCAAGTTTCTATAAATCATCATGGCTTAGGCTTAGTAGACACTCCTTTTGGTGGAGTTAAAGACTCTGGCTATGGTTCAGAGGGTGGCCCAGAGGGCTTAGACGCTTACATGACTATAAAACTAGTCTCTCAAACTGGCCTATAAAAATATTTGACTATTTATGGAGCATTTTAAATTTCAATGCTCCATATATATGTTCGTGTAAAATTAATCTTGTTACTATTTAATAAATTGTTAATATTAAATTGTAAGGATTATTATGAACTTTGTATCTGCACCACTTCCATTAAATGAAGAGAGACGAGCGCAAGCTGTTGCACGAACTGGCCTAATGGACTCAAATCAAGCTGAACTTTTTAATGTCTATTGTGAAATAGCTAAGGATATTACTGGCTATGAAACAGTACTTTTTCAGCTTTTTGGAGCTGAAGATAGGTGTATCATGGCAGAAATTCCTCAAGATAGTATTGAAGTTCAAAATAATTATAGTAGAAGGCCTAAGGAAGGAAGTGTTTGTGCATATGTTCTTTTGGATAGTAAACCATTATTAGCTTTTGATATTTCAAAACATGAAATTACCAAAAGTCATCCTAATGATAAAAAAGTAAAAAGCTATATAGGGTTTCCAATTATTAATAAAGATAATTATGCTTTAGGCATGGTCTGCCTAATGACTTTTTCAGAAATAAAATATGTAGAACAAGATAAAATAGATTTAGTAGAAAAGTTGATAAAAAGAGCAGCTCATCAAATAGATATAATGTCTGATCAAAAACAATTAACTACTGACAGAGTTATCAGAGCAATCGAAGTTTTTAACGAAGAAACAAGTTTAAATGATATTAATGATTTTAAATCTTTTATTCATATTTGCAGTGGAATGATAATTCCAAGTAATGAAACATCTAAATTTATAGAATTAAAATTATGTCAAATAAATGAAGATAAATCTGTTGAGTTATCAATTAATGGTATAAAATTACAAGATAAAATGGGTTTACATACTAAAGTATTAAATCAGTTAAAAGTTGAAGGTAATAAAGCTGATTTAATGTTTGAAGAAATGCTAAACAAACTGGAAGTCTAAAAATGTTTGCTAAAGTTTATCAATATAAATTTCCTTCAATAACTGAAGCAAAAGTTGCAGCATCATTTTGTTCTGATTATTTAGGAAAACAAATTACAAAATATAAATTTCAGTCATTAAACATTCTTATTGGCAAAGATGGTGACTTATCAATCTTTATAAAATTTGAAAATATAGAAAAACTTAAAAAATATGAAAATGAATCTGATCAATTTATAAGAGAATTAAAGCAAACTTTTGTTTTTAAAGAAAATGAATTTGCCGGTGTTTTTGTTTATAATTTTGAGTCTGAAGCAACTTCATCTGAAATTAAGATCTCTAATCCTGCATTGCAGTAATTTACTCTATATTTGAAAAATTCAAGTTTAATTAATTGAAACCATGCAAAACAAATCAGAAAAATGGATAGCAGTAGATTGGGGAACATCTAATTTTAGAGCTTACTTATTAGAAGGTTCTCAAGTTGTAGACCAAGTTTTAACAAATGAAGGTATGAAATTTTTAAATAAAAATAAATTTGAGAAAGTTTTAGTAAATAATATAAGTAAATGGTTGTCATCAAATAATACCATTCAAGTTTTAGCAAGTGGAATGGTTGGCGCTAAGCAGGGTTGGATTGAAGTTCCTTATACCGAAACGCCCTGCAGTGTAATGAAACTAAAAGTTCTTTCACCAAAAGTTAAAAATAAAAAAATAAAGGTCTACATTTTATCAGGTGTGGCTCAAAATTATCCAGAAGATGTCATGAGAGGAGAAGAAACACAATTAGCTGGTTATTTTTTAAATCATCCTAACTTTAGTGGATCTATTTGTCTTCCTGGTACTCATTCAAAATGGGTAAAAGTAAAAAATTATGAGATAATAAATTTTAATACTTTTTTAACAGGGGAATTATACGAAATCGTTAAAAATTATTCAGTAATAAAACATAGTGTATCAACCGAACAAATTTGTGAAAATACATTATTAGAAGGTGTAGATAAAATTTTGAAAAATCAAGGAAATTTTTCTAATGAATTATTTCAATTAAGGGCAAAACATTTACTAAAAAATCAAACATTGGATGAGAGTAACTCACTATTGTCTGGTTATTTTTTAGGTTTAGAGTTACTGGGTAGTAAACATTATTGGTACAAAAAAGATGTAATTTTAATTGGCTCAGATTATTTAAATCATTTTTATGAGCTTTGTTTAAAAAAAGAAGTTAACTCAATTAAAAAATTTTCATCTTCAGAAATGACACTAAAAGGATTAAATTATTTTAAAAATAATTTAAATTTTGATGATTTAATGACATCATAGTTATATGAAATGTAGACCAATAATTGCAATTTTAAGAGGTATAACACCGATAGAAGCGGAGTCCATTTCAGAAGTTCTTATTGATGGTGGTATTAATATTATTGAAGTTCCATTGAACTCTCCATCACCCCTAGAAACTATAAAAAGAATGATAAAATTTCATGGCAATTCTGCTATTTTTGGGGCAGGCACAGTTTTATCAGAAAATCAAGTTACAGATGTATACGATGTTGGAGCAAAATTAATAGTTTCTCCTAATACCAATGTTGAAGTAATAAAAAAAACTAAAGAACGTGGAATGATTAGTTTACCTGGATGTTTTACCGCTACTGAAGCACACATTGCTCTTGAAAGTGGAGCAGATGGTTTGAAATTCTTTCCAGCTTTCCATCTTGGGCCTAGTGGTTTCAAGGCATTGTCTGCTGTATTACCTAACAACATGTTATCATTTGCAGTTGGTGGAGTAGATACATCAAATTTTAATGAGTGGTTAAATGTAAATATTTCTGGGTTTGGCCTTGGTTCATCATTGTATAAAAATGGATCTAACATTGACAATGTAAGAAATAAAACTGAAGAAGTTATTAAAATTTTTGATGAAGTAAGTAATAATAAAGTTATTGAATTCAAAAACATTTGAATAATTTAATATTTAACTTGATAATTAATACATTGTGTAATAAAAAATAGTTACCTAGGTAACGTTACCTAGGTAACTTTTTTTGTTATGGAAGAAAATTTTAAAAATAATATTGGGTTTTTGTTACATGATGTAACTAGACTTATGAAAAGGATGTTTGATAAACGAATGTCAACGTTAAACCTTACAAGATCGCAATGGTGGGTTTTAAACTTTCTATACTTTAATGAAGGTATCAATCAATCTGATTTTTCTATTTTATTAGATATTGAAAAGGCACCATTGAGCAGACTTTTACTAAGAATGGAAAAAAAAGGTTGGCTTGAAAGAAGAAGTGACAAAAAAGATAAAAGGATAAAGAACTTATTTTTATCAAAAAAAATTAAACCTCTAATAATGGATATGAGAGATATGGCTAATTTAACTAGAGAGGAAGCACTATCTGGTCTGAACAAAAATGAACAAGATATCTTAAGAGATTTTCTTATGAAAATAAAAATAACTTTATCAACAAAGGATATATAATTAAATGTCTCTTAATATTTTTAAAAAAAGATTTTTTTTATTAGTTGTTTTTCCTTTATTAGTAATTTTATTTTCTCTTGGTTATTATTATTCTCTTGGTAAATATGTAATGACTGAAAATGCATATATTAAAGCTCCTATAATTAAAATACAGAGTGAAGTTTCTGGAAAAGTAAGAAAGGTTTTTATAAAAAATAATCAATTTGTTAGAAAAAATGAAAAACTTTTAGAAATTGATACTGAAAAACTGAACATTCAATTAATTGAACAAAAAGAGATTTTAAATACAACTGCCGAAGAAATTAATAACAGAAAGGCAAAAATTCTAGAATTAGAAGAAGAAATAAAGTTATTTCAGAACAACTTAACATTTAGAAAAAATGAAATAATAAGAGTTAAAAAATTACATAAAAATCAAATTTTGCTTGCAGAAGAAAAATTAGAATTTTTAAGAAAAGAATATTTTCGAAATAAGCTATTAGTTAAAAATGGTGTTGGATTAATTACTAAATTAGACTCATCAAAACATTTGTATGAAAATGCAAAACATGATTTGGCCTCTCTTAAATTAAAAAAAGATTTAGATGAAACTGAGCATTTATATGAATCTGCATTTCAAAAACTTAAACTTATAAAAAAAAAGAAAGAAACAATATTAACAAAATTAATGGGTAAAAGAAATTTAGTTGTAACAGAACATCCTCTTTACCAAAAAAACTTAGCTATACTTAATCAAATCAAGTTAAAACTTAAAAAATCTAAAATTATAGCAGATGAAAGTGGTTATATTGGACAAATGAATTTAGAGAGTGGTGAATTCATAAAACAAGGTCAAAACCTTTTTGTTATCATAGAACAAAGTAAAATTTACCTTGAGGCCAACTTAAAAGAAACCCAAATGACTAATATTGAAGTTGGTCAGAAAGCAACTTTCGTTCCTGATACATTTCCAGATTTAAAATGGAATGCGATTGTGGAGAGTATAAGTCCAGCAACTGGATCAGAATTTGCAATTTTACCGGCTCAAAACTCATCTGGAAACTGGGTTAAGGTAGTTCAAAGGTTACCAGTTAGATTTAAAATTTTAGAACCTACTGAAAAAAACGATTTAAAATACGCCTCTAAGAAATTGAGATTAGGAATGACTGTATCAGTGAAAATTGATACAGAATTTGAGAGAAAAGTTCCAATTATACTAAAGCCTTTTTCAAAAATTTTTGACATTTTATAAATAAAAAAGATGAACATAATTTTATCAGAAAATGATGCATCTTTTAAATGGTTCATCTTAGGTACAGCAACATTTGTTACTATGTTATATGCTATGGCAGTAACTATTGCCGCAATTGCTTTACCTGATATGCGTGGTACGATGTCTGCTACCCAGGACCAAATAACTTGGGCTATTACTGGAAATATTGTTGCTACAGCAATTTTTACCCCACTAGCTGGTTGGTTGGCAACCAGATATGAAATAAAAAACATATTACTTTTTAGTGTGTTAGGGTTTATGTTTGCTACATTTTATTGTGGTATTTCAGACAACTTAGAAGAAATAGTTTTTGCTAGATTTGCTCAAGGAGCATTTGGTGCTCCATTACCTCCATTATGTCAAACCTTAGTATTAGGAGTTTTTCCTCAAAAACAGAGATCATTGGCTATGGCAGTATGGGGTATGGGAACAATTCTAGGTCCAGTTATAGCTCCAACATTAGGTGGATATTTAGGTGAGCTTCTTAACTGGAGATGGGTTTTTTATACTCTTATACCTTTTTGTATAATTGCTTTGATAATGGTTATTATTACAGTACCTATTTATAGAAACAAACTTCGAGAAAGTTTTGATTGGATAGGATTTATTTTTTTAGCTATATCTGTAGCGTCTTTGCAAATAATGCTTGATAGAGGTGAAAGAAATGGATGGTTTGATAGTGCAGAGACATATATAGAATTATTCATCTGTATTCTGAGTTTTTATATTTTTATTACTCATAGCCTTACATATAAAAGACCATTTATTAATTTAAATATCTTTCGTGATTGGAACTATTCATTAGGCTTAATATTAATTTTCTTTTTTGGAATGTTAAACTTTGTGCCTGTAGTCATTTTTCCCACCATTCTGCAAGAATTAAAAGGTTACCCTCAATCAATTATTGGTCTATTAATGGGAACTAGAGGTTTAGGAACATTTCTTGGGTTTTTTGTCATGGCCTTTGCGGGTAGGTTAGATCCAAGACTTTCATTAACTGTCGCCTTTTCCCTTCAAGCTTATGCTGGTTGGTATATGTCGACTTTTAATATAGATATGACTTTTTATGAAGTAGGTTTAGCAAGTTTTATTCAAGGTATTGGAGTTGGACTTGCCTGGCCGCCAATAAGCGTTTTAACATTTACAACTATGAATAAAAATTATTATAGCGAAGCGACAGCCATGTTTCATTTGATTAGAAATCTTGCATCAAGTATTTTTATAGCCTGCTGTGTTGCAGTTGTTTTACATACAGGTCAAATTAATTTTGGATATATAAGCTCTTTAGTTACAAATTGGAATGAAGGAATTATACTTAATTTGGCACCAGAAAATATGAACAATTTAAGTGAAGTAACTATCGCTAATTTAACTAAGGAATTAAATAGACAAAGTCTCATGATTGGATATATAAATGCATTTAAATTATTTGCATGGGTAAGTATTTTCACAATACCTTTTTTGTTTTTAGTAAAAAAATCCGGTGAAAATTAGGAGTTAAATTATGCAAAAAGTTACATTGTTTGATGGAGGCATAGGGCAAGAGCTTGTTAAAAGAAACTCTCATAAAAAAGATCCACTGTGGTCATCTAAGGTATTAATTGAAAATCCTAATTCAGTTGTTGAATTACATAAAGAATTTTTAGATGCAGGAGCATCTGTAATAAGTCTTAACTCATATTCATGTACTCCTCAAAGATTAAAAAGACTTGACCTTGAAAATAAGTTTGAAGAGCTTCAACTTCTCTCAATTAAGGCAGCTAAGGAAGCCTTGAATAGCAATTTAAAATATAAAGATGTCAAAATAGCAGGTTGTTTACCTCCTCTAGAGGGAAGCTATAAATCAAAAATTGGAATTAGTAAAAAGGAAGCCTTAGAAACCTACAAAGAAATAGTCAATATTCAAAAAAATGATGTCGACTTTTTTATTTGTGAAACCATGTCTTCAATAAGTGAGGCACTTATTGCTTATGAAGCTTCAAGCTCAATTGGAAAGCCTATTCTAATGAGTTTCTGTGTGTCGGAAAAAGACGGTAAGAGGCTTATATCGGAAGAAAAATTAATTGATGCTTGTGTAAATTTTCAGAACAAAAAATTATTAGGATTTTCAATTAATTGCTGTCAATTTGAGGTTGTAGAACATTCTATAGAAATTTTTAAAAAATTTTCTTTACCGTATGGTGTGTTTCCTAATGGTTTTAAAACAGTTGAAAACTTAAAACCTGGAATGTCAGTTGATGTTCTTGAAAAAAGAATTGATGTTAATCCATCAATGTTTGTAGACTATGGAATTAGATGGTTTAAATCTGGGTGTAGTTTTGTTGGAGGTTGTTGTGAGATAGGTCCTGATTTAATCAAGTCTTTAGATAACGAAATGAAACGTCTAAAGTTTACAAGGAAGAGTATAATTTAATCTATTGGAGTAATACAAATAATGGAATTTAAAGGTACAAGCGAATACATATCTACAAAAGATCTTTCAGTGGCAGTTAATGCAGCTATTAATATTGAAAAACCATTGTTAGTTAAAGGTGAACCAGGAACAGGTAAAACAGAATTAGCAAGACAAATTGCAAAAAGTTTAAAATTAGAAATTATAGAATGGAGCATTAAATCGACCACTAAAGCACAACAAGGACTCTATGAATATGATGCCGTAACAAGATTAAGGGACAGTCAATTAAACAAGCAAAAGATAGATGACATATCTAATTATATTAAAAAAGGTAAGATTTGGTCATCATTTGAAAGTGACAATAGATCAGTATTATTAATAGATGAAATTGACAAAGCGGACATAGAGTTTCCAAATGACTTACTACAAGAATTAGATAAAATGGAGTTTTATGTCTATGAAACTGGAAAGATAGTAAAAGCAAAAAAAAGACCAATTGTCATAATTACATCTAATAATGAAAAAGAATTACCTGAAGCATTTCTTAGAAGGTGTTTTTTTCATTACATAAAATTTCCAGATTTAGAGACATTGACTAAAATAGTTAATGTTCATTTTCCAAATATTAAAAAAAATTTATTAGATACTGCATTGAAAATATTTTTTGAAATAAGAGATGTTCAAGGGTTGAAAAAAAAACCTTCTACTTCTGAGGCATTAGATTGGATAAAGTTACTTTTAATTGAAGATTTGGGTCCACTAGAACTTAAAGAAGATAAAAATGATATTTTACCAAAGTTGCACGGAGCTCTTATAAAAAATGAACAAGATATTCACTTGTTTGAAAAGCTTATTTTCATGGCAAGAAGAGAGACTTAATTATGTTTTTAGATTTTTTTTTAGATTTAAAAAAAACTAAAATACCTGTTTCATTAAATGAATATTTAAATTTTTTAGATGCCTTATCTCATGACTTTTTAAGATTTGATGTTGATAAATTTTATTATCTTGCCAGATCTTCTCTTGTAAAAGATGAGAAACTTATTGATACATTTGACTTAATTTTTTCAAAATACTTTAAAGGTATTGAAAGTATTGATCTCAAAGATATTTTAAATCATTTAAAAGTTCCGAATGAATGGATTAACAAAATGCTTGATAAGCATTTTACAAAAGAAGAAATCGAAAAAATTAAATCTATTGGGGGTTTAGATAAATTATTAGAAACCTTACAAAAAAGACTTCAAGAACAAAAAAAGAGACATCAAGGTGGTAATAAATGGATAGGAACATCTGGAACATCTCCATTTGGAGCTTATGGATATAATCCAGAGGGAATAAGAATTGGACAAGAATCAAGAAGACAAGGTAAAGCCATAAAAGTTTGGGATAAGAGAGAGTTTAAGGACTTTGATGATAAAAAAGAACTCGATACAAGAGGTGTGCAAGTAGCTTTAAAAAGATTAAGACAATGGGCAAGAACAGGTCGTGAAGAAGAATTAGATGTTGACGAAACTATTAATTATACAGCAAAAAATGGATTTTTAGATGTTAAAACAAAATTAGAGCAAGAGAATGCTGTCAAAATTATTCTTTTTTTGGATGTTGGTGGATCCATGGATGAACATATCTATCGAGTAGAAAATTTGTTTTCTGCTGCCAGAAATTCATTTAAAAATCTTCATCATTTTTATTTTCACAATTGTCTTTATGAAGGGGTTTGGAAAAACAATCAAAGAAGATGGAAAGAGCAATATCCAACTTTAGATTTATTGAGAACTTTTGGTAAAGATTATAAATGTATTTTTGTTGGTGATGCATCAATGAGTCCATATGAAATTATGATACCTGGAGGAGGTAATGAACATTATAATAAAGAGGCAGGGGAAGTGTGGTTGTCAAGGGCTATTAATCAGTGGAAGTCACACTTGTGGATAAATCCAACCCCAAGAAAATATTGGGAATATTCTCAGTCTACAAATATTATAAAAGAAATTTTTTCTAATAAAATGGTGCCACTCACATTAGAGGGTATAGAAGAAGGTACAAAAATTTTGTCAAACAAAAATTAAAATGAATTAATATGAAATTTACCACTGGATATGATGGACCATACGATGCGCCTGTAAAGCTACCTAAGAAGAGAGTATTAAAGTCTTGGATTGATTATAATGGTCATATGAACGTTGCTTTTTACACGATGGCTTTTGATAAGTCACTAGATATATTTCTTGAAAAAACTCTTGGGCTTGGTGAAACTCACGCAAGAGAAAATGATCAAGGTCCATTTGTAGTTCAAGCGAATTTTCACTATCTAAATGAAATGAAAATTTACGATGTTTTTTTTGTACAAGTCACTCTTATAGATTTTGATATTAAAAAAATGCATTTATGCTTAGAAATAATATCTGAAAAACAAAAAACTATTATGGCTATATCTGAACAATTAATGTTAAATGTAAATTTACAAAAAAGAAAAACTGAAGCTTATCCTGATTGGGCAATAAAAAGATTAACACTAATGAAGGAAAATCATAAAAACTACAAACTTCCAATTAATATTGGTAGAAAGATTCTGATTAAAAATTAACTTTTTTTGATCTTTATCCTACTTTCATAAAAAGTTAGATAACTTGTTGAAATTAAAATTATAACACCACCTAATATAACAAACACGTCGATTTTTTCCTGAAACAATATAAAGCCAAATATGACTGACCATACAAGTTGTAAAAATGTAAATGGTTGAATAACTACCATAGGAGCTGATTTAATTGCCATAGTCATAGTAATATGACCTAATGTAGCTAATATTGCAGTTAAAAAAAGTAAAATAATATTTTCAATACTCATATTTACCCACTGATAGATTGCAAGAGGTATTAAAAAAATTGTTGTAAAAAAAGACAAAAACGCAACAACTTCTGCCGAGTTTTTGTTTTTAGAAACATGTTTTGCAATTAGATATGAAAAAGAAAAAACAAAAGCAGCTAATAACATACACCCATGACCTGTTTCAAAAACTTTAAAACCAGGCCGCAATATCACCAAAGCACCTAAAAAAGATAAAAATATTGCTAATAATCTATAACCATTTATTTTTTCTTTAAATAAAAATGAAGCACCTATACATATAAATATTGGTGTTAAAAACCCAATTGCAGTCACTTCAGCTATTGTAATTACAGTCATTGAATAAAACCACAAGGTAACACCAATTGCATGAAAAAAACCTCTAATAGCAAATATTTTTGTAAGAGGCATTTGTGTATTTTTAAAACCTGTAATTATTTTAGGAAAAAGGATTAACGTTCCAAAAAGATATCTTAAAAAAGCAGATTGTGAAGCAGGTAAATCAGTACCAATATATTTAACTGTTATGAATACACCTACAAAAAAAAATGATGTAATAATCATCCAGAAAATGCCTAAAATAGAGGAGTTTTTTGAAAAAGAATTAAACATTAATTAACATGTTAATGTATTTGAATAGAAAGAAAATTACAAGTTAAATTACTACATACCTTGATAATTTGGACCACCACCACCTTGAGGTGCAATCCAGTTTATATTTTGAGTAGGGTCTTTAATATCACAGGTTTTACAATGAAGACAATTTTGAGCATTAATTTGTAAAGATGGTTTACCATTATTAATAATAATTTCATATACACCAGCTGGACAGTATCTTGTTTCAGGATTATCAAATTTTTCTAAGTTAACTTCTATTGGGACATCTTTATTTAATAATGTTAAATGGCAAGGTTGATCTTCTTCATGGTTAGTACCAGAAAATGATAAATTAGTTAATTTATCAAAGCTAATTATACCATCTGGCTTAGGATAATTAATTGGACTGAAATGTTTTTTCTCACCTAGTGAATTATGATCACTACCTTCATGTTTAATTGTCCATGGTGCTTTACCACGGAACAAGTATGTATCTATTGCGCTGTAAACTATTGCTTTCCAGAAACCCCATTTAAATGATGGCCTAATATTTCTCACTGAATGTAATTCTTTATATAACCAACTCTTTTTTATTTTTTGTTCATAAAGAGTAATTTCTTTTTCTTTATCAATTAATTCAAAAATTGATTCTGCTGCCAACATACCAGATTTCATAGCTAAATGAGTACCTTTGATTTTGGGTACATTTAAAAAACCAGCTTCACAACCAACGAGAAGTCCACCAGGAAAAGTTAGTTTTGGTATAGACTGATAACCCCCTTCATTTAAGGCTCTTGCACCATATGAAATTCTTCTACCACCTTCCAAATGTTTTTTAATTTCACTATGATGCTTAAATCTCTGGAATTCATCATATGGTGATAGGTAAGGGTTTTTATAATCTAGTCCAATTACAAACCCAATCGAAACTTGATTTTTCCCAAAATGGTAAAGGAATGAACCTCCATATGTGTCAGATTTCAGGGGCCAACCTGTTGTATGAATAATTTCACCAGGATTATGTTTGTTTTCATCAATTTCCCATAATTCTTTTATACCAATAGCATAAGTTTGAGATTGATTTGCACTATTCAAATCAAATTTTTTCATCAATTGTTTTCCAAGATGACCTCTGCAACCTTCAGAAAAAACTGTTTGTTTAGCTTTAAGTTCAATACCTTGTTCAAAATTAGGTCCTTCAGAACCATCTTTTAATCTCCCCATATCATTTGTTGCTATTCCCTCAACATGACCATTATCACTAAATAGTATTTCAGATGCAGAAAAACCAGGATAAATTTCTATACCCAGATTTTCTGCATAATTTCCTAGCCAGTTACACAAATTACCTAAACTTACAATATAGTTCCCATGATTTTTCATTTGAGGAGGTGTTGGCAACGTATATGATTTATGTTCAGTTAAATATAAAAACTTATCTTTTTTAGCCTGTGTCTTTACCGGTATATCTGTATCTTGCCAATTAGGAATTAACTCGTCTAAGCTTTTAGTTTCTACTACAGCACCTGACAAAATATGGGAACCAACTTCTGAACCTTTTTCAACAATACAAATTGAAATTTCTTTATTATTTTTTTTACTTAGTTGTTTGAGTTTTATTGCTGTAGATAAACCGGATGGTCCAGCTCCAACAATCACAACATCATATTCCATTTTTTCTCTTGAAGTCATATAGCAATAATACAATTATTTATAATTTTAACTTTGATATATATGTACTACAATGTTAAAAAAAATTAAAGGTTGAATTAACATTAATTAATGAGGTTAAATATGGATCCTAATGTAGGCTTAATTATTTTAATTTTATATCCAATTGTATTAATCTGGGCTATTTACCTTTTTGGTAAGTACTCTAAAAACCCTGACTAAAACTACTTTAACATCTTTAATTCATCTAGCGTTTTTATGATTGCTTCAAATGGCATAATTACGCAAGTATGTCTATTTTTTATTGTCTTAATAGGTAAAAAAACTTCAAGTTCATTTGGCATAGAGGATGTTATTTCAGAATTTTCATCATTTAACCAATGACGAAATTCATTTAAGAAATTTATAATAGGTACATGTTTATCTTTGAAAATTTCTACAACTAACCCCGCCGAGGCCTCACAAAGAGCACATCCTCTGACTTTTGCAGAAATATTTTTGATTGAGCCTTGATCCACGAAAATTTTTACATTCACTTGGTCGCCGCACATAGGATTTTTTAATTCACAAGATGAATGAAAATCTATAATTTCATTACTTTCTTTATTAAAAGAAGCTAAATTTAAAATTTTTTCATGATAGATTGATAAATCAGTCAATTTTGATTAACCAACAACCAAACAACAGTTCCAATAGAGATAGCATAAAAAAGATAAACAAGAAAATGAGTTGAATTATAAACGTTTTCTTCTGGTACACCTTTTGGTAAATTTTTCTTTTTCATAAATGTTCCTTAACTTGCCTTTTTATTATCTTGAACAATTTTTACAAAATTATCAAAGAATTTTCCAGCTAAATTTTTAGCAGTAGAATCTATAAGTCTCGATGCAAGTTGAGCTAATTTTCCTCCAATTTGAGCATCTACGTTGTATTTGAGGATTGTACCTTGATTATCATCTTCCAGAGATACATTTGCCCCACCTTTAGCAAATCCTGCTGCGCCACCTTTACCTTCACCAGAAATTCTATAACTTTCGTATATAACAATATCAGTTAATTTAACTTCACTATTAAACTTTGCAGAAACAGGGCCAATTTTTAGAGCTACAATTGCTTTGAAATGATTCTTTTCAGTAACTTCTAATTCTGTACATCCAGGAATTGACTCCTTTAAAACATCTGGATCATTTAGAGCATTCCATACTGTTTTTCTATCTACTGGTAGATTGTGTTCACCATGTATTTTCATAAATTAATCCCTAAAATTTAGAAAATTGTAAAATTATTAAAATTAATAAAACAATACCAAAGACCTGGACGACTATTAATGTATCAAAACCTGCCTCACGATCAAAAACTCTATTTTTATACATAAGATTGTCAATAAATTTTTGAGTATTTTGAAAAATTTTTGTAAAAAAAATATTAAATTGTGAATTTAGGTTTTTAAAACCTATGATAACATTTTCTAAAACTCCTGGGATCATTTTACGATAGAACCAGTCACTATTTAAAACGGTAGAGTTTAATTCAGGAGGATAAATTTTGAAATGCCATAAACAGATAAAAGCAAATGCAGCAAATGTAAGTAATTGCATCTGAGATAAAACGTGACTAAAATCATAAGGTTGGTAACTTACATCATAAGGTAAAATTTGATAAAACAAACTTGGAAATACACCTATGGCTACGCATAAGATTGAGCTTATAATCATTGCAACAATCATATTAATAGGCGCCTCTTTAGGTTTTAAACCTGAGTTATGTGCAAAGAAAGCAAAAAAAGGTATTTTTATACCTGAATGGTGAAGTACTCCAGCGGATGCAAACAGTAGCATAAAGTATATAAATGTTAAACCTTCATAACCAAGAGATGACATAATTAATGACTTGGCTACGAACCCACTAAATATTGGAAAGGCGGATATCGAAACAGCGCCGATAATTGAACAAACTGCGGTAATAGGCATATAATTGAATAAACCGCCAAGCTCAGATGCTTTACATGTACCAACTCGATATAAGACAGCACCCATGCTCATAAATAATAAACCTTTGTAGATAATATGCGCAAAAGCATGTGCCACGGCTCCATTTAGAGCAAGTTCAGTTCCAATTCCAACTGCAACTACCATAAATCCTAGTTGGTTGTTTAAACTATAGGTTAAAACTCTTCTTAAATCATTTTCAATTACTGCAAAAAATATTGGAAAGAAAGTCATCAATGCACCAATATAAATTAAGATATCTACTCCAGCAAAAGATCTGGCTAATGCATATATAGCTAACTTTGTAGTAAAAGATGAAAGAGCAACAGTACCTACTTCGCTAGCCTCTGGATAAGTGTCTTGTAGCCATCCATTTAAAAAAGGAAAAGCAGCTTTAATACCAAATGCCAAGAAAATAAGTAAACCTGAAGTTTCATCAATTGACATTTTTCCAAAATTTGCATGATCATTGGAATATAAGAAGATTATTGCCCCTGCTAACAAGAGCATGCCCGAACCTACTTGTATAACAATATATCTGAAAGCTGCTCTAAATGACCTTGAGTTATTTCCACCTAAAATCAGAAAAACAGAAGTAAAAGCAGTTGCTTCCCACCAAACAAAAAGTGTAAAGAGATCACCTGCATGTAAAGCGGCAATAGCTGCACCAGCATAACTTGTTATAGCTACATTTTCTTTCCAATCTATTTTATGACTTCCATAAATAATAGTAATAAATGCAGCAATATGAAAAACAATTGCAAATGGAAAACTTAAATTATCGGAATGATAAATTATAAAATCATAATCTAACAAATTTATAGTTAAATGAGTTCCAAATCCATTCATAAGAGATAATGCAGACAAGAAAACAAGAAAAATCATGTAAATTTGCCTTGTTAAATGAGGCAAGAAGGGGATTAAAAAAGCCCCTAAAAACATTATTAAACCAGGAGGAAAAGTATTAATCATAATAATCCTCATCTCTCATAAAAATAGACCTTAATGCAACGCCAACTTTAAAAATAATAATACAGGAAATATAACCAAAAAGAGCTGGGAAAAATAAAAATTCTTCAATTTTAAATTCTCCATGTCTATGACCTACAAACTCAAGAATTAGAAGAATTATACATATTAGTAAAACTATAGAATTTATTTTACCAAAATTTTTAATTAATTTAATAGTCATTTTCCAATTCCTACAATTAGATTTGTTATTTCTTTTAATGGTTCAATATATACAAAAAGTATAATGGTAAGTAATGCCGCAAAAAAAGTTGGATAAGTTGTTAATGGATGTTTAGTGACTTGAACATTACTTTTTTTCTCAAGAAAAAAAGCTTTAGCAGGAACCTCCAACAAATAATAAACATTTAGCAATGTTGATATACAAAGAACAGCAATAATAAATAAATATTGTTTTTCTACTGAGCCGAGCATTAAATAAAATTTACTCCATGAACCTCCCATGGGAGGAACACCAATAATTGACAAAGAACCAATGAAGAAAGCTAAAAAAGTTAAAGGCATTGATTTACCTAAACCATTTAAGTCTGATATTTTTGATAAATGCGTTGCAACATAAATTGCTCCTGCAGCAAAAAAAAGAGTTATTTTACCTACAGCATGCATTACGATATGCATTGCCGCTCCCTGGACAGCAATATTTGTTGCAATTGCACCACCTAAAACTATGTAAGACAATTGACTAATTGTAGAATAAGCCAATCTAGCTTTTAGGTCATCTTTTGATATAGCTATACAACTTGATAAAAGCAAAGTGATACTTGATACCCATATTAACCATACTGATGCATTTGTTTCAGTTAAAAAATCTATACCAAAAACATATGTTATAACAACTAACATAGAAAAAACACCTGCTTTTACAACGGCAACTGCATGAAGCAGAGCTGAAACAGGTGTTGGCGCAACCATAGCAGCGGGTAACCATTTATGAAAAGGCATCAAAGCCGCTTTACCTATACCAAAAGCAAACAAAGCTAGTAAAAAAGGAGCGTATTCCATAGAGATATACCCTTTTAGTAAACCGCCTTCAGTAAAATCTAAGTTTCCAGTAAGAACCCACACTATGACTATTGCAGGTAGCAAAAAGATTATTGATGTACCTACCAAAATACCCATGTACAATCTTCCTGCTTTTCTTGCTTCATTGTTTTGCTTATGTGCCACCAGAGGGTATGTAGAGAAAGTTAACACTTCATAAAATATAAATAATGTTAGAAGGTTTCCAGAGTAAGCAATACAAATTGCTGCAAAAATAGCTATTGAATAAAAAGTAAAAAACCTAGTTTGATTTTTTTCTTTATTACCTCTCATATAACCAATTGTATAAATTGAGGCTAAAATCCATAACCCTGAAGCAACTAATCCAAATATTACACCCAGGCCATTAATGTTAAAGGAAATTGATAAACTTTCACTAATTTGAAAAAAAACAAATCCTAGTTCTTCTCCATCTAAAAACAATGAAGCTATTTTAATAGAACAATAAAATGATATTAAACCCCCAATTGGTCCTAAAATATCTCTAAAATTTGGAGTCTTATTTAAAAAAGGTGTTAAAAAGAATGCCAACAATGGTGTTAAAATACATAGGTAAATATAAAATTCATTAGACATTATTTAATACCATTCAATAGTGCTTCAGCAGCATTATAACTGCTATTTATAATTAGCCCTGCATCTATCCCAAAATAAATATTTAAAAAAGTAATAATTAATAAAGGTATATAGATTTCTGGAAGTTCTTTTATTTTTAATTTATTATTTTTGTCAACGTCATACCACAATCCTTCTATTAATTTCCATATATATACCAATGACAACGCAGAACTTAACAATATTAAAAATGGCAGCCAAATTCCCTCGCTCATGTAAGCTGCTTTTATTAAGTACAATTTCGATATAAAACCTACTGTAAGAGGTAACCCTGCTAAACTAAGTGCACAAATAATAAAAGCAAAAAAAGTTATTGGCATTTGTCTTCCTATACCTGAGATTGATGTAGCATCAATTCTTTTGAAAGTGTAAAAACTCATAGCTACAACTGACATAAAAAGTCCTGCTTTAATGAGGGCATGATTGATTAAATGTATAAAACTTGAGGCGATACCTGCTTTTGTTACGAGTGAAATTCCCAAAATTATATACCCTATTTGTGCAACAGAGGAATGAGCTAAAAGTTTTTTGGTATCTTTTTCAAATATGGCCATAACTGTGCCAGCAAACATGGCACAAATAGAAAGAAACAATAATATATATCTTAAACTTTCAAATGAGTAAATATCATAGCTTGTCCCAAAAATAGTGAAGGAAATTCTAGCTAGAATATAAATTGCTACTTTTGTAGCTGTTGCCGCTAAAAGAATAGAAACAGGCGAGGGAGCATAAGCATATGCATTAGGTAGCCAAATGTGCAAAGGGAAAATAGCCGCCTTTACCATGATCCCTAGTATCATAAAAGTAAATGCCACAATAACAGATTTATTAAGTCCCAATTCAGGAATTTTTTGTGAAAGATCACTCATATTAAGTGTTCCACTTACACCGTATAATAAGCCGACCCCAATGACATAAAAGGTTGCTCCAATAGCTCCTAAAATTAAATAGTTGTATCCTGCTACTAGAGCCTTTTTATCAACTTTTGAACCCATTGCTACAAGTGCTACTGCAGATAATGATGAAATTTCAAGAAAAACAAATAAATTAAATGCATCAGCTGTTGTCACTAACCCCATTAACCCAGCTATTGTTAATAACCATAAGCTATAAGTTTTAGAGATTAAATTATTATAAACCTCTGAAGTAAAAAAGTTGTGTGCAAAAGATGATGCCAAGCAACTTATGACTGCGATGATGAATATTGGAATTATGCTTACTTTATCTACAATATATTCAATACCAAGAGGTGGTGGCCAATTTCCTAGATGGTAAGATATAAGGTTTTTTTCAGATACTTCAATTCCTAAAAGAATAGAAAAAAATAATGTTAATAATGAAGCTAAATTTGTTAAAAACCAAGAGTGTCTCTGATTTGGTAAGACAGCAACAATTAACGAGAACATTAATGGTGTAATCACAATGAGAATTGGTAAATTTTTTATGATTAAGTCCATAATTACTTATTCTTTTTTTCTGAAAATTTTTCATGATAATCTACAAGATCTACTGCAGAAATTTCATCTTCATTAATGCTACCGTATGCTTTGTTAATTCTTACAATTAGAGCTAAACCAAGTGCTGTTGTCGCTACACCAACAACAATTGCTGTAAGTATTAAAACATGAGGTAGTGGGTTTGAATATATTTCTTCGCTATTATTTGTTATAATTGGAGCAGTACCACCTGCAATTTTACCAAAAGTTATATAAAGCAAAAAAACTGATGTTTGAAAAATCGCAAGACCAACGACTTTTTTTAATAAGCTTTTTTTTGAAATAACAATATATAATCCTATCATCATTAAAGTGAAAACAATCCAATAATTCCAAACACCAAAAATTTCGTTAATCATTTTTATTACTTCCAAATTTAAAATTTGCGAATGAATAGAACAAACATATCATTACATTACATACTGTTAAACCTACACCAAACTCAACTAATAAAATTCCTATGTGTTGACCAGATTGTTTGGTAGATCCAAGAAGATCATAACTTAAGTAGGGCTCACCCAAAATCAAACCAACTATGCCAACAAAACCATATAAAAAAGCGCCTAACACTAGTAGAAAAAAGTTTAATTTCGTTGGCATTATTATCTTACATTTGTCAACACCAAAAACCATTGCATATAATATGAAAGCAGCTGCAACTATAACGCCTGCTTGAAAGCCTCCACCAGGTCCAAAGTCACCATGAAATTGAACATATAACCCAAAAAGGATAATTGGTGTAAACAGAACTTTTGTACAAACTTTTAAAATTAAATTGTTCATTTATTTTTTACTAATCTCATTTTTTACTGATTTATTAGTTTCTTTTGAAGTTCTATTATATAATAGAATAAATACAGCTAATCCTGCTGTATAGATTACTATAGTTTCTCCAAAAGTATCATACCCTCTATAACTAGCTAAAATCGCAGTAACTACATTTGGAATACCAATGTGATTTTTTGATCCTTCAATAAAATCACTCACCAAATGCTGGTGAACTGGATTATTTTCATTTCCTACCATCGGCAAATCATAGCTAGCCCAAATTAATAACCCACCAATTAAAAGACATATAGAAAGTGCAAAAATATCATTTTTGTTAAAGCTTTCTTGAACCTCTTCTTTTGGAAGAAAGCTCAAAGCTGCTAAAAACAAAATTGTGGATATACCTGCACCAACAGAGGCTTCCGTAAATGCAACATCAACAGCATCTAAGCTTACAAACATTAATGCTGCTACCAAAGAATAAGTTCCAGCTAATAATATAGTAAAAATTACTTTCCTTGTGTTTACTATAAACAAAGCTATTACTAACATAAAACTTACAAGAAAAGCATTTATTATTATTTCAGTGATCATAAGGTTTTTCCTTTATTATTAGTAATTGGTTTTAAACCTTTTTTTCTAGCAAGATTTGCAGTCACATGACCAGTAATAGGACTGGTAAAAAAAATAAAGATACCAATAAAAATTAATTTAGCAGTGATTAGGGAAATTCCACTTTGCAAGCACATACCTAATATTATGAAAGCTGTTCCAGCAGTATCAATCATTCCTGAAGCATGAATTCTCGAAAATACATCTGGTAGTCTTAGTATTCCAATTGAACCTATGAGTATAAATAAAATTCCTAAAATAAGAGAAGCAATGGAAGAATAATTAATTATGGAATCAATCATTTATTTATCTCCCAATTTACCTTTATCAAATAGCTTTAAAACAGCAACTGTACCAATAAAGTTAATGAGTGCATAAACTATCGAAATATCAATAAATTCTGGTCTTCCCATGTAAAAGCCATGAATTGATATTGCTAAAACTACGATTGTTCCTATGCTATTTGCAGCTAAAATTCTGTCATAAGTTGTTTTACCAGCAATTAATCTAATCAAAATCAACAAAAAGCAAACTGAAATTGAAAATAAAATAGCTAAGAACATCATTTACCTTTTTCCAGCCAACTGACCATTTTATCCATCTGAGAACTTCTAACATCGTCACCAAAACTTTTTGTCAAGGCATGAACTTCAAAAACATTTTCATTTATTTGAGTGGTGACGGTTCCAGGTGTGAGTGTTATTGAATTTGCATAAGTAACTTTTCCTTCGTTAGAAGCTTGAGAGCTTTTTACAGTGAATAATTCTGGATCTTCAGTTTTAAATAAAATAACCTTGGCAGTTTCAATATTAGATATTAAAATTTCTTTTATCAGCCACAATGTATACTGGAGTAGTCTTGGGAAAAAGTACAATGGTAACATTTCGTTGTCTAAAATATTGGCTTTTATAGTTAAGTAAACACATAAAGCACAAGAAATTATTCCTAAAGAAGTAATTAAAATTGAATAATGTCCTGACATTAAGAGCCAAAATCCAAGTAATAAAAAAAATAATATTATACTTTTAAAGTTAATCATAATTATAAAAATATATAATCACGGTTTAATAAATAATTCAATATCATGAATTTTTTTTATAATTTTTTGTTTGTACAAAAATTGTTGAAATTTTTGGTAAGCATCTAAATCATATGCATTTGGCCTTAGAGAAAACCTTTTGATTGTATCCCTATATGCTCTTTTATTTAACTCGTCATTCAATCCATTTCTATATTTTGAAAAATCATTCCAAGTTTTATTTGGATTATTTACAATTTTAATTGTAGCTTTTTGAATAGCTTGTAAAAATTTTCTAAATTTTATTTCATTTCTATTTTTAATATTAATTATAAATATTAATTCTTCATAATTAGGTACACCTAATTCTTCTGGATAGAAAGCTTTCCCCGGGTGACCAACGATGTCCATTTGATTAAGCTCAAAGTTTCTAAAAGCACCAATTACAGCATCAACTTTTTTTGAAATTAAAGAAGGTGATAAAGAGAAATTAATATTGATTAACTCTACATCAGATAAACGTAAACCATATCTTTCAAACATACCTGAGAGTAATGCATCTTCAAATCCTCCAACTGAAAATCCGATTTTTTTGTTTTTTAAGTCCTTTATTGAATTTATAGGTCCATTTTTTAAAACAACAAGACTGTTAAGAGGTGTACTAACAAGTGAACCAAGTCTGACTATGGGAAGTGATTGATCTATTTGAAGGTGAAATTGGGGTTGATAAGATATGGCTATATCGATCTTCCCAGCAGCAACCTGCTTAGGTGGGTCATTAGGATCGGCAGGTTCAATTATTTTAACTTTCAAATTTTCATTTTTAAAATAACCATATTTTTCAGCAATTATAATTGGGGCATGGTCTGGATTTATAAACCAGTCAAGACCTAACTTTATTTGATTTTCAGAACTTAAAGAAAAAGAAATAGTAAAAATAAATTTTAATAAAGAAATAAAAAATAAAAAATGCATAAACTCCCTCCGCTAGCATTATCTAGATCAGGTTTATAGAGTATTTCTCAGCTGTATACAGCACCCCCGTTGAAACCATTCTATATTGAGAAATTTTAATGTAAACGAAATTATTAATAATTAAATTTTAAAATTTTTAATTTTGATAAGATCTTTGTAATTTTATTTTTCCCACCAAATTGATTTTTTTAAAATTTTATCGATTAAAAAATATAAAGATATTGTTAAAATTATTAAAATAAATAATGCGGCAAACATATTATCTATTTGCAATCTTGCATTACTATATATCATGTATGAACCTAAACCTCTGCTTCCACCAATCCATTCTCCAACAACGGCTCCTATTGGAGCAAAACATGCACCTACTCTAATGCCAGAAAATAATCCGGGAAGGGCATTAGGTAACTTTATAAAGAAAAAAATATGAAATTTATTTAAACCTAATGTTTGACCAGCATGTAAGTATTCTTTTGGGATTTTATTGAGTGCATCTGAAAAATTGGACGCTATTGGAAAAAATACTATCAATGTTCCAATAACTATTTTACTAGTTATACCGTATCCAAACCACAAAACTAACACTGGTGCAAGGGCGAATACGGGTATTGCCTGACTGGCAAGTAATATTGGCATCAGCCATCTTTTTAGTATAATAGAAAAAGAAATTAAAATTGCAAAAATACTACCAATGATTATTCCAATTATAAGTGATATAATAATTTCTAATAGTGTAATAAAAGTATGACCTAAGATTTCTAAATGATTTTTATACAGAGAAATAGCTACTAATTCAGGAGATGGTAAAATAAAAGAAGGTAAATCAAAAAATAAACAAATCAGATGCCATAAAGTGATAGTAACGATGAATGTAATTAAAATTCTAGTCATAATATTTAATCATATAATAAAATGAAAAACTTTGTATTTTCCAGCAAAATATTTAAAGGATCAAAATATGGAGAAGGACATCCATTAAATATAGATAGGGTTTGGCCAAGTTTAGAGTTATTAAAAATAATGAATTGGGTTTCATATGACGAGATTGTTTTTAATGAGCCAGCATCTATAAATGAGTTGTCATTATTCCATGATTTAGATTATTTAAAAACTCTAAAAAAAGCGGAGAGACTTCAGTTTTTAGAATCAGACGAAAAAAAAAAATTTAATATAGGTGTAGGTGTTAATCCAATTTTTAAAGAAGTATTTTCAAGGCCAGCAGCTGCAGCAAACTCATCTATGAGAGCCATTGAGTATTTAGCCAAAAATAAGGCCAAAAAAATATTAAATTTTTCTGGAGGGACTCATCATGGAAGAAAATCTTATGCATCAGGGTTTTGTTTTTTAAATGATTGTATTTTATCAATACTGAAAGCTAAACAATTAGGATTTAAAAAAATTTTATATATAGATATCGATGCTCACCATTGTGACGCTGTACAAGATAATTTTAAAAACGAAAATGATATCCAAATAATTTCTATTCATGAAAAAAATAAATGGCCTCGTACAGGAAATCTTGAAGATTGTAAAATTTCAAATATAGTTAATTTACCCGTACCAGAATATTTTAATGACTCAGAGATAATTTTTCTTATGGATAATATTGTTATTCCATACTCTATTAGATTTGAACCTGATATTACTATTATTCAAGCCGGGACCGACTGTTTAAAAGATGATCCTCAATCTAAAATGATTTTGACTAACTCATCTTATTGGTTATCAATTTCAAAACTAAAAGATTTATCTATCAAAACACTGATACTTGGTGGTGGTGGATATAATCCTTATATAACTGCTAAGGCATGGGCAGGAAACTGGTTGGTTATTAACTCTAATGAAGATGTATTAAAAAAGAATTTAAATAATGAATGTAAAAAACTTCTTAGCTCATTAAAATGGAATAATTTTAGAGTAAGAAATGGTGTTCCTCATAAATGGTTAGATAAGTGGTCAGATGGATTTAAAAAAGAACATGTTAGAACTGAAATTAAAGAACTGGCAAATGAAGTTAAAAAAATTAAAAATTTGTAAAATTATTTTATTTTGTTCATTAATCATAATATCAATGTATCCATTAAATTCTTTTTCATGTAGTTTTAATATTCTACCAAAAAAAAATTTAATTATATTGAATAGTAATACTAGTGAGAAGAGTTATTTTCTCGTTGAAATAGCAAAAACTGATGAGCAAAAACAAAAGGGACTTCAATGTAGAATTAGTTTGAAGAAAAATGAAGGAATGTTGTTTGTTTGGAATTTTGAGGATTATCGAACATTTTGGATGAAAAACACCAGAATTTCATTAGATTTAATTTTTATAAATAAAAAATATGAAATAGTTGATGTTTTTTACAATGCAGAACCTTATAAATTAAATGCAATTAATAGTAAAAAAAAAGCTAAATATGTTCTTGAATTAAATTCTGGAGTTTTTAAAAGTTTATTTCTTAATTTAGGTGATAAAATTTTATTAAAAAAATGAAAAAATTGTTTAAAATTATTTAAATTTAAATTAAAAGAAGTATATCGGGGCGTAGCGCAGTCTGGTAGCGCATCTGGTTTGGGACCAGAGGGTCGGGAGTTCGAATCTCTCCGCCCCGACCAACAAGCATTTCCTAATATTTTAATTGAAAACCATTATAAATATGATATTAGATTACATGTAAATTTGTAAATGGAGAAACTAAATGAACAATTTTAAGTTAATTCAGAATATTTTTTTAATACTATTATTTACATTTGTTTTGTCAAATTGTGCATCAAGACCTTCAAGCATTGCTGCTTCATATGTATCTCATGAAAAATATATGGATTATTCCTGTGTTCAATTGGCGACTAAAATGAGTGACGCTCAAGGTGAGTTGCAAAAATATTCTGATTTACAAAATTCAAAAGCGAACATGGACGCAGCTTCAGTGTTCTTTGTTTTAATTCCTGCCAGTTCACTTACAGGTGACCATAAGGCAGATGTGGCAAAGTTTAAAGGTGAGATAGAGGCAATTAATACAGCCCAAACAAAGTTGAAATGTAAATAATTGTATTTCAAATTTTTATTATTTTTATTTTTTCTTTTTATCACATCCAATAGCAACTCGTCTGAGATTGGCATGTCAGACAAAAAAATATGCTCATTAGCAACTACAAAATCTGGAACTTTTGGAAGAACTTGGGTTGCGATTGATGGTCTTAATGGCAAGTATGTAAAAGAAGCATTTTTAAGAGGTTTATTTTGTAATACATATAGTAAAATTTCTGACAACAATATTTGTGAAATGTTTTTGAATGCAGGAAAAGATTTAAATGAATTTGAAAAAACTAAATGGTATAGAGAACTTAATCGAAGAAACTTAAAATGTGGAAAAAAAGGTATAAATAACTACTCAAGCGAATTCTGGAATAAAAATATAAACTCACACAAAAAAGAAGTTGAAAGAAATATTAAGTCTGACGCAATCAGACCATCTATTAAAATTGATTATCTTTCTACTAAAAACAAACTTGGTATTGTTAGAGGAATAGTTAAAGATAATATTGGCATAAAAAAAATATCAATAGATAAAGATGATATTTTCTTTGATAAAAATGGTAGATTTGAATATTCAACCTTTGTCCCGATAGGAGGATTAGAACTCCAAATAGTAGTTGAAGACTTATCAGGTTTAAAATCAATAAGACAAATTGACTTTAAAAGAAAGAAAGAGAACTATTCAGCCAAAAATTTTTCAAGGTTAAACCCATTAAAGAAAAAAGTTTATAAAAATCCGAATGCAATAGCTATTTTAATAGGTGTTGCAAAATATAAGAATACAATCGCAGATGCTATTTATGCTGACAATGACGCCATAACTTTCAAAGACTATGCCTCAGAAATACTTGGAGTCCCTGAAAGTAGAATTAAAGTCTTAATTAATGAACAGGCAAGTGAACAGGAAATACTATTAGCTGTTAAAGAATGGTTGAGAAGGTTTTCTAAACCAAACAAAAGTGATATTTATATTTTTTTTGCTGGGCATGGTTTAGCTTCTGATGATGGCAAAAATATGTATTTGTTGCCCCATGATGGCACTCCAAAACTTCTAGATGATACTGCAATAAATCGAAATAGATTATTTGAAGAAATTAAGTTAGCAAAACCTCGTCAAGTGACTGTATTTCTTGACACTTGTTATTCAGGTGAGACAAGAGATAAAAATTCTTTGATTGAGGGTAGACCAGTTATATTAAAAGCGAGGAAAAAATCATTACCCAGGAATTTTATAGTTTTTTCAGCAGCTTCTAACGAACAGTTATCTAATCCTTTGAAAGAGACAAAGCATGGTATGTTTAGTTATTTTTTAATGAAAGGAATGGAAGGAGATGCAGACAAAAATAATGACAAAAAAATAACAACAGGAGAATTGTACAATTTTGTTAGAAAAAATGTTGTGCAACAATCAGCTGGTTCTCAAACACCAGAATTACAAGGCAATAAAAATAGTTTTTTAGTCAGGTTTAATTAGTCTTGATACAGTTTTTTTTTTGAATTTGAAAAAATTAACAGACTTAAATTAATTTGTTCTTAACTATATAAAAGAATTAAAATAATGAATTTATTAGAATAACTGATGCAAGTCATCATTTTATATGATTATCATTATTATTCTCATAATGTATTTTAAATATATAACAAAGGAGGTTAAAATGAACATATTTAAAACAATTATATCATCTTTTCTTATAATATTTTATTTGATGATAAATCATGTAAATGCAGAGGAGCTTAGGATAGGAACAGCTAGTCAAGGTGGTGCTTTTTATCCTGTTGGTCAGGCAATTTCTACATTAGTAAATAAACATGCTAAAGGTCTTACAATGGTTCCTGTTGTAACAGGTGGATCAGTTCAAAATCCAAAATTAGTTAATAAGAAAGAAGTAGATATCGCAATTACAAATAATAATCTTGCAGTTTTAGCTAATAAAGGAGCTGCAATGTATAAAAAATCTGGAAAAATGAATTTAAGAGCTATAGGTGCTTTGCATTTTTCAGTTCTACATATGATGACTTTAGAGAATTCATCAATTAATACTATTAACGATTTAAAAGGAAAAAGAATAGCAATTGGTCCAGCAGGTGGGGGAACTATCCCTTTTACAAAACAGATATTAGGCTTGCATGGATTAACTATAAAAGATATTAAACCCGTCTTTTTATCATACGCAGATGGTTTTTCTCAGTTAGCAGATGGAAATGTTGATGCCGCTTTTGCTTTATCTGGCTACCCAGCAGGAGCAGTTGTTCAAGCGCAGGTTAATAAAAAACTAAAGTTTATAAAATTAGCCTCTGGAAAGATGGAACAAGGGTTAAACAAATACAAAAATTATAATAAAGTCGTTATACCTAAGTCAGCCTACAAAACTGATGAAGATGGAATTGTTTTTGGCGTTAATAACATGTTAGTGACGAATTGGGAAATGGATGCTGTAAAAATTTACAAAATTACAAAAGCAATATATGGCAATATGGAAGAATTCAGGAAAATTAATGCTTATGCTAAGCAGATAAATGTCCAAAATTCGCTAAAACTCAGAATTCCTCTACATGCTGGAGCAGCTAAATTTTTTAGCGAGAAGTAATAGATTATTTTTTTTACTATTAAATGTTAAAAAAAATTAATTTAATAAAATCTTTTTTAATAATATGGATTGCGTTTATATTAGGCGCAGTCCATTTGTTAAATGTATCTGGAGTTTTTGTTTTATCAACTCCTGATATAAGAATTTTTCATTTGATGTTAATGCTCTCAATTTTGTTTTTGAGCAAACCGACATTTGAGAAAATTCAAAATAATATTTTAGATAATGTTTTTAGTTTTTTTATTGTAGCTATATGTTTTTTATCTGGATTACACATGATTTTTTCTTGGGAAGAAATTGCTATGAGTGGGGGTGATACCTCCGATATAGATATACTTGCAGGTATTGTAATTTTGTTTTTGATTTTAGAAGCAACAAGGAGAGGAATAGGTTTATTGCTCTCAATAATTTGTCTTATCTTTTTTACTTACCCATTTTACAGCCAATTTTTAGGTGGTGTGTTTTACAGTAAAGGTTATACGCTTGAGAGAATGGCTGAATTTTTGACAACAACCAGTCAAGGTGTATATGGTATACCCCTTGGTGTTTCAGCATCTTATATAATACTTTTTTCAATTTATGGTTCTTTTTTGAGTCAATTTGGAGCTGGAGAGTTTTTTTTTAAACTTGCAATGAGAATAACTAAAAATATGCATGCTGCTAGTGCTAAGACAGCAGTCATTTTTAGTACCTTACTTGGAATGATTTCTGGTTCAGCAGCAGGTAATGTTGCAGTTACTGGTACTTTAACAATCCCTATGATGAAAAAGGAGGGTTATAAAAATCATCAAGCTGGTGCAATTGAGGCAGTAGTATCTACAGGGGGACAAATAATGCCCCCCGTAATGGGTGCGGCTGCATTTATTATGGCTGAAATAATTGGCAAGCCATATACAGAAGTTATGAAAGCAGGTTTATTTCCTGCGCTTCTGTTTTTTATCTCCACATTTTTTGTGGTCCATTTTCAAGCTAAGAAAAATAAATTAAAGCCAAAAAAATATAAAGATGATGGTGAAAACTTTTTTAAGATCATATTAAATGGTTTACAATTTATTATCCCATTTATTTCATTAATAATAATGATGTTATACGGGTATTCTCCCTTTAAGGCTTCTTTTTATTCCATCATTATTCTTTTAATTTTAAATATTCTTTGGAATAAAAAAATTTCACTTAAGTTTTTAACTAATAGCCATAAAGCTATAGTAGATGGAACAAAGAATATAGTACCAATCGCAATAGCTTGTGCAGCGGCAGGAATAATAGCTGGAACTCTGGGAATAACAGGTTTAGGGTCAAAAATTTCAGCACTTATTTTGACTTGGTCCTTTGGTATACCTATTTTAGCCTTGCTAATGACTATGATTGTAGCAATTATTCTTGGAATGGGTTTACCCACTACAGCAGCGTATCTTATCTTGGCCACTGTTGTTGCTCCAGCTTTATCTGAAATAGGTGTTCCTATGCTTACTGCTCACATGTTTGTATTCTTTTTTGGATGTGTTTCAACTATAACGCCTCCAGTTGCATTGGCAGCTTATGTAGCTGCAGGAATTGCTAAAGCTAATATTAACAAAGTCGGCTGGACAGCCTTTTCCTATGGAATAACTTGTTATATTTTGCCATTCATATTTTTTTATAGTCCAGCATTATTGTTAAATGATTCATACTTTATAATTTTTACAAGTTTAGTTAGCTCTTTATGCGGAGTGTTTTGTATTTCATTATTTGTAATTGGTTTTTTTAAAACAAAACTTGATATATTTTTTCGGATCTTTTTAGGTGTTGCAGGAATATTTTTATTACTACAAGGTTATATTACTGATATTTTAGGTGCAATAATCTTATTATTATTTTTAATCTTTCAGTATAAAATAAATAAAACTAGATAAACAATGGAGAAATTATGGCTCACAAAATAAGACGAGTTATCACTGGTCACGACAAGGATGGAAAAGCTATATGTGTTTCTGATGAAATGGCAACTGAAATCTTGCAAAGAGATACTAGACCAGGTGTAACTTTAACAAACTTTTGGCAATCTAAGACATCGCCAACTGAATACGATGGTCCTGAAGAAACACTCGGCGGACCTTTTATTTTGCATCCCCCTAAAAATGGTTCAATTTTTAGAATGGTAGAGTTTGAACCAGAAGATCCAGAAGTATTAAAAAATCTAGATGGTAAAGAGGCTTTTAGTGCAATGGGTGCTTCTCACGCTATAGTTGAAAATGCTAGACATCCTTTTATGCATCGTACAGACTCTGTCGATTATGCTGTTATTGTCAAAGGACAAATTACAATGTTGTTAGACGATAGTGAAGTTGAATTAAATCAAGGAGATGTTGTGGTTCAAAGAGGTACAAACCATGCATGGTCTAATAGAAGCAATGAAACATGTTTGATAGCGTTTGTACTTGTTGACGCAGTATCAAAATTATAAGTTTTGTTTATGAGTAATTAACATGAAGTCGTCTGTTATTATAGTTGGAGGAGGGATAACTGGTATTTCAACAGCGGAAAATCTTAGAAGAGAGGGTATTAATGTAACTTTGATAGACAAGATTGAACCAGGAGACGAAAAACAAACTTCTTATGGAAACGCTGGGTTACTGGCAATTTCTTCAATTATACCAATTTCATCACCAAATTTATGGAAAAAGTTGCCAAAATATTTATTTTCAAGTAACTCACCTGTTTCGATTAAATGGTCTTATTTTCCAAAATTATTAAAGTGGTTAGTTCCTTTTATGAAGAATTGTTCAAAAGAAAAATTCTTGTCAATTGTGAATTCATTAAATGAACTTACATATGATAGTGTAAATCAACATAAACTTTTATCAAAAGGTACTAAAGCAGAAAAATATATTAAAACTGGGGACGTTAAAGTTTTATTTAAAAGCAAAAATGATTTTTTAATATTAGAGGATGAGTTTAATTTACGAAAAAAATATGGATTTAATTTTTTTCATTTAAATAGACAAGAAATTTTAATAAATGATCCTTTGATTTCTTCTAATTATAATTTTGCTCTTAGTTTTCCAAATCATGGATGGTTAACCTCTCCAAGTAAATACATTAAGACATTGAAAGATCATTTTGTTGATAATGGTGGTAAGTTTTTAAAAGACGAAGTTTTAAATTTAGAAGAAAATTTTATTTTAACAAAAGATAGCGGAAAATTAAAAGCAGACAAAATAGTGGTTTGTGCAGGAGTTTGGTCTGGTAAATTTTTAAAAAAAATAGATCATTTTGTAAATATTGAGTCTGAAAAGGGTTATCATATTGTTCTTAAAAATGTAAATCATATGCCGCCATCGCCTTATATGATAAATGATTTAAAATTAGCTGTCACCCCTATGGAAAAAGGATTGAGATTCGCAGGTAGAGTAGAGTTTTCTGGTGTAGACTCTTCCCCGTCCGAGGAACAGTTTCAAATTATACGTAATGGAATAAGAAATATTTATCCAAAGTTAAAATGGGAGGGCGAAGAAATTTGGTCTGGACAACGACCCTCTACCACAGACAGTCTTCCTGTATTAGGAGAGTCAAGAAAGCATCAGAACTTATATTTTGCTTTTGGAGGGCAACATGTAGGCATGACTATTGGACCAAAGCTAGGTAAAATTACTACAGATTTAATCATTGGTAGAAAACCTAATGTCTCGCTTTCTGAATTTTCACATGATAGATTTTAAAAAAAGATAATTATTAAAAGTGAGTCTAAGAATATGAAAAGATGGCGACATTTTCTAGTAACCATACTTATAGTTCCATCTTTAGGGATTTATGTTTGGTTTGCATCTATTATTCTTGATTTTTTGATAGGGTTTCACTTTTTAATTGATTTTTTAATATATTTTGTGATGGGCATTCTTTGGATTTTACCTGCTACTGTGGTTATAAAATGGTTGGCCAAACATGAGTCAAATTGAGGTTAATCATATTAATTATACTTTTAAAAGATTAAAATTATGAAAACTAAAAAAACTATCTTAGTAACAGGTTCAAGTGGTTTAATTGGTTACCCCTTAGTAAAAAAACTTTTGAACTCAGAAGTTTATATTTTAGGTATAGATCCAAGAGAATTATTTGAAAAAAATCGTCAATATACTCATTTATCAAATATAAACTTAAGTAAAGATAAATTTTTAGAAGTTTTTGAAAAATATAACGTTTCAGATGTCATTCACACTGGTGGTATTTCAGGTCCAATGTTATTTAATGACCAACCATTTAAAATTATAAAAAATAATATTTTTTTTACATTAAATTTAATTGAGGCCTGCAGGGCTTTTAACAAAATTAATAAAGTTATTTTTTGCTCGTCCATTTCAGCTTATGGGGATTTGCTTGAAAAAAATACTGATGAAAATTTTAAATTCTCACCTACTAATTTATATGGTGCATCAAAAGCTTCATGTGATTTAATATTAGAGAAATATTTTGAAAATTATAATCTAGATATATTAGCCCTCAGATTTTCAACAGTATACGGTCCAAGAAGAGAAACTGATTGTTTTATCAAAGATATGGTAAATGCCGCAAAAAGTAATAAAAAAATAACTTTACCATTTCGAATAGATCTACAGTGGCCTTACATTCATGTTGATGATGCAGTTTCTTCTATAATTGCAGCTTTATTAAATGAAAAAAAAAACAATTATTCTTATAATATTTCTGGTCCTGATTTTCCATCATATGCTCAAGTAGCAAATGAAATTAAAAAATACTATAAAAACTTCAATCCATCTTTTTCAAAGAATAATGAAATAAAAAAAAGAGAGTTATTTTCTATTCAAAAAATAAAAAAAGATATTGGCTGGCAACCAATTATTGACATTGAAAAAGGTATTAAAAGCTTTATTATGTAACTACGAGATATTTCAAAACAATCAATATTTGTAGAATTTTACTATAAGTTCTTTTCTCTCGTAAAAAATAAACTTACAACATATATCCCAAGAGCAAACAGAGGAATTAAAGACATGTATAACATTTGATTCCATCCAATATTTGAATGCAATGTGCCTGCAAGCAAAGAGGCTATAGAGACACTAAAAAATATAATAAAGTCTGTTATACCTTGAACTGATGCTCTTTCTTTTGGATTAGTACTTTTTGCAATAACATCACTACCACCTACATATAAAAAATTCCATCCTAATCCACAGAAAAATAAGGATAACCAAAAGTGATATACTTTTTCACCAATTGTTCCAAAATATATTGAAAACAAATAAAACAGAATTCCAAGAAGCATAATTTTTCTGTTTCCATATTTACTAATTAAATAACCTGTAAAAAAAGATGGAGCAAACATTGCTATTACATGCCACTGAATTACATTAGCGCTAGCATCATTACCAAGTTTGCAAACATTCACTATTTGAAGAGGGGCTGCTGTCATTAAAAAACTCATTAATGAATAACCTAAAGCAGCAGTAAATACAGCTAATATTAATTTTTTTTGTGAAAGAATTGATATAACAGATCTTTTTTCATTCAATATATTCTTATTTGGTGGAATTTTTAAAAAACATAAAACAAAAATATTTATAATTTGAATTGCAGCGGCAATTAAATAAGCAGATAAATACTCATATTCAGTATAATAATTATACGATAACTTAGATAATTCTGGTCCAAGTATAGCAGCTATGATTCCGCCAGCTAATACTAAAGAAATGGCTTTACTTTTAAATTCATTTGGTACGTTATCTGTAGCTGCATATCTATAAAATTGTTGAGTTGATTGTGACAAACCAATAAAAACAGCAGCAAATATAAAACTTAAAAAACTTTTTTCAAAAATAGCAAAAACAACTAATAATGAACCTATAAAACAAGATAGAATGCCTAAAAAAAAAATAATTTTTCTACCAAATTTTCCCATTAATAACGATATTGGAATCAGAGTTAACGCAACTGTTATGAATTGAAAAGAAAGAGGGATTGTGGCGTATTCAGGCTTGGGGGCTAACATTACCCCAACCAATCCTGTATGAATAATATTTATTCCTGTACTAGTAATTGATAACCCTTGAGCAATTGCAAGTGTTAAGACATTTTTTTTTGCTAATTCCAATTTTGATTTTTCATATTTTAAAGATTGGATTATTATCGATAAGAATTGGTTTTTAAAAAAATAGTTTAGCTACAATAAAATTTATAAAAAAGTAGACTTTATCTTTCATAATGTAAATAAATTTATTTAAAAGGGCTTATCACCTTTAAGCATGATTCTATATAAGTATCTTTTTTCATTCATATTGTAATCGCCATTTGCCTTATGCATAAGTATTCTATTATCCCAAATTACAAAGTCTCCAACTTGCCACTTATGCCTGTATTCAAATTTTTTAGAATATACTAATTCCATTAATTGATTTAATAGATCAATTGTTTGTTGTTCAGTATAATTTATAATATTTTCAATACGTATAGGATTGATGTAGAGACATTTTTTTCTTGTTTCAGGATGAGTTCTAATTAATGGGTGGATAACCTTTTTAATAAGTTTATTTTCATTTTTCAAGCTCATTAATTTTCTCTTACTATGTTTACTTTGATAGACGTGTTCTGCTTTTAAGTTAACTATTTTATTTCGCAAATCATTTGGAAGACTCTCATATAATTTGTTCATATTTACAAATTGTGTATCACCTCCAAATGATGGAATTTCTTTTGCTAAAAGTATAGTTGCTTTTGGGGGTTCAATATCATTGCTATGATCCGTATGAAATCCTTCTCCTGGAATGTATATCTTTCCATTT
>QCNS01000003.1 GCA_003210055.1 SAR116 cluster bacterium AG-426-I14
ATCCAAACAGTTTAAAAAAAATTTCTGCAGAATTGGGAATCAGAATATTGGCTTTAGAAAAAGAAATATTTAAAAAAACTGAATGTAATTTTAATATTGGTTCTCCGAAACAACTAGGTGAAATATTATTTGAAAAATTAAAAATAGAGGGAGGTAAAAAATCTAAAACTGGTGCTTGGCAAACAAGTGTAAGTATTTTGAATGAGCTTTCGCAAAAAGGGTATGCAATAGCAAACCTTATTTTAGACTGGAGGCATTTTTCTAAATTAAAAAGTACTTATTCTGAGGCATTACAAACACAAATTAATAATGAAACTTATAGAATACATACAAATTATTCAATGGTAGGTACTAGTACTGGAAGGTTATCATCATCTGAACCCAATCTTCAAAATATACCTATTAGAACAGACGAAGGTAGGTTAATTAGAAAAGCTTTTGAGGCTAAGAAAAACCATTTATTATTATCAATGGACTATTCTCAAATCGAATTAAGATTAATTGCCCATATTTCTCATGAAGAGAGCATGATCCAGGCTTTCAATAACAATATTGATATTCATTCAGAGACAGCTTCCAAAGTTTTTAACATCTCGCAAAAAGATTTGACTTCAGAATTAAGAAGAAAGGCCAAGGCTATAAATTTTGGAATAATTTATGGTATTTCACCTTTTGGTTTAGCCAAACAATTAGAATGTTCAAATAATGAAGCAAAGGAATTTATAGACTCTTATTTTTTAAGGTTTCCAAAAATAAGGGATTATATGTTTAATATTAAAAAACAACTTTATGAAGATGGATTTGTTGAAACCCTTTTTGGCAGGAGGATGTATATCAGCCAGTTTGATACTAAAAATCAAAATTTAAAAATGTTTGCTGAAAGACAAGCTATAAATGCGCCAATACAAGGTACTGCAGCTGATATAATGAAACTTGCTATGATTAAATTATATAATCACTTTAAAGAAAATAATTCTGATATATCTATGCTACTTCAAGTACATGATGAGTTGGTTTTTGAAATCAAAGAAAATTTAGAAGATAAAGAAATTGAAGTTATCAAATCAATAATGGAAACAGCAAATTTACCTGTAAAAGAATTAAGTGTTTCTCTTAAAGTTGAACATGGATTAGCAAAGAATTGGGCAGATTCACATTAAAAACATATTCTAAACATAAAATAAACTAATTTTTATAAAAAATGTTATAATTATAGATTAAATAGTTTTATATAAAATCATGAAAGAAAAAATAATTTTAATTGACGATGATAACCATATTCTAACTTCAGTTTCTGTTTCTCTTAAATCTGAGGGTTGGGATGTTGAGACTTATCCAGATGGTGAAAAAGGGTTGATTGCATTACAAAGAAATCCTCCTAATTTAGCTATTTTAGATATCAAAATGCCAAGAATGGATGGTATGGAACTTCTTAAAAGATTAAGAATTAATAGTAATGTTCCAGTGATTTTTTTGACTAGCAAAGACGATGAAATTGATGAGGCACTAGGACTTAGAATGGGTGCAGACGATTACATAACAAAACCATTTTCTCAAAAGCTGTTAATTGAGAGAATAAGGGCTGTTTTAAGAAGAAGTTCAACATCTCAAGATCAAAACCCTGACAAATTAATAAAGAGGGGAGAATTAGAATTAGATTTAGAGAGACATATGTGCAATTGGAAAGATAATGATGTAAGGTTAACTGTTACAGAGTTTTTAATTCTTCAAAGCCTTGCGTTTAGACCTGGTTTAGTAAAAAGTAGGGATCAGTTGATGGACGCCGCATATGGTGAGACTATTTATGTAGATGATAGAACTATTGATAGTCATATCAAAAGAATGAGAAGAAAATTTAAGCATTACGACAAAAACTTTGATCAAATTGAAACTTTATATGGTGTAGGATATAGATATAGAGAAATGTAAGTGCCAAATTTTTATTACATAATAAAAAAAAAATTGACAAAAAAACTGTATTTTTCTCTAAAGACCAGAATATTGGTTTTGATTATTTTACCTGTTATCTTTTATCCATTGACTATAATTTATTTCAACAAATTTCAAGATTTCTTAATAATATCTGAGTTTGAGGCTATAGAACGCCAAGGTTTAACATTTTCAAAAACCATAGGCCTGCTTGATGAACAATATGCATTAATTGAAAAAAAAAATATTTCAGGAATAACATTACAAACCTTACTTCCTTATGACAATAAAAATTATAAACTCCAAGCTAGATTATATGACCTAGAAGCTAATTTAATAGCAGATACTAATACAGGAAAAGTTATTATTAACAAGCTTCCATTTGTCGAAGAACATGACGATGAATTTGTTAAAAACATAATTAGTTTTTTATATAAATTTATATCTAAGCCAATAGATCTATCAATATATAAAAACGAAATGATATATAACTTTAATTTCGCACCTCCGGAAATTATAGATGCATTAAATGGGGGAAAAACTCGAGTATTAAGAAGAGATAAATCTGGTGATTTAATACTGTTTGTTGCTTTGCCTGTTAAAAAACTTAAGTTAATCAGAGGTGCAGTATTAATATCTAGTTCAGGCAAAAAAATTCAAAAAGAGTTAATTTATTTACAAACTGAATTATTTAAAATTTTAGGAATTATTCTATTTGCAACATTTGCAATTGGTATTTATTTTGCTAGGTCAGTAACAAATCCTATAAATAAATTAGCTAAGTTAGCTGATTATATTACTTTAAATAAAATTCTTAAATTAGATAAATTACCTGACTTCCCAATTAGAAAAGATGAGATAGGTGTACTTGCTAAATCTTTTTCTTCAATGGTACAAGAGTTGCAAAATAGAGTTGATCATATAGCAAATTTTGCTGCTGACGTTGCACATGAATTAAAAAATCCATTGACTTCATTAAGATCTGCAACAGAAACATTTGTGAAATTAAAAAAAAAAAAAGAACAACAACAATTATTGAATATTATTCAAAAGGATGTAGAGAGAATTGACAGATTAATTAATGATATATCATTATCAAGCAGATTAGATGCAGAGTTGATTAGAATGAAATTCAGAAAAATTAATCTTACAGATCTAGTAAAAACATTAATAAAAATTAGAAAAACTTCTTTAGGTTATAACATTGAACTTATTAATGAAAGTAAAGATTTATTTGTTCAAGGCGATGAAACTAAATTAGCACAAGTGTTAGATAATATCATAAATAACGCTCATTCATTTTCTGGTAAAAAAGGAAAGATTTATATTATTTTAAAAGATAAAATAAATAAAATACATATTATTATAGAAGATACTGGTCCAGGTTTCCCAAATTCTGCTCTAAAAAAAGTTTTCGATAGATTTTATTCAGAAAGACCTTTAAACGAAGAATTTGGTAAACATTCTGGTCTTGGTTTGTCCATTTCTAAACAAATAATAGAAGCCCATCAGGGGAAGGTTATTGCAGAGAATGTATTAGATAAAAATAAGGTAATTGGAGCAAGGATTAAAATAATTTTAAAAAAAACCTAAAATATAAACAATTTTGAAAATTGAATTGACAATTTTATTTAGACATTTAAATAAATCATATAAAGAAAAGGATAAAATATGAAAGATTTTGTGGTTACTGACCTATCTTTGTCAAATTGGGGCAAAAAAGAGATGTCAATTGCTGAAACTGAAATGCCTGGTTTAATTGCATGTAGAGAGCTCTACAGTTCTAAAAAACCTCTTAAAGGTGCGAGGATAGCGGGTTGCTTACACATGACCATACAAACTGCTGTTTTAATAGAAACTTTAGTTTCTCTTGGAGCATCAGTTCGATGGGCAAGTTGTAATATTTTCTCAACTCAAGACCATGCAGCTGCAGCAATTGCACAAAAACAAATTCCAGTATTCGCTAAGAAAGGTGAAACTTTAGAAGAGTATTGGGAATATGTTGATAAAATTTTTTCATGGAATGATGATGAAGTTGCAAATATGATTTTGGATGATGGTGGTGATGCAACGTTATATATTATTTTAGGTGCAAAAATTGAAGAAGGTAAAGAAGTTTTAAAACACCCTGCGAATGAAGAAGAGGTAGCTCTAAAAAAACAGCTCTTAAAAAGATATAAAACGTCTCCTGGTTGGTTTACCAAGGTAAGAGATTCACTAAAAGGAGTTACTGAAGAAACAACAACTGGTGTTCTAAGACTTTATCAAATGGCTGAAAAAAAAGAACTTCCATTTCCAGCAATAAATGTAAATGATTCTGTAACTAAGTCAAAATTTGACAATCTATATGGCTGCAGAGAATCTCTTGTAGATGGTATCAGAAGAGCCACAGATGTTATGTTGTCAGGAAAAGTTGCAGTCGTGGCTGGTTTTGGTGACGTTGGTAAAGGTTCTGCAGCATCTTTGAAACAAGGTGGAGCTAGAGTTATGGTGACGGAGGTGGATCCTATCTGTGCATTACAAGCTGCTATGGAAGGGTATGAAGTATGTACGATGGATGAAGCTTCATCAAAGGCTGATATTTTTGTAACAGCTACAGGTAATAAAGATGTAATAACAATTGACCACATGCGTGAAATGAAAGATAGAGCGATAGTTTGTAATATTGGCCACTTTGATTCAGAAATTCAAGTTGAGTCTCTTCAAAATATGAAATGGACTGAAATCAAACCTCAAGTGGATGAAGTTGAGTTTAATGATGGAAAAAAAATTATAGTTTTAGCTAAAGGTAGGTTAGTTAATTTAGGTTGTGCTACAGGACATCCAAGTTTTGTAATGAGCGCCTCATTTACAAATCAAGTATTAGCTCAAATGGAAATATGGGAAAACTCGCAGAAATACCAAAATGAGGTTTATACATTGCCAAGACATTTAGATGAAATGGTTGCTAAATTGCATCTAGATAAAGTTGGGGCAAAACTAACAACATTATCACAAGAACAATCTAATTATATAGGAGTACCTGTAAAAGGTCCTTTTAAATCTGATTCTTATAGATATTAATGATTAAAAAAAAAAAATAAAATCTAAAGATTCATGCATAAGTTTATTTAATTTGCTTTCAAAAGAATTAAAAGCAGGTGACATAATATTTTTAGAGGGAGATCTTGGTGTAGGAAAGACATTTATATCTCAGATAATAATAAATAACTTAATAAGTAATAATCTCATATCAAGTCCAACTTTTAATATTGTACATACATATAAGTTTTTAAATGACATTGAAATATGGCATTGTGATTTCTATAGGATTTTTGAATCCAATGAAATAGAAGAACTTGGTGTTTTTGACAATATAAATAAAAAAATAATTTTGATAGAATGGCCTAAATTTTTAGATAATTTTAGTTTAAACCCATTAAAAATTAAAATAGAATTTGGTAAAACAAAAGATGAAAGATACATTTCATTCTTTTTTAGAGATAATTGGAAAAATAGATTAAATTTTTTATCAATATAGGTTTTTATGAATTTTGTTTTTTATGATTTAGAAACTACTGGTAGAAATAAAGATTGGTCACAAATTATTCAATTTGGTGCTGTTTATACTAATGAAAATTTAGAGGAAATAGATAGATATGAAGCTAAATGTAGACTCAAAACAGGGATAGTACCTGAACCAAAAGCTTTAATTGTAAATAATAATTCTATAAAAGATTTATCTGGTGTGAATTTATCTCATTATGAATTAATAAGAGAAATTAAAATAAAATTTAAAAATTGGACTCCGGCTATTTTTATTGGTTTCAATTCCATACAATTTGATGAAGAAATTTTAAGAAAAAGTTTTTTTAAATCTATGCATGAATCATATTTGACACAATTAGAAGGTAATAAAAGGGCTGATATGTTAAATATCGCAAGAACAGCAGACTTTTTTTTTGAGGGTACTTTTAAAACTTTGATAAATCAAAAAGGAAAAAAGAGTTTTAGATTAGAGGATTTGACTGATGCTAATAATATTGTACACGACGCACATGATGCAATGGGTGATGTAATTGCGACTATAAATTTAGCTAAGATAATTAAAACAAAACATAATGATTTCTGGAAGCAATGTATTAATAACTCTTATAAAAAAAATGTAGAAAATTATGTATTTAGAAATAGAGTTTTTTGTTTCAATGACTTTAATTTTGGTCAGACAAGTACTTTTGCTTTAACATACATATGTATGCATCCAAAATATGGATATATTCAATGTTTTGATTTAGCAATTGAACCAAATGAAATAATTAATCTTAGTTATAGCGAACTAAAAAAAAGAATTAAAGAAAAACCTTCTTTTATTAAAAGTATACCTCAAAATAAGCATCCTTTAATTTTTGATAAAAATTATTTAATCAATCTAGAAAAGTTTAAAGAAATTAAATTTTCTATATTTTATGACAGGGCAAATCTTATTCAATCAAGCGAAGACTTTAAAAAAAGATTAAAATTAATATTAAATGAACAAGCTGAGGAAAAAGAGCAACAAGGTTCTCAATTGGATATTTTGGCAGAAGAAAGTTTATACTTTGGTGGTTTCCCATCATTTAAAGATAAACTAATAATGGAAGAATTTCATAATATATCTTGGGGTGAGAAGTTTAATATTTCAAATAAATTTGAAGATGAGAGATTTCAATATTTTGCTCAAAAAATAATTTACGAAGAGTCACCCGAAAATTTACCAAAAGAAGTTTATAATAAAATTCACAAAACTATTGCTAATCAGATCTTGACTTTAGATGATGTAAACTGGTTTACTTTACCAAAAGCTTATAAACAATTAGATGATTTGAGAGTAAAATTTACAGAAAACAATGACGAAGATAAATTAAGTTTTTTGACAGAAATTAATAACTATTTAGAAAAAATGGAAAAAACTTATGAACCTGCAAAATTTTTATAGGAGTAAAAAATGAGTACTTTAAAAATAAGTGATGATAGTTTTAAAGATGACGTATTGGATTCTAAAAAACCAGTTTTAGTTGACTTTTGGGCAGAATGGTGTGGTCCATGCAAGTCTATTGCTCCATCATTAGAAGAAATTTCAAATGAAATGTGTGATAAACTTGTAGTAGCTAAAATTAATATAGATGAAAACCCAGTCATTGCGCAGAAATATGAAATTAGAAGTATTCCTGCATTGATGCTTTTTAAGGAAGGAAAAAAAATTTCTGAAGTAATGGGGGCATTACCAAAATCTAATCTTGAGTCTTGGATTAATGATAATTTAACTTAACATATTAGTTTTTTTTCAAAAATTCGCCAACTAGGTACAATGACCCAGTAATTAACAAAGCATCGCTTTTTGGAACATTTTCCAGCGCACTTTCAAGGTTTTCATAACTATATGAATTAATTTTTAACCTTGTTGTTATTTTTTTAAATTCGGAAACTTTGTATATAAAGTCTTGATTATTTATTGGAATTGTAAAAACTTTATCAATTTGATTTCTTAATATTTTTAAAAAACCTTCTGCATTTTTATTTTTCATCATACCAATGATTAATGTCCATTTTTTAGGTTTTAGAGTTTTCAAATGATTTGATAATGCTTGAGCACCATCTAAGTTGTGGGCTCCATCAATCAAAGTAATATTTTTTCTTTTAGAAATTAATTTACCTTGATTAATTTTTTGAATTCTCCCATCCCAACTTACATTTTCGAGTCCTTTTTTTATTATTGTTTTATCTATATCAAAGAAATATTGCTTCAAAGCAGTAGCTGCAATTGAAGCATTTTCGTACTGGTGAATACCTTCTAAACCTAATTTCCAGTTTTTAGGTATTTTAAATAATTTTATAATTTTACTTTGTTTTTTTATAACATTTTTAATTATTGTATCTTTTACTACTTTCTTATTTTGGGTACCAATAACTACAGGGGTATTTTTTTTAATAATACCACATTTCTCTAAAGTTATTTTTTTAAGATCATTTCCTAAAAAATCTTCGTGATCATATCCTATTTTTGTTATAGCTGAAATTTTTTTAGAAGGTAATACATTTGTAGCATCTAATCTTCCTCCTAACCCAGTTTCTATTAAACATAAATCACTTGGAAATCTTGAAAAAATTAAAAAACATGTAACAGTAGTAATCTCAAAGAAAGTTATTTTATTGCCATTATTTATTTTTGCAACCTCAAACAAGGTGTTAAAAAGCAATTTATTATTTATTATTTGACCGTTTAATCTAATTCTTTCATTAAAATTAATAAGGTGGGGAGATATGTAAGTGTTTACTTTTAATCCATAAACATTTGCAATTGAGTTGATGAAAGCTATGGTTGAACCCTTTCCATTTGTACCTGCTACATGAATTACATTTGAAATTTTTTTCTCAGGATTATTTAATTTCCTAAGAAGCTTCTTAATTCTTTTTAAATCAAAGTCTATATATTTAGGATATAAGGTATTCAAATAAATCAATAATTCATTTAAATTTTTTACTTCATGAAGATCTTTCATTTAGATTTTAGTTGGTTTGGTTGAGAAGATGTTTAAGAATTGTTGATATTTTCTTCTTTTGGTTTTGACGAGAAATTACAATATCAATCATGCCATGTGAAAGTAAATACTCAGATTTTTGAAAGTCTTCTGGTAAAGTTTCTTTAACTGTTTTTTCAATTACACGTCTACCAGCAAAGCCAATTATTGCCCCTGGTTCAGCTATGTGAACATCGCCTAACATTGCAAAACTTGCAGTCACACCTCCAGTTGTTGGATTAGACAAGAGGACGATGTATGGAAGGGAATTATCTCTAATTTTATTTATTCCTATTATAGAACGTGGTAATTGCATTAGAGAAAAAATTCCTTCTTGCATTCTTGCACCCCCTGATGAAGGAATTACTATCAAAGGACATTTTCGACTTATTGCCTCTTCTGATGCTTGTAAAATTGCATTGCCAACGTATCTCCCCATAGAACCACCCATAAAAGCAAAATCAAAACAAGCTATCATGCATGGAATTTTATTTATTTGTCCAAAAGCACAAATAATAGCTTCATTAGCACTTGTTTTGGATTTAGTTTGCTTAATTCTATCAGTATATTTCTTTAAATCTTTGAAATTCAGAGGGTCTTCATCAATTGGATTTATTTTAATTTTTTCTATCGTATTTTCATCATATAGATATTTTAATCTACTTTCTGCATCTATATAACCATGAAAACCACATGACATGCAAACGTTAAGATTTTTAGTATACTCCTTATGAAAAATCATTTGAGAACATGATTTACATTTTATCCATAATATTTCTTCAGTTTCTTTTTTTGATACAAAAGCTTTAAACTTTGGTAGAACTTTTTCTGTAATCCAATTCAAATTAGCACCTCTATATAGTTAGATAAATATGAAACATGTCAAAACTTTGTAATTATTTTTTTAATGAATGACATACAATTTTCATAAACATTTTTAGATGATTTTGATTTTTTTATTTCTTCCACTATTGATGAACCAATTACAATTCCATCTGAAATATTTGACATTTGCCTTGCTTGTTCAGGCGTCTTAATACCAAAACCAATTATTACGGGTAAATTGGTTAATGATTTAATAAGTTTAACTCTTTTTGAAACATCAAAACTTTTAGCACTTTTTGTTCCTGTAATTCCTGTAACTGCAACATAATAGATGAAGCCTTGTGCTTTTTTTATTATTTTTTTTAATCTACTCAAGTTAGTTGTCGGTGTGACAAGTCTAATAACTTGGAGATTATTTTTTTTTGCATCATAAAAAAACTCATTATCTTCTTCAATAGGCAAATCTACTATAATTACACCATCAACTCCAAGATTAACAGCTTTCTTTATAAATTTATTATTACCATAACTAAAAATTGGATTATAATATCCCATTAAGATTAATGGTTTATTTTTTTCTTTGATTCTAATTTCAGTTACTAAATCAAAGCACCTTTCTATATTCATACCTTTTTTTAGAGCTTCTTCGCTTGATTCTTGTATTAATGGACCATCAGCCATAGGGTCTGAAAAAGGAATACCAATTTCTATGAAATCAACACCTATATCAGGTAAATTTTTTAGTATTTTTTTTGATATATTAAAATTTGGATAACCAGCTGTTAAAAAAACACCAAACGCTTTTTTCTTTTTTAGTTTTATACTTTTAAAGTATTTTTCAATTCTATTCATAATTGATAATTTTTTTCTAATAAAGGTAAAACACTCGGCAAATCTTTGTCACCTCTGCCACACATATTCATAATCAAGATTTGATTTTTATTTCGTCCTTTTGCAATTTTTCCAGTAACATGAAGAGCATGTGCAGGTTCTAAAGCAGGTATAATGCCTTCAAGTTTACTACACAATTTAAAAGCTTTTATACTTTGAGAATCAGTGGCGCTTAAATATTTTACCCTACCTATATCACTTAGCCAAGAGTGTTCAGGACCAATGCCAGGATAATCTAAACCAGCCGAAATTGAGTGAGCGTCATCTATTTGTCCAAATTTATCTTGAAGTAAATAAGTTTTATTTCCATGAAGAACACCCTGTTTTCCAGCGTTGATTGATGAAGCATGCTTACCACTACTTAGACCTTTGCCAGCTGCCTCAACACCAATCAACTCAACTTCTTTATCATCTAAAAATGGATGAAACAATCCAATAGCATTTGAACCCCCACCTATACAAGCTATAAGAGTATTAGGCAATTTACCCTCTTTTTCTAAAATTTGCTTTTTTGTTTCTTCACCTATAATAGATTGAAAGTCTCTTACCATTTTTGGATATGGATGAGGACCTGCCACAGTACCAATTATGTAAAAATGCGATTCTGCATTTGATACCCAATATCTAAGCGCTTCATTCATGGCGTCCTTTAAAGTTGCTGTTCCACTATTTACAGGATGGATTTTTGCCCCTAAAAGTTTCATTCTTTGGACATTAGGCTTTTGTCTTTCAATATCCGAGACACCCATAAAAACATCACAGTGAAATCCAAAAAGTGCGCATGCTGTTGCTGTTGCAACTCCATGTTGACCTGCACCTGTCTCTGCAATTATATTTCTTTTGCCCATCATTTTTGCTAAGAGAATTTGTCCAATTACATTATTGATTTTGTGTGCACCTGTATGATTTAATTCATCTCTTTTAAAATAAATTTTTGCTCCTCCAAAAAATTTAGTTAGTCTTTCGGCAAAATAAAGCGGACTTGGACGACCAATAAAATCTCTTCTATAAGCATCAAGTTTATTTATAAATTTTTCGTTCTTAATAGCTTTTTCATAAGATGACTCAACTTTTAAAATCAGTGGCATGAGTGTTTCAGCTACAAATCTACCACCAAAATCACCAAAACGACCATTTATATCTGGCATATTTCTTAAACTATTTTCTTTTCCACTTACCATTTAAAAAACCTTCTCAATATCTTTACACTTTAACACAAATTCTTCTATTAATTTAGGTGATTTTTTCCCTTTTGAAATTTCTACCCCAGAAGAAACATCTACACCTTTAGCTTTAGTAATTAACAAAGCATTTTTTATATTTGAAATATTTAAACCTCCTGCAATGAGCCAATCTACTTTAATCTCATTATTTTTAAGAAGTTCCCAATCGAACTTTTCTCCATTACCTCCAGGCAAAAAACTTTTTGGAGCATCTAAAATAAATTCATCAACAAATCTTTTATATTTATTAATGTCATTTTGTAGTGAACAAATGTCTCTAACTTCCAATGCCTTAATTATTTTGATGTTATATTTATCTCGAATTTCCTTACACCTATTAGGACTTTCAGAACCATGAAACTGAAAATAATCAGGTTTAATTTCATTAATAACTTTATTAAGAAAACAATCTTTTGCATTTACAGTAAGTGCAACAATTTTAGTATTACTATTTTTAAAATTGATGAGTTTTTGTGCTTTATCCAACGAAATATTTCTTGGTGATAATGGGAAAAAAACAAGTCCAACATAATCTACATTAAGTTTAAAAGCTACCTCTACACTGTCTTTATCAGTAATTCCACAAATTTTTATTTTAATATTTTTTGTCATCACAAGACAAATTTATAATAAGAACAGGGTAATTATTTATTCAATCTTAAACGCATATTCTTTCCCATTTTAAAAAAAGGAATGTTTTTTGATTGAACTGGAACTGGTTCTCCTGTCCTAGGGTTTCTTGCAATTCTTGCAGCCCTGTTTTTTACACCAAATGCTCCAAATCCACGTAACTCGATTCTGTTACCATTTTCCAATGATTCACTAATCTTACCAAAAAAAGTATCAATAACTTTTTGTACATCTTTCAGAAGAAGATACTTGTTTTTCTCGGTTATTTTTAAAATTAAATCAGATTTTGTCAATTTAGATCCTTACTATTTTTTATCTTCTATATTCTTTTTTTCAAGAGCTGCCCCCAAAATATCACCTAGACTAGCACCGCTATCTGAGGAGCCATACTCTTCCATTGCTTTCTTTTCTTCTTCTATTTCTCTAGCTTTGATAGACAAGGTTAATTTTCTCTGTTTTTTGTCTATTTTTATGACTGTTGCATCAACTTTATCACTTATACCAAATCTATCAGTTTTTTGTTCAGCTCTATCTCGTGATAAATCTGATTTTTTGATAAAGCCTTTTATATTATCACTTACAGTCACTTCTAAATTAGTATCAGAAATCTTAATGATTGTACAAGTTACTGTATCTCCCAATTTAATATTTTCTAATTCATTAGCCACAACATCTTTGGTTAACTGTTTAATACCTAGGGAAACTCTCTCCTTTTCAACATTTATATCAAGAACTTTTGTGTTAATCTTTGTAGATTTTTTATAGTTTTTAATTAATTCATCACCATTACCTTCCCAGCTAATATCTGATAAATGAATAAGACCATCTATATCTCCTTCTAAACCAATGAATAAACCAAAATCAGTTATATTTTTTATCTCACCCTCTATTTCCTCACCTATCTTATGATTTTTACTAAAAGTTTCCCATGGGTTTTCTAAGCATTGTTTAATTCCAAGTGATATACGTCTTTTTTCTTCATCAATTTCAAGGACCATAACTTCAACTTTTTCAGATGTTGAGAGCAATTTATTTGGGTGTACATTTTTATGAGTCCAACTCATTTCAGAGACATGTACAAGCCCTTCAATACCATCGTCTAGTTCAACAAAAGAACCATAATCGGTAATATTAGTCACAGTACCTGTTAATTTTTTTCCTATCGGATATCTTTCATAAATACTAACCCATGGATCTTCATTTAACTGTTTTATACCTAAAGAAATCCTTTTAGTTTCATCATTAAATTTAATCACTTTAACTTTTACGCTTTCACCAATTTTAAGCAATTCAGAGGGATGGTTAATTCTTTTCCATGAAATATCTGTAACATGAAGCAGACCATCCACACCACCTAAGTCTACAAAAGCTCCATAATCAGTAATATTTTTTACAATACCATCAAGAGTTTGACCTTCTTCTATGTTTGATACTAACTCAGATCTTGCTTCAGCTCTATTTTCTTCAAGGACAGCTCTTCTAGAGATGACAATATTTCCTCTTCTTCTATCCATCTTTAAAATTTGAAAGTTTTGAGGTATGTTCATTATTGAATTAAAATCTTTAATAGGTTTAATATCTACTTGACTTCCAGGAAGAAAAGCTGTTGCTCCATCTATATCGACGGTGAAACCTCCCTTAACTCTTCCTAAAATAATGCCAGAAACTATTTCTTGGGCTTCATGAGATTTTTCAAGTGCAACCCAAGCCTCTTCTCGACGAGCTTTTTCTCTACTTAGAAGTAATTGACCGTTAATATCTTCAAGTCTTTCAATATAAACTTCAACTTCATCACCCTCTTTTATCTTTGAGTTTTCCCCATCATGACCAAATTCTCTTTTTGAAATTCTACCTTCAGATTTTAATCCAATATCTACAGTTATTATGTCCTTTTCAACAGTGATAACTTTTCCAGACACGACAGAACCCTCAATACTATTAATATTGGAAAAACTTTCTTCCAATAATTCAGAAAATTTTTCATTTTTATTATCTATAGCCATATTAGGTTTTGCCAAACTTTTCTCCATTTTTTCATTTAGTTATTGATTTGTATAAATAGTTTTGAAAAAAAAACAATAAATCTTTTAAAAAATTAAGTTTTTTTTTTATAAATTTTATTTATTGCTATTTCCTCGACTTCTTTTGGGGTTAAAAGTGACGTATCTATTTCATAAGCATCTATCGCCTTTTTCAGAGGTGAGTTCTCTCTATTGAAATCATTTTCATCTCTCTGATTTATTTTTAATAAATAATCATTAAACATACAATTTTGTTCATGGGGTTGCAAGTTTGCTCTACCTTCTTCTTTAAGTTTTCGTTTTGCACGAACCTCTGGAGATGCAGTTATAAAAAATTTGATGTCAGCATTAGGTAAAATTATTGTTCCAATATCTCTTCCGTCTAAAATACAACCTTCTTTGAGTTTAATAGAATCTTCAACAAATTGAGTTTGTTTCAAGTTTAAAATATTTCTAATTGCTTTAATTTTACTTATTTCAGAAGCTAGTAATCCTATTTTATCATCTCTCAAAGAATTAGTATCCTCTATATTTGTAAAATTAATTGTTCTAATTACTTTTATTACTCGTTCAACAGTTTCGTTATCAAAATTTATCGTAGTTTTTTTTTCAGCTTTAAAAAACTCAAGAGCTACTTTTCTATATAATATTCCTGTGTCTAGATAAGGAAGATTTAATCTTTTAGAAAGTCTTTTTGATAAAGTACCTTTTCCAGATCCTGCAGTTCCATCTATCGCTATAATCATTTAGGTAACCTTTGGTTACTTTTAATAAGATTTCCACCAATTTTTTTCATGGATTCTAAAAAATTAGGAAATGATGTTTGGATTGTTTGTGCCCTTTTGATTATAATTGGTTGACTTGAACAAAAACCCATACATAAAAAAGACATAGCAATCCTATGATCTAATTTTGAGTCTATTTCTATTCCACCTTTAACAACTTTATGATTATTTCCTGTAATTATAATTTTATTTTGTGTTGACGATGCTGCTATACCTAATCTATTTAAGTTATCAACTACCTCAGCAATTCTATTAGTTTCTTTATATTTTAACTCTTCAACTCCATTAAAAGTTGTTTTACCTTTTGCAAAACTTGCTGCTACAGACAAAATTGGGTATTCATCAATCATTGATGGAGACCTATTAGCTGGAACATTTATAGCATTTAATTTACTACTCTTAACAATTAAATCAGCTATTTTCTCGCCATTTGAATATTTCTCATTAACCACATCAATTTTTCCTCCCATTTCTAGAAGTGTTTTAATAAATCCAATTCTAAGTTTATTCATCAATACCTCTTTGATCATAATTTGACTATTTGGAGTTATCAACGCAGATACAATAGGAAATGAGGCGCTTGATGGGTCATTTGGTATTTTAAAATCAACACTCTTTAGAGTAGGTAAACCAGCCATTGAAATTTTCCATTTACCTTCACAGCTTGAAGTTTTAATTTTAGCCCCCATAAATTCAAGCATTCTTTCAGTATGATCTCTTGATAAAATTGGTTCATAATAATTAGTTCTTCCGGAAGATGTTAAACCAGAAATAAGAACTGCAGATTTTACCTGAGCCGATGACATGTTCGAAGAAAAGTTTATCGGTAAAGGTATTTTTGAACCTTTTATTGTAACTGGCAGACTATTTTCTTCAGATTCTATTTGAGCTCCGGATTGCATCAAAGGTTCAATAACTCTTTTCATGGGTCTTTTTGAAAGTGATTCGTCTCCTACAAAAGTTGCTTCACAGTCACAACCAGAAATTAAACCCATAAGTAACCGTACACCAGTACCAGAGTTTCCCAAGTTTAATTGACCTTTAAAACCAGCAATAGATCCTAGTCCATTTCCATAAACATTCCAAACTTGATTATGTTTTTTAATTTTAACACCTAGAGTTTTTAGAGCATTTAATGTTGAAAAAACATCTTCACTTTCAAGTAAATTAGAAATAGTACTCATACCAATGGCACAAGAAGATAGTATAAGTGACCTATGAGAAATAGATTTGTCACCAGGAATTAATATTTCTCCATTCAAACTCAGTGATTTATAAGATTTTATTATTGTCATTTTCAATTAATCCTTATAACTATTAAAACATAAAAATCAAAAATATTTTGACATAAAAGATTTTTTAAGGGTATTACCAATTTTATATTTTATTTTATGGAGAAAAAAATGTCCAAACCTGAATGGGGAATAAAAAGAATTTGTCCTTCTTGTGGGATAAAATATTACGATTTTGAAAAAACACCAATTACTTGTCCAAAATGTAACTTTGAATTTGACCCGGACCTTTTGTTAAAGAGTAGAAAGGGAAGGGGAATTACTAATAAAGTTGAAGAAAGTGAAAAAAGTAATTTAGAGGTTGACCAAGATGTAATTTCAGATGAAGAAAAAAATATGAACGAAGTAGACGAAAATGCTGATATTTTAGAAATAGAAAATGATGAACAATTAGATGAAAATATTGATACAGAAATAGAACAAAGCTTAAAAGATACTATTGAAGAAGACATTAATACTAATGAGGAACAAGTTCCTTTCATTGAAGAAGAAATAGAAGATGAGGAAATTTCAATAGAAATTAAAGATGATAAAGAAAAAGATTAATACTTTTAGGGGCTATAGCTCAGTTGGGAGAGCGCTACACTGGCAGTGTAGAGGTCAGGGGTTCGAATCCCCTTAGCTCCACCAGTAAAATATTATTTTTTTGTCCAGGTTTCCTGAAAATCCAATTTCCTAGTTTCTCTTAAAATTAATTTTCTTTCGTGTTCAGACAGAGGTTTTTGAACCAGATTTGCAAGTTTTTTAAATTCTTTTTGATTACCTAAAGACCAATTTTTTTGTACTTTGACAGTTGCTTTAGATCGCCACTCAAAAATAAATGCTTTAAGACTTGCTAACCCATCATCATTATCTATTTTATTTTTTTTCTTGGTAACTAAAGGATCTAAAAAAATACTATTAAAATTTCTTTTTACATATCGATTCGTATAGTTAAATCTATAAAAAATATAAGTTTTAAGAAAATTTATTGACTTATCATTTATGTTATAATCGCTTAAAGCTCTTAAAAACTTTTCGGCATTTTGTTCAAGTTCCTTTGCAGAAAGTCCATCATAATCTTCGCTGAGGCCATCTGCATATTTTTTTGATATAAAGCTCAATCCATGCCCAATTTCAATATAATCAATTCCGCATTGAGCAGATATACAATCAAATAACCATTGTGGACAGTATTTAGGCATAATTTTTACTGATCAATTTAATCTCAAGATTAAAAATTAAAGTTCTTCATAAGCTAAATTTTGATTAATTTACAGTTTAAAACAGTTTTAATCAAATTTTTATTTAAATTATCACTTTTTTGAAATTGTACTTTGATTAAAATTAATTTTATCTGATAATATTTCACAAAATTGGATAGAATAATAATAATGGAAAATATAGTAGTTTTTTATAATAGAGGTTCAAATGAACAATACCTAATAGAATGGGAAAAGGAACTTAAAAAAACTTATAAAAATATTAAACTTGTTTCTATTGATCATAAAAAGGCTGTCGATGCAAAAGTAGCTTTATTATGGAAACCTCCAATAGAAAAAATAAAAAAATTGAAAAAAATTTCATCAATAATTTCATTAGGACAAGGTGTAGATCATATTATTAATTACCCAGATTTTCCGCAACATATTGATGTTTATCGAATAGTTGATTCTTACATGGCAAAATCTATGAGTCATTGGGTAATTTTGTCAATTTTAAATTATATTAGAGATTTTGAAGGTTATAGAAATCAACAAAAAGAAAAAATTTATAAAGCTAGAGAAATTATAGATTTTCAGTCCTTATCTATAGGGATTTATGGAATTGGTGAAATAGGAACTGTAGTAGCTGAGGATCTATGTAGGCTGGGTTTTAAAGTTAATGGATGGAGTAGAACAAAAAAAATCAATAAATTTTTTAAATCTTATGACGGAGTTCATGGGTTTTTATATTTAAATAAAAATTCTGATATTCATATATCTCTTTTACCTTTGACAAGTTCAACTGAAGGAATTTTTAACAAAATTTTTTTTTCAAATGTAAAAAATGACTCATGTTTCATAAACGCTGGAAGAGGAGATCAGGTAATTGAAGAAGATTTATTATGGGCTTGTAGAAAAAATAAAATTAAAATTGCAATTCTTGATGTTTATAAACATGAACCATTACCAATTGATCATCCATTTTGGGAAAATAGTAAAATTATCGTATGGCCTCATGTTTCGGCTGAAACAAATCATAAAACTGCAGCAAAGCAGGTTGCTAACGCTATTAAATTAATTCATCAAAATCAAATACCAAAAAATAAAATTAATTTAAAATTAGGTTATTAAATATTAAAAATTATTGGAGTTAAAGATGATAAAAAAAGATTTAAAAACTAAATTTGTAAATTTAGAAAAAGTCAGAGGTTCTATGATATTTGATTATTTTAATCCTGGCATTTCTCATATTTTAAAAAACTCAGGTTGTGAATTCGTTATATTTGATATGGAGCATGGTGGATTATCCTTAGAAAGTTTTAAGACCTTATCAATTGCAAGCAGAGGTGTAGGGATTTATCCTTTGATAAGAGTACCAAGTTTGCAATACAATTTTATTTCAAGATCGTTAGATCTTGGAGCTTATGGCGTTATGGTACCTATGGTTAATAATAAAACTGAAGCAAATTCAATTGTAAGATTTTCAAAATATCCACCCCAAGGAATTAGGGGAGCTGGGTTTGGGTTTGTTCATGACGAATATAAATCATATAAGCCGATAGATGTGATGAAACAATCAAATGAAAACCTGATTAATATAATCCAAATTGAGACTAAAGAGGGTTTAGAAAACATTGATGAAATTGCAAAATTAGATGGAGTTGATTGTCTATGGGTTGGGCATTTTGATTTAACAAACTTTCTAGGCGTCTCAGGTGATTTCGAATCTAAGATTTATAAGGATGCAATAAAAAAAGTTGTGAATGCTGGTAAAATTAATAAAAAATCTCTTGGAATCATGGTTAGTAACAAAAATGATTTAGAATATTATGATGATTTAGGATTTAACATAATTGCTGTGGGGACAGAAATGTCAATATTACAAAATTCAATTAAAAACTTGATAAGTTAAGATTTAAAATGGAGTTGTAGATGAAATTTAAATTAGGAATCTCAGGTGATTTGATTAACTCTGAGGGAATTCCATGCTTTGGAGAAAAACCATTAGAAAAAATTTATAATCGTGGAGATATAGATTTGGAATGGATGAATCCAAATATAAGAGAAATTTCTCAAGATATGGCAGCAAAATTTGATGCAATTTTATTGAACCTACCTAAAGCTACTAAGGAAAGTGTAAACAGAGTTGATTGTAGATTGAAAATTATTTCAAGGTTTGGTGTAGGCTTTGATACTGTTGATATAGTTGCTATGAAAAATAAAAATATAATTGTAACAAATACACCAAATGCTGTTAGAAGGCCAGTAGCTGTTGCCGCTTTAACAATGATTTTTTCTTTATCAGGAAAATTATTACTTAAAGATGAACTAGTAAGATCAGGAAGTTGGAATGAAAGAACAAACCATATGGGTGTTGGTCTAACAGAAAAAACATTAGGTGTTATAGGTGCTGGTAATATAGGTTCTGAACTTATCCAACTAGCAAAGCCTTTTTTTGGCAAAATAATATCCCACGATCCATTTTTATCTTTGGAAGAATTCATTAAAAAAGGAATTGAAAAAGTAGATCTTTTAGAATTGGCAAATAAAAGTGATTTTGTAGTAATTCTTTGTAACCTAAACGAAAATACAAAAAATTTGATAGATAGAAAATTTTTTGAGGAAATGAAAGACTCTTCATTTATAATAAATATGTCTCGAGGGCCTGTCATAAATGAACAAGAACTTGTTTTTGCATTAAAAAACAAATTAATAAATGGAGCTGGTCTAGATGTAATGACAATAGAGCCAATAGAAAATGATAATCCACTTTTAGAGATGAAAAATACTATTTTAACACCTCATGCATTATGTTGGACTGATGAATGTTTTGAAGCTATTGCAAACGAAGCTATACAGTCAATTTTAGATTATAAAGATAATAAAAAAATTAAAAATAGAGTAAATTGAACTTAAGCTGCTTTGTACTCAATTATTTGTGAAAAAGTTGCAAATGCACTATCTTGGTTTTTGCATCCACGTAATTTATTTGTCAAATCACTATTTCTTAATAATCGAGAAATTGAAGCAAGAATTTGAAGGTGCTCAGAATTTCTATTAGCTGGGAAAAACAGTAAAATAACTATATCTACAGGAATATTATCTAATGAGTCAAAATTAATTCCTTTTGATAAAATTGAGATTAATCCCTTAGGTTCTGTTATAAAGTTATCGACTATGTGGGGAATGGCAACCCCATTACCAACAACAGTTGATCCAAGTCTCTCACGCTTAAAAAGATTGTTTAATACCCTTATTTTATCAAAATTATATATTTTTGAAGCTTCATTTACTATTGATTCATATATAGATTTTTTACTCGAGGGATTACTGATAAATACAAAACTATTTTTATCAATAGTATCAAAAAAATTAACCACAATTTATACCTTTTTCTAAACGAGTTAATATTCCTAATATGAAGAATTATTTTGTCAAGTAATTTAAAATAAAATTAGAACAATGAAAAATCATCACCTAAATAAACATCTTTTACATCCTTACTGCTTGTAATTTCTTTCGGTGTTCCTGACATCAGAACGTTACCATCGTATAAAATATAAGCTTTTTCTACTATTTCCAGAGTATCTCTTACATTATGGTCAGTGATGAGTATACCTATTCCTTTATTTTTAAGATAATGAATAAGTTTTTTTAAATCTTTTACGGCTATTGGATCAATTCCTGCAAATGGTTCATCAAGTAAAATGTGTGAAGGATCACTTGCTAGTGTTCTAGCAATTTCAACTCTTCTTCTTTCTCCACCTGAAAGAGTGATTCCTAGAGAGTTTCTTATTTTGGAGATATTGAATTCTACAAGCAGTTCTTCAAGTAATTGATATCTTTTATGATTATCATTTTCTACAGTTTCGATTATTGACATCAAATTATCTTCAACTGTCATACCTCTAAAAATTGAAGGTTCTTGAGGTAAGTATCCTATACCCATTCTAGCACGCTGAAAAATAGGGAAATCATTAATTTTTTCATTATTTAAAAAAATATCTCCTTCATCACATTTCACAAGGCCAGCAATTATGTAAAAACAAGTAGTTTTTCCAGCTCCATTAGGTCCAAGCAGTCCAACAACAGAGCCTCTTTCAAGACTAATAGAAACATTATTAACTATTTTAATTTTATTATATGACTTGGAAATTTTTTTTATTATTAAGCTTTCATTATCAGTTTCTTCGTTAGTTAAATGAGTTGACGAAGGAAGTTTCTTTAATCTCTCAAGTTGTTCTTTTAGGTTATCCAGTTTAGTCTCCTATTTTTTTTTAGAAGGTATAAATTTACCCTTAACTCTTTGCTTTTTCTTATTTCCAAGTATTTTACTTACTCCAGTACTTAAGTTTGTTAAACCACTCTGGCCGATAATTGATAAATTATCTTGAAAAATTCTTACGTTTTCTTCTAGAAAAATTATATTAGATTTTCTATTATATCTGGCTTTTTGTGCAAAACTTTTACTAGACTTAGTATAAATCTCAATATTCCCTCTACCAGTTGCTTCTTGCAATAAATTGTCATTTCTATCAAATAACGCTACAACTTCATCAGCGAAAATTTTAGTATTTTTTTTTAAAATTATTTTAACGTTCCCTTTTCCTTTTGCAGTGAAAGTTTTGTTGTCATAAGACAAGTTTTTATTTGACTCTATAAAAATATCTTCAGTTTTAAAAAATTGATTACCATTAGTGAATTTAATAGTTTCGTTATACAAATCATAAACCACATGGTTGCCTTCAGCCAAAATTTTATTTTTACTGATTTTAACATTTCCAAGTCCAAAAATGACTTTAATTTGATTATCATCTTTATTTTTATCAAAAAAAGCTTTTATTTTATCTGCTCTTAGAGTAACTCCATTTTTGGAAGCTAAAGCATTACCACTTGCCAAGTAATATCTTTCTTTTTCAAAATATTCTATAGAGGTATCAGCTTCAACAATCAAAGAATTATTTTCACTAGCAAACGTATTTTCAAACACAAAAACTGTAATAAATAAATAAAATAAATTTTGCAATTTAATCATTTTATTTCGATATCATTTTAGCTTTACCAATGATTTTAATATATTCTCCATGATCATGCATTTGTATTCCTTTACCTATTATATGTTTATCATTAATAATTAAGTATACATCATTTTTTGAAAACATTGATCCCTTATTAAATTCTCCAGTGATTGATTTGGTTTTTAACATAAATTTTTTAGATTTATTTATTATTCTGACCTTTTTCATAAAATTAAATTTTTTAAAATTATCAGAAATTATTGCTTTGCCAGAAGTAATTGTTGTTGTTTCTCCATTTTTTTTTATGTTAGTTTTACTATTTATTAGTTTAAATGTCTTGTTTTTCTTATCTTCATTAAGTTGTTCTGCTTCCACAAACATAGTTTCTCCTTGAGAATTTTTTCTCTGAATTTTTATGCCAGAAGCTTTATCCAATTTTTCATCTAAAACTTCATTAGTTTGTGACTTGATTAACTTATTAGAAAATAAAATATTTGATAGAAATAATATAATTATAATACCAATAAAAAGCACAAAATAATTTTTTAGGCTAAATTTCATTTTCTTTTTCTAATCAATGAGAAAAAATATCTGTATCTTCAAACCCTGCTAAATCTAATTTTGAACGAGTTATTAAAAATTCAAAACATTTTTTTGCAATTTTATCTTTTCCTTCTCTTTTAAGAATAGTGTCTAACTTTTTTTTAATTTGATGAAGATACCAAACATCACAACTAGCATATTCTAATTGTGAGCCACTTAATTTTATTGCACCCCAATCAGAAGTTTGTTGAATTTTATTTAATTCAATTCCCAACAAATCTAAACAGAGATCTTTTAATCCGTGTTTGGCTCCAAAAGTTCTACAGAGTTTTGATGCAATTTTCGTACAATAAATTGGTCCTTCTACTGTACATATATTTTTATCTAAAATTGATAAATCAAAGCGTGCGAAATGAAATAATTTAGTAATTTTACTATTTTTTAAAAGCTTTATTAGATTTTTAGGTTTACTTTTTACATTCTTTTTTATTTGAATTAAGTGAGCAATTCCATCACCATTGGATATTTGAACAAGACATAATCTATCTCTATGAGGTTTTAAACCCATAGTTTCAGTATCTATAGCCACAATGTTATTAAATTTTAGGCTTGATGGTAAATCGTTATTGTATAATTTATATTCCATGAATATATATATCTTACACAAAACTGTTAATTAATTAAGTTTATTTTTGTTGGAAAACAACTTAAAAAAAAAAGAATGTTGAAATGATAAAAAATAAAAAGATTTTAGTTCTTGGTGGTTCTGGGTTTTTAGGTAAGTTTGTTGTAGAAAAATTGCTTGAAGCTGGAGGTAGAGTATTAGTTCTAACAAGAAATGAAAATAGAATTAAACTGTCAAAAACATCTGCACTTCCTGGTCAACTTGAAATAATTTCTGCTAATATTTTTGAAGATGGAATATTAGAAACCTATATTCAGGATAAATATGCAGTTATCAATCTTTGCGGAATTTTGTTTGAAAGTGAAGAGAATGAATTTGAAAAAATTCATACTTATTTACCTGGCTTAATTGCTGAAATCTCTAAAAAAAATAATGTTGAAAAGTTTGTTCATATTTCCGCTCTAGGTTCATCAAAAAATTCAAAAAGTCTTTACTCAAGAACAAAGGCTTTAGGGGAAGAGAGAGTTTTTAAAAATTTTAAAAAATCTGTTGTTTTAAAACCATCTATTATTTTTGGTAAAGGTGATAACTTCTTTGGACAGTTTGCAAAGATGTCTAAGTTTTTACCTTTTTTGCCAGTAATTGGACCAAATGTTAAATTTCAACCAGTATATGTAGGTGATGTTGCCCAAGCAATTACAAATGTTTTGTCTTTTAAAGAGATTTTTTCAAACACTTATGAGTTGGGTGGGCCTGACAAATATACTTTTTACAAATTGTTATCCTTAATGTTAGATATACTTGAAAGAAAAAGAGTTTTAATAAAGATAAATCCAATTTTAATGATTCTCCCTGGATATTTTCTTAGTTATTTACCAAAACCACCTTTTACGTCTGATCAAATGAAGTTACTAATGTCAGATAACATAGTTAACCCAAATAAACCTGGACTTAACGATTTAAAAGTAAAACCTAGTAAACTTGAGGTTTTACTTCCTGAAATATTAAAATTTTTTAAATTTTAATTTATTACGTTAAATATGCAAAATATAAAATAATTGCTCCTAATATTATTCTATAATATACAAAAACCTTTAATGAAGCTTTTTCAATATAACTCATAAATATTTTTATAGTTAAAAATGAAAATATTAGACTTAGTGAAAACCCTATTATTATATCCAGTGAAAAAGTAATTTCATCTGTTTGAAATATATAGATAGATTTTAATGTCATTGCAGCAAAAATAACAGGTATTGACAAGAACAATGAAAATTTTGACGATTGAACTCTATCGTAACCTAGAAATCTTGAGGTTGTAATAACAATTCCTGATCTACTGACACCGGGTATTATTGCAATGGATTGCATTAAACCAATAATTATTGAGTCTTTTAGTTTAGGTGAGAATTTTTTATTTGTTATTGTTTTATCAGCTATCCCCAACAATATTCCGAAGGTTAAAGTTGTCCAACCTACAATTTGAATTAATTTAATAAATTCTAGTTTATATAGGTTAATTATATACCCAACTAAAATAACAGGTAAAGTTGCAAGAAAAATACATTTTAAGAAATAGAAACTTTTGGAAGTAAATCGTTCTTTAGAGATCATATCTTTTAAAATTTCAAAAATATCGTTTTTTAAATAAAATATTACTGCAAATAAGCTTCCAAAATGTAACACTACATCAAATGTTTTACCTTGATATGGTATCTCTATAAAATATGGCAGTATAACAAGGTGACCACTGGAAGAAACTGGAAGAAATTCCGTTATTCCTTGAGTTAAAGTTAAAAGTAATATTAAACCGAAAATCATTTTAAAATCATTATATATTTTTTTCAATTTTGAAATTAAAATTGTTAAACATAATTTACAACGATTTATAACTTTTTTTTAAAATGTGATATAATTGAGCAAACATTTATGAATTTAAATTTTTTTCTTGGTATTTTTTAATAACAAGTATAAAAGTTTATAATTTTTTAACTATATTAATATTAAAGAACTAACCTGTAGGTAATTTGATAGTGAAAAATGATATGATTTACAAGAGAATTGGGTTCCCTGAAAAAATTGGAATGTATGACCCTAAACATGAGCACGATTCTTGTGGATTTGGCTTTATTGCCAACATTGATAATGAGCCAAAACATGAAATAGTTCATCAGGCATTAGACATAGTCCATAAGTTAGATCACAGGGGGGCGATAGGAGCCGACCCATTAGCTGGAGACGGAGCTGGTATTTTAATTCAAATTCCTGATGAATTTTTTAGAAATTATTTTAATAAGTTAAAATTGCCATTACCTGATTTGGGAGATTATGCGGTAGGGATGGTATTCTTGCCAAATGATAAGACTAGATCAGGTATAGCTATAAATGCAATTGAAAAGGCTATATCCAATGAAGGTCAAATTTTGATTGGATGGAGAGATGTGCCTGTGGATGTTTCCGTTCTTGGCGAAACAGTTAAGAACACAAGGCCATTGATAAAACAATTTTTTATTCAAAAAAGTAAAAATTGCAATGATGAAAGTGCTTTTCAAAGAAAACTATATGTAATTAGAAAGCAAGCACACCTAGAGCTTCATAAAAGTAAATTATTAGAATGGCAAGATTTTTATATTGTCTCATTATCAACGCGAACTATCATTTTTAAAGGAATGGTATTGGCACCAAATTTATCAAAGTTTTATGTTGATTTTCAAGAGAAAAATTTTAAGACTGCAATAGCTTTATTCCATCAGAGATTTTCAACTAACACTTTTCCATCATGGAGATTGGCACAACCATTTAGATATTTATGTCATAATGGAGAAATAAATACACTAAGAGGTAATATTAATTGGATGAACTCCAGAAGGCATAGTATGAAATCAGTGTCACTAGGTGAAGATCTAGAAAAACTATGGCCTATAATTGAAGAATCTCCTTCAGATTCGTCGACGTTTGACAATGCTTTGGAATTACTTGTTATGGGTGGGTATACCTTACCCCATGCAATGATGTTAATGATACCTGAGGCATGGAAAGATAACGATTTAATGGATCCAGAAAGAAGAGCTTTTTATGAGTATTATTCTGCACTCATGGAACCATGGGATGGCCCAGCTGCTATGGCATTTACTGATGGAAGGCAAATAGCTGCTACTTTAGATAGGAATGGCTTGAGACCTGCTAGATATATAGTTACAGATGATAATCTTATAATTATGGCATCAGAAGTGGGGGTTTTACCAGAAATACCTGAAGAAAAAATCATTAAGAAATGGAGACTTCAACCGGGAAAAATGTTACTGGTTGATTTAGATGAGAATAGAATAATTTCAGATGAAGAGTTGAAAGACGAACTTAAACAATCTCATCCTTACCAAGATTGGCTAAATTCAAATCAAATTAGATTAACTAATGTACCCAAAGAAATTGGTCCTATGACGCCTGATGAGAACGCATTACTGAAATTGCAGCAAGCTTTTGGGTATTCTAAAGAAGATATAAAGTTTTTTCTTGAACCCATGATTCAAAAAGGTGAGGACCCAATTGGTTCAATGGGTAGAGATATCCCTTTGGCTGCTCTATCAGATAAAAGCAGATTACTTTTTGATTATTTTTTTCAAAACTTTGCTCAAGTTACTAATCCACCAATAGACCCTATAAGAGAAGAGTTAGTTATGTCGCTAGTTAGTTTTATAGGTCCTAGACCAAACTTACTTGATTTGACTTCAGGTGGTAAACAGAAAAGATTAGAAGTGGATCAACCAATCTTAACAAACACTGATCTTGAAAGAATAAGAAGAATTGAGAACCACGTTGATGGATCATTTAAAACTTACACATTAAATATTTGCTACAGAAAAGATGTAAGCAAAGATGACAACTTAGCAAATATACTTGAAAAAATTTGTAAAAAAGCTGAAGAAGTAGTAACAAACCAAGGTTATAATATTATAATCCTCTCAGATAGAGGTGTAGATGAAGAGCATATTGCGATACCATCATTATTAGCTACTGGTGCCGTACACCATCACTTAATAAAAAAAGGATTAAGAACAGAAGTTGGTATTGTAATTGAAACAGGTGAAGCGAAGAGAGTTCATGATGTTTGTCTTCTTGCAGGTTACGGTGCTGAAGCAGTAAATCCTTATTTAGGTTTTTATACCCTATCAAATATTATTCAAAAAAGTAAATTAAACATTTTAGAAGAAGAAGCTCAAAAAAAGTATATTAAAGCCTTAAATAAAGGAATGTTAAAAGTGATGTCAAAAATGGGTATTTCTACTTTTCAATCTTATTGTGGAGCTCAAATTTTTGATGCAGTAGGTCTTTCTCAAAATATTGTTGACAGATATTTTTCTGGTACTTCAACTAAAGTTGAGGGTATTGATATTGATGAAATTAGAATAGAAACAGAAAACCGACATTTAGGTGCTTACAGTGATAAAACAAATTTAATTAATGATTTAGATTTTGGTGGTGATTTAAGTTACAGACTTCATGGAGAAAATCACGTATGGACACCAGAAACCATTGGAATATTGCAACACGCTGTTAGAAGTGCAAATTATTCAATGTTTAAAAGATATTCAAAAAAAATTAATGATCAAACTCATAAATTTAAAAGCTTAAGAGGATTACTAGAATTTAAAAATGGTAATTCAATTCCTCTTGATGAAGTTGAACCGGCTTCAGAAATAGTTAAAAGATTTGCAACAGGTGCAATGTCTCTGGGATCTATATCTACTGAAGCTCATTCTACCCTGGCAATAGCGATGAATAGAATAGGTGGAAGATCGAATACTGGTGAAGGTGGAGAAGAGGCAATTAGATTTAAACCACTATCAAACGGTGATTCTATGAAATCTAGAATTAAGCAAGTCGCATCTGGTAGGTTTGGTGTAACTAATGAATATCTTACTAATTCTACCGACATACAAATTAAAATGGCCCAGGGTGCAAAACCTGGAGAAGGTGGTCAATTACCTGGACACAAAGTAGATCAATTTATTGCTAGAGTAAGACATTCAACTCCTGGGGTTGGGTTAATATCCCCCCCACCTCATCATGATATATACTCAATTGAAGATTTAGCTCAGTTGATATTTGACCTAAAAAATGTAAATCCAGATGCAAGAATTTCCGTTAAGCTAGTTTCTGAAATAGGTGTTGGTACTGTAGCCGCTGGCGTTAGTAAGGCTCATGCAGATCATGTAACAATATCAGGCCATGATGGAGGTACAGGAGCAAGTCCAATTACATCAGTTTTAAATGCTGGAGGACCATGGGAAATAGGTCTTTCTGAAACACATCAAACTCTTGTAATGAATGGATTGAGAGGCAGAATTTCCGTACAAGTTGATGGTGGTTTGAGAACTGGAAGAGATGTGATTGTTGGAGGTTTGTTAGGGGCAGATGAATTTGGTTTTGCGACTGCAGCTCTTATATCTGAAGGATGTATAATGATGAGAAAATGTCATTTAAATACTTGTCCTGTTGGAGTGGCAACTCAAGATCCTGAATTACGTAAACATTTTTCAGGAAAGCCTGAACATGTTGTTAATTTCTTTCTATATATTGCAGAAGAAGTTAGAGAATTGATGTCTGAATTGGGATTTAAAACATTTAATGAACTTATAGGGCAAAGACAATTTTTAAATTTCAATCCTGCAAAAGACCATTGGAAGTCACATAATTTAGATCTAGAAAAATTAATCTTTAATGTAATTCCTAAAAATGGCGAGAATATCTATAATTGTGAAATTCAAAATCATGGATTAGAAAAAGTTTTAGATCAGAAATTAATAGTTGATTGCGCAAAGTCAATTGAAAATAAGACTAAAGTAAACTTAAACTATAAAATATATAATATTAACAGAAGCGTTGGAGCAATGTTATCTGGTAAAATTGCGAAAAAGTATGGTCACAAAGGTCTCCCCGAAAATACAATTAAAATAAATTTTCAAGGTAGTGCTGGGCAAAGTTTTGGAGCATGGTTATCTAAAGGTGTTACAATGAAACTTGAGGGAGATGCCAACGATTATGTTGGTAAAGGCCTCTCAGGAGGAATAATAATAATTAAACCTAGCAAAAATAGTGTAATTTTAGCTGAAGAGAATATTATTGCTGGAAATACCCTTTTATACGGTTCGATATCAGGTGAATGTTATTTTAATGGAGTTGTTGGGGAGAGGTTTGCAGTAAGAAATTCTGGTGCAATAGCAGTTGCTGAAGGTTGTGGCGATCACGGATGTGAATATATGACCGGTGGAGTTGTTGTTATATTAGGAGATACAGGACGAAATTTTTCAGCTGGAATGTCTGGAGGTATCGCCTATGTCTTTGATGAAGGTGAAGACTTTTATGAAAAATGTAACACATCAATGGTAGAGATAAAAAAATTGACCACATTACCTGTTAACCGAGATATAAGTGCAGAGGACATTGATAATGATCTACTCAATTATGATGAAGCTAGACTGAACAAAATTCTCAAAAAACATTTAAAACACACAAACAGTGTCAAAGCTAAGATGATTATTGACAATTGGGAGAAAATGCTATCTAAGTTTGTCAAAATCACTCCTATCGAATACAGAAAAGCTTTAGAGAGTAAAAATATTTTAAAATTAAATGAAGAAATAAAAGTTGCTGGAGAATAATAATGGGTAGTCCTACTGGTTTTTTAGAAATCAAAAAATTTGATAGAACCTATGAGCCTCCTAATAAAAGAATAAAGCATTTCAAAGAGTTTTTAATACCTCTTGAAAATGAGATAGTGTCTAAACAAGGTGCAAGATGTATGGACTGCGGTATACCTTATTGTCACCAAGGTTGTCCGGTTAATAATTTAATCCCAGATTGGAATGACTTGGTTTACAAACATGAGTGGAAAAAAGCCCTAGAAACTCTTCATTTAACAAATAATTTTCCTGAATTTACAGGACGTATATGTCCTGCTCCGTGTGAAGCTTCATGTACATTAAACCTAACTGATAAACCAGTGTCTATAAAATCAATTGAATGTTCAATCGTTGATTATGGATGGAAAAAAGGATGGATTAAACCACAACTACCTATAACTCATACAGACAAAAAAGTTGCTGTTATTGGTTCTGGTCCAGCTGGCTTGGCATGTGCGCAACAATTAGCTCGCGCTGGACACCAAGTGGTGGTTTTTGAGAAAAACGACAGAATTGGTGGTTTGCTGAGGATAGGTATACCAGATTTTAAAATGGAAAAAATGTTAATTGATAGAAGAATGGCTCAAATGCAATCAGAAGGTGTTGAATTTAAGTCTAATAGTGAAGTTGGAAAAAATATTTTAGTTGAAGACTTATTTGAAGAATTTGATGCTTTATCTATTTGCATAGGTTCAGAAGTTCCACGAGATCTAGATGTTCCTGGAAGAAATTTTACAGGCATTCATTTTGCAATGGATTTTTTGACACAACAAAATGATAAAATAGCTGGTAAGAAAAATAATTTTAGTGAGATTACAGCTAAAGATAAAAATGTTTTAGTTATAGGTGGAGGTGACACTGGTTCAGATTGTGTTGGTACATCAATAAGACAAGGAGCTAAATCTGTAACTCAACTAGAATTATTATCTCAACCACCTGAGGCTGAAGATAAATCTCTTACCTGGCCTAACTGGCCCATGAAATTAAGAACATCAAGTTCACATGAGGAGGGTTGTGAAAGACAATGGTCTATTCTTACAAAATCATTTGTAGCAAATGATAAAAATGAAGTCAAAAGATTGAACTGTGTTAAAGTTGATTGGAAGAAAGACGATAATGGTACTTTCAAAATGAATGAGATTAAAGACTCAAATTTTACAATTGAAGCCGATCTTGTTTTATTAGCTATGGGTTTTATACATCCTGTTCATGAAGGTTTAATTAAAGATCTAAAATTAGATTTAGACATTCGAGGAAATATTAAAGCAAATGAAACTGATTATAAGACATCTTTAAATAAAATATTTGTTGCTGGAGACTCAAGAAGAGGACAGTCATTAGTAGTATGGGCCATTAGAGAAGGGAGACAATGTGCTTATTCTATTGACAAATTTTTAATGGGAACTTCTAATTTGAGAAGGTAATACCTTTTATAAAAATCAAGTAATGTTTAGCTAGAAAATGTATGTTTTATATCATTATTTTTTGTGTCCTTCATCAAGGTTTATTAGAGTTTGTCTTGATGAAAAAAAAATTAAATTTAGATTACAAATTGAAAATTTTTGGAATCCACAAACCAATTTTTTACTAATGAACCCTGGTGCTTTTTTCCCAGTACTTTTGAAAGAAGAAAATAATTATATAGTTGGTTCAAATGTAATTGTTGAGTTTTTAGAAGAAATTAAAAGCACCCAATCTTTGTTTGAAGAAAAAAAAAGATATGAAATTAGAAGAATAGTAAATTGGTTTGAATTTATATTTAAAAGAGATGTTGTTGAACCAATATTGTATGAAAAAATTTTTAAAAGATTTGAAGAAAAAAACAACCCAAATAGTAGAAACATCAGAAAAGCTCTAGAAAATTTAAAGTTTAATTTAAGTTATTTCGAATACTTAATAGGAGATAATGAGTATATAGTTGGTGATAAAATTACCTATGCTGATATATTTTATGCATCATCCCTTTCAGTTTTAGATTATATGGATGAGTTGAATTTTAGAGAATTTAACAAATCAAAAGATTTGTATTTAAAAATAAAATCTAGACCTTCTTTTAAGAGTGTTTTAAAAGATCGCATAGTTGGTGTAAGTCCAAACAAAAAATATATGCAATTTGATTATTGAAATTATATTGATAATTCTATAAGTTTTAAAATTGTAAAAATTTCATTATCCTCAGAAAGTCTGTGTTCTCCATTTTTTTCAAGTATTAATTTAACGTTTTTTGCATTTTGAATATTTTCAGCAATTAATAAGCTTTCTTGAAATGGAACAGAAACATCTTTCATACCATGATATAAAAAAACATTTCCTTCAAAATAAATTTTATTATTCATAACAAAATTTTTATATGAATCTTTTATAAGGTCGTAACTTATTGTGTAACCTTCTTCATACTCACTAGGTAAGATTAATTTCTTTGTACTTACTAGGTCTTTTTTTTGGGAGTAAGACAATTTATCCCAAATCAATCTTTTAGGAAAATCTGGAGCAGGGGCTACACCTATAATTGACTTGACATTAAAAATGCCTTTTTTTATCACATTTAAAATAACCCAACCACCCATTGATGATCCAATAAGTACTTGAGGACCAGACGTAAAATTTTTAATCATAAATTCGGAATCTTCTAGCCAATTACTAAATACTAATTTTTCAAATATTCCAGATGAATTCCCATGTCCAGTGTAGTCAAACCTCAAGTATGAATGGTCGTTCTCCTTTGCCCATTTTTCTATCTCAATTGCTTTTTGACCAGTCATATCTGATTTAAATCCACCAAAAAATACAATTCCTGTTTTTTTTCCATCAATTTTGTTGTATGCAATTGTTTGGTTATATTTAGTTTTAATGAAATCTGTCATATTAGTTATAGTAAATTAAAAATGTTAAAGAATAAAACAATTCTTCAAATCGTACCAGCCTTAGATAATGGAGGGGTTGAAAGAGGTGTAATTGAAATTTCTAATTATATATCAAAAATTAATTGTAAATCTATTGTCATCTCCTCTGGTGGTAAATTAAAACATACTGTTGAAAGAAATGGAGGTATTCACTATACTTTAGGCGTAAATACAAAAAATCCCTTTAAATGGAGTTTTTTAAGAAAAAAAATTGAAAAAATTATTAATATAGAAAATATTGACCTAATCCATGTATGTTCTCGTATTCCTGCGTGGATAGCCCATCCACTGTCCGCTAAATTAAATATTCCAATAATTTCATCAGTTCACAGTAGATTTAGAAAAGAAAATTTTTTTAAAAATTTTTACAATAGCATTTTGGTTAAAAGTGATTATGTCATTGCGATATCAAAACATATTGAAAATGAAATCATATCTGTTTTTCCTAATTCTAAATCAAAAATAAGAACAATTTACCGTGGTGTAGATCTAGATTTATTTAACTCTTCAAATATTTCTGCTTCAAGAATAATCAATCAATCTAAATTAATGGAAATAGATTATGGAAAGCCAGTAATTCTTATGGCATCTAGACCTTCATTTTGGAAGGGTCACTTATGCCTTATAAAATCTCTAAAGAAAATAAATACTGATTTTCAATGTATATTAATAGGAGCCTATGATGGGAAAATAAGTTTTAAAAAAAAATTATATAAATTAATAGAAAAACTCGGTCTAGGAGATAAAGTTAGATTGTGTTCTGTTTCAAATGATATTCAAGCTGCATTAATGCTAGGAGACGTAATAGTAATGCCTTCAATTGAACCAGAACCTTTTGGAAGGTTAATAATTGAAGCCCAATCATTAGGAAAAATTGTTGTTGGATTTGATCATGGAGGTGTTTCTGAAACAATTATCAACGGAGATACTGGTTTTCTTGCAGATCCAAAAAATATTGACAGTTTGTCAGAAAAGCTTCAGATTGCATTAAACCTTAGGGAAACTGAACGAAAAAAAATGATTAAAAATGCTAAAAGAACAGTTGAAAGAAAATTTTCACATTTAAAAATGTGTTCTGAAACAGTAAAATTATATGAAAAGTGTATTTTTGAAAGCGAAATTAAACGTAAGTTAAAATAATATGATCGATATACTTTTGCCTAATGGGCAATCAAAAAAATATGATAATCCAATTTCACCTTTTGAAATAGCAAAAGAAATTTCGAGTTCTTTAGCAAAAGAGGCCTTGATAGCAAAGGTTAATGATGATTTATGGGATTTAAGTAGATTAATTGATAAAAGTTGCAAAATTAAAATTTTAACTCGGAAAGATCCTGAAACACTAGCTGTATTAAGGCATGATGCTGCACACATTATGGCAGAAGCAGTTTTAGAACTATATCCTGATACACAAATAACAATTGGTCCTGCTATTGAAAATGGTTTTTATTATGATTTTTACAGAGCAGAAAGTTTTGTTTTTGATGACTTAAATAAAATTGAAAAAAGAATGCATGAAATTGTAAATCGAAATGAAAAAATTCATCGTGAAGTATGGAGTAAATTAAAAGCTATAGAATTTTTTAAAAAGAATAATGAAAAGTTTAAAGTTGAGTTGGTTGAAGGTATACCAGATGAAGAAGAAGTTACATTTTATTCACAAGGTAAATTTATAGATTTGTGCAGAGGACCTCACCTTCCTTCAACTAGTAAGTTAGGTCATTCATTTAAATTAATGAAGCTGGCTGGTTCATATTGGAGAGGGGATAGTAAAAACCAAACACTTCAAAGGATATATGGTACGGCTTTTTTTGAAAAAAAGGATTTAGATAAATATCTAAATCTAATTGAAGAAGCTGAAAAAAGAGATCATAGAAAATTAGGAAAACAGTTAAATTTATTTCACCTTCAGGAAGAGGCAACAGGCTCGGTTTTTTGGCATCCAAAAGGGTGGTCAATCTATCTAGAAATTGAGTCTTATATGAGAAGGAAGTTAAAAAATAACAATTATGAAGAAGTTAAAACACCACAAGTAATTGATCGAAGTTTGTGGGAAAAATCAGGTCATTGGGATAAATTTAAAGAAAATATGTTCATGGCCTCTGGTGATGATGATAAAATTTTAGCTTTAAAGCCAATGAATTGTCCTGGTCATGTTCAAATATATAAACAAGGAATAAAATCATATAAAGATTTACCCCTTAAAATTGCTGAATTTGGTTCTTGTCATCGAAACGAACCTTCAGGTGCTTTGCATGGAATTATGAGGGTAAGACAGTTCACTCAAGATGATGCACATATATTTTGTACGGAAGATCAAATAACAGATGAATCACTACAATTTTGTGACTTGTTGAGAGAGGTATATCATGATTTTGGTTTTAAAGAGATAAAGGTGAAGTTTTCTGATAGACCAAGCGTAAGGGCTGGCGATAGCAAGGTGTGGGATAAGTCTGAAAAATCACTTTTAGATGCGATAAAAAAAGGTAAGCTTGAATATGAGCTTAATCCTGGGGAAGGTGCTTTTTATGGACCAAAATTAGAGTTTGTGCTTACAGATGCAATTGGCAGAGATTGGCAATGTGGAACCTTGCAATTAGATTTTGTTTTACCTGAAAGATTGGGTGCACAATATATAGATGAGAAAGGTAATAAAAAAAATCCTGTGATGTTGCATCGAGCTATTCTTGGTTCAATTGAAAGATGGATAGGTATTTTGATAGAACAATATTCAGGACGATTACCAATATGGTTATCTCCAATTCAAGTCGTGATTTGTACAATTGTAGAAAAATCCAATAATTATGCGAATAAAATTTATATGAAGCTAATAGAATTAGGTATTAGGGTTGAAATTGATTTGAGAAACGAAAAAATTGGATATAAAATTAGAGAACATTCTATTAATGCAACTCCAATAATATTAATTATTGGAGAAAAAGAGGAAGAAAATAAAACTGTTGCAATTAGAAAATTAGGTTCAAATTCTCAAGAGGTTAATAAATTAGATAATTTTCTTGAAGATATAAAAATAAAGACTTTGCCACCAGATTTAATTTGAATTATCTTGTCAAGATGTATAATTTAACTTATCAAATATTTTTTATATGGAGATATTAATATAAATATAACAAAAGTAATAAAAAAGGAGATTTCGATATAAACGAAACAAAATCAAGCCTGCCTGGAGATGGTCCAAAAATTAATCAATATATTTCTGCAAAAACTGTAAGGTGTATAGGTCCTAATGGAGAACAATTAGGAATAATTTCAATTGAAGAAGCAATTAAGGCAGCAATATCTCAAAGTTTGGACTTGGTAGAGGTTCAACCAAACGTTGAACCACCAGTTTGCAAAATATTAGATTATGGTAAGTATAAATACGAGGCTCAAAAAAGAAAAAATGAGGCAAGAAAAAAACAAAAGATTATAGATATTAAGGAAATTAAACTAAGACCAAATATTGACCATCATGATTTTAATGTAAAAATGAAATCTGTAAAAAAGTTTATTGATAATGGAGACAAAGTTAAAGTTACTTTGAGATTTAGAGGCAGAGAAATGGCTCATCACGAGCTTGGTTCAACCGTTCTAGATAGAGTCAAAGAAAATACATCTGACATGTGCAAAGTTGAAGTCTTGCCAAAGTTAGAAGGCAGACAAATGGTAATGATATTAGCTCCAAAATAAAAAAAACAATTCTTTGGTTGATTACTTTAATATCTTTGTATATATACATAAAAAAAGATTAATTAAATGTCTAAATTAAAAACAAAAAGTGGTGCAAAAAAGAGATTTAAACTGACCGCTAGTGGTAAGGTTAGAGGAAGTGCAGCTTTCTTAAGTCATAACCTCAGAAAACGTTCTCAAAAGATGAAACGTAAAGCTCGAGGCACAATGATATTGCAAGACTGTGACGCAAAAATTGTTAAGCAATTTTTGCCATACGCTTAGTTAAGGAGTTTTTTACATGTCAAGAGTTAAAAGGGGTGTAACCACTCACGCAAGACATAAAAAAGTGTTAAAAGCCGCAAAAGGATATTATGGAGCGAGAAGACGCCTTTATGGCGTAGCACTTCAAGCTGTAGAAAAAGCTAGTGCATATGCCTATAGAGATCGTAAGACCAAAAAAAGAAACTTTAGATCTCTATGGATACAAAGAATTAATGCGGGGGTAAGGGAATTTGGTCTTACATATTCAAAATTTATAAATGGTTTGAAATTGGCAGGTATTGAAATGGACAGAAAAGTGTTATCAGAAATTGCGGCCAATGAATCTAATGTATTTAAGTCATTAGTAGAAAAAGTAAAAAAAAATATCTCCTAGTCATGTAATAAAGTCTTTATATAAGATCTAAACTTTAAGATGCCTAAAAATTTAAAAAATGAAATTTTGCTTGTTGGAAAAGGCCTAAAAGATAAGATTTCATATGCTAAAAATGTGAAGTCACTAGAGGATATAAGAATATCCGCTCTTGGAAAAAAAGGTGAAATCACAAATTATTTAAAACAATTAAAGTCTTTTGATCATGAACAAAGAATCCAATTAGGTTCAGTTTTAAATGAGATTAAAAATAATTTATTAAACTCTTTAGAAGAAAAAAAACGTATAATTATTAACGAAGAGTTAGAAAAAAAATTATTGGATGAAAAAATTGATATAACTTTGCAAGAAAGTCCTAATAATCAAGGTACCTTGCATCCATTGTCAAAAACAATTGATGATATATCTGCAATTTTTGCAGACATGGGTTTTGAAATTGCAGTAGGTCCAGATATAGAAACAGATTATTATAATTTTACAGCTTTAAATATTCCCGAAGATCATCCGGCTAGACAAGAACATGACACTTTTTACCTTCAACCAGACCATGATGGTTTTAGAAAAGTTTTAAGAACACATACAAGTCCTGTTCAGATAAGAACTTTGGAAAAAATAAATATAGAAAAATTAGATGAATTGAGGGTAATAGTGCCTGGTAGAACTTATAGGTCAGATCACGATGCTACGCATTCACCAATGTTTCATCAATGTGAAGGACTAGTTATAGGTAAGAAAATAAAAATGAGTCACCTTAAAGGTGCTCTCATAGAGTTTTGCAGGGTTTTTTTCGGTTCGGAAAATTTGCCTGTGAGATTTAGACCAAGTTTTTTTCCCTTTACTGAGCCCTCTGCAGAGGTTGATATAGGTTGCAAAAAATTACAAGATGGAAGCTTGTCTATTGGAGGAGGAGAGGATTGGCTTGAAATATTAGGGTCAGGGATGGTTCACCCAAAAGTTCTATCTGGAGTTGGAATAGATCCAGATTTGTATCAAGGTTTTGCATTCGGTATGGGTTTAGAGAGATTGACAATGTTAAAATATGGTATTCCAGATTTAAGACCATTTTACGATAGTGACTTACGATGGCTAAAGCATTACGGGTTTTTGGGAATAGAAGAAACTAGTCTTCACTCGGGCTTAAATGGTGTGAATTCATGAAATTTACTTTAAGTTGGTTGAAGGATCATTTAGAAACAGATGCCTCACTTTATGAAGTCATAGAAGCCTTAAATAAATTGGGACTTGAGGTAAGTTCTTATTCAAAAATTAGTTCAGAAATAAAAAACTTCAAGGCAGCCAAGGTTACAAAAATTGAAAAACATAAAAATGCCGATAAATTGAATGTTTGCTATATAAGTACAGGAACAGAAACTTTTAAAGTAGTATGTGGCGCATCTAATCTCAAATTGAATATGATTGGTGTTTATGCCCCACCAGGAACATATATACCTGGTTTAGATTTAACTTTAAAAGAAGTAGAAATAAGGGGCGTGCTTTCGAGTGGAATGCTGTGTTCTGAAAAAGAACTGCAAATTTCAGATAATCATGAAGGAATAATTCATCTACCTCTAAATACTAAAATTGGTTCAGAAGTTTCTAATTATTTAGGAATTGATGACCCTCTAATAGAAATAGAAATAACACCTAATAGAGGTGATTGTTTAGGCGTCAGAGGAATTGCAAGAGATCTTGCTGCTTACGGTATAGGTACTTTAAAAAATCTTCAACTTTTTAAAGATAAGGGAGAATTTGAATCAAGTGTTAAATGGAATTTAGATTTACCCGAAGAAAAGAAATATTTATGTACTAAAATAATTGGGAGATCTTTTAAAAATTTAAATAACTTATCATCTCCACTTTGGATGCAAAATAGATTAAAAGCCGTAGGTCAAAGACCTATTTCAGCATTAGTTGATATAACAAATTATATAATGTTAGATATTGGTCGACCATTACATGCTTATGATTTAAAAAAAATAAAAGGTAACTTTCTTAACATAAGATTAGCAAAAAATGGAGAAAAATTTGAAGCTTTAAATGGTAAAGTATACGATCTTAAAGAAAACATGTTAGTTATAGCTGATGATATAGGACCAGACGATCTTGCGGGCATAATGGGTGGAGAAAGAACTGGAATCGACAAAAATACAAACGAAATGTTTTTGGAAATTGCTATTTTTTCTCCTTCTTCAGTTTCTCAAACCGGAAGAGATTTAAATTTAATATCCGACGCTAGGTATAGATTTGAGAGAGGGTTAGATTTTGAATGTCCTGATTGGGCAGTTCATTATACATCTAAGTTAATTAAAGATATTTGTGGAGGCAGTTCGAGTTATATAGATTACCATTCTCAAAATTTAGAAACAAAAAAAATAAATTTTAAACCTAGTCTTGTTGAAAGTTTAATTGGAATTAAGATTAGTGAAGATAAAATATCAAAAATTTTATCAACACTCGGTTTTTCTCTCAAAAAAAATAATGATATTTGGTCAGTCACCGTTCCTTCATGGCGAAATGATGTTGATGGAAAGGCTGACTTGGTAGAAGAGATAATAAGAGTTTATGGTTACGAAAACATCCCTACAGATTTATTAAAAAGAAAAAATTATATAACTAAGCCAAGTTTAAAAAATCAGCAAAGAAAAATATTGTACGCTAGGAAGTTGCTTGCAACAAGGGGTTATAACGAAGTTTTAACTTTTTCTTTTTTAGACAAAAAAAAGGCTAATCTTTTTAATGGAGGACAAAAAAAATTAACTTTAGTAAACCCTATTTCCTCCGAATTAACAAACATGAGACCATCAATTATTCCAAATTTAATAGATGCAGTTTATAAAAATACCAATAAAGGATTTTATAACCTCTCTTTTTTTGAAGTGGGGCCAGTTTTTAATGGTGATATGCCTAATGAACAAGTGATAGTAGCAACTGGAATAAGGTATGGAAAAGAAATAGAGAAAGATTGGAAGAATGAAGAAAAACTATTTGATTTTTATAAAATTAAATCAGATGTTTTAGAAGTATTAAGAGCTTTGTCTTGTCCAGTTTCAAATTTAAAAATTGATAATCTATCCCCTCCTAAATATTATCATCCAGGTAGGTCGGCATGTCTAAAACTAGGTAAATTAAATATTGCTTATTTTGGACAGTTAAATCCTTTTGTTTTGAAGGACTTAAATTTTAAAAATGATTGTTTCTGCTTTGAAATATTTTTGGATAATCTTCCCAAGAAAAATAGTAAAAATGTCTCGAGGTCTTTGTTAAAAAAATCGCCTTTTCAATCTACTTACAGAGACTTTGCATTTGTAGTTAATGATGAATTAGCAGCTATGGACTTAGTTAATGTAATTCAAAATGCAGATAAAGAAATAATAAACGAAATAAAAGTTTTTGATATATTCAAAGGTAAAAATATTCCAGATCAAAAAAAATCAATTGCTTTATCTGTTGAAATTATACCACAAGATAAAACCCTAAATGAAAGGGAGATAGATACTTTAAGTGAGAGAATTATCTCTGAGGTTTCAAAAAAACTAAATGGTCAAATTAGACAGGAATAATTTAAAAGAATGTTGTTTAATAAATATATTTAAAAAAGACAACTATTTTCTATCAGAACAATCATAATATTTCGTGTTCTAATGCAATTAAAAATCTAATTTTATTGACTAAAAAGAAATAGTAATAATTTTAAATAATATTTAAACTATTTTGCAGTTTAAAAAATGAAGTAATAATTATGTTTAGGGTTTAAAAAAATGGTGCCGCCAACTGGATTTGAACCAGTGACCTCGTCATTACCAATGACGCGCTCTACCGCTGGAGCTATGGCGGCATTTAAATACATTTAATATTTCAAAATCTAGACAATAAATTATTTGTCAATTATATTAAAGCTTTATGCTAGTAAAAACAATGTCAAAAAAGATTAGTACAAATAATAATACTTTATCAATTTCTCTTAGAAAAAATTTACAATTAAGAAAAAAACAAACAACAGATAGAGACGCAAATAAAGTTACAGGTAAAAGGTTATCTAAAATAGGTTTTTCATCATTGCTAAATAATAAAAATTTAAAAAATAAATGAATAGTTTTGACAAATTAATTATTAAGGGGAAAAAAAAGTTATTTGGTGAAGTTAATATAAGTGGTGCTAAAAACTCTGCATTACCATTGATGGCTGCATCCATATTGATAAATAATGATTATGAATTAAATAATGTACCTAACCTCTTAGATACAAAAATTATGATAAAACTTTTAAAATCTCTAGGAGTTAAAACACAAGTATCAAAGGGTAACATTAAGTTTTTAAGTCCCCCTTTAATTCATGTTGCTCCTGAAAAATTAGTGAATACTATGAGGGCTTCTATTTTAATTTTAGCTCCATTATTACAATCTAGGAAACATGCTGTTGTTCCTTTACCAGGTGGGTGCGCAATAGGAACTAGACCAATTGATCTACATATTGATGTGGTTAAAAAACTAGGAGCAAATATAGAGTTAAGAGATGGTTTTCTTAGTGCTAAACTACCAGAAGTTGGTTTCAGAGGCTGTCAAATCAAGTTTCCTAAAGTCTCGGTTGGTGCCACTGAGTGCGCTATTATGGCATCAGTTTTAGCTCAAGGGACAACTGAACTTATAAATGCTGCAAGAGAACCAGAAATTGTTGATTTAGGAAATTGTATGATTAAAGCTGGAGCAAAAATATCAGGATTGGGTGAAAGTAAAATCATTATTGAAGGTGTACAAAAGTTAAATCCTACAACTTTTTCTGTTATACCCGATAGAATTGAAGCTGGCTCATTTGCGATTGCAGCATCAATAACAGGTGGTGAAGTTAATATAAAAGAAATCAGATATTCTGACCTTGAAACATTTTTAAATAAATTAAAACTAACAGGTACTAAAGTTATTTATGGGCAAAACGAAGTCAAAATAATTGGATCCAATAAGCTTAAGTCAGTTAATATTTCTACAGAACCACATCCAGGTTTTCCAACAGATCTTCAAGCACAATTCATGAGTCTTATGTGTTTAGCAGATGGTAAATCTATAATTAATGAAAATATTTTTGAAAATAGATTTCAACATGTTCCAGAATTAAAAAAAATGGGAGCAAGAATTATGGTTGTGAATAACACTGCATCTGTTATGGGATTAGAAAGTTTAAAAGGTGCAAATGTGAAAGCAACAGATTTAAGAGCTTCAATGTCGTTAATAATTGCTGCATTAGCTGCTGAAGGAATAACAAATGTTTTTGAACTAGAACATTTAAAAAGAGGTTACGAAAATATTGAAGATAAATTAAGTAATTTAGGGGCAGAAATAAGTTAGTTAATAAAAATGAAAAAAAATAAGATAATTAAACAAAACTTATCAAATGATTACAATGTTAAAAAATTAAAAATAAAAGCGTTAGATATCAATGATATAAAAATTTTATCTACTTTATGCCAAGATGGAATTTTCTCTCTTGAAGAAATGAAATATTTAAATTTTGAACAAGTTTTTGTAGCTACTTTTTCGAGATTTTGTTGGGAATATTATGATAATAATAAAAATGTATCTTATAGAGTTGTGTCTGGATTACAATTTAAAGAAATAAATCATGTTGAATTTGTTAACTTCAATAATGAAGATAAAAAAGATTACTTAAATTTGTTGGCAATAACATTTAAAAACAAATATTTAGAATTGAATTTTTCATCTTCAAAATTGATTAGACTTAGTGTAAATAGAATTAGTATTTTGTTAGAAGACATAAATTTACCATGGCCAACAAAAAACAAACCAATACATAAATGAACATTATGAACAATTTACAAGACATGTATATAGCAATACCAAAAGGAAGAGTTATGATTGAAGCAATTCCAATTCTAGAGGAAATTGGTTTAATTCCAGAAAAATCATTCTTTGATAATAATAGTAGAATTTTGCAATTCTCAACTAATAAAAAAAATGTAAAAATAATTAAAGTTAGATCTTTTGATGTTGCTACTTTTTTAATTTACGGTGCTGTCCAAATTGCAATTATTGGTAGTGATGTACTCGATGAGTTTAATCATTCAGAAATTTATTCACCCATAGATTTAAATGTTGGTCATTGTAGAATGGTTGTAGCATCAAGCAATGAAATATTAAAAAAAGAAAATCCTCTAGAATGGAGTTATGTCAGAGTGGCAACCAAGTATCCTAATATTACAAAAAAACATTTTGAAAAAAGAGGAGTTCATGCAGAATGTATAAAACTTAATGGTGCAATGGAAATAGCTCCAAAAATGAGTTTATGTAGAAGGATAGTAGACTTAGTTGATACTGGTAAGACTTTAGAAGCTAATGGTTTAATAGAAGTAGAGGAGATTACAAAAGTTTCTACTCGTATAGCTATAAATAGGACTGCCTATAAAACAAGGTTTGAGGAGATGATTGAATTGATAAATAAATTTGAGAGTATCAATAATGAAAAATAATAAAACTAATTTTATTTTTTCTAATAAACCAAATTTCAATAACTTATTGAGAAAATTATTATTAAGTAAAAATGAAAAAATAGATGATGTATCGGAAATAGTAAAAAATATTATTTTTAAAGTTAAGACTAAAGGTGATAAAGCTCTGTTATCGTTAATAAAAAAATATGATAACGATAACATCAATAGTATTGAAGACATAAAGATTAGTTATAAAACTATGAAAAAAGCTTTTCATGATCTTCCGTTAAATCAAAAAAATGCTCTAAAATTTGCAGTAAAAAGAATTAGATCATTTCATGAAAAGCAGACTCCAAAAAATTTAGATTATAGAGATGAATTGGATGTTCGTTTAGGATTAAAATTTGAGCCTATTAACTCTGTCGGTTTTTATGTTCCAGGCGGAAAAGCCATTTATCCCTCTTCTATAATTATGAACGTAATTCCATCATTGGTTGCAGGTGTCTATGATAGAAAATTGGTTACACCTGTTTCAGTTAAAAATCCTCCTCAAATAATTCTTGCAACTGCTTATATGACCGAAGTTAGTCAGTTCTATGCTATGGGTGGCGCACACTCAATTGCTGCTTTGGCTTTTGGAACAGAAAGTATTGAAAGAGTAGACAAAATTGTTGGGCCAGGAAATATGTTTGTAGCAGAGGCAAAGCGTCAGGTTTTTGGAAAGGTTGGAATCGACTCAATAGCTGGCCCATCCGAAATACTTATTGTTACAGATAATAAAAGTAATCCTGATTGGATAGCTTATGATCTTCTTTCACAATCAGAACATGATGAGCAGGCCCAAGCAATTTTAATAACTGATGATAAAGATTTTGCAAAAAGAGTTGAAAATTCCATAGATTTAGCACTAAAAACATTACCTCGACAAAAAATTGCATCATCTTCATGGTTTTCTAAAGGATGTATAATTGTTCTAGAAAATTTAGAACAATCTGTTGATTTAATAAATTCAATTGCACCTGAACATTTAGAAATTGCAGTAAATAATCCAAATAAGTTTCTTAAAAAAATAAAAAATGCTGGTTCAATATTTTTGGGTAGATATACACCTGAAGCAATAGGTGATTATGTGGCTGGCCCTAACCATGTTTTACCAACTGGTGGAACTGCTAAATTCTCAAGTGGATTAGGAGTAGCTGATTTTATGAAAAGAAGTACATTTATAGAGTGTAACAAAAATAATCTATTTTTGTTAAGAGAGCATGCAAGTATTTTAGCTTCATTAGAAGGTTTCCAAGCTCATAAAATTTCAATGGAAATAAGAAAATAAAATTCAAATTATAACTTGACTAATTAAGATTTATCAGCAGATTAAACTTAAAAAGGATATAAATGGCTAAAGAAGGCGTAATTGAATTTTCTGGGATTGTTGAAGAGCTTTTACCAAATGCAATGTTTAGAGTTAAACTTGATAACGAACACGAAGTTTTAGCTCACACTAGCGGGAAAATGAGAAAAAATAGAATACGTGTTTTACTTGGTGATAGGGTAAATGTAGAGATGACACCTTATGATTTAACTAAAGGTAGAATTACATTTAGATATAAATAAATATCTTCGATTTTAAAATGATTGATTTAAACAATGAAATTCATTTCATTCTTGGTTCCTCATCTCCAAGAAGGTTAGAACTTTTAGCCCAAATTGGTATAATTCCTAATCAAACCGTTTCACCTAAAATAGAAGAGAAAATTCTTAAAAATGAATTGCCGTTATCGTATGTAAAGAGAATTGTTACAAAAAAAATGTCCAAAGTTAGAAAAGAAAACCCAACTTCATTAATTTTAACGGCTGACACAATTGTCCATGTAGGTAGACGAATATTAAATAAGACTTCAGAATTAAAAGAGGCAGAAAGTTTCTTGAAACTCTTGTCTGGAAGACGACATAAAGTAACAACAGCTTTCATTATCTCTAGTCCAAGTTATAAGGGTAAGTTAAACTTAGTTTCATCAATAGTTAAATTTAAGAGATTAACTCTTCAGGAAATAGATTTTTATTTAAAAACAAATGAATGGAAAGGAAAGGCTGGAGGTTACGGTGTACAAGGAATAGCATCAAGATATATTAATTTTATTTCTGGTTCTTATTCAAATATAGTTGGTTTACCTTTGGCAGATGTATATGGAAAACTAATTGCAGCAGGATTCATAAAGATTAATGAAAAATTATAAAGTATATATTTGTGTAACTTGTAAAAATAAAAACAATAACCAAAATGAGTTTTATCCATTTTGTTCAAAAAAATGTAGAGATATAGATTTAAGCAAATGGTTAAATGAAGAATATGCCATTGAAGATAATATAATTGAACAAAAATAAAATTAGTTATCTAATATAGACAATTCTTAATGTTAGGGGTATAGATATATTAAGTGCCCAGGTAGCTCAGTAGGTAGAGCAGAGGACTGAAAATCCTCGTGTCGGTGGTTCGAATCCGCCCCTGGGCACCACTTTATTTCTTTCTATAACCTACATGAACAGTTAAATCACACCCCCTGTTAATTTCTTTAAGAATCTCAGGATTATTTAAAATAGTCAAACTTGTTATGACGGAGGTATGATCAAAATTATTTTTTAGAATCTAAATTGAAAAGAATTAAAATAGATGATTAGACTATTTATTATCAATTTCTGTATAAATTTGACCCAACTTACCATAATCTGCTGTAATTTTATCACCAGGTGAAAAATTTAATGGCTTAGCACAGGTTCCAGTTGAAACAAATTGGCCTTTTTTTATTGTTATGTTATTTTTTGAAAGTTCATTTACAAGCCAATTGAGAGCTAAATAGGGGCTTCCTAAAACATTCGAACCAGATCCTATATTAACACTTCCATTAGAAGAACTAATACTTATTTTAAGTTCTGATAAGTTTGTAACTCTCCATTCTTCAGACATTTTTGGTCCAATAATAAACTGATGAGCGCAAGCATTATCAGCAATTAAAATAAATTCACCAACATTTGAAAAATTTTTAAAGCGAGAGTCTGGAAGTTCGATTGCAGGGTGCATTGTTCCAACTGCTTGCAAAATTTCATCATCAGTATAACTTTCCTTTTTTGGAAATAAATCATTTTTAAATTTAAAAGCTATTTCTGGTTCTGCAACTGACATATTATTTTTACTATTTTTAATAGTTGTATTATGTGTAAATACCTTCTCTTTTAAAATTCTTCCAATCAATGGATTTTTGACACCAATATGAAACTGACCTGCTTTACTTGTGGCTGCAATTTTCCATCCAAACAATGGACTTTTGCTGAATGACTCATAAACTTCTTGAACATTGTAGGCTTCTAATTTGGTTTTTGGGACAAATTTTGAAGGTAACTTATCTATTAAATTACCATTTTCCCATGAATTCCAAATTAATTCAGCTGCTCTTTTTGGTTCAAAATTTCTAAACATCATCCTATAAAACACTAAAAATACATTAAATTATTTTATATAATACTAACTGATTTAAATATATTCTCTTAATAATAAACTTGAAGTATTAAACATCTCATTATTCAAATCTACCCCTAGACCAGGATTTTGGTTCAATGAGATCATTCCATTATTTATTATTGGTAATCCAGTAACGATGTTTTGATACCAGTCATAAAAAAATGATCTTGTAATTTCTTGTTCTATCACATTCTGAAAAGTTAATGCTAGATGTGTTGAAGCCGCAAGTGTAATTGGTCCAGAACAATCATGAAAGGCAATAGATTTTCCTCTACTTTCAGCTATTGTAGCTGCTTTTTTAGCGAATGTTATTCCACCACCCCAAGTTACATCTATAATTGGAAATGCAATATCGGCTACCTCAATTAACTGTGAAATTTGAGATAGTCCACCTAAGGTTTCACCTCCTGCTAGTGGTTGATTAGTATAATTTGCTAATTTAGGAATATCATAAAAATTATCCATCCAAATTGGATCTTCAACCCAGTCCATTTCAAATTCTTCTAGGGCTCGACATATTTTTTTTGATGCTTCCAAACTCCAAATACCATGAAGTTCTGCTTTAATTTTTATTTTATTTCCATGAGTTTTTCTAATTTTTTTAAATGGAGTTATATATTTTTTTAAATCATCTTTAGATATTGAAAGTCCTTTTAAAGCTCCTTTTGCAAAATCAAAAGGCCATATTTTCATAGATTTTATTCCCATCTCTAATAATGAAGTAGCTAATTCTTCAGGGTTGTTCATAAACATATCCAGATCTTCATAAACTTTTTTAAGTTTTTGTTTTGAGTGAAAAGTACCAAAATTTTCTGGTCTTACATCTGCGTTTTTAGAGACATATAATGGACCAGCACAAGTATTATAAACTTTTATACTTGTTCTAGTTTGCCCACCTAAAACTTGGTACAAAGGTACATTTAATATTTTTGCATTTAAATCCCACAAAGCTACATCTATAGCAGATAAAGCCCTCATTTCTGCACCAGTTCCAAAAAAACCAATATATGGTCTCATCTTAGAGTAAATAAATTCAATTTTAGTTGGATCCTGATTTATTATAATTGGAGCAATTCTTGAATGAATATCAGCTTCGACCGCTTCTGCGCCAAACCAAGTTTCTCCTATCCCATATAATCCTTCATTTGTATATATTTTAACCCAGATTAAATTTGGATGTTCAGGAATACGTATTGTTTGAATTTTAGTTATTTTCATTAAATAGACTTTTTATTCATTTTTCAAAATTAAATCTGATCCTTTTTCTGCAATCATGTTAGTTGCGGCATAGGTGTTTCCAGATACCATCTCAGGCATAATTGAAGCATCAATAATTCGTAAATTTTTAACTCCATTTACTTTTAATCTTAGATCAACCACAGCATTTTGATCACTACCCATTCTGCAAGTACCAATAGGATGATAAATTGTAGAACCATTTTTCTGTGCATAGTTTAGTAACTGCTCGTCACTAATAATATTTTTACCTGGTATTGTCTCTTCAATACAATATTCTTTTAATGGTGAAGACGAAAAAAACTTTCTTACTAACTTTATGCCTTCTACTATTGTCTGTTTATCAAATTCATTATCTAGATAATTAGGTTGTATTTCTGGAGGATCAATGGCTTTGTTAGAGACAGCCTTAACCCAACCTTTGCTAGCTGGTCTTAATTGAGTTACTCCACATGTCATGCCTGGCAATTTTTCTAGTTTTGCAGTTCCCACGTTTACACTTTGATAACTTGCAGGTGCAAATAACATTTGTACATTAGGATTTTCCAACTCTCTTTTTGTTTTTGCAAATACACCAGCACTTGAAACTGGGGTAGTCAACATACCTTTTTTAAAAAAAATATATTTAAAAATTTCATTCAATAAATATAAACCTCTTGATTTTTCATTGTATGTGGATATACCCTTTGCTCTCATAGCAATTCTAACTGCATAATGATCTTTTAAGTTTTGTCCAACTTCTGGTAAATGGTGTAAACATCTTACACCTATTTTTTCTAACTCTTCTTTATTTCCAATTCCTGAAATTTGTAAAAGGTGAGGAGTATTAATTGAGCCAGCGCTTAAAATAACTTCCTTTCTAACTAAAACTTTATATCTTTTATTTTTTTTTTCAAACAATACGCCTTCTATTTTATTTTTATTTAATAATAACTTAAAGGCTAGTGAATTTTTAATTAACTTAAAATTTGGATTTTTTAAAATTGGTTTTAAATAAGCATCCGCAGCACTCCACCTAGAACTATTTTTAATCATATTTTGGTATGTAGACGTACCTTCTTGACTTCCACTATTATAATCAACGTTTTTTTTAATACCAAATTTATCAACTGTATCTATAAAAATTTCAGTTAAAGGATGAACTTCAGTTAGATCTGAAATAATTAAAGGACCAGATTTACCTCTTACACTTTCATCACCATTGATTCTGGTTTCTGCTTTTTTAAAATATGGCAGTACATTTTCCCAATCCCAGCCAGTACAACCTAATTGGGACCAACCATTATAATCAGCAGCTTGACCTCTAACGTATAAATGACCATTAATTGAGCTCGAACCACCAATAACTCTCCCTCTAGGAAATTGAATAGACCTGTTATATGAGTTTTTTGATGGAGAAGTAAAGTAAGGCCAGTTTAATTTTTTATTATAAACTGTTTTGGAAAATCCTGCAGGTATTTTTATAAAGGGATTATTATCATCACCTCCAGCTTCAAGGCATATGATAGAGAGGTTTTTGAATTTACTAGCCAATCTATTAGCAACAACACAGCCAGCCGCTCCAGCACCAATTATAAGATAATCGAAATGTAATTCTTCCAAAATCTTTCTCTTTTAATTTAAATATTCTGCTCTAGTGAAGCTGTCTTCAACTGTTGTTCTAACCAAATATCTCGGCTCCTCAGGGTTATAACTTTTGCCTCTATGAAGAATAGCTCTGTTATCCCAAATTAATAAATCATTTTCTTCCCATTCATGAGAATAAATAAATTTTTCTTTAGTAGCAAAGTCTAACAAATAATTAAGTAAACCAATGCTTTCATTTTTCGATAAGTCTTTGACATATGCAGTATGTGAACCAAAATAAAGAGCCTTTTTTTTATTTTTTGGATTGACTTTAACCATTGGTTGAATTACCGGAGGGAATTTTTCATACTCTTCTTTACTTACCATTTTTTCATCAATTTTAGACCTTGAATGGGCAAAATGATGGACTGCCTTTAACTCATCTACCTTTAATTTTATGTCTTCCTTTAAATTTTCGTAAACGTTACGCATACTGACAAAGTCAGTATTACCACCTTGAGATGGAATTTTTTTACCTGATAGAATAGAGGCTTGAGCAGGTACAATTTTAAATGAACTGTCACTATGCCATTGTTGATTAGCTCTATCATTTTTTGATTGCTTATGACTCGTACTTACTACATTACCAAATTCATCTATATTAGTTAAAATCACAACATTTGAATTTGAACCTAATGTACCTGGTTTTGTTATTTCTAATTTACCAAAAATTTTTGAGAATTTTATTTGTTCATCATTAGTGATTTTTTGATTTTTTATAATTAAAAGTGAATATTCTTCAAAAAGTTCAATTATTTTAGCAGACTCTTCTTTTTCAAGTTTTGTAATATCTACGTCACTTATTTCTTTTCCAAAGTCAGTATGAATATTTTTAGTTTTCATAATAAATTACTCCTGAAAAAGATTTTATTTTAAACAAATAAAAAAAAATAAGTAGTTATTTTATTAATATTTTATTAAATTTAAATATTAAATAGGTAAATTATATGGAAACTAATAAAAGAAAAGTTTTGGTTGTTCAAGGCTTGCATGAAGAAGGCATCAAAATGCTTGAAAATAGACAAGATGTCGATTTTCAAGTTTTAATGTCTGATGATGAAAATGAAATTTGTGAAGCGGCAAAAGACGCTCATGCCATAACTGTAAGGACGGCTAACATTACTAAAAAAATTATTGAAGCTGCTGAAAAGTTGTTAGTTGTTTCCAGACATGGTGTTGGTTATGATTCAATCGATGTTGATACACTCACTTCAAAAAAAGTACCTTTAACTATAGCGGCAAATTCAAACATGGTTACAGTTTCAGAACATACAATGATGATGATGTTAGGATTATCAAAAAATGTATTCTATTATGATGAATTTACAAGAAAAGCTGACTGGTCAACTAGATGGAATAATAAATCTTGGGATCTTGCAGGAAAAAAACTCCTTGTGATTGGTTTCGGAAGAATTGGTTCTAGGGTGACAAAACGTGCTATAGCATTTGATATGGACATAATAGTTTATGACCCTTATGTTTCTAAAGATTTAATTCATGATGTGGGTGCAAAAAAAGTTGACAGCTATTTTGATATCTTATCAGAAATAGACGTTGTGACAATACATTGTCCAAGGAACAAACAAACTGAAAATATGTTTTCAAGCAGAGAGTTTGAAGAAATGAAGAAAACTTCCTACATCATAAATTGTGCAAGAGGAGGTATAATCAATGAAATAGATTTATATGATGCTCTTAAAAATAACAAAATATCAGGAGCAGGATTAGATGTATTTGACATAGAACCAGCTCCATTGAATAACAAGCTTTTAGAATTAAAAAATGTTATTTTGTCACCTCACATTGCTGGCGTAACTGTCGAAGCAACCATAAGAATGTCAACTGAGTCTGTGCAAAATGTTTTTGATATTTTTGACAATAAAATAAATCAAAATGTAATTGTAAATAAGGAAATTATGAAGGGATAATTATGAAACAACAAGGCTTAAATAAATGTTGGATAGAGGGTAAAGGCGCAATCAATGGTTGGTGTTCGATACCATCTACGATTACAGCTGAGATAATGTCTCTTAATAAATTTGACTCTATAACGATTGACTTACAACATGGATTAATCGATTATCAAGCTGCTCTTAATATGCTTCAAACTTTGTCAAAAATAGAAATTACTCCTATGGTGAGAGTACCATGGAATGAACCAGGTATTATTATGAAATTATTAGATGCAGGTTCCTTAGGTGTTATTTGTCCAATGATAAATAACAAAGAAGATGCTCTAAAGTTTGTAGGTGCCACTAAATATGTACCAGATGGATTTAGAAGTTCGGGACCAACTAGAGCTTTGATGGTTCATGGTGGGGATTATCATAACGAGGCAAATGATAAAATTATTTCATTAGCTATGGTTGAAACTGAAGAAGCATTAGAAAATGTTGACGAAATTGCATCAACTGATGGTTTGACTGGAATATATATTGGTCCATCGGATCTAAGTATTTCATTGGGGTTAAAACCAGGATTAGACAGAACCGAAGAAAAAATTGTTCAGGCTATTGATAAAATTAAACTAGCATGTAAAAAGCAGAATATAAAAGTTGGTATTCACTGCCTATCTCCAGAATTTCTTAAAAATAAGATTAAAGAAGGTTTTGATCTTACCACTCTTGCGTCAGATGTAAGATTTTTTACTGAGATGGTATCAAAAAAAATCCAAGAAGCTAGAGGTTAATCAAAAATTTTTTTTCCTGATTCTTATTTATTTTATATAATCACTTTTTTTGCTTTTTTTGCAGCTGGGATTTTAAAAGGTGCGACTGGAGCAGGAGTTCCTATTATAACAATACCAGTGATTTCTGCATTTTATGATGTAAGACTAGCAGTGGTGATAATGGTTATTCCAAATGTATTAACTAATATTCATCAATTATATAATTATAGAAAGTCAATATTGCCTTTACCAATGACATTTGCTTTTGCTTTCGGAGGAGGGTTTGGAGCTTTTATAGGAACTATTTTTTTAGTAAACCTATCTTTAGAAGCTCTCTCAATAGGTGTGGGTTGCATAGTATTAATTTATGTAATATTTAAACTATTCGTACCGAGTTGGAAGCTGGTTTATCAAAAATCTAAAATTTTATTTTTCCCATTTGGGTTGTTTGGAGGTATATTACAAGGCGCTTCAGGAATTTCTGCTCCAATATCTATTACTTTTTTAAATTCAATGAAATTAACAAGAGAAACTTTTATTTCCACTATTTCAGTCTATTTCATGATGATGTCTTTTTTTCAGGCTCCGGCATTAATTTATTACGAATTTTTAGGTTACGACATTATTATAGTTAGTTTAATTTGCACATTTGTATTGTTATCAAGCATGCCAATCGGGGCCAAAATAGCCAAGTCAATATCAGTAAATACTTTTGACAAGATAATTTTAATATTATTAGTAGTTATCTCATTCAAAATATTTTTTGATTTACTAATAGATTGATTATTGATGTCCACAAAAAAGTTTTTCGTTAGATACAGTACATTTATAGTTTGATTGTTTCTCTGATTTAAAATTGTAAATTGGCTCAGTACATTTTTCTAAAAAGTCTGACTTTTTGAAATTAATAGGTTTATTTTTAGTTAAATTATTATTTTTAAAAAAATAAAAATTATTTGTTTTTAATTTTATTTTTTTAGAATCTTTAGTATATAAGTCAGCATTTACTTGAAGTGTTTTTACAAAATGAGAATTTTTTTGATGGGAGATCATAATATGTCCCAAATTATTTTGAATTATATATTCCTTAACATTAATATTAAATTTTAATTTATCTTTATTATTTACAAAAATTAATAATTTACCTTTTACAACTGATAGGGATATTATATTTTTATAATCTTCGATTGAGGAAATTTTAATCGAAGTTTGTTTAGAAAAACACAATTTATTAAAACCTATTATTATTAAAGCAGGGTTTTTTTTTGAACTTAAAAAATCGCCAGTCTTAATTATTACATCTGGAGACGCATTATATCTTTTCCCATGAATATCTAAAATTGAGATATTGTTTTGAACATTTTTAATTTTAAAGTTTTTATCTGCAAATACAAATTTACTGAACAAAACTAATAGTAAAAAGATTTTTAAAAAGTAGTTCAATTTTTTAAAGTAAGCGATGAATACTCATCGCTTACTTTTAGGACTTTTATTTAGGAACTTTACCAGTTACACCATCCAAGTAATAATTCATACCCCAAAGAGCACCATCATCTAATTCTTTACCAGATGCTAATATTTCTTTGCCTGAATTATCCTTTAATGGTCCAGCAAATATTTTTATTTTTCCACTTTTAATACCATCGTGAGCTTTTTTAGCTTTTGCTGCCACATCACTTGGCATGTTTTTAAATTCTGATAGTAAAAGCATATCAGTAGACATCCCACCCCAAGTATTTCCTGGCCAATGATTAGGCCCATCACCGGTATTCCATTTTCCATTTCTAAGTTGCTTAATTTTCTCTACATAGTAAGGACCCCAATTATTTATTGAAGCAAATAATTGTGCTTTTGGCGCAAAAGCTCCCATATCTGTAGATTGTCCAAAACCCAAAGCCCCTTTTTTTTCTGCAATTTGCAACATGGCTGGAGAGTCTGTGTGCTGAGCTAAAATATCTGCACCTTCAGCAATGTGTACTTTCGCTGCATCAGCTTCCTTAACTGGATCATACCATGTATTTGCCCATATGACTGAGATTGTAGCTTTATTATTTACTGATCTCATTCCCTGAGCAAAAGCATTTATTCCCATTATAACTTCTGAAATAGGGTATGCACCTATGTATCCTATTTTATTGGTTTTAGTCATTAAACCTGCAACCACGCCTTGAACGTATCTGCCTTCATAGAATCTAATATTTCCTGTAGCAACATTTTTAGATCTTTTGTAACCAGTAATATGTTCAAATTTTACATTTGGAAACTCTTTTGCAACTTTTAAAGTTGGTTCCATGTAACCAAATGATGTGGTGAAAATAATTTCATTACCTTGTTTTGCAAGTTCTCTAATAACTCGAGTAGCATCAGGACCTTCTGGAACATTCTCAACAACACTAATTTTAACTTTATTGCCAAATTCTTTTTCTACCATTTGTTTTCCTATTTCATGAGCGTAAGTCCAACCATGGTCACCTGGTGTTGTTAGATAAACAAATCCAACTTTGGTTGTTTTGGCCAATGCTTTAGTATTTACAAGTAAAAATGGTGTTATTAAAATGCTTAAGAAAGTAATCAATTTCATAAATTTCTTATACATTTATATCTCCTTAAAAAATTTAATTCTAAGCTTAATTATAAAATGCACAATACTTATTTTTTAAAAAATTAAGTTTCTTTTCTAATTATTTTCAAGAAAAGGTTTACCTAAGCTAGATGGAACTAATGTATTACCAGAACGAGTCTTAATAGAAATTATTGATAATGCTATAATTGTGACCAAGTATGGTAGCATATTTAGAAATTGTGATGGAAAAGGCCAACCTCTTGCCTGTCCTACGAATTGTAATATTGTAATACCACCAAAAATAAGTGCACCTAAAAGCAATCTAAAAGGAAGCCAGGAAGCAAAAACTACAAGTGCAAGAGCTATCCAACCTTTCCCCGCTGTCATTCCCTCTGACCAGTGAGGAGTAAGTACTAATGGTATATAAGCACCTCCCATACCAGCACACATGCCTCCAAAACCAACACATAATAATCTGATTATTTTTACTGGATAACCTATTGAATGAGCGCTGTCATGATTATCCCCTACAGCTCTAATAATGATACCATATCTTGATTTAATCAAAAAAAAGTGTACCGCAATAATTAAGAGAATAGATAAATAAAATAAAATATCATGTTTGAAAAAAATAGAACCTAAAAAAGGAATATCAGATAAAAATATAATTTCGATTTTTGGTAAGGATGATATTGTTTTTCCTACAAATGGCTCACCGATTAAACCAGTTAATCCCGTAGCAAAAATTGTTAAACCTAAACCGGTGGCAACTTGATTTGTCATAAGGAAGATAGTGAAAAAAGAAAAGATTAAACTTATTAAAATTCCAGCAAGAGCTCCGAAAAAAATTCCTGCAAGAGGGTTTCCAAATATGAGAACAGAACCAAGGGCGGCAACAGCACCAGTTAACATCATGCCTTCCACACCAAGATTTAACACACCACTTTTTTCTGCAATTAATTCTCCAGTTCCTGCTAAAAGAATTGGAACTGATGTAACTAAAATTGTTATTAATAAACTTTCCATTTAACTATTTCTCTTTAATGAAACTTTATAATTTTGAATCGTTTCACCTGCTAACAAAAAAAATAATAAAATACCCTCAAAAATACCAGTTACTACTTTTGGAATACCTAATATCATTTGAGCATTATCAGCACCTAGCTTAGCTGTAGCAATTACTAACCCTGCTATTATGACCCCATAAGGATTTAACCTACCTAGAAAAGCAACTATTATGGCTGTGAAACCATAACCGAAAGAAACTTCGGGCTGTAATTGACCCATATTAGCTGAAACTTCTATTACTCCTGCAAGTCCTGCCATACCACCAGACATAATTAGGACACCTAAAGTAATTTTATTTTTGTTAAAACCAGCAAAACTTGAAGCTTTAGGAGCAGATCCAAATACTTTTATTTGAAAACCAGGTAATGTTCTATTTATTAAAAACCATGAAAATGGAGCTAAAAACAAAATACTTATAATTCCATAATGTAACTGACCTAAATAACCAATTCCAGGAAAGTTTATTTTGGAAATTATTGCTCCATCGGGGTATGGCTTTGACAGTGGGAAACCAAAACTCATAGGATCTCTCAGAGGACCCCTGACAATAAAATCTATAAAAAGCATTGCAACATAGACTAACATTAAGCTAACTAAAATTTCATTTACATTAAGTTTTATTTTTAATATTGCTGGAATAGAGGCCCACAAAGCACCTCCTAAAAATCCAACTAAAAACATTGAAAGCAAAAGAATATGATTATTATTTTCTGGAAATAATAAAGCAAATGAACCTGCACATAAAGTCCCAATGATAAATTGTCCCTCTGCCCCAATATTCCAAATATTTGCTCTAAAACAAAATATTAAGCCAATTCCAATTATAATTAATGGACAAGCTTTTACTAAAATATCTGCTATTCTATCAACCCTTGAAAATGGTGAAATAAAAACTTGGTATAAGGATTCTGTTACAGGGTAATTCAACATTTTAAATATTAAAGCACCTATTATTATGGTAAGAATTATTGATATCAAAGGCCCAATTAATACCCAATGATTACTTTGAATAGTTCTAGGTGTAAATATTAGCATTATTAATTATCTTCCATATTAACTTACACCCATTAAAAGTCCAACTTGTGTAGGAGTCATATTTTTTTTATTTTTTATTTTTGATAAGTTACCATTGCTGATAACACCTATACTGTCAGATAATTCAAAAATTTCGTCAAGGTCCTGACTTATTAGGATTATTGCTTTTCCCATACTCGCTAAATTCAATATTTTTTGTCTTATTATGTTTGCAGCTCCAATATCTACCCCCCATGTAGGTTGAGATATAATAACTAATTTTGGATTTGCTTGAAAAGCTCTTCCTATAACAAATTTTTGAAGATTACCTCCAGACAATTGCTTGGCTAAAGGGTTATCATATGGACAACGGACATCATTTTTTTTCTCTATTTGTTTACTTGCTTGAATTGAAAGTTTTGGGTTAGTAAATATTTTGTTAAAAAAAGATTTATTAAAAATATGGTAACCGAAGAATGTTAAAAATGTATTTTCATGAAGTTTGAGATCTGGAACCGTGGCGTGATTATTTCTTTCTTCTGGAACAAACTCAATTCCCAATTGTCTTCTATATTCAATCTTTGAATTACCAATAGACTTATTTTCAAAAATTATTTCTTCTTTTTTACCTAACGTTTCTCCACTAAGTGCTTCCATTAACTCTACTTGACCATTACCTGCAATTCCAGCGATACCCAAAACTTGACCATAATCAATAGTAAAATTTATATTATTCAAGGTAACTCCAAATTGATTTTTTTTAAAACGATAAAGATTGTTTACGGATAATGCTAAATTTGATTTTAATTTTTTTAGGTTTTTTTTAGCTTTAAGTCTTATTATTTTTTTGCCAACCATTTTTTCTGCCAAAATATTTGTTGAAACATTTTTTGTTTCCATTGTATCAACAACTTTTGCAGATTTAAGAATAGTCACTTTACTTGCTATTTCTTTAATTTCGTGCAGTTTGTGACTAATATATAAAATCGAACACCCAGATTTTGATAAATTTTTTAATACTTTAAATAAATTTACAATCTCTTGAGGTGATAAAACAGAAGTAGGTTCATCCATTATCAATAGTTTTGGTTTTTGCAATAAACATCTTACTATTTCAACTCTTTGTTGTTCTCCAACAGATAACTCAGCAACTTTTTTAGATGGACTTACTTTTAATCCCCATTTTTTTGAAGTATTTATAATACTTTTCTCCAACTGTTTTTTGGTAAGTTTTTCATCAAGTGATATCAGAATATTTTCACTTACACTAAGAGCTGGGAAAAGAGAAAAATGTTGAAAAACCATTCCAATACCCATTGCTCTAGCAAACTTTGGATTTAACAAATTAATAATTTTATTATTGAATTTTATGTTTCCTTCGTCAGGAGCTAATAGCCCATAAAACATTTTAACCAATGTTGATTTTCCTGCTCCATTTTCTCCCAGAAGAGCGTGTATTTCACCTTTTTTGATTTCTATATTTATTGAGTCATTAGCAACAAATGAACCGAATTTTTTTGTTAAGCCAGATGCTTTTAGAAGAGTTTTTGAATTTTTTTTATCCATTAACCTAAAAGTTTCAACGAAATAATTTTAAATTTATTTTTTATTATTCCTTAAAATGTAAAATAATAATAGTCCAGAAGAAATAAAAACTACAGAAATAAATAAATTGAAGATACTCACATGCATATGGTTTAACCCACATGCAAAAATAATTAATGAAACAATTATTATTGCTATCCAGTGATTTAAAGGTCCTATAAATATATTCTTCATTTGGAACTCTCTAAATTAAAATTTAATTTACCTTGAAGAAAGTATATTAAAGTTAATAAAATAAATCCTAAAGCATTAATAATAAATCCAGAAACCTCATAAATTGTTTCTAATGGTGGTATTAAAAGAAAAATTGAACCAACAATTGATATTAATCTTTTGTATATATTTAGAGGGCCATTGAACCAACCTTCTAATCCTAGGGTCATGCACCAATAAGCAAGAAGCACTGAACAAAGACTATATATGCTAATTAAGATTGGTCCTTCCATTAATAGAGAAGGGTTATAAATGAAAGCAAACGGAACTATATATTTCGCTATTCCTACTTTACTTGACTCTACTGCTGTCGACATTGGAGGTGATTTTGCAATAGCTGCTCCTGCAAATGATGCTAATGCAACAGGGGGAGTTATTGTTGATACAACACCAAAGTAAAAAGCAAACATATGAGCGGCAACTGGAATTATACCTGACTGAATAAGAGAAGGTACTATTAATGCAGCAACAGTTATATATACTGCTGTTGTAGTCATACCCATTCCTAAAATGATAGCAGAAATTGCAGTTAAACACAGTAGAGGAAATAACATTCCACCTGATAACTCAATTACAGATTGAGTAAATTTTAATCCTAATCCAGAAACAAAAACTGAACCTATTATTATTCCTGCACAAGCACAGGCTATAGTAACAGGCACTGTTGATTTAATACCACTTTCAAAGGCGCCTAATAAATCTACCACAGACATACGAGTATTTTTTTTAAAAAAACTTAAGATGATAACAGATACTATAGCCCAAAAACCTGCTTTCATTGCTGTATAACCATAAATTAGCAAACCCATCAGTACAACCAAAGAAAGTAGCATATGCCAGCCACCTCTGAGGACTTCAAATATATTAGGCAACATAGATTTATCAATTTTTTCAATCCCATGCTTTTCAGCTTCCACATGGACCATGAAATAAATTGTTGTAAAATATAAAAAAGCAGGAATTATTGCGGCTAAAATAACATAAGAATAAGGTGCCTCTAAAAATTCAGCCATTATGAAAGCGGCTGCGCCCATTATTGGCGGTGTTATTTGTCCACCAGATGATGCACATGCTTCTACAGCAGCCGCGAACTTTGCTCTATAACCGTAATTTTTCATAAGTGGGATAGTAAAAGAACCAGTGGTTACCACATTTGCTACTGCAGAACCATATACAGTTCCTGTCATACCTGACGCTACAACAGCAGCTTTAGCTGGGCCACCTGTTCTGTGTCCTGTTAAAGCTATAGCTAAATCAACAAAAAAACGACCAACTCCAGATCTAATTAAAATACCACCAAAAATAATAAATAGGACAATATAGGTTGAAGCTACATATAAAGGTATTCCAAAAATACCATCAGACGTCATAAATAAAGTATCAATGTATTTTGCTAAATTTGTAGGAGGGCCATAAAAGAAACCAAAAAACTTATGTGCAAACAATGCATGCATCATAAAAAACACTGCAACAAACACCATAGCCCAACCAACTGCTCTTCTAGTACCATCTAAAACTAAGTATAATAGAATAGAACCAACGATAATATCACCAATGTATTTATCGCCATATCTTAGTGTAAAAGTTTCAATATCCCAAATAGTCCATAACTGAACAAACAAAATCATTAAAATTATTAAGAGATCATAAAAAAAACCAGCAAGTCTTAAAAAATTATTTTTATCATTAACGATAAAAATAGGGTCTTTCAGACTTTGACGAAATAAAGGATATATAAATACTGCAAGTATCATCATTACTGATAAATGAACCGATCTGAATGATCTGCCTTCAGGTGTTCCGTAAACTGCAACAAATAAATGATAAAAAGCTAGACTTACAGAAAGCCAACTACAAATTACTATAATCCAATATGTAAAAGATTTTTCTTTAGACCAAACAATAAGTTCATCTAAAAAACTAAATTCTTTTACTTCATTATAAACTAGTTTTTTTTGACCTTTAGTCATAGAAAAATCTTAGAAGAATTGAATAAAAAGGCACGTAAACGTGCCTTTTTAAAATTATTACATTACACCAACTTCTTTATAGTATTTAGCTACACCTGGGTGTATTGGAATAGCTGAGCCTGTAACAGCTTCTTTTAAAACAACTTTATTCCAAATACTTTTAACTTTTGCAAACTCTGCATGATTTTCCCAAAAGACTTTAGCCATTTTATATACTAAATCATCAGGTAAATCTTTATGAACAATTGCAGATGTAACAATTCCTAATGTTGGTATATCAAAAGGATTGGTTTTATATGCGCTTGATGGAATAACAGCTTTGATATAACCTGGATTATTTTTTACAATTCTATCAAGTCTGTGTGGTGGAAGACCAATAAACCTTATTCCTGGACTATTTTCTAATTCAAGAAAACTAGCTTGAGGAACAGATGTTGCTGCCATAAAAACATCAGCTTGACCATCTTTCATCAAAGCCACAGACTCTTTATAACTTACCATATGAACGACACCACCATTTTTTTTAATAGTGTCGAAGTTAAATCCATAATCCTTTAAAATTGACTCACAAAAGGCTGTACCAGTCCATTTTGGTTTTCCAGGACTAATATTAGCTGCTTTCATATCTTCAAAACCTTTTATTTTTGAGTCCGCTCTTACAGCAACTTGAAAAGCTGCAGGATACAATGTTGCAAAATAACGCACATTTTTTCTTGCTTTCTTAAATTTACCTTTTCCATTATAACCGTTAGCAACTGTATGTGCATATGTAAAACCAAATTGTGCATCTCCGTCGTCTACTGACATTACGTTAGAGATTCCTCCTCCAGATGTATTGGAAGTAGCAGTTCCTTTAATTTTTGCTTGAAAGGTTTGCATGATTTTAGCACCAAGTGGATACCAAGAACCTCCAGAAGGCCCTGACACCATTTTGATAAATGTATCTGCATTAGCCACATTTGCTAAAAAAGCAAATGAAGATGCTATCGCAAGTAGTTTAACAGTTTTTTTCATTTTAATTTCCCCCATAACTGTATTTTGAAAATGATTTCATAGTTCACTAGTTATTTATGCATGAGTCAAGTATTATAAAAATAATAATGATTATTTTCTAAACATTTATTATATATAGAAGGGGAGGTTTAACGATGAACAAAAATATAAAAAATGTTATAATTACTGAGGTAGGTACTAGAGATGGTTTTCAATCTGAAAAAAAAACTATTGATACGCAAGATAAAATATTGCTAATTGATGATTTAGTAGATGCTGGATTCAAAAGAATAGAATTTTCCTCCTTTGTCTCTCCTAAAGCAATTCCTCAACTAGCTGATGCTGATCAAGTAATCAAACAAGTTAAAAGAAAATCAGATGTTACTATGACGGCACTTGTTCCAAATTTGCGAGGTGCAATAAGAGCTGTTGAGTCAAAAATAGATGAAATTGTTGTTTTTTTGTCAGCTTCAGAAAGTCACAATAAGAAAAATCTAAATAGAACCATAAATGAATCTTTGATAGGTTTTGAAGAAGTAATTAAGTTGGCTCAAGACTCAAATATTCCTGTTCATGGTGACATTTCAACTGCATTTGGTTGTCCTTTTGAGGGTGAAATATCAGTTAAAAAAATTGTAGAAATAACGAAAGAATATAAAAAATTAGGTTTCAAAGGTGTTACTCTTGGAGATACAACTGGAATGGCAACACCACCTGTCGTAACAAAAACAATTCGTGAAATAAAAGAAAATATTCCAGATTTTGAAATAACTCTTCATTTTCATAATACTAGAGGTGTTGGGTTGGCAAACGTACTCGTGGGACTGAATGAGGGAATTACTCATTATGAAAGTTGTTTTGGTGGTATTGGAGGATGTCCTTTTGCTCCTGATGCTACTGGAAATATTTGTACCGAAGATCTTGTTTATTTATTACATGAAATGAATATCCAAACTGGTATTGATTTAAATAAATTAATTCAAGTAGCCCAAAAAGCTGAAACCATTCTAGGTTATACCCTTCCTGGGCAAGTAATGCATGCAGGTCCAAGGTTAAAAAAATATTCAGTTGATAATGTTCCTACAGCAACTGGTGGGTGAATTACCTATGAATGAAAAAGGGGCTTTAAACGGAATAAAAGTTATCGATTTAACAAGAGTTATCTCTGGACCTTTTTGTACACTTTTGTTAGCTGATATGGGAGCTGAAGTTATTAAGGTAGAACCACCTAAAGGAGATAATGTTAGAAATCAAGGTAATTTTGTTGACGGCTTCAGTGCTTATTTCACTCAATTTAATAGAAATAAAAAGTCTATAATTTTAGATTTATATAAAGATAAAGATAAAGATATTTTAAAATCATTATTAAGTGCATCAGATGTGTTAGTCGATAATTTTAGACCAGGCATACTATCTAAAATGGGATTTGATGAAAATACACTTAATAATATAAACCCAAGATTAATAAAAGCCTCTGTAAATGGATTTGGAAGTAAAGGAGAATATAGTCAAAGACCTGCGTTTGATTTTATTGCTCAAGCTATGTCTGGTTTTATGCATATGAATGGTTCAGATGATACTGGCCCAGTTAGAACAGCATTACCTATATCAGATCTTATTGCAGGGTTATATTGCGCATTTGGTATAGTATGTGCTTTGCAATCAAGACAAAAATCTAATCTAGGTCAAAGTGTTGAAACTTGTTTAACCTCAGGTTTAATGTCTTTTATGGCTTATTTGTCAGCAGAATATTTTGTTACAAATAAAAATCCTGAGAAAACAGGAAATAATCACCCAATTTTAGCTCCATATGGATTGTTTAATACAAAAGATGGGAATATTGCTGTAGCACCAGCGAACGATAAACTTTGTGAAGTTTTTTTAAAGGAAATAAAGCTAGAACATCTTTTGAAAAAAGAATTGTTTAATGATAATAATTCTAGAGTAATCAATAGAGTTAAATTGAATGAAATTATTAACTCAAAAATGTGTTTAAAAACTACTGATTTCTGGGTAAATAGTCTTAATCAGGCTGGCTGTCCTGCAGGAAAGGTATTTTCTTTAAGTGAATCTCTTAATAGCACCTTAGCTAGAGACAACGAAATGGTTATTGAGTCAAATGGCCCAGGTAAAAGAAAAATTAAAATGACAGGATTTCCAGTTAAGTTATCTTCAACACCATCAAGATTATTTAGACCTGCTCCTGAGTTAGGTGAACATACGCAAGAAATTTTATCAAAACTAAATAAAAAAAATAACATTTAAGGTATACTTATTATGATTTATAAAACCATTGATTTTGAAATAGTTGACAAAGTCGCAACCATTAAATTAAGCAGACCAGAGTATTATAATTCTTTGAATGAACAAATGGCAAAAGAATTATTGAATGTAGCATATGAATGTGATCAAAACTCTTCGATTAGGTGTGTAATATTAACAGGTGAGGGCGAAAAAGCTTTTTGTTCTGGAGGAGATTTAAAATCTTTTTATGAGCAAGAAGAAAATGTATCTAGGCATTTGAAAGAGGTAACACATTGTTTACATGGGGCTATAACAAGATTTTCAAGAATGGACGCTCCTTTAATAGTAGCTGTAAATGGAGTTGCGGCAGGGGCTGGTTTATCTTTTGTAGGGTTTGCTGATTTAGCAGTATGTTCAGATAAGGCAAGCTTTGTGTCTGCCTACTCCAAAGCAGGATTGACACCAGATGGCTCATCTAGCTATTTTTTGCCAAGAATAATTGGTTCAAGAAGGTATCTTGAATTAGTTTTGACTAACAAAACTTTATCATCTAAAGAAGCTCTGGAGTGGGGACTTATAAATAAAATCTTTGAACACGAAAGCTTATATAAAGAAACTTTCAAAATTGCTACGGAATTATCTGAAGGTCCAACCTTAGCATTTGGAAGAACAAAAGAGTTGGTTCATAATTCTTTTACTTCTTCGCTTGAAGGTCAAATGGAATTGGAAACTATCATGATTTCTAAGTCAGTAGATACAGAAGATGGAAAAGAGGGAATTAGATCATTTGTAAAAAAAGAGAAACCAACTTTCTTGGGAAAGTAATTTGCAAAGGAGAAAACAATTCAATTTGTAGTTATGGAAGGTGATGGCATAGGTCCAGAAATAATTAACTCATCTTTAGATGTGATTAATCTTGTTAAAAAAAAATTAAATTTAAAAATTCAATTAATTAATTTAAAAATTGGACTTTCTTCACTAAAATCTCAAGGGACAACTTTTCCTGATAATTGCCTTAATGCTTGTAAGAATTCTGATGGTATTATTCTCGGTCCTGTAGATCATAATAATTATCCTGAAGAAATTAACGGTGGTTTTAATCCTTCTAGTTTGTTAAGAACAAAATTAAATCTTTACTCGAATATTAGGCCTGCAAGAAAATATCCAAATATTAAATCTGTAGTTGATAAAATAGATTTAATTATAGTCAGAGAAAATGTTGAAGGTTTCTATTCAGATAGAAATATGTTTATTGGTAATGGAGAATTTGCACCAGAACCTGGTATAGGAATTTCATTAAGAAAAATCACAGATAAGGGCTCAAAAAGAATTGCAACAAGAGCTTTTGAAATTGCTTCAAATTTAAAAAAAAATAAATCCAAGATTAATGTTCATGCTATTCATAAAGCAAACGTAATGAAATTAACTGATGGTATCTTTTTAAAAGCTTGTAGAGAAACAGCAAAAAAGTATCCTGAAGTAAACTATAATGAAATGCTGGTTGATGCCGCAACTGCACATCTTCTGAAAAATCCAGAACAATTTGATGTGATAGTAACTACTAATATGTTTGGAGATATATTATCGGATTTAGCTTCAGAATTATCTGGATCACTTGGTTTGGCAGGGTCAATAAATGTAGGAGATGGTGTGCCAATGGCACAAGCCCAACATGGTTCTGCTCCAGATATAATGGGGAAGGGTATTGCTAACCCAATATCAATGATATTATCAGTTGGTATGATGTTTAATTGGATAGGTTTAAGAAAAAAAAATGATTTATTTTTAAAAGGCAGTAAGTATATTAAAACAGCTGTAGAACATCATTTTGAAGAATTTCAATATTTAACACCTGATTTAGATGGGAATGCAACAACCAAAGATGTAACAAAATCAATCTTAGAAAAAATAAAATTGTTAAATTAATCTATAATTGAAAATGACTGATCAAATACCTATACCAGCAGTTTTTATGAGGGGTGGAACTTCTCGAGGCTTGCTATTTCACAAAAAAGATTTGCCAAAAGATAAATCTTTGATATCCAAATATCTCTTAAAAATCATGGGCTCTCCAGACATAAGACAAATTGATGGTATGGGAGGAGGAACATCAGTTACAAGCAAAGTTTGCATTATTTCAAAAAGTTTAGAGAGCGACGTTGATGTAGATTATTTATTTGCTCAGGTTGAGGTGGATAGAAATTATGTTGATTTTGAACCAACATGTGGAAATATGTTATCTGCTGTTGGTCCATTTGCAATAGAGGAAGGTTTAGTTAAACCATCAAATCAAAATACAGAAATCTGTGTTAGGTCAGTAAATACCAATTCTTTAATTAAATTACTTGTTCCAACACCAAACGCTAAAGTAGTGTATGATGGAAATTTTAAAATTGATGGTGTTCCATCAACAGGGTCACCTATTTTATTGAATTTTTTAGAACTAGAGGGAGTAAAAACTGGTAAGTTGTTTCCAACAAATGAATTCTCTACAAAAATTAATGATGTTAACGTTACTTGCATTGATCTTGGTAATCCTATGGTTATAGGACAAGCAAAAGACTTTTTAATTAATGGAGATGAGAACTCTAAAAAATTAAATGAAAATAAAACATTATTTGAAAAAATAGAAAATGTAAGAAAAATTGCTGGTATCAAAATGGGTATGGGGGACGTTACTGGAAAAGTTTTACCAAAATTTGCTTTACTATCTTCTGTAAACAAAGAAGGTAATATAAGATCAAGATATTTTACACCTTTTTCATGTCATGAAACACATGCAGTAACGGGTTCACTTTGCGTGGCTTCTAGTTGCTTAATACCTGGAACGATTTCATACAATTTGTTTAAATTTAAAAAAGACAAAAAAGTTTCAATAACTATAGAACATCCCTTGGGTGAAATAGAGTGTGTTATAAATTTAGAAAATAATTTTCAAAAAAACCTGAAAAATAAAAAAAACTTAATTAATTCGTGTGGAATCTACAGAACAGCACGAAAAATAATGAAGGGTTTTGTCTATGTACCAGATAATTAAAAACATTTATGAAAATTATTGTAGAAAATAAAAGTTATCTATATGGATTGTTTTTAGCTTTCATTGGCGGAGGTTTGGCGAATTTAATAGGAATACCATTGCCATGGATGCTAGGACCTTTAATTTTAATAGGATTTTCAACAGCACTTAACTTAAATGTGAAAATTCCAAATTCACCTCGACCAATATGTAGGGCATTATTAGGATGTGCAATTGGAGCAAACTTTACTCCAGAAGTAATGAACAGAATATCAGAAATTGGGCTTTCATTGATTATATTGCCAATTTTTATCTTAATTATGATTTTATGCACTTCAATTTATTTGAAAAAAATTAAGAAATTTAATTTAAAATCATCAATTTTTTGTTCAATTCCAGGAGGGTTAAATGAAATGGTTGTATTAGGAAAGGAAATAGGGGTAAACCCCAGAACAATGACATTAATTCATTCTACTAGAATTGTGGTTGTAGTTATTTTTGCTTCTTTGATATTATTTTTTTTACCTAATCAATTAAAATCTATACCTTTAGAAATTGATTTGTTTGATAATTATAGGCAATTGCCTGCTACAATATTTGTATCTTTCTTTGGTTATTTTTTAGGTAAGAAAATTAACTTACCAGGTTATACAATTACTGGGCCGATGATTTTTTCTGGTATCTTACATATTTTTGGACTTATAAATGCGATGCCTATGTATATTCTAATAATTGTAGTACAACTGATTTTAGGTTCAGTACTTGGGGCACAATTTAAAAATATTTCCTTGAGAGATATTTACGGACCAGTTCTATCTGGAATAGTCACAACTTTAGTTGCTCTAATCCCTCTGTTTATATTTGTTTTTATCTTATTAAAACTTGATTATAATTTGGTATCTATAATATTGTCTTATTCGCCAGGTGGACAGTCTGAAATGAACATTTTAGCTTTGTCAATTGGTGCAGATATGGCCTTTATAAGTACTCATCATATGTTTCGAGTTTTTATGGTTATAATGTTTGCAGCTTTATTACAAAAGTACTTAAAATAAATTAATGCTGGTTTATAACAAAAGTTTTAAAATTTGCACTAAATATAATAGGATCTTCATCTTTATCAGCTAGATATTGGTTCATTTTATTTTTAATATCCTCAAGAAATAGTTTTCTATTATCACTTCCCATAAAGTCAGCAGTTTTTCTTTTATCAATCTCTTTCATAATTATATTTCTAAAATCCGGATCATATTCTTTTAAATAATTGCCAAGTTTCTCACCTTTATAAGATGAAAAGTTTATCTCCATACTGAGATAATCGTCTGATCCTTTCAAATTAGATACAAAAGATTTGTTTGAATTAGGTCCCATGCCACCTATATCATGATAAACTAGAGAAGGAATTATTACTTTACCATCTGGGCCAACTTCAATTGGTTCTCTCTCATCTTCGTCTAATTTCATTCTACCCATTTTAACAGCTTCCTCTTTAGCTATTTTGTAAATATCTAATTCTTTGTTAAGTTTTTTTTCAGGAGCAATAATTGAGTTGGAAAAATAAAAAAAAATAAATGTAATTAAACTTGACAATAAACCAAGTAAATAAAGTGGAAGGTTTTTATTATTGAGGATATTCTGTAATGAAAAAGATAATTTTTTTTTTGGTTTTTCCTCATTAACTTCTTTTTTATCTTCAGGACTATTTTTTATTTCATTTTTTTCTTCAGCCATTTTTTTCTCAATTTAATCTTTTAATGATTTATAAATATTAAGATCCAACCAAAATTTTTCCGCTAATTTATTTGCATCTCCAATTCTAAGGGATAGACCCCTTATAATTGCTGCTAAAAGTGGGTCTGCTTCTCTAATTTTTTCTTTGATTGTTTTTTCGTGAATAGCCTTAATTATAGAGTTAGTTTGAGCAATTACTGTCACTGTTCTTGAACTATCAATTATGTGACCTATTTCTCCAAAAATTTCTCCTTCATTTAAAATTCCTAATTCTAAACCTTGTTTTGTAATTATTTTAACTTGTCCACTTTCAATAAGGTAAACATATTCTGATTTATCATTATAAGAATAAATCACATCACCCTGTGAATATTTTTTTGTTATAAATGTAGCTTTTTTATTCATTTCGTTACAATCTTATTTATATTTTTTGTTTTTGATTAAACAAATTATTTATCTTCTCGTATATTATTATATGAATGATAATAATAATAACATAAACGACAATATAAAAAAATTTTCACAAATTTTTGACAATTTTTCTTCATATGAAAAAATGAATGAAGAAAATAATTTGTTATTTATAAGCACAGAGAAATGGATAGCGCAACTTGGAAGAAGAATTACTTCTTAGAATTTAATTTTTTTTCAAAAGGTACAATATTCATTGCTAGATGACTTTCATCGTTATAAATTTTATCTAATTCGCCTTTAAGAACAAATTTATCAATAAAATCACCAAATTGACTAAAGTCTTCGTATGCATTACTACTTTGATTATTCATTTCAGTAGTTTTCCCGTTATAAAAGTGCCTTACACTAGCTAGGTCTCTAATTGCTGGACCAATAACTACATCGTGATTATTTAATCTTTTAGCCATTACAGAATAATCTTTTTGACCGAAAGGAATCCTGTTTGGACATACAACTAAATGAGGGTATATTTGTTGGTACCTTGCTTTCACTTTATCCATACTTCTTATAAAACTTTCAGTTGGAGCAAGGTCAGCATTACTTAGTGAAGTAGGTATCAAAACACAGTAACTCTCCCCAACTAAATTCCATAATCTTTGAGAGGTTCCAGCAGGTGTATCAATGATGACAACATGACCCGTTTTAAACATATTTTGTTTGATAAACTGTTGAACAAGTGAAATATTTGTGTTTTCAAACGCAGCAGTAATTGGGAGAAACTCAATATTAATTTCAGGATTACTTGCAGATAAAAATTCAGTAGTTGTTCTTTGTAAATCTGTGTCAATAACTGTTATTTTTTCTGGCCTCATTTTTGTTGCTAAAGCCCTTGCTAACATTATCGTTAAGGTACTTTTACCTACACCACCCTTAACGTTAGCAACAAATATTGATTTTGCTCCATTTTTTATATAATCACTTGATAAAACCATAATTTGTCCTCTTAAAGTTTAAATATTCTTTAACGACTTTATTAATTTTATAGCTTTTTCATATAATTCAAACTCTTTTGTAACTTTATCTAATTTAAGAGAAACGTGTTCTTTTTTAGTATTAAAACTAGTTTCAATAGAGTTAAGTTTTTCTATAAGTTTTGTTTTTTCATGTTCAAGATTTTGTAAATCAACGATTATATTATTTATGACGTCAAAATTTTGAAAAACACTATTATCTAAAAATTCATCCTTATTGTTTTCAATTATATTATTATTATTTTCAGAGGGGTTGGTATCTAAATTAGCAGAAGTCTTAGTATCGGAATCCATTTCCTGTTGGAGCTTTTTCCAACCACCTTTTCTTGTCAAAACATTTACTTCATAATTGTCCATATGGATTATTTTATTTTATAAATGAATAAATGTCTATAACTAATTGAATTAAAACGTATTTTTTATTAACATACAATATGTTGTGTTTTTTTTATAAAAAAAACATTATTTAGTCTTGTATTTCTCTTTTACATTTAAAACTTGTCATACATTGAGCTGTTGGTTGGAAAACTGTTACATCTTTTCCTTTTAATTGTCTTTTAAAAATACATTTAAAACCATCTTTTTCTCCATCTTTAATATTAACTTCTACTTTTTTTAATCTACATGTTTCATATTTTTTATATTCTTTATGAACAGTTTTTGATTTTCCATATATTTTACCTCCTGCATTGGTATAATTTATTTGGCTAGAAAATAGAAGCAAAACAATAACTAAGAATGATTTTATAAAAATTTTAATATATTTATTTTTCATCTTTACCTGGTAAATAAGCCTTTCCTTGAATAGCAATTGCACCCATTTTTTTAAAAAAATCAGAATTTTCATCAACGAATTTCTCTATTTTTTCTTTAATAGCAGCCTCTGCGTCTTCCTGATTTTTTTTTTCAATGTTAGCAACTCCGTCTATAATCCAATGTACTTTATACATTTTAACCTCCAATCTTATTTATTTTCTTAAAAATTTTATTTGATTGTTTTTGGGCATCTATTATTTCTTCAGCAGATAATTCATTAATTATTTTGTCTCTTTTTTTTGCAGCACTTTTTATTCCAGAAGCTACAGCAATATTATACCATTTATAGGCGTTTATGTAATCTATTTCTTCTGATAATTCTATATGCCATTTAGCTATTTGTATAATTGCCAATTTATTTTTTTCCATAGCATGTTTTTCTAAAAACTTTTTTATATTTTCATTTATTTCAATTTTTTCTTTCTCATCTAAATAATTTTCAAGTAATTTAATAATTTTTTTTGAGTTCTTAAAACCTCCTAAATCTGATATGGCAGACCAGAAATAGGCTTTTTCAAAATTTTGTGGGGTAATGTTGCCAGAGTATAAGATTTGAGAATATAAATATTGTGCATTAATAATATTCTTATTGGACAAGGTTTCTAATGCATTTATTGCTTCATCAAATTTTTTCTGATTTAATAATTTGTGAACTTCTTTTATCTCAAAAGTCTTATTTGATGAAAAAACTTGAACACTTATAAAGTTTTGAGACAAAAAGATAGCTAGAATTATAAAAATTTTTGTCAAGTTTTTTGTTTTATTTAACAATAATCTATCTTCCAGCCATCATAATTAATTGAAGTTGAACAACTCTAATTTTAAAATTTGAATTACCTTTTCTCTCATATACTACAATTTTTGGTCTTTTAGTATCTAATTTTTGAAACTCCAAAACCATCTCATCAGGAAGAAATACACCATATTTATTAAGAGTTAATATTGGATCATCTCTAAACTCTTCTTTGAAATCAGGATCGATCCATATTCTCGCTAAAACTCGTCCAAGTATATCTGGAAGAAACTTTTTAACTTCTTGTCTGTTTTCAAGAAAAATTTCTTTATCTACAAGATTTAAAACATCGTTTCTCTTCTCAAACTTTACAGGTAAGTTTGGTTTTTTATTTTTTGAAACGACTAGTTCTCTACTTTTTGGTATTGAATTCATAAATTAAATAAAATTAATATATCATAAAACGTATTTTTTCAAATTTTGTTTAAAATTTTATATCAAATAATGGCATAATTATTGCAAAATCCTTAAAAGGTAATTAAATAATGTTAAATACAATTAAAAGTGCGTTAAATTCAAATCTAAGAGGTATTTCTCTTATCTCTAATAATATTGCTAATTCAAATACGACTGCTTTTAAAAAAAGCAACTCTAATTTTTCGGACATATATTCAACTACAGTTAATACTGGACCTAATACTTTTGCTGGTATGGGTGTTACAAATGATGATCCAAGAAAACAAATGAATCAAGGTGCTTTAAAAGCTACTGGTGGAGCATTGGACTTAGCTATTAGTGGTCTTGGTTTTTTTACATTAACAAGTGAAGCTGATATTCAAAAGCCATATTTTACAAGGGATGGTTCTTTTCAATTACTTAAAAATGGTGAGATTGTAAATTCAGATGGTCTTAACTTAATGGCTCATAAAGTTGATGTGTCTGGTTCATTTAATCCATTTGCGATTGAAAAAGTTATTGTACCCCCAATTAAAGTAATAAATGGTAAAGATTTAATTTTATCAAATGTTAACGTTTCGCCTTCTGGGGTATTAAAAGCTGTATATGGTTTAGATGTAGAAGAAGTTATTTCAAAAATTCCCTTAGCAAGTTTTGAAGATAGTCCAAAGTTAAAAACTGAAGGAAATAATCTTTACAGAAGTTCTCCTGGTTCAGGGCTTCCAAGCTATGGTTTGGCGGTTGATGGAACATTTGGTGAGATTGTACCTGGGTTTTTAGAAGCTTCAAATGTAAAGATCACAGATGAATTGGTAGATATGATTAAATTTCAACAAGCTTTTTCAGGAAACTCTAGATTACTACAAACTGAGATTGATATAACTAACAGACTAATAAATAGATAAAATTAAAATATTGGTATAAAAATCTGATAACTTAATATTTTACTTTTCACTTCTTGATCAATGAATAAAACACCTTGAGCATTAACGTTTAATTTATCCTGTATATAGATCACAATTTTTGCTGGTTTATCAGACTTATTTGAAAATTGAATAGGTAAAGAATTAAAGAACTCGTTGTTGATCCTTAAATTTCCTTCCATAATAGCTCTATCATGTTTAATTAAAATTTCTTCTTTGATGTTAGTATCTTTGTTAGAAATAAAGAGATTACATCTACCTTTGTAAATATTTAATAAGCTGCAGGATAAGTGAAAACAATAAATTTCAGAGTTACTCTCATATTGAGCTTCTGCAGTTTGTATTAGCATTTCTAATTTATACATTTTCTAATTTTGAAGTTTTTTATCAATAAAATCTCTAACTTTTTTTATAGCATTACTTTTGATTTGTGAGATCCTCCCTGTAGAAACGTCCAAAATTTCTGCAATTTCATATATATTTAATTCTTCTACAAAATAAAGTTGAATAACCAAGCCTTCTTTTTCCTCTAAGTTTTTTAATGCATCTTTCAAAAGTTCTTTTAATTCGTTTTCGCTTACTTGTTCTTCTGGTGAGCTGTCTTTTGCAACAAACCAATGTGAAAATTCATCGTAAGCGTCATCCAAATTATTAATAGTATTTGCCTGAAATGCTGTTTCCCATTCAAAAAACTTACTCTCACTTATACCTAGTTTTTCTGAAATTTCGTATGTGTTTGGATCTCTTCCAAGTTTTTGTTTTAATACTTCTTTAACTTTATCGGTGTTTTGTTTCATTTTAATTGTGGTTCGACAAAGATTTGAATTTTTTCTCAAATAATCAAGAATTTCACCTTTTATTCTTAAATTAGCATAAGATGAAAAAGTAGCATCTTTTTGTGGTTTATAATTTTGAGCTGCGGAAATTAAACCAATCATACCAATTTGAATTAAATCATCAATATCAATTATTGATTGGACTCTGCCGTGTAAAAACCAAGCAATTTTTTTTACAAGTGCCAAGTTTTCCTTCACCAATGTTTCAACATTTGGAGTGCTGATTTTTGAATAGTTATTCATTGTTAATCTTCAAAAAACTTAATGCCTTTAATTTCATTTGATTTAATCATTTCTAAATTTTTATATAAATTTTCAAAGGACATAATTTCATCTTTATTTAATTTATCGGAAACAACAGGTTTTCTAGAAATTATGGAGTTTTTGACTCTTTGAGATATTTTAAGTCCTCCTAAGAATGTAGACTTAATATCAAGATATTTTGAGAAAATTACTTCAAATCTATCATAATAACTTTTTGCATGAAGGTCATTATTACTATTATTAACAAATATACCATAATTTTCTAATTTATGATCAAAATGTGCTGCCTTCATTAAACCATAGGCGTCTACAAAACTTGTTGGTTCAGGAACTACAACCACAACATTTTTATTTGAAGCTGCCATAAAAGCTGTTGAAGAGGTGTCTGCTCCAGCACCTACATCAATTATCATTATATCATAACTTTTTTTTAAACCACTAAAACTTTTAATGATTTTAAATCTTTCTGTTTCATTGAGATTTAGCATATTATGTATAGCACTTCCACCTGAAATAAAATCTAATTTAGAATTAACCTTTATAGGAATTTTATTTAAATTTGTTTGTCCACTTACAAAATCATCAATGTTTTTTTCAGGATTTATTCCCAAAATGATATGTGCGTTGGCCATTCCTAAATCAGCGTCGAGTAATAAAACTCTCTTTCCATTTTTAGCTGCTGTTAAAGCAAGGTTTACGGCAATAGTTGTTTTACCTACGCCTCCTTTACCACTAGATATTGCTATGCTTTCTGTCATTTTTAATCAAACCTAATTTTCTACTATATTTCTTTCATATATTGTGCCAAAATTTCTTCTTTAGCAAAAGCTAATGCGTCAATTATATTTTTTGATGATGATAATAAACCAATTTTTGAATTTATTTCAGCAAAGATTGATAATTCTTCAGACCCTACATAACTTTCATCTAACTTGGTAAGTGCTACGATAGGTTGCAAATTTCTGTAAAGTTCCATTTGATCTGATAATGATCTTCTATTAGCATTTGCTGGAATGGCTAAAATAAGGCTATAATTTATATTTTCTGATGTATCTTCTAAATAATTCATAAAATCTTCGTTAAGAATAAATTCTCTTGAGACATCAATAATTAATTTTCTATTTTTATTTGCATTTAGAAACTTTTTTAAATCATTTATATTTGAAAGTGAGTGAACATTAATATTTAATAATCTACCAAAGTTTATCAAATCTGTCACATTGTTAGCAGATTTAGAAGAAAAATTAATTAGGGAAATATTTTTAGTTTCATTCATGTAAGTTTTATTATCCAACAAATAGGAAACTATTTTGGATGATAGTGTTGTTTTACCTACTCCTGAAAAACCTGTCACAAATATAACATCGGATTCATTGATTTTCTCTTTTGAGGGAAACACTAATTTTTTTGATATTAATTTATAAAAATTAATTTCATTTTTAGGCATTTCTAAAAACTCTAATTTCTTAAATATCGAAATTATGATTTGTTTTGAAAATCCTTTTCTTACCAATTTTAGATAAAGCGATTTATCTAAAGAACTTGACACACAATCAATATCAGTAATAACCATATTGTTTAAAAGAGTTATTATATCATTTTTAAATTCATTCATGATATCAAAATTAATATAATCATTTTTGTTTAATTCATTTTTTTCAATTATATCTTCATTTGTATTTTCAATCTTTCCAAGATTATTATCTTTGTTATTCTCTTTGTCATAACTTTTCTTTTTATTTTGTTCTATTGGTTGTTTTGTAAAAAGTTCTTTGAATTTCAATTTTTCAGATGAAGTTTTATTATTTTTTTGAGATTTAAGTATATCTGTTATATCGTTTGACCCTACAATTTCAATTTTACCGTTTAATTTTTTTGTCGAGAGTATTACAGCATCTTTCCCTAGTACTTTTGATATTTCATCCATGGCAGATAAACTATCTTCTGAAATAACTTTATGTTGTGTCATATTCTTTCTCCAAATTTTTAAATATTTTTTTGTTCTTCATCAGATCCTATTGTTGCAACAACTTCAATTTTCTTATTATCTGGAAGTTCTGTGAAGGAGAGTACATCCAAATTATCAATGTGTTGTCTTAACATTAAGGAAATATCTTTTCTTATACTTGGTGCCGTGATTAAAACTGGTTTTTTATTTTCAGCTTGAAGTTTTTCAAATGTTTGATTAATTAAGGTCACAATTTTTTGAACTAGATTAGACTCAAGTATAAGACCATTTTCTCCCGATTGTTTTGCAATATTTAATATCATTTGTTCTAAATCACCTGAAAATGTAATTATTGGTAATGGAGTGTTTAAAGGGGCAATTTGTTGAATAAGAAGACCAATTATTGATGGTCTTACAATTTCAGATAATTCAATATTTGATAAGTTTTTATTATTTACACCGGACAATATTTCAAGTATTTTTCTTAAATCACTTATAGGTATTCTCTCTTCCAATAACAGCTTTAAAATAGCAGTTATTACATTTAGAGGAAAAACTTTTGGAACTGTTGAAGTCACCAACTGAGGAGAAGTTTTTGATAGATTATCTAATAATGATTGCACTTCATCTTGTCCGATTAACTCACTAGCGTGCTTGTTAAGAATTTGATTTAAATGAGTTGCAATTACTGACTCTGGCTCTACAACCATATAACCTAAACTTTCTGCTCTTGATTGTTGATGTTTTTCTATCCAAGTTGATTCCATATTAAAGCTAGGATCTTTAACATCAATTCCTTCAATTTTCATTTGTGAATTATCACTTGGTATTGCCAAAAGAAGTTGTGGATAAACTTTATCTTCGCCAACAATTGTCTGCCCAATTCTAATTCTGTAGCCATTGGACTCTAATGTAAGATCATCTCTAACCCTTACAGATGGAATAATAAAACCGAGTTCTTTAGACAATTGTTTTCTTACACCTGTAATTCTAGATATTAATGGACCGTCATTATTGTCATCTACCATTTGAATGAGACCATAACCAAGTTGCATCGAAACTTGAGAATTATCAGAAATTTCATCAAGTTCAATAGTATTTGCATCTGTATTTTTATTTTCAAAATTGTAATTATCATCTTGGGAAATATCATCAGCTGACACATCTTTTCTATTAAGATAATACCAAACACCAAAAGCTATGGAACCCGCTATTAAAAATAATAAGTTTGGCATTCCAGGTATAATTCCTATTAGGAATAATACAGCAGAGCTTGGTAACCAAGCTTGTTTAACTCCTATTTGAGAACCAATTTGTTCAGATAAATCGTGATTCGAAGAAATTCTAGTTACAATTATTGCAGTTGCGATTGCCAACAAAAGTGATGGTATCTGTGCCACTAAGCCATCGCCTACGGAAAGAATAATATAATTTTCTGCAGCAATTGATATAGGTAAATCGTGCTGACCAATTCCAATAGTTAGTCCACCAATAATATTTATCAAAAGTATTAATATGCCAGCAATTGCGTCACCTTTAACGAACTTTGAAGCACCATCCATTGCTCCATAAAAATCTGCCTCTTTTGCAATATCTTCTCTTCTTGTTTTAGCTTCCTCACTTGTTAGAAGACCTGCATTCAAATCTGCATCAATAGCCATCTGTTTACCAGGCATTGCATCCAAGGTAAATCGAGCTGATACTTCTGAAACTCTTCCTGCTCCTTTTGTTACAACTACAAGATTAATAATGATTAAAATAGCAAATACAAATATACCAACCACATAATTTCCTGCTATAACAAATGCTCCAAAAGCTTCAATTACATGACCTGCAGCGTCTGGACCGGTATGCCCTTTACTTAAAACTATTCTTGTGGAGGCAACGTTAAGACCGAGCCTTAATATAGTGGCAAACAATAAAACTGTTGGAAAGCTAGAAAAGTCTAATGGTCTAAAAGTATGTAATGCAACCATTAAAATTAATAGTGATAAAAGAATATTTGTTGTAAAAAACAAGTCTAATAAATAAGCAGGTAATGGTATTACCATCATTACAACTAACAACAAAATACCTAATGGCAAAGCTAAAGACTTTAACTTTTCATAAATAAATAAGGATAAATTAGAATTATTTGTTGTCAAATTCATGACAATTTCCTTTTTTAAATTTATTTAATAAAATCAACATACTAATTATAATTTAGAAAAATTTTTTTATCTCCACAAATGAAAGCAAGAAAAATGCCATTTTTAAAAAATTAAATTAATTTTAGTATATTAATTGATTTTATTAATAAAAAATAAATTGGCATATTATGTGCATTGAACACGTATAATATCCAAATTAAGGAGAAAGTAGTGTCTTACACAAAATATATAAAAGGGATTGCATTTTTAAGTTTTTTTTCTCTATCAGCTTGTATGCAAAATTTCAATACATCAAGTTTAATGAAGAATAATCAAATTAATGTTGATAAAAATACAAATGGTGTTGTTGCTCTTAAGGAGGTTTTTGATAGCTCAGTCGAAAAAATTCCTACATTAACTGCAGTTGGTTATGCAGTTGTGTCAAGTCAACCAGGTAGAACACAGGCACAAAAAAGACTTATGGCAATCAGGTCTGCAAGGATGTCCGCCATGAGAGAGTTAGCTGAACAAATTCATGGCATTCAAGTTGACTCGAATACAACAGTTATAGATTTGATGGTTCAAAATGATACTTTTAGAGCTGTAGTCAAAGGAGTAATAAGAGGAGCTAAAACTGTAAGAATTAATCCTACAGGCAAAGATACTTATGAAACAGTATTAGAAATTGATAGAGATATGATGGTGGCTCTATTGAAGAGTGCAAGAAATAGCTAATATTTATGATAAAGTTTATCCTTAAAATTATAGTATTATTATTTACTTTTTTTTTACCAGCTAAGGCAGATAATATTAAAAATCTCAATGTGAATGAGGTTACTACAACAGGTAGGTCTGTAATAATCAATAATGATATTAGAAAAGCAAGGAACTTAGCTTTAGAAGATGCGTTATATCTGGCGTCATTAAAGGGAGGTGCTAGAGTTGAAGGTTTTTCAAGTATCTCTAAAGATACAATAATAAATGATCAATCTATAATTAAACCAACATCAAGTATCTTAGATTTTAAAATCATTAATGAGGTACAGACAAACGAACATTTTCAGGTAAAAATTTTGGCTGTTGTTGGTATAACTAATCAAGTGTCAAAATGTAACTCAAAACCTATAAATATTACAGTTTTTAATGGTAATATGAATTCTGAATCTTCTTTGCCGTCTAGGCTAATAAGGAGCATGAATTTTTGGTATGAAGAGTTTTTTGAAATTTTGAAAAAACAAGATGGTTTTAATATAATTGATAGAAGAGATATTAATTTTAAAGAACTGAGAAAATCTCTAAAAAACCCTGAATACGATTATAATGCGATTGTGAACGGATTGCCAAAAATTGAAAAAGGTAATTATAGCATGGTACCTTTTTTTGAACTTACTCATAAAAATTTAACAAATCCATCTGATAATTTATCTTATTTATCAGAAAGAGGACAAGCAAAATTTGCTAAATATAGAATATTACTCAAGTTTTATCGAGGATCAGAATTAAAAAGTTTTAAAGAATTTGTTATTGAACATGATGTTAAATTTGATACCAAAACAAATTTTCAATTCATGAGAGCTCTAATGAAACCAAACATTAAACAAATTGGTAGGTCAATTGAATTAAAAACAATAAATGACTTGCAAAAGATAATTACGAATTTTAATTGTACGCCTTTATCTAGCAAAATTTCTATTACTCAAGGTGAGGAAATCTTTGTAGATTTAGGGTTTGAACAAGGGATATATAACAGACAGATAGGAATTGTAAAAAGTGGATACAATAAAAATTTCTTAAAAAAGTCAGACAATTTAGTTTTTTACGTTGATGAAGTGTTTAAAAACAAAAGTAAAATTATACCTTTGAGTGATGAAACAGAGATAGCAAAGCTAGATAAAATGGAAATTCAGTTTGTGGAGTAAGAGATGAAAGTTACTTATTTTTTAATTTTGAAGTTAATTTCTATTATCATTTTAATACCAACACTGGTTTTGTCCGAACCTTTTGTTGTTTTAGAATATCGTAGTAATTCAAATAATGAAAATTTAGATAACCCATTTATTTCTGATGCAAATTATTCACTAAAACACAAAGTAAAGAAAAATGAGACTTTAACTGAAATTATTCAAAAATATTATGGTTTTAAGTATTTTAACAGAGATATAATAAGTTTATCCATAGTTCATTATAATAAAAGAGCATTTGTAAGAAAAAATCCAAATTTTTTATTTGCGGGTAAAACTTTATATTTACCAAGTTTAAATGAAATAAAAACATTAGTTTTAAAATTACCCAAAAAACAGACTATTGATGAAAGTTTTTCTGATAGAAAAAGTCAAATTTATTTTTTCGGAGGGTAATCTTGATAATTTGTATAAAAAAATCAATTTTTTTCTTATTTTCTATCATAATTTTAATGAGTTTATCAAAAAATGTTTATGCTATATCTGGATTAGAAATAAGTTATAATCTTAAAAAATGGTTGGAAAAACAAAATATTATTGCTGAACCTAATTTTGCAAAACATAGAAAATTTAGAGATTGTGGTAAGAAAATTGAATTTGAAAAAGTTTTTGACAATTTTTCTTTAATCAAAGCGTCTTGTAATGAATTAAATGGATGGTCAATATTTTTAAAATCAAATTATGTAAATAGAAAACAAAAAAAAAAGAAAGAAACAAAAAAAAGTTTTATTTCAATAAGATTAAAGTATTCTCATGAAAAAGGTGATTTAATAACTAAAAATAGTTTGGAAATAAAAAATGAGAATAAAAAGAGCGACAATTTTTATACAAATGTCAATCAAGTAATGGGGAGAAAATTAAAACAAAATTTAAAAAAAGGAATGATTGTAAAACCAAGACATTTATTTCAAAAATTTGATGCTAACCAGGGTGACCAAATTATAATCATGTCTAAAATAGGTAGTGCTATTGTAAGTTCAATGGGAATATCTATGAATCCTGGTAATATAGGTGATATAATCGAGGTTAAAAACTCAAGAAGTGGAAAAATAATTAAAGGAATTTTAAAAAAAAATAAAATAATTCAAGTTTATCGCTAAAATAAATAAAAGATATGTCGTAATAAAAATTGTGGAGAACTAATATGGTTGAAAAAATTATAAATAACGTTACTAGTTTAGATAACAGAAGTACTAAAAATACAGCTAAATCTAAAATTAGTGAAGCCGTTGTAAATATTGATGCCATTGATAATGTATCGAGTTCAATAAAAGAAAATAAAGAGATTATTGGAAAATTATCATCAAATGCACCGATAGATCTTGAGAAGGTTTCACAAATAAAGAAAGCTATATCATCTGGAGATTATCCTCTAGACTTAGACAAGATTAGTGACGCTTTGATGCAAGCTTATCGCGAAATGAAATCTTAGACTTTTTATGATGGAAAATTTATCCAATCTTATAAATGAAAGTACAAAAATTTTTGATGATTTTGAACAAAATTTACATTTGCCCAAAAATTATCAAAGTATCATAGACTGTATAGAAAATATCGAATCAGATTTGAAAAAATATGATTATGAATCTAATTCTAGACCAAATAATACTTTAATTGAGTCAGATAGAGAGACAATTATAAATTCATTAAATAGCTTAATTTTGAAAATTCAAAAAATGAATAGATTTGCAAAGGCAAAGGCTAATTTGAATAACAAGTTTAATGACTACAGAATTTAAAAATAAAAAAACTTATAGAATTTTCTCATAAAACAAATAAAGTATTAAAATGTTTTACGACTTTATTTTAACTAAATTCGAAATAATAATATTTATTTGCCTAGCTTTAATTGTGCTTTTTTCTTGTTTAATTTTTTATATTCAAAACAAGTTTATAGATGAAACTAGCCAAAAATTAGATAATCTAGCAAATACTTTATCTAAAAATAATAGAGAGTTTGCGGAGTATTTAAAAACTTTGTCAGATGTAATCGAAAGTAACAGAGATAATACTGAAAAATTATCATTTAAGATTAGTACATTAGAGAAAGAAATTTCGAGAATGATTAATATAAAAGGAAACGATGATATGTTAAGTTATGCAATTGAGTTGACAAGAAGTGGAGAAACCAAGGACAGCATAAAAGAAAAAACTGGACTTAATGAAGATGAAATTGAAACAATTTATGCCTATCACAGAAATTTAAAAGACTAATTTTTTTTAAACTAATTCAGCTTTACCCGATGCAATTAATCTCTCTGAGTCTTCTTTAGTAACATCAATTTTTATTCCCTCTGGAAATCTAACACCATTTACCTCTGTACTTTCTTTTATCGTTACTTTAATCCATTTTTCAATAATTTCATCTTTTGGTTTTCCATCTAAACTTTCAGTTTTAGGTTTCATTTCAACTTTATTATTATCAGTATTATTTTTTAATGGAAGAACAGAGTTAATTTGTTCAATTCTTTTTCTGATTGTATCAACACGAGAAGCTAGTATTACTATTCTCTTAATTTCGTCAGTTTCATTATCTAATAATTCTTTAAGTTTAAGGGATAAATTACTTAGTGACAAATCACTATATTTTTTTAAAAAGCCATCCCTCAATTTAATTATATTTAATGACAGAGTTTCCATAATCTATACTCAGATTTCGACAATAAATGTTTGGCATCATATTTGCAAATGTTTTCTAGTTTAGGTAGACAAATTATGGAAACAATTAAAAAACAATTAGCATTTTTTGGTTCGGCTTTAAACATTAGAAATAAGAGAAATGAAATAATAGCCTCTAATATAGCTAATGCTGCAACCCCAAATTACAAAGCAAGAGATGTTAATTTTTATGATGAATTTAAAAAAGTTACCAGAAATGGTGATATAAAAATAAGTCATCCTGAACATATTACGAGTAAAAATTACAATATAAGTGGGAAAGCTCTCTACAGAGAACCAATTATAGCTTCTTTGGATGGTAATACAGTTGAATTGTCTGTTGAACAAATGCAATTTTCAGAAAATGCACTTAAATATCAAACAACTTTGAACTTTTTAAACGGTAAAATAGGTAAATTAATTTCAGCAATTAAGGGCGAATGATGAAGCTTAAAAACTTTTATGATATTGCAGGAAGAGCTATGGCTGCTCAAATGGTAAGATTGAATACTGTAGCATCTAATCTAGCGAATGCCGGCTCTGCAACAAGTGATCCAAACACAACTTATAAACCATTAAAACCAGAATTTAAAACTGAATATAGTGATAATGTTAAGAAAAACGGATTGGCAACAGTTGACGTGTCAAAGGTCGTAGAACTTAAAAGAGACCCAATTAAAACTTATATGCCATCACATCCATTAGCTGACGAGAATGGTTATATCTATAAAGCTCCAGTAAATGTTGAAGAGGAGATGGTAGACATGATGGAAGCATCTAGACAGTATCAAAATAATGTAGAGGTTATTACAACGTTAAAGGCTCTAACAATGAAAACTCTAAGAATAGGAAAATAAAAGGTAAATTATGTCAGATATATCATCAAATCAGTCACTAAATAAAATTTTAAATCAATTGGGAGTAAGTTCCTCAAAAGATAAATTTGCACCAAAGGCTTTAAAAGATCAGTTAGGCCAAGAAGATTTTTTAAAGTTGATGACTGTTCAGTTACAAAACCAAGACCCATTTGCTCCAGTAGATAACGCTGATTTTATAGCTCAAATGGCACAATTTAGTACAGTTACAGGTATTACACAAATGGGTGAAACCATGAAGAATGTAAGTGAACAATTATCTGAACTAAGAATTGCATCAGCTACACAGCTAATGGGACACTCAGTTTTGGTACCTGGAAAATATGCAAGACCTAATAGTGAAGGAATAATAAGTGGTGTGGTCGATTTACCTAAAACAGCTTCTAACCTACAAATTGTGTTTGAAAGTTTAGAGGGTGAAGTTCTTCATGAGGAAACGCTTGGTTCTCAATTAGCTGGTCTAATTGGGTTTGAGTGGAAAGATCTTCCAGAAAAAATGATTAAAAATAAAGAACAGGTTCTTGTGAGGGCATTCACTGGAAACGATGGAGATGGAAATGAGTTATCAACTCAGGTTTTTGCCCAAGTTTCAGGTACATCAAAGTCAAATGATGGATTTATGCTAGAAGTTGAGGATTACGGTTCCGTTGACGCTTCAAAAGTTGTTAGATTTAAAAATTAATTTTAGGAGAATAATAAAATGTCGTTTTATACTGCTTTAACTGGTTTAAATGGTTCTCAGGCTGATATTTCAGCTACCTCAAACAATATAGCTAACGTTGCTACTACGGGGTACAAGAGAAGTAAAGCTGAATTTGGTGATATTTTTGCGACTTCACCATTACAAAATGCTTCTTCATCAATTGGTTCAGGTACAATTTTGAAAGGTATTAAACAACAATTTACCCAAGGTAACGTCACATCTTCATTAAACGCTCTAGATTTAGCTATTTCAGGTCAAGGATTTTTTGCTTTAAGACCCTCTCTAACAACAAACCAGACAGTTTATACAAGAAACGGTTCATTTTCAGTTAATAACGATAGATTTGTTGTTGACTCTGCTGGTCAGTATGTTTTAGCACTGCCAGTGTCTAATGATGGTTCTGTTCAAGGTGGTGAAATAACTGATTCTAAACCATTAAAATTAGAATTAGAAGCCGGTGAGGCAAAAGCCACAAAGAATCTTGCGTTATCAGTTAACCTTCCAGCTTCATCAACAGTATTTGCTAATGCAGACGACTTTGATCCAACAAAACCAGAGACTTATAATTCATCAACATCTGTTACCATTTTTGATAACTTAGGTAATCCAGTAATTGCTACAGCTTATTTTATTAAAACACAAGCTGCATCAGGAGATAATGTTACTCATAAATATCAGACAAAATTTATTGTTGATGGAAGAGAAGTTCAACCTTCCTTGACAGAGGCAATTTCACCTACTGGACAAACTTTGGTAGTTGATAGATTTGGTCAAATTATTCCGATGGACGAAAAGCCTCAAATTATTTCAGTAGCTCAGACACAGCCACTATTTTACTTGGATGATTTAGCTAATAAAACTACTTCTAAAGCAGCCACAATAACAAATAAAGTTTTAGAGGATGCTGCTTTTACAACAACTGCACCAACAATAACAATTGTTACAGATCCACTTCAGTACAATACTACTTATGAGGCGAACTCAACTTTGAATAAATCCACTTATTGGGGTAAAGACTTTTTAACAGTAAGAGTTGACGATACTACTGGTAGTGCGGCTTTTAAAAGTATTGATATAAGACCAGGTACTTACACAGCGGCAAATTTAGCTAAAGAAGTTAAAAGAGCCATTAATGCAGGTTTAGGAGATGATTCAAAGTTATCAATTGATCCTGTAACTGATGGAAGTTTTTCAATTCAATTTAACCAACTTGATAATAACGATGAGCTTCAAACATTGACTGCAATTAAAGTTGATCTGATGCAAGATAGTTTTATTACGGAAGATTTGTTTTCATCAACCAGTGGTATTGAAAACGTAGCATCTCCAAACTTTGAAAGAGAACAATTTTTATCGCATGCACAGCTAAGAATTAATGACGCATTAAATAGAGCAGCTGTCTCTGCAGATGGAGCCACAAACAATGCATCAACTTATGGCGTGAGTTCATCTTTGTTTGCAAGAGCTACAGGAAGTAAGTTATCTGCTGCAATTAAAGAAACTGAAGTTTTAAGCTTTAAATATAAACAACCGGCAACTGACTTAACAGATGAAAACGCAATTACTGATGAAACTAAATTTTTACTTCACAGTTACTATAATTCTGCGCCAACATTAAAGGTTTTTGAAAAAGCTCTAGATGTAAAAGCCGTTAGTGGTAACACAATGGTTCAAGATGCAAGTGGTACTTTAAAAGTATATGTCAATGACCCAGATTCAACTATTAGCTCAACAACTTTTCCTACTGAAGTTTATATAGCTGGGGAGTTTGATACATCTACATCAACTGTAAATAACTTAAAATATAATGGTGCAAAATTTTCTGTATCGAGCGCAGGTACAGATGCGAATGGAAATAAATTTTTAAATCTAAAGTCAGATTCAACTGCTGCCATAAATATTACGGATACAAAAATCAAAGTACTTCACACTTCCTCAAAAGATGTAGATGCTTATTTTGAAGGTGGAACAGGTATTTTTGACAATCAAACAGAACATTTTGGCAGTAATAGAATAGTTCTAAAAGAACTTAACAAACATGCTTATTTAAACAAAGATGCAAAACAGGCAAATACTCTTTTAAATGGAGCAATAAATAATTCAGTTACAACAATAACAGTAGATACCACTGCAGGTTTTCCAACCTCAGGTACTTTGTTAATAGGTACTGAAGAAATGACTTACGCTGGAAAAACATCTACTACATTTACTGGAATTACTAGAAATACTAATTCTGCTGGTGCAGCTGCTGCATTGGATGATGCAACAGTTAAACTAGCTTCATTCTCAGAAGATATTTTTAGTGGTTTTACAGATAAATTAAGAAATACTTATGCTGCCGCTGCAGTTACGGGCAGCGCTCCTGCAGCAGGCGGAACTTTGACAGTTGGTTCAACTGCAGGATTCCCTGACACAGGAACAATAAAAGTTGGTAATGAGCATATGACTTATACTGCAAAGACAGCAACTACATTCACTATTGGAGTAAAAGCTCAAGATAATACAAGTACATTTACAGCGCCAACTGCCGTTCTTGATGGTGCTATAACTGCAACAAGTTCTTCTATAAAGGTTGATGGTTTTCAAAATGGCCCTTTTCCTCAAACAGGTACTTTGTTGATAGGAAGTGAACATGTAACATATACTGGATGGACAGCAAGTAGTACTACAAGACCATTTCCTAATAATGACTCAATTGAGGTTACTTTTACAGGTTTAACCAGAGGTGCAAATAGTACTACAGCCGCTACCGGTAGTGATGGTGCAGCTGTAACATTGCTTTCAGAAGTTAGTTTAGTTGAGAGCGTTGAAACAATGGGTTTAGAGACAAGAGCAACCGCAGTAAATGATGGGTCTGGCATAAATAACTCAGTAACTAGTGTAACAGTTGATTCAACTACTGGATTTGAAGATAGTGGTTTTATAAGAGTAGGTACTGAAATAATGGCATACACCGGTAAAACAGCAACAACTTTTACTGGTCTAACAAGAGGAGCTGGTGGTACAACAGCCCAAGCTCATGCTGACAACGCTAAAATTTATCAGGAAATTACAATTACGGATGATTGGGTAGATGAAAATGATCCAGCTTTAAAAATTACCTATGATTCATCTGGGCAAAACTTTACGTTGCAAGGTGTCCCTTCTAAAATAGGTACATCTACATCAAGTAAAATGTTTTCATTTTCAGCTTATGCACCAGGTGAGGGAACAGGTGCAAATGCTATTGGTTTAAAAACCTTGGCTAATAAAGCTACTGCAAATATTGGTGGAGGGGCAGTCTTAAAAGCTGAGTCTGTTGTATTTAAAGGTGACCAGATAGCTGCTGACACTCAAAGAGCATATGGGGTTGATGTTTCATATAACAACTTAACTAGAAAGTTTAGTATCTCAAGTGGTAGTACTGGTGAGAGCATTCCGGCAAATTCAGCTGTTGGAGTTGGCGATGCGGGACAGTCATCTTCAAACATTGAAATTGGACGTTTAGCTATAGTCGATGGTGTTGCAACCGCTGCAACTGCTGGTACAGGTGGTACCAACGCTCTTATGGGAGTTAATGCTACAGCAGCGGTTTCCGTTACAACAACAGATACTGCAGGAAAAGGCCTTCAATCCACCGCTGCAAGTATAAACGGAAAAACATCAAATGAAGATTTGTCAGAAGACTTTTTCTTATCAACGGCTGCAGAAGAAACCATTTTCGTTGTGAACGTAAATGACATAACAGCTGCGATTAAAGTACCAGAAGGAGTTTATAATGGAACACAATTAGCAACAGCTTTAGAAGAAAGAATAAATCAAATGGAAGATAGTTCTGGAAATACAGTAAACGGTGTAAAAGTTGTGTTTAATACTACTTCTAATTCTTTTACGTTCACTACCGGAACAACTGGTGCAACTAGTAAGATATTTGTATCTGGAAGTTCTAGGCTGGGATTAGACAACCTGGAATTACAGACGGGTTCAACACCTTCATACGTAAATATGGCAAACGCTACGGCAAAATCTGCCACTGGCCAATCATTATACGTAAATGACGCAGGAACTACTACTACTTTGGCACCAGATAGTGCTTGGACACCAACGACAAATGGTACTTTTGCAAAAGTGTTCTTAAGACCAGGAGAATTAACTTTTGATACTCAAGGTAATTTGCAAAGTCCTATACAAAAAGTTGGCTACAAAGGCGACTTTGCAGCTAATGCAGCTTTGGATCAATCAGCATTATCAATCAATCTTGATTTAAATTTTAATGGTTCTACTCAGTTTGCGTCTGACTTTAATGTAAAATCTGTTACACAGGACGGTCAAACAGTTGGTAAACTTGATGGTCTTGATATTGCATCTAACGGTCTTGTAAGTGCTAACTATACTAACGGATTAAATATTGCTCTTGGTAGACTTGTAACTGTGAACTTTAACAACCAAAATGGTTTAAAGCAGATTGGTAATGCAACATATGTGGAAACTTCAGTTTCTGGTGTTGCGAATGTTGGTGAGGCTGGTGCAGATGGATATGGAACTATTTTATCAGGTTCACTAGAGAGATCTAATGTTGATATTACTGAAGAGCTTGTTAACTTAATTACGGCTCAAAGAAACTTTCAGGCTAATGCCAAAACTATTGAAACAAATACAACATTAACCCAAGCAATAATTCAAATTAGAGCATAGATTAGTTAGGAAAATTTATTATGGATAAAAGTATATTTACTGCATTAAATAGCATGCAGATACTAAAAAATAATCAATCTGTATTGGCTCAAAATTTGTCTAACACTAACTCAGTAGGTTTTAAAAAGGATATTCATGCTAATTTTGGATCTTTATATATGGATAGACAAAAAGGGATTGACCCAAGAGTTTTTGCCTTAAGTGACGTTGGTTCTTTTGATTCTAGTCAAGGCCCAATGAATCCAACTGATAGAAAGTTAGATTTAGCAATTGATGGAACAGGTTATTTTATAGTAAAACCTGAGCAGGGACCAGTAGCATTGTCAAGAAGAGGTGATTTAAAAGTTGGTCCGGATGGTCTTTTAAGAGATAATACAGGTGCTCAAATTTACTCTGTAGATTTAGAACCAATAGAGATTCCTCCATTTAAAGATATTACCTTTTCTGCTGACGGGATAATAACAATTGAACCACTTAATGCAGAACCTGGTCAGCAGGTTGTTGTGGGACAAATAGCTACGACTCAGGGTGGTGAGAACGTTAAACTTGTCAAATCTTTGGATGGATTTATAAGAACTGAAGAAGGAGGAATTCCTGAACCAGACCAGATTTCTACTCTTGTATCAGGTTTTTTAGAGGGTTCAAACGTAAAATCAGTTGATGAACTAGTCGCAAGTATTGAACAATCAAGAGCTTTTGAAGTAAATGTTAAGTTTATAAAAACAGCCAAAGAACTAGATGAAGCTACGGCAAGCCTTATGAGAATGCCAAATTAAGTTCACTCATAAATAGCTTTTGGCATATCTATTGCAAACTTTTAAGTAATTAATTTAGGAGTTTAATTTATGTCAAATGCAATGCATGTCGCAAAAACAGGTCTAAATGCTCAAAATAGCAGAATGCAAGTAATTTCTAATAATCTTGCTAACGTTAATACAACTGGTTTCAAAAGAGATAGAGCAAATTTTGAAACACTTTTATATCAAGTTTTAAAAACTTCTGGAGCGCAGACAACTGGAGAAACAAAAACTTTATCAGGTTTTAACGTTGGAACTGGTGTTAAAGTAATAAATACAGATAAGCTATTTTCTCAAGGAAATATAGTCACTACAGACAATGCATTAGATTTAGCTATTGATGGATCAGGTTTTTTTCAAATTCTTGTTCCTGATGGAAGAATTGGTTATACAAGAGCAGGTGTTTTTGGAAAGAATGCAGAAGGTCTTTTGACAAATCCATCTGGTTTTGTAGTTCAACCAGAAATTGAAATACCTGAGGGCGTGACTTCTATTAATGTGTCATCTGATGGTATTGTCTCAGTGCAAATCCCAGGTCAGGTAGATGCTGAAGAAGTTGGTCAATTACAACTAGCTGATTTCGCTAATCCAACTGGATTACAACCAATAGGTCAAAATCTATTAATTGAAACACCTGCTAGTGGACCTCCTATTGTTGAAAATCCCTTTACTAATGGGTTTGGTAAATTGGTGCAAGGAGCATTAGAAAGTTCTAATGTAAATGTTGTTCAAGAATTAGTTGAAATGATTGAAACACAAAGAGCATATGAGGTTAACTCAAAGGCAATCTCTGGTTCTGACGATATGCTCAGGTTTGTAAATCAGAATTTATAGGATTTAAATTAAATGAAAAATATTCTAATAATATTAAGTGTTTTATTTCTATCTAATTGTTCATCGTATGTAGAAGAGACAATTAATGCAGAGTTTGTCCCTCTTAAACCTTCTTTTGTCGAAATGAATAAAACTAAGCCTGCAAGTGGAGGTATTTATAGTACTAGTTCTCCGGGATTATTCTCTGCTGATAAAAGAGCTCACAAAATTGGAGATATTTTAACTGTTCAGTTAAGTGAGACTTTTTCATCCACAAAATCAGTCTCAAGTCAAACAAGTAAAGAAGATGCTATTGGCGCAGAGGTTGGACCAACTGGTATTCTTAGAAATTTTGCTGGACTAGGAGGAAATTTATCAAAGACAAATACTTTCAAAGGGTCTGGTTCTGCATCTCAATCAAACTCATTAACGGGTTTTATTTCTGCAACTGTAGTTAAAGTTTATCCAAATGGTAATTTAGAAATCAAAGGTCAGAAAAAATTGAGGTTAACTGAGGGCTCTGAATACATAAGATTATCTGGCATTGTTAGACCTCAAGATATAAGTGCTGCAAATACAGTATCATCAAACTTAATAGCTGAAGCTCAAATAGAATATGTTGGCTCAGGTTCTCTGGCAGATGAATCTAAACCAGGTTGGGCTAGTAGATTATTTAGAGCATTATCGCCTTTTTAAGGAGCTGAAAATGAAGAGTGATAAAATATTTTTCTTTATTGTTTCATTATTTATCGTTTTAGCCTCAATTGTAAGTCAAGCTAAAGCAGATAGATTAAAAGACTTAGTAAGTTTTGCTGGTATAAGATCAAATCAACTTTTAGGATATGGCCTTGTAGTTGGCTTGGATGGCACAGGAGATTCTGCTTCAAATTTAACTTTGCAAAGCATGGCTTCAACTGTTTCACAATTTGGTTTAAAAGTGACTACAGCTGATCTAACTGCAAAAAATGCTGCAGCCGTTATGATTACTTCGGAACTGAAACCATTTACAAAAGTAGGTCAAACTATAAATGTAACAGTTTCTTCAATGGGTAAGGCAAAAAGTTTGAGGGGTGGTACACTTTTGATGACACCCTTGAAAGGAGCTGATGGTCAGGTTTATGCGATCGCACAAGGTAATTTAGCTGTAGGAGGTTTTGGAGTAGAGGGTAAAGATGGTTCTTCTCTTTCTGTAAACATTCCAACAGTTGGATCAATTGCTAATGGAGCAACCGTGGAAAAAATGGTAGAAACTCCATTTATTAATTCTTCTAATTTTGTAATGAATTTGCACCAAGGTGATTTTACAACTGCTAATAATATTGTAGAAGAATTGAATAAGTTATTTGGTCCAGGTGTTGCCAAAGCACTTGATGGAACTTCAATAAGTGTAAAGGCTCCAAAAGATTCTGCAGAAAAAGTTTCTTTTATGAGTATTCTTGAAAATGTTGATGTAAAACCTGCTTCACCCAAAGCAAAAGTTGTGGTAAATGCAAGGACAGGAACAGTAGTAATTGGAGGTGATGTCAGAGTAACTCCTGCTGCAGTTAGTCATGGCAGTTTAACTGTTAAAGTTCAAGAATCTTCAACTACAACCCCTGGTACAACAACAACTACTCAAAATGCAAACACAACTGTAACGAACCAAACAGAAGCTGTTACAAATGAAGATTCTGAATTAACGGCCGGGGCAGAAAATGTATCTGCTTTTGTATTTGATGCGGGCACAACATTATCAGACATCGTCGATGCTATTAATGCTATAGGGACAAATAGTGCAGATTTAGTGGCTATATTGGAAGCATTAAGAGAAGCTGGAGCTTTAAGAGCACAAATGATTATTATTTAGGAAAAATCATGGAAAATAATTCTTTATCAAAAGTTAAATTCTCAATCGAAAAAGCATTAAGTGGAAATATAAAGTTTAAGAGCTCTAAAGATAAACTTGAAGAGTTGAGAGGTGTATCAAATCAATTTGAGTCAATTTTTGTTAATGAACTTTTGAAACAAGCCAGAAAAAGCAAAATTGCTGAAGGTCTTTTTGATTCTCAGGCCGAAGACACTTTTAATAGTATGATTGATAAAGAGTTTTCTAAAGTATTGTCTGATAAATCAAATTTTGGAATTGCTGAAGCACTTTTCGAACAATTTAAGAATAATGTTGGAGCAAACAGAAAGAAATAGATGGCAAGTTTATTTGAAATTGGAAAATCAGGTGTTCAAGCCTATAGACAAGCTCTTTCTGTTACTGGACAGAATATAGCCAATGTAAACACAGATGGTTATAATAAAAGAGCGGCTGACTTAGAGGAAGTTCCAAGTGTTCAAGGAGGCGTTACTAACGTTCCTGACCAATCAGGTTTGGGAGTAAGAGTAAATCAAATACGAAGGTCTTTTGATAGTTTCTTGGCGGCTAATGAGAGAAATACAAACTCAGAATTTGAAAAATTAGATAAGTTTGTAGATGATCTAAATAAACTTGAAAACATGCTTCTACCAAGCGATAGTGATTTGGGTACATTTATAGGTAGATTTTTTAACTCACTTCAAGATGTTGCATCAAGACCCGACGAACTGTCTGCTAGAACAGTAGCAATAGAGAGTGGAAAAGCCTTAGCAAATTCATTTAACAATTATGATAATCAAATAAGTAATTTTAAAAATACAGCTGATAGAGAAGCTACAAAATTTTTAAAAGAGGCAAATGGATATTTAACTCAATTGGCACAAGTAAACAAATTAATTATGAGTGGAGGATCTAAAAATGCTTCTCCCGACATTTTAGATGCTAGAGATAAGTTACTATTAGAGTTATCAAAGCAAATTAACTTTACTGTAGATTATGGAGAGAGTGGAGAAGCCAAGATAAGGTCAGGTACTTCTGGCAATGGAAATATACTTTTAGAAAAAACTACAAATTCAATAATTTCACATTCCATCCAAGAAAATAGATTAACTTTTAACGTCTCCAGAGAGGGAAAAAATTCAGTAATTAATGATTTGTCAAGTGGTCTTTTAGTTGGAATTAAAAATTTTTATGATTTGTTAGGAGAAGTTCAGTCAGAAATAAGTAACTTGGCATTGAGAGTATCCAGAGATTTCAATGAAATTCAAATGAATGGAATTGATTTAAATGGAAAAAAAGGATCTACAATGTTTACTGTAAATTCTTTAGGGTCAAAAAAAGGAATTAATAACAATTCTAATTTTGATGTAGAGCTTTTGATTGGTGATGCAAACAAAGTTAAGCAAGAAAATAAGGTATTTAAATATATTGCTGCGTCAAACAGTTGGGAAGTTTCCAGTTCAGCAGGAATAAAATTATATAATGCTGATAAACTTGATTTTGAGGGTTTTGGAGTAAAAATAATTGGAACACCATCAGACGGTGATAAATTTACTCTTAGCCCAACAAAGACAAATGCAGCAGCATTTTCATTTTTGTTAAAAGATCCTAAATCGATTGCAGCTGCGTCTAAAATTTTAATTTCTTCAAATTTAAGTAATACTGGTAATGCGCTTTTAAATATAATTGGTAAAGAAGATTTAAATAATCAAAACATAATTCCAAGTCTAGAAAAAGTATTTTCTTCTTCCTCTAATCCTCTTCTATCATCAAGTTTTTTAAGAGGAGGGGCTTTTTCAATAATACCTCCAAATACAAAACAGTTGGAATTATCTTCAATATTAAATCAATCCTCTGCAAGCTTTGGTCTATATGATAATCAAATAAAGGGTTTTTCAAACATTACAATAAACTTATCCGATGGTAACTCTATTACTGTCACTTCAGCAACAACAGATCCAGGTGATGGTATAAAATCAGTCAAAGAATTAGCCGAGATTTTAAATTCTGGATTATCACTTGATGGATTAAGTCAACATGATTTTAGAAATTATGGTTTGTTTGCTGCAGGAGGCGATGGTACTTTGACTATTTCTTCATCAGATTCTTCAATTACATCTGCTACGATTTTATCTAATGGAAATACTTTTAATGCTTCTATTTCGCAAATAAGTTCTGAAAATAGCAAAGCAAGTAAATTACAAATTTTTACAAAAGATGGACGACATGTTTCAGGCACAGCCTTAAGTTCATCTGAAATAGCTTCGATGATCAAACAAGAAAATGGTTTTTCTAAAGATGCAGAATATAGAAATGACTACCTCAATAAAAATTATAGGGGAATTAGTTTATCAAGAATAACCACTTCAGGAGATCATGTAAGTGATTTTGGTTCGAGCATAAGTTATGATAAACAATCAACTGATGACGATGGATTATTTACAAATAAGAGTGCTGTTTCTTTATCTGGGACATTGTCACTAGACGGAAATTTATCAAACTCCAAAGACTTAGATGGTTTCGTAACTATTACTAATGTAGCAGATGATTCAGGTATAACTTATACTGTTAAGGGTTATGATCAAGATGGTCAATATCAAACTGAATCTATAACAGGCGGTAATGCAACTAGTGTAACCGGGACCAAGATATTTAAATCGATTTCCTCAATTAGTTCAAGTGGTAATGGCTTGGGGAACTTAAAGATTGGTATTAAAGCCTCAGGGTATAATTTAACTGTCAAGAATGAACATGATCAAAGTATTACTAGCGCGATACCTATAAATGCGTCTGCTTATTATATTGCAAAAAAATTAAATACAGACTTATCAGGAACAGGAGTTAAAGTAGATGCTACAACAAAAGTCCTTTTAGGCCCTTTATCTGCAAACACAAGTGGAACTTTCAGTTTTAATTTGAAAGGAAGTAACACTGATGAGGTAACAATTTCTTCTACAGTTGATGCTGATGATTTATCTGGCTTAGCTAGACAAATTAATCAATTTACTTCTCAAACAGGTATAACAGCAGTGAATACATCAGATTTTGATAGATTGATTTTGAATTCAAGTGATGGCTATGATATTGAAATGACAAATATTGTGGCTCCCTCAGACTTTAGTGTTTTTAATCTTAATGATAAATATGAAATAATATCTGAAAAACATCTTATAGATATTTCCGATACTAATGAAAAAAGTGCCTTTATTAAAGGGAATTTAAAATTCACATCAAGTTCTGCTTTTTCAACTCAAATTGATAGTGGGGAAATAAATGGTTCTAACCAAGATAACTCTCTTAATGGCTTTTATGATATAAAATATAGTTCATCTGGAGAAAAGATTACAGTAAAGCCAATGTCTATGAAAAACCTTGATGATAATGTTTCAGGTCCAAATGGAAAAAGAGCACAAGCTGGTATATCAAAGTATGGTTTAAGTGTTCCATTAAATGCTTATCAAGTTGAAGCTACAGATGACGATAGTTTATTTTCAAGTGCTGATCCAGGCGGTGCCGCTTCAGGAAAATCATTTACTGGTGCTTTAAGAAATGCTAGCAATTTAAATTCTGTTGTTACGATAACATGTGCAGCAAATGAGTCTTCAAATTCATTTTTTATTTCAGGAACAGATAAAGATGGAAATACTGTTTTTGATAAAATCCAGGGTGTAAATAATGGTGTAGCTATTGGTTCACAAGTTTTTAAGACAGTCACATCATTTGAAACAACCGCTACTGCAAATGGAAATGTCAAGATAGGTACCACTGGACGTCATGAAATTGATAATAATGAATCTTTAGTTAAAAAAGCCACTTACTCCTCTGGCTCAATCACAATGACTGAGATTTTATCTACAGCCTCTTATTTGGGAGCAAATATTAGAATAGAAAGCTATCAGGATGAAAGAACAAACTCCTTTACAATTACAGGCGAAGACGCCGACGGAAATACCTTAACAGAAACGATTTCTGGAACAAATGGAAAGGTATCTACAGGAACAAAAGTTTTTCATAAAGTAAGTTCCATATCAGTTGCTAATAATACATCCGGAGATATAAGAATTGGAACAGTCCCTGGCGATGGTAATTGGGCAGCAACAATTAATGCGAATGCATTAGATGCTGATAGTTCGTCAGAGATATCTTCTGAATTAATTAAAAAAATTAGAGAAGAGGCACCTATATCTCAATTAACTGGAAAAGTGATTAGTAATCTTCCTCTAGAAGGTTCAAAATTAGATGTAAAATTTGAGGGTCAAACTTATAAAATAATAATGCAAACAGGTGAACCTTTGGTAGAAGGTCCTGAGAAAAATAGAGTAAAGGCAAGATTCGAAGAAACATCAGTTTTAGATATTGATGGTATTGCTCTAGCCCAATCGGGTTCAGCTGGTAATGCTCTAACTTTAAATGGAACAAGTGCTACAGAAACTTTTGCAGGTACAAAAATCTCAATAAAGGCAGTAGGAGATGAAAGTAAAAATAAATTTACTATTGCTGGGACTGATTTAGATGGTAATTCTATTTCTGAAGCTTTTTTTGGACCAACAGCTGGTCAAACTGCTGTTGGTTCTAAAGTTTTTAAAACTATTACCTCAGTTACACCAACCTCTAGTACATCTGGTAATATAGAAATTGGGACGGCTCCTGCTTATAAACTTTATGTAACTGCGGAAGGTACGGTTGAAGGAGATCAGTTTGAGTTAATTCAAAATACATCAAATTTATCAATAGCTTCACAATTTGGCGTGTCTGAAGGTACAACAATTTTAAAAGGCCAATTGGCATTAAAACCTATGGCTACAGACATCCCCTTCCAAATAAATATTGATAGAGCTGACTCTAATGATGATTTTGCAGTTAAGTTTTTAAAAGATACAAGTACAAGTTCTGTGCTCTCAAGTATAGCCATTACTGCCGCATCTGCTTTAGGCACACCAAGTACAGATGAATTAGGTGGTAAAATTACAATAACAACTGCGTCTTCTGGAGATAGAAGTGGAGTAAATTTTACAGTAGTGGGTAAAGACATGTTTGGAAATGCTCTAACAGAAGTCATTAAGGGTGCAGGGGATGGTTTGACTTCTACTGGTACCAAAGTTTTTAAAACAGTTACCAGCGTTACACCAGACTCTACATCTGGTTCAGGTAACATTGAAGTAGGACATTTAAGTCAACCAGTATTTTTTAATCTAGCAAAAGATATAAATTTATTTAAATCAAAGGTAGTTTCAGCTAACACTTCTTTAGGCACTCCATCAATACATAGTTCTCTAGGGGGGAAAGTTAAAATTGGAACTGCTTCTGGCGGAAACCAATCTAGTACAACATTTACTGTGGTTGGGATAGGTGAAGATGGAGGAGCTTTATCAGAAACGATTGCAGGTCAACCTGGTGGCCAGTCGATTCTTGGAGCCAAAATATTTAAGTCAGTTACAAGTGTAACACCTGGTGGAACTGTTGGTACAGGTTTAATTGACGTTGAATACTGTGTAATGCCAAATTTATCTCTAACTCCACCTTCAGATATAACACTTTCATGGACAGAAAATGCATCTGGGACTACTGATACTGATAGTTTGTATTTAAGTGGAAGTGTATCTTCAGGTACTGCAGTTCAATTAAGTGGAGTTTTAACATCACAAGATCCTGATAGTTTATTTACAATAAAATCAGCTCCATCAGGGGAATTATTATTAGATGGTGCTTTAAAAAACTCAACTGATATTCGTGGTAAAGTACAAATTATATTTGCAGGTAATGAGACAGGTAAAACTTTTACAGTTGCTGGCTATGATCTTAATGGTGTTTATAAAACAGATGTTATAAACGGATTAAGTGGAGCTACTGCAACAGGCACAATTGATTATAAAGAAATTATATCAATTACATCTTCTGCTGCCTCAGCAGGAGACATTACAATCGGTACAAAAGCAACTTCTTCAACAGTCAATGGGTCAGTTGTATCAATTACATGTGCAGCAGATGAAAGTTCAAACAAATTCACAGTGGTTGGTAAAGATATGTTTGGAAATGACCTTACTGAGGTCATAACTGGAGGAATTAGAAATACAGTTAATGGTAAGAAAGTTTTCAAGTCAATTACAACAATTACACCTTCAAGTAATTCAAGTGGAAATATTGAAATAGGTACAATGACAACAGGACGTTTTTCTATTTCTCATCAAGTAGGAAAATCAAACTTTTCATTAGATACCTCTCCAAATGTTGAAAATGTATATGGTATAAAAACTCAAAAAACCAGAATAGTATCAAATAGTGGAGATATTGATATAACTTCATTAAGTGGTAATCCAATTCAAGTAAAAATACCTAGTGGTTCTATTTCTAATATAGTTTCTGAAAAAATTACCTTGTCTAACCTGCCATCAGAAGAATTAATAGCTATTGTAATGACAGATGGTGCTAAGAAGATAAATGCCGAGTTTGACTTTATAAATGATAATGGAATTATTAATGAGCCAGAATATGAGATAAAGGTTGATGCAAATAATAAAAATAAAGTTGAAATCTTTGATAAAAAATTTGGTCATAGTATTGCGACAAGGGTTCTTGATAAGAATAGAGTTTTTGAAGCAGTTGGTTCTAGGTTTCAATTTTCAGAAGAAGCGACTACTTCTGATGCTTTTTCTATAACAAATAATAAAGCAGGTTCAGGCGATAATCGAAATTTAATAAATATGCTCGACCTTCAATTAGAGAAATTATCAGATAAAGATAAAGGAAATTTTCAGGAAATTTTCTCTAATACTCTTGCAAAAGTTGGGTCTAATGTTCAGGCTAATGATCTCTCTTTGAAAGCTGCAGAAAGTAATAAAGAGGCTGCTGAATCTGCTCAAAGTGAATTCTCAGGGGTAAGTCTTGATGATGAAGCTGCGCACCTTCTCGAATTCCAACAAGCATATCAAGCATCGGCACGAATTTTGCAGACTGCCAGAGAACTATTTGAATCTCTTATTAGAGTAGTCTAAAAACAGAGAAATAAATGAAAGTAAGTACAAAATTATTTAATGAACAGCAATTAAGACAGTTTTCAAATTTAAATTCTGAGATTCAAAAACTGCAAGATAAAATCTCTAGTGGAAAGAATATTTTAGTTGCTTCAGATGATCCTGTTGGTTCAGTTGATTTATCAGGTTATAAAACAGTAAAACATCAATTAGATCAGTTTTTAAAAAATGTAAACTCTTCTGAAGATAGGCTTAGCTTAGTTGATACAAACTTACAAAATTTATCTACAATTATGATTAGAGCCAACGAGCTTTTAATCCAAGCATCAAGTGATGTATTAGGTAGAAGTGATAGAGAGGCAATCGCAATTGAAATAGATGAAATGAAATCTGAAGTTCTTGCTATTGCAAACCAACAAGATTCTAATGGTTCCTTTCTATTTAGTGGTTACAAAACAAAAATAAAACCTTTTGAGAAGAATATATCTGGTGCAATTGAATATAAAGGGGATAGTGGTGTTTCCTCTTTATCTGTATCCGAGACTATGATGGTTGAAACAACAGTTGATGGTGCAGCTTTATTCGAAAATGTTAAGACACCTGCAGGAGATGCAATATCTATGTTTACAATGCTTGAGAATATGTCTCATTCTATAAGAACAGCATCTCAATCAGTCCAAGCTACAAGGGCATCTACACATGCAGAATTTAAACTTACAAACAGAAATTATGGAACTTGGTCTTTTGATTTAACAGGCCATGCTGGAACAGCAAATATTTCTGTTGAATTAACTGGAGATGATCCAGCTGATATAATTAAAGCTATAAACAATGCAAATATCGGTCTAACTGCTAGCCAATCATCTACAGACTCAAGTACAATTAAACTAGATAGTAGTCAAGAAGGCATTATTGAAATAAAAAATTTAGAGATACCTGATATTAAAACAGCACAAGAAGTACCAACATCTTTTATGACCTTTAATGCTCTAGATGCTAGTGGAAATGTTATTGGAAAAACACAGACTTTATATGACAATCATCAAATGACAACTTCACAACTCGATAATATTAGCAATGCTCAGGTTCATATTGCAAATTTTAGAGGTAAAGTTGGTGCAAGGTTAAATCTACTTAAGAGACAGTTTGAAAATTTAAATGAGAGAAATTTAAATATTCAAAAAGATTTAAGTGAATTAGAGGATGCAGATTTAGCTAAATTAGTCACGAATTTAAAGTCCCAATTAACTGGCCTTCAAGCAAGTCAGCAAGCATTTGTAAAAATTTCTGATTTAAATTTATTCAATTTTCTTAAATAAATTAAAAACTATCTAAAATATCGACAGGTTGTTCTATTAACTCACCCAACCAATCTAAATCTTCCACTTCACCGATACTCCAGCCCGCAGGAGTTTTAGCAATAGTGTTATTTCTTATACCAAATATTGTAGCTCTAAATACTTTTGTTGATTTTTCTGTATCATAATCTTTTGTTTTCTGACCATCTAAAGCTGATGAGAACATACCAGAAAGTTTTCTTTCTGCGCCATTACTTTTAAATCCTATTCTATAGTAAATATAGTTATTTAGATAATCCACAGCTTCATCTCCAGCATTTATATCGTTTAAAAACTGTAAAATAGACTCAGCACATTCAGTAATTTCTTCAAATTTAATTTCTTTAAATCGTTCTGAAAATCCTTTTGAAAATTTTCTTGAGATAGAATTTATAGAATTTTCAGAGCTAAGAAAGTCTCTGGCAGTGACAGCGCATGCAATTCCAAAAATCCATTCAGGGCAGAAATCTGACATTTTAAAATACCTAATTTCAAACTTATCTTAATTAAATATCATTATATAATAAAACAATATAAATTAGAATTAGTAAATACTCTAATTTTTTTCAAGTATAAAACTATTTTATTTGTTTCCATGCAGATAATATGTCATCAATTACTCCAATTGAGCTATTTAAACCATCAATAGTTTGGTTTTTGTAACTGTCTAAAGTCTGTGTTCTACAATAATCATATAAATTATTTAGATTAACAGCTATTTCTTTACCTTTTTTAAAATCTAAACTACTCATTAGGATCATAAGAGAAGTTATAATTTTAGAAAAACTTTTAGATTTAATTTTTGACGTTTTTTGTTTACTAGCAAAAATAATTTTAGAAGTTTTTTTAGACTTAATTTTAGATGCTTTCTTTTCAGTAGAAATTGCTTCAACAAGTACTTTAAGATTATAATGTAGTTCTTCTAAAACTATTTCTATAAACTCATGTTTTGATGATCCTTCAACTTTGGATAAAATATCTGAATCTTTATATTCTTTCATCATTACATGATAGTTCATATTTGCCTCCTTGATGTATTTCCTAAAATACTTAACGACATAAACAATAAAGGTTTAGGAATATTAGTTTTTTTCTATATTTCTGATAGTTTCGGAAATATTACTATAGGCGTTTAAAACATCGTTTTCAGAAATAACCCCAATGAATTTATTGTTTTTGTCAATTATTGGAACACTTTCACCAATAAATTTACCCAATTTTTTCATAGTGTTAATAAGGTTATCGGTTGGTAATAGTTTAATATGATTTTTTTCGTTATAATTAAAAGAAATTTTATCTTTTTTATCTATGATATCTATTAATCTTAATTTTCCTAAATAGTTTCCATTTTTATCTAAGAAGTATCCTTCGGTCAGACCATATTTCTTAAATTTTTTTATTGCATCATCAGTTTTTATTTTTTTGTCAAGTTTAAGGTAATTTTTATCAGCATATTTTTCTATAATTGTTTGGCTCATTAATATATGCTCTCTTCCATGTCCCATTGGTATTTTTCTTGCCTTTAACTGCGCGTCAAAAAAACTAGAACCAAATATTAAATATGTAATCAAGTTACATATGGCTATAGGAAAAATGGAGGCTATAGCGTATTCATAGGAACCTGTAAGTTCAAAAACTAAAATAATTGCAGTTATCGGACCACCAATTACTGAACTACTTACAGCAGCCATACCTGAGACTGCCAAAATTGGTCCAATATCATTAGCAATACCTATAAAAGGAATATTAAATATCAATGCTCCAGTACATGCGCCTAAAAGAAGTGCAGGGGAAAATACTCCGCCAAACAAACCAAAACCTATACATAATGAAGATAAAATGAGTTTAAAAATTAAAACCATCAATAAAAATATAATTGTATTTTCAGAGGTGATTACATTGACTATTGTTTCAGTTCCTAACCCAATAGACTCTGGCAAAAATATTCCTGCAAAACCACATAGTACTGCAGGAATTAGAGGTCTGAAATGAAAATTAATATTACTTGAATTCGATAACTTCGTAGAAAAAAGTAATGATTTCATAAATAAAAAAGCAATTAATGAAGCTATTAATCCAGTTATTAAAAGACCTGGTAAAGCGGTTATTAAGTCAAATACAATCTCATCAAATCTTAATGCGGGTGTTACAAGAGCCATTTCATGAGCTGTAAAACTTGCAGTAACGGATGATAGTGAAATAGCCGTTAAAGCCCTCATAGAAAAATGTCTCAAAACCACTTCATGTGCGAAAACAATTCCTGCAATAGGAGAGCTAAACCCTGCAGAAATAGCCGCGGCAACACCTGCACCAATAATAATATCATGTGGTATTGTAGGAATAAATTTTCTTCTTCTTAAAAAAGCACCTAATGTACCTCCAAAATGGACTAATGGGCCGTAAATACCCACCGAAGCACCACCGCTTATTGAAAAAAAAGCAGCTAAGGTTGAAGTAAATCCTCTTTTTACATCCAGTGTGCCTGCCTGTTGATGTGCAGCATAGATAGTATCAGCAGGTCCATGCCACCTATCAATTTTTTGACTTTTTATCAATAATCCTACAAGTATTCCTGCTGAGATACATGCAATCAAAGGTAAAAAACTTCCACTAAAACTAAAAAATGAAAATTGTAAAAAATCAATATTTTGACTATCTTGTATCAATAAGAAAATTGATTTTGCTGTCAAAGCAAAAATTTGTGTAACCAAAGAAGTTATTAGACCAACTACCATAGCAGTTAGTACAAGAGCAAAATTAATTTTAACAATTTTGATTACATTTTGTTTCATTACTAAAAATAATAACATTTGATAAAAAAAATGTAACGATAATTGTAAGAGGCATAAAAATTGCAGGTATATTGTCGTTTATCTTAAAGGATCATAAAGGAATTTATATGGCCGTTGATTATCTAAGCGCTTTAAATAGTAAGGGTTCAGGATTAAATATTACTCAACTTGTAGATAGTTTGGTTAAAGCAGAAACGGAACCAAAAAAAAAGTTATTAAATGATAAAATTGACAAACAAACTTCACAAATTTCGGCTTTGGGAGAGGTCGCTTCAGAATTAGATGCCTTAAAAACTAACGTATTAACATTTAAAGATAAAACAAAATTAGTTACATCAAGTGCAGATACTAATACAACTTTAAGTGTCACTTCTCCAAGCATTGCAAAAGCCTTTACTTCAGACATAAATATTTCTGCATTGGCTACATCACAAACTTTAGAATTTACTGGCTTCTCACTACCTACTTCTACAAGTGGTTCAGGAACAATAACGATAGATTTTGGAACTTGGATTACCTCTTCTTCAACAGATGTAGATTCATTGTTCTCAAATAGTTCTGTTACAGCTAGCACTTCTCTTGGAACTCCTACATCTCACTCTTCTTTAGGAGGAACAATTACAATTGCTACAGCTGGTGGTGGCAATCAGTCAAGTACTGTATTTACCGTAGTTGGTACGGATATGGCTGGAAATTCAATGACAGAAACTATCACTGGTGCTGCTGGTGGGAATACAGCAACAGGTAGTAAAGTTTTCAAAAATGTTACAAGTATAACACCAGGCTCTACAGTCGGTTCTGGGGCTGTTACAATAGGTCATGCTGCAGCTACATTTGGTCCCAATACTGCCAAAACTTCTTCTACAGTCACCATTTCTTCAGGTGCAACTTTGAGCTCAATTGCAAATTCATTAAGTCAGGTTTCAGGAGTAAGTGCAAGTGTAGTAAATAAAGGAGATGGAACTTACTCTCTTTTGGTAAGGTCTGATACAGGTCAAAGTAATGCTATTAGAATGACGGTTTCTGAAGCATCAGGGGACGCAGGCTTAGCAACTTTTGATACTACATCTGATAATGCAACACATCAAACTGCTGCGGCAACAAATGCAACCTTGTCAGTTGATGGAGCTACATTGTATAGAACAACTAACAGCATAAGTGACATATTTGATGGTTATACTTTAGATATTACTAAAACCACTTCTTCGGCTTTTAGAATTAGTTCTTCTTTGGATAAGAGCTCAGCGTTAACAGTATTGAAGGATTTTTTAACAACAATCAACTCAACAAGAGAAATCCTTAACGATTTTACAAGAGTAGGTTCTAATACTCAAGAAGCTGGTGTTTTAAAAGGAAATGTTGCTGTATCTAGCATCAAAGATGGGATAAACAAAATTATTACAGATGGAATAGTTGGTTATGGTAATGATAAGTTATATTTATCAGAATTAGGTGTAAGAACAAGTACTGATGGAAAATTATCTGTTAATGAAACAATATTTAACTCTCAATTAGATTCTGACTCAACAGTATTTGATGCAATTTTTAATTCATTATTTTCCTCCGACTCATCATACTTGAAAGTTGAAACATCTATCGGTTCTTCAAACCCAACACCTGGTTCTTATGCATATTCTTCTGATGGTTCTACCGCAAGTCTAGAAGGAATTACAATGACAGCAAAAACAGAGTCAGATGGCACATCATATTTTATTTCTTCAGGAACTGCATCAAATTCAGCTGGTATAAAAATTACGCCATCTCAAACAGTGAATAGTGCTAATATTTTTTATGGAAGAAGTATGGTTCATCAATTAGAAACTTTTTTAACTAACAGTTTAACTTCCTCCGGAATTTTGACGAAATCTCAATCAAATGCAGATACAAAGTTAAATGATTTGAATGATGAATTATTATCAATTGATGACAAAGTAAAAATACTCACTACAAGATATAAAACTCAATTTGGTGCTATGGAAAGTGTTGTTACAAGTTTAAAATCAACAGGGGAATATTTAGATAATCTCATTACCGCTTGGAATGATAACGACTAAAATTGCAAGTAGATTATTTAATTAATTAACTAAATATTTGGAATAAAAATTGCAATTTAAAAATCAAACTTCGTAAAGATTGATAGGATTAAAAAATGTATAAAGATTTTAGTGAGAGATATTATTCAACAATTGAAGAATATGTAGATTTTCATGAAAATGGAACAGAGAAAACTTCTGGTGAAGATACTTTTGTAGGATCTTCATTAATGAGGTGGGTATTTCATATAAATAATATAATTAAATCAACACAAAGTACTTCTCTAATTGATTTTGGTTGTGGTAAAGCAATGGGTTATATTAATAAAATATCAGCTGATGAAATTATATACGAAAATGTACAAGATTTTTGGAAAATTAATGATGTTTATCTTTATGATCCAGCAGTAAAAAAATATAATAAATATCCTCCAAAAAAAGCAGATGGTATAATTTGTACTGATGTAATAGAACATATTCCTCCGGAAGATATAAATAAATTTGTCCAAGAACTATATAAATTATCAAATAAGTTTATATTTGTTGTCGCAGCAACAAGACCTGCTGAAAAAACATTTAAAAACGGTGAAAATGTTCATCTTACAATTAAAAGCAAAAATGAATGGATAGCCTTATTTAAGAGTTTTGCCAAACAGCATCCTAAGATAAAAACTTTTATAGAATTTAATGATGCATCCTAGAAATAATTTTTTTCAGTATTTTTTCAAGGTTTCTTGATGACTTTCAACCCTTTGGCAGCAATTAATGTAACAGAAGTTTCTATATCATTAGAAAACAAAAAAAGTGGTGTTATAGATATGGGTTCACAAACTCTAAACTTTGGACCTGAATTGATTGATAAAATTCTTCAAAGAGGCTTTACATTAAATGAAATAACAAAAACTAAATTAGAAGAATTCAAGATAAAACTAACAAATCTTGAAAAACTTACTACTAAAGATTTTATATTAAGTCTTGGTTATAAAAAATATTTGTCGATTGATGTAAATGGGGCTTACGGTAGTTTAAGTTATGATCTCAATGAAGTGATAAAGGATAAATATAATTATAAAAAAACATACGATTTAGTGATTAATAATGGAACTGGAGAGCATGTATTTAACCAATATTCTTTATTTAAAAATATGCATAACTTTTGCTCACCTGGAGGTATAATGTTACACATACTTCCTTTTATTGATTGGATAAATCATGGGTTTTATTCATTTCATCCCATTGTATTTGGTGATATAGCATCTTCTAACAATTATAAAATTAAAAAAATGTCATTTGCTAATAGAGATGGTGGCGAGTTATTAATAAATAAAGAATACTATAACAATGTTTACGAGCAGATTAAACCAAGAGACAACAATTCTTTTTTTTATAAAATAATTGAACATGCTAAAAGGCATTTAGGTAGAAATATTATAATTGTTTGTGCTTTAGAAAAAATACTTGAAAGTGAATTTAAAATACCTTTACAAGGCAAGTACCTGAGTGATGTTAAAGTAAATAAAAACTTTAATTCACAATATAATTTTCAAGCTTTAGGAAGTGCTAAAGCTAAGAATCAATTAGCTGATAACTTAAAGCGTATTTAATTTGATATTATATCATTTTAAATAGGGTTTAAAATCAAATAGTTCAAATTTGAATTCACCTATAATGTTCATATATTTTCTAAAATGAGGTGATATCGATTTATCTGTTACGCCATGAAGAGAGTGAAGTGAGTTTAAAAATAAAACCAATCTGTTAGGCTTATATTCAATTTCTTCAACGATTTTAACATATTGATCATCTACTGTTGATTTACCATAAAAAATAGGTTTATTAACAAATTCGTAAGTACATAAGTTACCACCTTTAGAATTATCATTTTGATTTCTCATGTAGAA
>QCNS01000004.1 GCA_003210055.1 SAR116 cluster bacterium AG-426-I14
AAATTGATTCCCACAATTCTTAAGCATGATAACCCAATAGTAATTGCAGATGGAACTTCTTGTAGAGCTCAAATAAAAGATGAGGCAAATAATAAAGCAATGCATTTGGCTAAATTCTTAGAACCACTCATTAAATTAAGTTGATAAAATTATGTTGAAAAAAACTACTAGCTCACATTGGGGAAGTTATTATGCGAAAGTTAAAAATGGCAAATTAATAGCTTTAGAACCTTATGAAAAAGATTTAGATCCTTCATTAATTTCTGAAGGTATGATTGATGCAATTGATGATGATTTAAGAATTAGAAAGCCTCATGTCAGATTAGGTTGGTATAAAGATTATTTGAAAGAATTTAAACAAAATGAAAAATTTGCTCTAGATAGAAAAAGAAAAAAAAGAGGAAATGATGAGTTTCTGGAAATATCTTGGGAAGAAGCAATAGAAATTGTTTCTTATGAGTTAGAGAGAGTAAAAACTAATTTTTCTAACAAATCTATATTTGCTGGTTCATACGGATGGGCATCCTCAGGAAGATTTCATCATGCACAGAGTCAATTGCACAGATTTTTTAATTGTTATGGAGGGTATGTTAAATCTGTAACAACTTACTCATACGCGGCAAGCGAAACAATAATTCCACATATAGTTGGTATGTCTTATAGAAAATTTCTAGATGAACACACTGATTGGGAGAGTATAGCTAGGAATACAGAGGTAATTCTTATGTTCGGAAGTCTCCCTCTAAAAAACTCTCAAGTTACTTCAGGTGGAGTTGGTTTTCATACAACTAGATTATACCTAGAAAAATGTAAAAAAAATAAGGTTAAATTTTTTAATATTAGTCCAACCAATATGGAGGCTGATAAATTAGTCAAAGCAGATTGGATTAAAATCAGACCAGGCACAGACACTGCCTTTATGTTAGCTTTAGCTTACATTTTAGTAAGGGAAAATCTTTGTGATAATGCATTCTTAAAAAAATATTGTAGTGGTTATGATATTTTTAAAGATTATTTACTAGGAAATAAAGATGGGGTTAAAAAAAATCCAAAATGGGCAAAAAAAATCACAGGAATTGAAGAAAAAACTTTTTATAAAATTGTAAGTTCTATTAATAATAAGAGAACTTTATTAACTGGTTCTTGGTCTCTTCAAAGACAACAATATGGTGAACAACCTCATTGGATGGTTGTTGTACTTGCTGCAATGTTGGGACAAATTGGATTACCTGGAGGGGGTTTTGGTTTAGGGTATAGTGCCGAAAATGGAATTGGTAATCCTGTTAAAAATTTTAAATGGCCAGCTTTAAATCAATTTAAAAATAATGTTTCAGATTTTATCCCTGTTGCAAGATACTCAGATATGCTTTTAAACCCAGGTAAAAAATTTACTTTTAATGGTTCAGATTATAAATATCCTAATATAAAGTTAGTTTACTGGGCAGGTGGAAACCCTTTTCATCATCAAATGGACTTATCAAAACTGACTAAAGCTAGTTTTAAACCAGATACCATAGTAACTAATGAAATTTGGTGGAATAGCCTCGCTCGTTATTCTGATCTCATCTTTCCTACCTCTACTAATTTAGAAAGAAATGATATTGGATTTAGACATTGGGAACAAACTGTATCACCCATGCATAGAGCCATTAACCCAATTGGAGAGTCTAAAAATGATTTTGAAATATTTTCGTTAATTTCTAAAAAATTAGGTTTTAATAAAAAGTTTACAGAAAATAGAACTGAAATGCAGTGGTTAGAATTTCTATGGATAGAAGCAAGAAATTTAGCCAAAAAAAATAATTTTTATCTTCCTAGTTTTAGAGAGTTTTGGGAAGGAAGCTTTTTTGAGGTTTTACAACCAACACATGATCAAATTTTATTAGAGGATTATATAAAAAATCCAGAAAGTTCTCCACTATCTACACCGTCAAAAAAAATAGAAATTTTTTCAAAAGTAATTGATAGTTTTAATTATAAAGACTGCCCTGGTCACCCTTCATGGTTAGAACCAAAAGAATGGTTGGGGGCAAAAATAGCAAAAAAATATCCTTTACACCTTATTTCTGGACAACCCGAAAATCGTTTACATAGTCAACTTGATAATGGGAAACATAGCCAAAAAATGAAAGTAAAACAAAGAGAAATGCTCAAGATAAACCCATTAGATGCTAAACAACGTAATTTAAAGAATAGAGATATTGTTGAAGTTTTTAATGATAGAGGGGCTTGTCTTGCAGGAATCAAGATTTCTGATGAAGTAATGAAAGGCATTGTTTATCTTCCTGTAGGAGCATGGTATAATCCTCATAAAAATGAGAATTTTTGTATACATGGAAATCCAAATGTACTGACAGATGATATTGGTTGTTCATCTCTAAGCCAAGGACCATCCGCTCATTCTACTCTCGTAGAAATTAAAAAATGGAAAAAAGATTTACCAAAAATATCTGTTTTTAATCTACCTGTAATAAATAAAAAAATTAAATAATTAAAGTATCAAATCTAATTTTTGCTATTTTGTGAACCTCTTTTAATGCTGTTAAAAACTCTTCTTGATAATTATTATTTATTCTAGTGTTCATAGCATTTATAACATCAACTCTTGTCAAACCTTTAACAGCGATTATGAAAGGGAAATCAAATTTTTCTCTATACTTTTTATTTAATAATTTAATGTTTTTGTACTCTTCTTCTGAGCATTGATCTAAACCTGCAGACTTTTGTTCTTTTTGAGATGATTTTGTAAGACTTGAAAGTTTATTTTTTTTTATTCCAAGCTCTGGATGTGACCGTAATAATTTTAATTTTGACTCATCTGAACTTTTTTCTACTTGCTCTTTCATTTTTAATTTCAAATCCTCTAATTTTTCAGGTATAGAGCTTTTATTTTTAATGATATTTATAATAACCCATGAAGAATGTTCATAAATTGAGTCAAACAAAGTAATGAATTCTTTTTCTGTAAAACTTTTATTTTCAAAATTTATAATCTTATTTGTCATTTCTTTACTATTTTTTATATGATATAAAGTATCATAATGGCAGGATTAACTACACATGTTCTTGATACTAGCATAGGTAAACCAGCCTATAAAATTTTAATTGAATTATATTCAATTGATAAAAATTGCAAAAAAAAAATTTCAGAATGTTTTACAAACAAAGATGGTCGTTTAGATAACCCTCTTATTTCAAGTGAAAATTTTGTGAAAGGGAAATACGAAATTGTATTCCATGTAAAGGAATATTTTTTAAAAAATAATTTAGTAACTCCAGATTATAATTTTTATGAAAATATAGCCATACAATTTTCCATTGACGAAGATAGTCATTATCATATCCCATTGTTATTATCTCCATTTGGTTATAGTACCTATAGAGGCAGCTAAATTGTTCTATATATTTTTTGAATGGATTGAATTTTTAGTACGATGGCTTCATGTGATAGCAGGAATAGCCTGGATAGGCTCAAGCTTTTATTTTATTGCGTTAGATTTAAGTCTTCAAAACAAAAAAGATATGCCTAAACAAGCTCATGGTGAAGCATGGCAAGTTCATGGTGGAGGATTTTATCAAATAATAAAATACCTTGTTGCTCCTGAAAAAATGCCTTCACAATTAACTTGGTTTAAATGGGAAGCTTATGGAACATGGATATCTGGTTTTTTACTATTAATTCTTGTTTATTACCTTAGTGCTGACCTTTATATGATTGAAATCGAAAAGTTTGACCTTACAAAATTTGAAGCAATATCTATTTCTTTGATTGGTATAATTTTAGGATGGGTATTGTATAATTTTATATGTAAAAAAACTGTTAATAAAAATAATAATGTTCTAGCAATTTTTATTTTATTTATTTTTACGATTTTTAGCTGGCTATACTTTCAAGTTTTTTCATATCGAGGGGCATACATGCAAATTGGTTCAATGCTGGGAACAATAATGGTAGCTAATGTTTTAATGATCATTATCCCTGGGCAAAAAAAAGTGGTTAAAAGTCTACTTGAAAACAAAAAACCTGATGCTATACATGGGATTACAGCAAAACAAAGATCGCTACACAATAATTATTTAACTCTACCAGTAATTTTTATTATGATAAGTAATCACTATCCCACAATTTATGCAACTGAATATTCTTGGATTATAATCTCATTGATTATAATTGTGGGTGCTTTAATTAGACAATTTTTTAATATCAAACACTCTGGTAAAAAACCACCTTATCTTATTTGGATACCAATAACTATGATAGTTTTATTTTCGGTCTATCTAAGTGATATTGGTAAACCCAACTTATCAAGTTCAAAAAAGAACGCAGAATTAATTATTCAGAAAATTCCCAAAACATTAGTTGTAGCTTCTGAAGAAATTATTATTTCAAAATGTTCAATGTGTCATGCAAAAGAGCCTCTTTGGGAAAATATGAAACACTCTCCTAAGCAGATTAATTTAGAAAATATTAAAGATATTGTTCAAAATATTGATAGTATTTATTCCCAAGCAGTTATGTCATACGCAATGCCACCTGGGAATATAACGTTTTTAGAAAACTCAGAAAGAAAAACTTTATATGATTTGTACAATTTTCTTAAAAGACTCTAATTAAATTAATTGATTTTCTTTATCTTGATTTAATAAATCTTTGCTTCTTTTTTTAAATAATCCATATCCTCCACCACCGGGAGTTTCGACTACTAATATCTCATCACCTTTTATAGGTTGAGTACCCTTTCCATTTAATTTTCGTCCATTTTTAATTTTAATTAAACCTGGTTTACCGTTTTCTCCACCTTTTCTTCCTCTTGGAGGAAATTTAATTCGGTCATACGCGGCTAATATCTCCATATCTTTTCCAAGAGAGGATTTAATTTCAATTATTTGACCATCTCCTCCTCTAAATTTACCTTTACCCCCACTACCAGTTTTGAATTCTTTCTTTAAAAATAATAATGGTGCAACTGCTTCATTAATTTCTACTGGAGTACCTTTTACTCCTGAAGGATAAGCTGTTGCCGACAAACCATCTTTGCTTGGACGTGCACCTGTACCACCATTTGTTACTGCAGTGATAGCAAATATACTTTTATTATCTTTTTGTTGACCTCTAAAAGTTAAATTCCACAAACAAGAGGCACCTTCAGCGGGTACTAAATCTGGAATAGCTTTTTCAAGACAACCAAAAACAACGTCAGGTAGCATCTGACCGATTATATGCCTTGCGCATACACTTGCTGGATATTTGGCATTTAATATTGTACCTTCAGGAGCATTAATATCGTAAGGTGACAATGAACCAGCATTATTAGGTACTTCTGGTGAAATAAGACAACTTAATCCAAACCCTGTATATGCTCTTGTATAAGATAATGGAACGTTTATTCCATAAAGAGACTTTTGAGAGGTTCCATTATAATCCATAAAAATTTTATCTTCTTTAACTGTTAAAGTTGCATTCAACGTAACAGGTTTTTCAAAACCATCTACTTTCATAGAATTTTTATAAACACCATTAGGTATTTTTTTAATTTCTTTTTTAACTGCATTCACAGACTTTGTATAAATAAAATTTGAAAGTTGATTCAAGTCACTAATTTCAAATTCTTTCATCATGTCATTAAGACGTAAACATCCTACGTCGTTACATGCTGCTAAGGAATAAACATCACCTTCTGTCTCAACAGGCTGCCTAGTATTTTGTCTGATCATAGATAAAAGAGTTTTATTCATTTTACCTTTGTCAGCTAATTTTAACATAGGAATATAAATTCCTTCCATATGAACATCAGTTGCATCTGGACCAGTACCTATACCTCCTATATCAGTAAGGTGTGAAGTACACGAAAACAAACCAACAATTTTATTATTCTTAAAACATGGAGTGGTTAATACAAAGTCATTTAAATGACCAGTTCCCATCCACGGATCATTTGTAATATATATATCTCCTTCATTCATATGCTGAATCGTAAAAAAACGCATAAAATGTTTTACTGACTCTGCCATAGAATTAACATGTCCTGGAGTCCCAGTAACTGCTTGTGCCATCATTCTTCCTTTTAAATCAAATATGCCAGCAGAAATATCTCCACATTCTCTTACAATTGGGCTAAATGCAGTTCTTACAAGGGTCTGTCCCTGTTCTTCTACTACAGAAAGAAGTCTATTCCACATTAATTGATTAGTAATTTCATTGATTTTACTCATTTTATTTTCCTTTAATCATTTCAATTTCCAAATAATTATTGGATAAAACTTTTGTCTGAAAATTATCACTAACAATTATAGTTGTTTGATCCTCAACTAAAACGCATGCACCTTTAATTATATTTCCAGGCAATAAGTCTTTTCTAGTATATGTCTTCGTATTAATAAATTTTGATTTTTTCACATTTATGATTTTAGTAATTTGTGATTTACCTTTATAAATTTTAGATTTAATTGGCTTTATTTTCTTTTCTTTTTTAATTTTATTTATTAGTGAAACTGCCCAAGTTAATACTTCAATCTCAGCATGAGGTAGTATTCTGCCATACAATTTTTTATATTCAATTTCAAAGTTCTTTTTAAGATAATTTGTGTCTTTTAAATTAAAGTTTCTATTATCTATTTTAACCTTAATTTCATGACCTTGACCAAAGTAACGCATATAGACAAATCTTTCTAAGTTAAAATTTTTAGAAGTATTTTTTATATTTATAACCTTTTCAGCTTCACTATTCATTTTACTTAATAAGTCATTTACTATTTTTGGTTTAAAATCACGAAGAAAAAACCTCATGCTTTTAATAACTTCATAACCAACGGGAGCTAATAAAAAACCTACTGCTGAACCAACACTTGCGTTAGTTGGTATTATGATTTTTCTTACTTTTAACTTCTCTGCAATTCTTGAAACATGCAAGGGAGCTGCCCCACCAAAAGCTATTAAGGTTTTATTTTCCGTATCTTGACCTTGCTCAACTGCATGAACTCTAGCAGCATTTGCCATTGTTTCATCTACCATTTCTGTTATGCCCAATGCTGACATTTCAAGATTAAGTTTTAATGGTTTTGAAATTTTCTCCCTTATTGCCAACTCACTTTTTTTACGAAACAATTTAATTTTTCCAGAAGCAAAATTATCTGGATTTATTTTTCCTATCATTAAGTCTGCATCTGTTATTGTTGGTTCCTGTCCACCTAGACCATAGCATGCAGGTCCAGGATCTGCTCCAGCACTATCTGGACCAATTGTAATTTGATCTAATTTATTAACTCTTGCTATCGATCCACCTCCAGCTCCAATTTCAACCATCTCAATCACTGGTATCCTAATTGGAAGACCACTACCTTTTTTAAACCTAGATTTTCTATCAACCTCAAACTCTCTTGCTTTGTTAGGAGACTTATTCTCAATAAGAGTTATTTTAGCCGTTGTTCCTCCCATATCAAATGATATTACTTGTTTTAAATCTAACTCTTTGGCTATTGATGTTGCTAAAATTACACCACCAGCTGGTCCAGACTCAACTAATCTTATGGGGTGATCTGTAGCATTTTCAACATTAGTCAAACTACCTCCCGAGGTCATAAGCAAAAATGAACAATTAAAGCCCTTATTAACTAAACTTTTTTTAAGATTATCAAGATATCGTGAAATTAATGGTTTAATGTAACTATTTATAACTGTCGTTGTAAATCTTTCATATTCTCTTATCTCAGGACAAACTTCGGAAGAAATACTTATTTTTATATCAGGAAACTTTTTACTTAATAACTCTCTTAAAACAATTTCATTTTTTGGATTTGCGTATGAATGCAAAAATCCAATACCAATACTTTCAAATTTTTCTTTACTAATTTTATTAAATATGGGGTCTAAGTTTTTAATATTTAGAGGTTTTAAAATTTTTCCATCAACATCAGTTCTCTCTTCCACAACATACCTATACTTTCTTGGTACAATTGACAAAGTCTTCTCTAACAACAAATCATATTGATCGAACCTACTTTCATATCCAATATCTAATACATCTCTAAAACCTGAGGTTGTAATAAAACAACTGTGAGCACCCTTTCTTTCTATAACAGCATTTGTCGCTAAGGTTGTACCATGGATAATCATATCAATTTGACTAGGTTCAACATTATTCTCATGCAATAACTCTAAAACACCTTCAAGAACTGCTATTTCTGGTTTTTCAACAGATGTAAGGACTTTTTTTGTGTATAAAGTTTTATTTTTTTCTAAAACTAAATCTGTAAAAGTTCCACCTATATCAATAGCTAATCTCATTCGTTTGCCTCTTAAAATTCTCTATTCATAATAACTTAATGCAAGTCATCTTTGAATCATAAATTGGACTGGCGCTGTTACGATTTCAGGAAATATCACTAAAATAACAATTCCTAACATCATTAAGAAGAAAAATGGCATAGCTGCCTTAGTAATTTTAAGTATATCTCTTCCTGTCATACCTTGTAGAACAAATAAATTAAAACCAACAGGAGGTGTAATTTGAGCCATCTCTACTACAATAACGGTATAAATACCAAACCAAATTAAATCTATTCCAGCAGTTTGAACCATAGGAAGGACAACTGAAGCTGTGAGAACCATCATAGAAGTTCCCTCTAAGAAACAACCTAGAAATATATATAAGATAGTTAAAATAATTAACAATGAAATTTGCGACAACTCGTATTGATTAACAATTTGTCCCAACTGCTTTGGTATACCTGTATACCCCATTGCAACCGACAAAAATGCTGCTCCAACTATGATAAAATTAATCATACATGAGGTTTTTACTGCACCCATTAAACTTTCTTTAAAGCTTTGCCAACTTAAAGTTTTAGTAGCCCAAGCTAATAACAAAGCTCCACAAACACCAATTGTAGCTGCTTCTGTAGGTGTAGCATAACCTCCATAAATAGAACCTAAAACACAAAAAATGAGACCTATGACAGGAAATAAGTGTTTACCAGCTACAATTTTTTCATAAAAACTATAACGTTTTTTTTCTTTTGGAGCTAATGAGGGATTTAAAATAGATCTTAAGGAAATATATGACATAAAAATCAAAATTATCATTATTCCCGGTAATACTCCTGCTATAAAAAGACGTGAAATTGACTGTTGGGCTAATACTCCATAAACAATTAACATTATTGATGGTGGTATCAAGAGACCCAAAGTACCTGAACCGGCCAAGGAACCTATGCTCAACGTTTCATCATACTTTCTTTTAGTTAATTCTGGTATACTCATTCGCCCAATGGTTGCACAAGTAACTGCACTTGAACCGGCAACGGCTGCCATAATACCACAACCAACGACATTTACATGCAATAAACCTCCAGGTAATCTGGAAAGCATCGGGGAAAGTCCTTTAAACATATCTGAAGATAATCTTGTCCTAAACAAAATTTCTCCCATCCAAATAAATAAAGGCAAAGCTGTCAGAGCCCAATTCCAACTCGCGTCCCAAATTGTGCTGGCTAATAATGAACCTACTGGCGCTGGTGTAAAGAACTCTAGTAATACATAGCCTATTGCAATCAAAGCAGGCGCAACCCAAATACCTAAAGAAAGTAAAAAAAGTAGAAGAAAAAATAAACCTATTGATAATCCCGTTGCCATCTAAAATTAATCCTTATTTCTCATCTTTAAAAATTGGGGAAGCGTTCTTATCATAAGAAGCCTCTTGATCATTCAAAACAAATATAAAGTCGTCGATAAGTGCAATTAAAAATATCGTAACACCTAATGACATTGATAAACGTGGTATCCAAAAAGGTATAGCTAATAAACCAGGGCTTATATCATCAAAAATAAAAGAAAAATAAACGAAATCCCATGACCAATATGTTAGATATCCTGTAAATAAAATACAAAATGTTAAAGCAAATAATTCTTGATATTTTTTAGCTTTTTTTTCTAACAACCGAGTTAATAAAGTTACTCTTATATGTTCACCACCTCTAAAAGTATATGCTAAACCAAAAAATGTTAGGGCAGCCAGACTAAAACCGGCAGTCTCGGTTGAGTCTATAGTAATATTGACAAATCTACCTAATATTTGAGCAATAATTGTTAAAGCTATAAGTGCTAAAAAAATAGCTGAGAGATAACCACTTAAAAGGTATATTTTATCTAATATTTTTCTCATGGTTATCTCTTAAATTTTATCTCATAGAAAGATAACGATCTAAAACAGCATTAGCCTCAGGGCTTGCCTTTTTTCTCCAATCTTTCATCATGGCTTGACCAATTTCTTTCATCTTTGAGATCACTTCATCAGGAGCGTTTTTTGATTTCATACCATTTTTCTCTAGTATTCCAATCTGTTTTCGAGTTGTTGCAGCACTCATTTCCCAACCTCTAAGCTCTGCTCTATCTGCAGCAGCCAAAACATGACTTTGATCTGCTTTCGATAAAGCGTTAAAAGCTTTATTTGTTACGATAACTGCATTTTTACTAAAGATAGCTCCGGCATAAGTAAAATGTTTTGTATTATCCCATGCTTGTATATCAATACCAGTTTGTGGACTTGTAAACAATGCTTCTATTAAGCCCGTAGAAAAAGCTTGAGGTATTTCAGCAAATGGTAAAATCGTTGCATTAAAACCTAGCATAGATCCCATTTGTTGAGTAGCTGTAGAATAAATGCGAAGTTTTTTTCCATTAAAATCTGAAACTTTATTTACAGGAAATTTAGTATAAAAACCTTGTCCAGGCCAAGGGGAAGTGTAAAGAATTCGTAGTCCTTTCTTATTAAATTTCTCTTGAAGGTACGCATGTTTTACTTCCTTTAACAACCATGCACTAGCATAGTCTGGAGCAATAAATGGTAAACCTGCAAGAATGTACATTGGATCTTCATTTCCATAAATACCAAATCTTATTTCTCCAATTGGTATCTGTCCTCTTTGCAAAGATGTCTTAATTGCATCAAGTTTGATAAGAGTATCGTTAGGATTTAAATTTATTTTGACAGATGAACCTGATTTTACATCATCAATGAATTTAATTATGTTTTGTGTATGAAAATTGCTTTTCGGATATCCAGATGCCATTGTCCACTCAGCTGCTTGTGAACTAAAAGTCCAGAGACCTATTAAACAACTAACTAACAAAAGTCTAAATTTTCTAAGTATCATATTTAATCTCCTTATAAAATTTTAATCACTAGAAAAATTTCCAGTATAATTGTTTGAGTTAGTAATTATTATTTCAATCTTTTTTTTTACACGAGTCAATAAACCAATGATCTAAATTTGTAAGTTCAATTGAAAATTATTTTAGCAATTTTAAAGGCGAGTGCTTACAATTTAACTCCTGCCCAAAATTTTGCTATTTCCTCTCTTTTTGCAACCCAGGTTTTTTCTGATATACTTATGTAGTCCAACAATTTTTTTAGACCATTGATTCTACCTGGACGGCCAATGATTCGGGGATGTAATCCTATTGACATCATTTTTAATTTTTCATCCCTAGTTTCTAATAAAAGCTGGTCAAATGCACCCTTGCAGTAAATAAAAAAATCATCTGATTGAACAAATCCTCCATTAGACTCATATCTCATATCATTGGTATCAAATGCATAAGGTATTACAATAATAGACTTATTTTTAAAATTTACTTTGTAAGGCAAATCATCATTGTATGCATTAGAGTCATATAAAAACCCTCCATGTTCCAATAATAGTTTTCTTGTATTGATTGAAGTTGCAGATCTCGTATGCCACCCCAAAGGTGGTTTACCAGTTAATTTTAATATGTCATTATAACATTTGTTTATAATTTTTCTTTCTTCGTTTTCACTTAAATTAAAATGTGAAATCCACTTTACACCATGTGCAGATATTTCATGCCCTCTATTCAATATTTCTTTTATTAGCCAAGGTGATTTTTCTAATGCTTGGGAACAGCAACTAAATGTGACTGGCAATTTGTATTTATCTAATAAATGAATGATTCTCCAAAAACCTGAACGTAAGCCATACTCAAAATGAGATTCCATACAAAGATCAGGCAAGTTATTTTCTAATTTTATTTTATTATTTTCATAGATATATTCGTTTATACTATCACCTGAACTGACAGATAGTTCAGCACCTTCTTCAATATTCACAACAATTGATAGAGCTATTTTTTTATTACCTGGCCAATTAATCTTAAGTTTTGTATCTCCATAACCAAAAAAATTTCTTTTATTTAATTCTTTATCTTGCATTGCTGACTGAAACTAAATTTCATGTGAGATATAATCTGACAACGTTTTATTTAAACCAATAGATTTTTTTGGAGGTAATTTTGTTTTATAATTTTTCTTATTCGAAAATTTATTAGTCATTGCAACAGCTAACTCAGCTTGCTTAACAGCGGCTTCAGCACAATCAATAATTGGAACTGAGATTTTATCCTCTACTTTTTTTTTAAACCCTGAAAGAGGTGCTCCAGCAAAAATTATTACATCCGCACCATCAATTTCCACAGCATCTTTTGCTGATTTTGTCAAATTTTTTTTCTGGACTGATTGTATTTTGTCTATCGACAAAATAACACTATCAATTGCTCTAAATCCTGCATATCTATCTTTAAGACCAAGTGTTTCAACACTTTCCTCATACCATGCAGACATATTATTAGTAAATGATATGATACCAAATTTTTTGCCAAATAAACAAGCACTCAACATGGCTGCCTCACCTAAACCTACAATTGGTATATGAAATAGTGATCTTGCTGCTTTTAGACCAGGATCTCCAAAGGCAGCAATTATTGCAGCATTATAATTTCTATGCTCTTTTGCAATAACTTCTAAAACAGTTGTTCCAGAAATTTGTGCTTCTGCTTCATTAGAAATATAAGGAAATCCTTTTTTGGCAGTCATGGGAACAAGCTCTGTTCCAGATGAGGTAACTAATTTAGCAGTATTATACAATTTATCAGTAATTGATTGGGTTGTGTTTGGATTATATAGTAAGATTTTCAAAATGAATCCTTCAAATGCCTTTGGGTACAGAAAGACTCTTCGTTTCAAGGTTTTTTTTCAACCTTGACAATAGACGTTCTAATTCTTCTAAATCATTCTTATCAAGTTTTGGGCCTGGAGACCTTGTTTTAGAAAATGAAATGACGCCCATTTTTCTCAGTACTTCTTTTCTAATTGCTAAACCAATTCCAAACTGCTGTTCATGTCTAATTAAAGGTAAGTATAAATCAAATAAATTTTCAGACTCTTCTATTAAACCTTTTTTGAAAAGGTCAAACACTTCAACTAATATTGAAGTAAATGCAAATCCTGTCATTATACCATCTGCTCCTCTATAGAGCTCTTGGGGTACATAAAGGCCTCCATTGCCAACTAATATACTATATTTTTTTCTTTCTAAATTTTCTCTTGAATTAATCAATCGAGTTAATTTCTTATGGCCTGGACAATCTTCGTGTTTAAACATTTCCAACTGTGGATATTTTGAAAAAATTTTTTCTATTGTAGATACAGAAAAATATACGTTTGTTGTAGGCGGGTAATCCTGTAAACATATTGGAATACTGTCTAGATATTGAACAACTTGTTCAAAGTAATTTTCAATTTGTTCATCGTTTTTTAAACCATTTATTCCTGCAACCATTACTCCATTTGCCCCCATTTGCATTCCTTCATTAGCAATATTTCTTAGGTTGTCGAGCCCTGGATTACTTACGCCTATAACAATTGGTATTTTGTCGCGAAGATTTTTAACATATCTTTTAACAAGTTTTTTTTGTTCGTCTAAATTAAGTTTTGGCGCTTCTCCCATTACACCTAAAATTGTAATTCCTGTTGAACCACATTCTAAGTAATAATCAGATAATTTATCTACAGAGTTAAAATCAATTTCTCCATTATCTAAAAAGGGTGTTGTTGCAATTGCATAAACACCTTGTGCATTTGATAGATTGTTTGGCATTTAATTACCTTTAAAACTATTAAAACATTTTAATTGTATGCAGTATTAAAGAATTAACAAAATATTTTTTAAATTTAAGAAAATTATTCTGTACCATAAATTCTATCTCCAGCATCTCCTAGACCAGGTAAAATATACCCTTTTTTATTTAATACAGGATCCTTTTGTGCGGCAAAAATATTGGTTTTAGGATATTTTTTTAAAGTTAAATTTATTCCTTCATCACAAGCTAATAGACAAATTAAACTAATGTCGTAACAATTATTTTCATTTAAAACCTCAATAGCCCTTATTGCACTGCCCCCAGTAGCTAGCATTGGATCACATAAAAAAACTTTTTTTTTATGAATATTATTAGGTAATTTTGTTAAATAGTCTTTTGGTAATAAAGTTTTATGGTCTCTATAAATGCCAATATGTCCAACTGAACAATTCGGTAATACTTCAAGCAATCCGTCAACAATTATGGAACCTGCTCTTAAAATTGATACCAAACATGGAAATGGTTTTTTAACTTCTCTACCCTTAAATTTTTCAAGAGGAGTATTAATTTGTACATTTTCAGTACTCAAACTTTTAAAAATCTCATATCCCATTAAGTTTGAAACTATTTTGGCACTAATTCGAAAATCAAAGTTGTTTGTATCTTTTGATCTTAGTTTATTCATATGATGATCAATAAGCGGATGATTTAAAATTTTTACAGACATAATTTTCTAAGGTTGAAATGGTTTAAAAATTCCTGAATATTTTTTTGATCTCGGTTTAGCATAACCTAATTTTTTAGATGTCTTAAGTCCTAATTCTACAAAAGATTCGGCAAATTTTATCGAGACTGAAATTCCTTCAATGACTGGTATTTTATATTTATCTTGCATATTTTTTGCAAAATCAGACATTCCAGCACAACCTAAAACTATTATTTCGCTATTCGTATTAGATAAAATTTCATGAATTTTATTATCTAATTTTGTTTCAGTAATTTTAGGATTTTTTTCTAAGTCTAAAACTGGAATTTCAACTGAAGTAACTAGATTGCAATTATCATAAATGCCGTATTTTTTTAAATTCCCTTTTAAAGCTGGAATAGATCTAGATAACGTTGTAATAACCGAAAAGTTTCCTCCCAAAAGATTAGCGGCATGATATGAGCATTCGCCTATGCCCAAAACAGGTTTATCAGTAAAAGATCTGCATGCATCTAAGCCAGTATCATCAAAACAAGCTATAATATATGCGTCAGAATATGGATTTTTTTTTATTTCAGAAATTATTCCAGGTATACAAAACACCTCATCATAATAACCTTCAATACTCTCGGGACCAAATTCAGGACTTGTTGAGGTTATATCAAAGTTAGAAGAAATAATTTTTTTTGCAACCTTTGCTATTCCATTAGTCATCTCTGAAGAAGTGTTAGGATTAATAATACATATTGTTTTCTTTGTTTTCATTTTACTTTTTTCCTTTTAATAATAAAAAAAGAACCAATTGCAATAAAGATCACTAGAAATGATATTCCAGTGGTTAATGTTCCGAGTGCATAAATTACTGGAGTTGTTACAGTTGTGGTTAGACCTTTTAACTCTAAAGGCAAAGTGTTAGTAGCCCCCATTACTTGAGAAGACCTAGCAAGTTCGTCATAAGATAATGTAAATCCAAATAAAGCTATACCAACAACACTTGGAGCAATAATTGGTAAGACAATAAATTTAAATGTTTGCCAAGGGGTAGCACCTAAGTCTCTTGATGCTTCCTCAAATGATTTATCGAATCTATTAAAAATTGCAAACATAATTAATAGTCCAAATGGTAAAGTCCAGGTAAGTTGAGCACCTAATCCACTAGAAAACATATTTAAAGTTGTTTGAAAATCATTAATTATCCAATCAATATTATATTTATTGCCAATAAATTTAATTGTTTCATCAATTAATCTGAACTCTAAAGCGACTCCAAGAGATAAAATGATAGATGGCACAATTAAGCTTGAAATTGTCAGAAAAAATAAAAAATTTGAACCAAAAAATTTTTTTCGAAAAGCCATACCAGCACTTACTGATAAAATTACCGTCAGTATCATTAGTATGATTCCTAAAAGAATGGATCTTCTAAATGCTGAACCAATGTCAACATAACCTCCGCCTTCCCAAAGTTTTTCAAACCAGTGAAATGAAAAACCATTCATTGGAAATGTTAGACCTCCTTCAGGTCCCTGAAAGCTTAGCAAAACAATAGTAAAAGTGGGTCCATAAAGAAAAATTACGAAGGTTATAAAAAAAACCCAACAAAAATAAAATGATTTTCCCTTTTTATTTATCATTTATAATTCTTTTCTAATATCAATAAATTTTGTCATAATCCATATAATAAATATCGTGATAATGAGTAAAATAACTGCATTTGCAGCTGCCGCGGGTAATTGAAGATAACTCATTTCAACTTGAATAATCTTGCCTATAGATGCTAATTGTTGACCACCCATAATTCCAATAGTTATAAAATCTCCCATAACGACTGTAATGACAAATATTGACCCTATAACAATGCCGGGTTTACAAAGAGGTATAATAATATTAATTAATATTTGAAATCCATTTGCACCTGCATCGTATGCAGCCTCGATGATAGATTTATCAATCCTCAACATTGAGTTGAATATTGGAACTATCATAAACAATGTATATAAATGAATAAATGCTAAAACTACAGAAAAGTGAGAATACAAAAACCACTCTTGAGGTTCGTCAATAATACCAGTAGATAACAAAAAAGAATTAAACAAGCCATTTCTACCCAAAAGAGGTATCCAAGAGACCATTCTTATCACATTTGAAGTCCAAAAAGGAATTGTACAAATCAAAAATAATGTGATTTGCAAACCTAATGATTTGACATGAAAAGCTAAAAAATATGCAATTGTAAATCCTGCTAACAAGGTAAATAGCCAGGACAGAAAACAAAAATAGAAGGTCGATAGGTATGTTTTAAAAGTTACGCAAACATCTTTAGAATAATCAAAACAGTTGTTAAAAATATAAGCATAATTTTCAAAAATAAAATCAGGTATTATAGAATATTCGTTATAATCCCAAAAACTTACTATAACAGTTAAAATTAGTGGAATTAAAAAAAAACACAAAAAAACTAAATAAAATGGAGCAGCAAGAAAAAAACTTTTTCTATTATTCATAATGTTTTTTTATATGGAAATTGTAATTAGGGCAATATAAATATTGCCCTAACTATATGTATATTTAGGAAGCAATCATTTCATTCCATTTTCTAACCATGTATTTATTTTCATCCATGGTAGCATTCCAACAAGCCACAGATCCCATTCTATCTTCATAAGATCCACCATCTCTAATTTCTCCCTTAGAGGCCAATTTCTTTCCTGTTGGTGATAAAATATCTTGTGATGCAGGTTTTCCTTTCATCCAATAGTCCCATTCGTAAGACTTCATATTTTTCTCAGCTGTTGTAAGAACTGCAGAGTAATAACCTTGTCTATTTAGGTAAGCTCCCATCCAGCCAGATAAAAACCAATTAATATATTCGTAGGCAATATCAGCTTGTCTACCTTTCGCAGTTGATGGTAAGGCAAAGCCTGCAGCCCAAGCTCTGTAACCTTCTTTTAAAGGTTGATATACACAAGGTATGCCTTGAGACCTTACTGCTGTGATAGCAGGTGACCACATTGATTGTATTACAACTTCACCTGAGGCCATTAAATTTACACTCTCATTAAAGTCGCTCCAAAAAGCTCTAAATTGACCTGCTTTCTTTGCTTCAGTAAAAATTTTCATCGTCAGATCAATTTCTTTTTTAGTCATATTACCTTTGTCGGGATATTTGTATTCACCCATAGCCTCTACAACCATTGCAGCATCCATAATACCGATTGAAGGAATATTTAATATTGAAGCCTTTCCTTTAAATTCTGGGTTAAGTAATTCAGCCCAAGTACTTATCGGTCTCTTTATTAAATCTGGTCTGATTCCAAGAGTGTCTGCGTTATATACAGTTGGGATAAGTGTGACATATTGTGTTGGATCTTTTGAGAATTCTTTTGACTTTGCACCTTTTAGATAAAGAACTTTTTTAGGAGCAGTTCCTTGATCTCCTATAGTTTTTCCAGCAACTTTACCCTCAGTAAATGCAGTAACTACATTTCCCCATTCTTTAATCTTTTTAGTATCCATACCAAGCAAACTTCCAGATGGAACAAGTTTAGGCATACTGAAATATTCAGAGTCTACAATATCAAAACTATTGGGTTGAGTTAAAATTGTTTTAACAACATCATCTGTAGTCTTGGATATATATTTAACTTTTATACCTGTATCCTCAAAAAGTTTCTTTTCAGGCTCATTTCCCATGTTAACAGCAGTCCCCAAATATCTTAGAGTTGGGGTTCCTGAGGCGTGGATTGCAGGAAAACCTGTAATTAATCCGGAACCAGCTACAGCGCCAACTGCTGCCACAGATGATTTTATCATATTTCTTCTAGTAATCTTTTTAGACATTTTCTTTGACATAAATCTCTCCTTTAATTTAAATATGGCATCAACAAAATTATTAAGCTTTTGATAATACTTTAATCAAAAAGGGATAAATACTACAAAAAAATAACTTAATGATTAAATTTTGTAACTTTCATACTAAAGTTGTATTAAATTTAATCATTTTTAAGAGAGATTATGACCATACCTCAAAATTTAGAATTGATATCACTGCTAAAAAAATATGACGACATTACAGCAGTAAACAAAATAAATCTGAAAATTCATTCAGGAACATATTGTTGTTTATTAGGTCCTTCAGGTTGTGGGAAAACATCTACTCTAAGAATGATAGCAGGTCATGAAGAAACAACTGATGGTGATATTTTATTAGGAAATACTATTATAAACGATCTTACCCCTGCAAAAAGGGGAACTTCAATGATGTTTCAAAATTATGCTCTTTTTCCACATTTAAACTGTATTGATAATGTAGCTTTTGCTCTAAAAATTAAGAATATAAATAAAAAAGAGAGATATAAAGAGGCAAACAAAATTCTAGCAATGGTTCAAATGCAAAATTTTGTTGATAGATTCCCGAGTCAATTATCGGGAGGCCAACAGCAAAGAATAGCATTAGCTAGATCTTTAATAACAAAACCCTCAATATTATTATTAGATGAACCCTTATCAGCTCTTGACCCTTTTCTCAGAGTTCAAATGAGAACAGAATTAAAAAATCTTCAAAAAAAATTAGGTATAACATTTATACACGTAACACATTCTCAAGAAGAAGCTCTTGCATTAGCAGATTTAGTAGTGGTAATGAATAAAGGGACTATAGAGCAATCTGACACTCCGTATAATGTTTTTAATAAACCAAAAAATGAATTTATAGCTAATTTTGTAGGAAGTCATAATGTTATTAATGATGGTGGAAAAAAGTATGCTGTAAGAATGGATCAAATAAAAATTAATATCTTAAAAACGCAGAATAAGAAATTAATGAAAATTAAAGACATAGAGTTTCAGGGTGAAAAAGTAAAAATTTGTTGCTCTGATAAAAATAATATAGATATTTTTGTTTTAGTAGAGGACGAACTTTTTTTTAAAAATAAATTTGAGATAGGGCAAGATATAAACTTACATTGGAAGAAAAGTATTTCGCACATTTTAGAAAAATAATATTTGTTTTTCTATTAATAAAACTGTTAAAAGTACTTTAAGGAAAAGAAAATGGCAGAATTAGACACGATAATTGAGAATGGGTTGGTTGTTTCAGAAAATGAAACAAAGAAACTAAATATTGGAATCAAAGAACAGGAAATAGCTTATTTAGGTGATGAAAATTTAGAAGCAAAAACTAAGATAAATGCAGAAAATCTTTTTGTACTGCCAGGGGGTGTTGACCCTCATGTTCATGTTGACCAACCATCAGGACCGGATGTTGAAATGGCTGATAATTTTCAGTCAGCAACTAAATCAGCTGCAGCTGGAGGAAATACAACAATCATACCTTTTGCGATGCAAGTCAAAGGAGAGTCATTGAGAAAATGTGTTGAAGATTATCATAAAAAAGCTAATGGAAATTTGTATGTTGATACCTCATTCCATTTAATAATAAGTGACCCTACCCCTCAAGTGCTAGGACAAGAACTTCCAGCACTTTCAAAAGATGGATATACATCTTTTAAAGTTTTTATGACTTATGATGACCTTGTTCTTAATGACAAAGAACTATTAGAAGTTTTTGAAGTAGCAAAACAACAAAAAACTCTAGTTATGGTTCATGCTGAAGGATATGATGCAATAAAATATTTAACTAAAAAATTAGAAGATGAAGGTAAAACTGCTCCCTATTATCATGAAATATCTAGGCCTGAAATTGTGGAAAGAGAGGCTACCCATAGAGCTATAAGTCATGCTCAAATCATAAATATTCCTATCGTCATTGTTCATGTTTCTGGTCCTGAAGCTCTGAACCAAATTAGATGGGCTAAAGAGAAAGGTCTCAAGGTTTTTGCTGAAACCTGTCCTCAATATATTTGTTTGACTAGAGATAATTTAAAGGGACTAAATATGGATTTTGAGGGAGCAAAATATGTTTGTTCGCCTCCACCAAGAGATAAACAAAGTCAAGAAGCAATTTGGTCAGGCATTATTGATGGAACCTTTGAGTTGTTTTCCTCTGACCATTCACCTTTTAGATTTAAAGACTCCAAAGGAAAAGATAGACCAGGTGCTAGAACCTCGTTTAGATGGGTTCCAAACGGTATACCTGGCTTAGAAACAAGACTTCCAATTTTATTTTCTGAAGGTGTATCCAAAAATAGAATTTCAATTGAGAGATTTGTAGAATTAACCTCAACCAATCCTGCCAAAATGTATGGTATGTATCCTAAAAAAGGTGTAATAAAAATTGGTTCTGATGCAGACTTAACGATATGGGATCCAAATTTGAAAAAAACGATAAAGCAAGAATTCTTAAATCATGGTTCAGACTATACTCCTTATGAGGGACTGGATATTACCGGATGGCCATTACAAACTTGGTTAAGAGGAAAGTGTATTTTTAATAATGGTACCTTTTCAACTACTAAAAATAATGGTGAATATATTAATAGGGACTATTGTTCTTTGTAAAATAGTAAATAAAAGTGAAAAAAAATAATATTAATAATTTTGTAAACTTAGCATCATCTAAATTAGGTACTAAAGTCATGTCGTTTTCTGATGACTTTTTTGGTAAAGTTTCAAGAATGCTAAATGACAAAGCACCTCAATTCATTGAAGACAAATATGATAACCACGGTAAGTGGATGGATGGATGGGAAAGTAAAAGGAGACGAGATGGAGGCCACGATTGGGCAATAATAAAACTAGGTAGTCCTGGTAAAGTTTATGAAATTGAAATTGATACAAGTTTTTTTACAGGAAATTATCCCCCCTTTGCTTCAATACAAGGATTATACTCTGAAAAAAAACCTGACCATAATGATGATTGGAAAATAATTTTAAAAAAACAAAAACTTCAAGGTGATAAGGTACACAACTTTAAAGTGAACTCAACAAAAGTTAATTATATCAGATTCCAAATCTTCCCAGATGGTGGTATCGCAAGACTAAGGCTTTTTGGCCATGTTGAAATTGATCTTGAAAAATTTAAAAACAAAAAAATAGAATTGTCTTCGCTAAATCTAGGTGGAAAAATTATTGCTTATAACAATGCTCACTATGGTGATGTATCAGCTTTATTAACATCTGGTCGTGGGAAAACAATGGGTGATGGATGGGAAACAAGGAGAAGAAGAGAACCAGGAAATGATTGGATAATAATTAAGTTAGCTAAATCTGGTATAATAGAGGAAATTGAAATTGATACTGCACATTTTAAAGGGAACTTTCCTGATAAAGCATCAATCAGTGCTGCTTTCTTCGATGAGAAAGAAAAAGTATCTTCAATAATTAAACAAAATAAAAATTGGAAAGAGATTTTACCTCCCACAAAATTAAAGGCAGATAAAATTCATAGATTTAAAAAAATAATAAGATCTGATGAAGTAAATTATGTAAAGTTAAATATTTTTCCAGATGGTGGAGTTTCTCGGTTCAGAGTTTTTGGTAAATTAAAATAAATGATCAAATTAAAAATTGAAGAAATAAATAATGATGAATTTTTACCCTTTGGGCATTTAATTCAAAAAAAGAATTCAAAAGATGAATTTATAATTAACCAAGGAACTACAAAAAGATTCCATGAAATTTCAGAATTAGATTTGCACCTAGAAAAAGGGAGACCATTTATATCAATTTTTGAAGGTTCACCAAGACCAAAACCTATAATAATTAAAATCTTAGAAAAACATCCTTTAGGCTCTCAAACATTCCTACCTGTTCAGGACTATAAATGGTTAACTGTAGTTGCATCAGAAATTAATGGCCTCCCTGACCTAGAGTCATTAAGATGTTTTTCTTTAAATGGAAATACAGGTATTACATACAAAAAAAATATTTGGCATCATCCTTTATTAGTTTTTAAAAAACAAGATTTTTGGGTTGTTGATAGAGTTAATAATGATGAAGATAAATTTAAAAATTTAATTGAATATAGTTTTAAAGATGATGAACTTTTTAGTATTTACTAATTATTTATTAATCTGATAGATGCTAAAGCATGCTTTTCAAGTGACATATTAATATCAAAATTTTTCATATGTCCATTCTCTGAAATAATCTTTCCATTACATATTGTATATTTGGTTTTAACTGGACCGCAAAAAACTAGTGCTGCAACAGGATCAGAAGAAGTACCAGAAAAATCGATCTGCTTTAAATCATAAATTGCGAAATCAGCTGCCTTACCAACAGAAATTTCTCCAATATCATTTCTGTTTAAAACTTTTGCTCCACCCTTAGTAGCTAGTTTTAAAGCTTCTCTGCCACTAAATTTATCTGCACCAAATTTTAATCTTTGAAGAAGAAGTGTTTGTCTTGCTTCATTAAGTAGATGGCCACTATCATTAGAACTTGAACCATCTACACCTAATCCAACTTTTACATCTTTATCAATCCAATTTCTAACGGGTGCAATCCCACTAGCTAATCTCATATTTGAAGTAGGACAATGTGCAATACCTGTTCTAGATTTAGCAAATAAATCTGCCTCAGTGTCATTTAATTTTACACAATGCGCATGCCATACATCGTCACCTAGCCAATTAAGACTTTCAGCGTACTCCCCAGGTCTCATTTCAAAGTGATTCTTTGAATATTCTATATCTTCATCATTTTCAGCTAAATGCGTGTGGAGCGAAACAGAATAAGACCTTGCCATTTCAGCAGTCAATTTCATAAGATTTTGACTTACAGAAAATGGAGAACATGGTGCTAATACAACCCTGAGCATAGAAAACTGTTTTTCATCATTAAAATTTTCAATAACTCTTTGACAATCTTTGATTATTGCCTTTTCATCTTCGACCAAGCTATCAGGTGGAAGTCCCCCCTTACTTTCTCCTACACTCATAAAGCCTCTTGCCGCATGAAACCTACATCCAATTAACTTTGATGCCTCTATTTGATCTTCTAATTTTGAACCATTTGGAAAAAGATATAAATGGTCGCTAGTCGTTGTACATCCTGTTAATACCATCTCAGACATCCCAATTAGTGAAGAAATATATATATCTGATGGTATTATATTTTGCCAAACAGGATAAAGACTTGTAAGCCAACCAAAAAGAGGTTTATTTTGAGCTTTAGGATAAACTCTTGTCAAATTTTGAAATAAGTGATGGTGAGTATTAACTAGACCTGGGATAACGACTAAATCTTGAGCGTCTATTGTAAAATCAATTTTTTCTGTTAAGTCATTATGGTTACCAATCCTTTTTATTATACCATTCTCGCATAATATGGATGTGTCTTTCAACTCAACTTCTTCATCGTTCATTGTCACGATGTGACTAGCGTTTTTAATCAATAATGTTTTCATAAAAAAAATACACCGCTCTTAAAGAACGGTGCATTATATCAATTTTAGTAAGAAAAATAAGTTTTTATTTCTATTCTTTAGGTAAAATTAAATTTAAGACTACGGCAATTACTGCAGCAGGTAATAAACCTGATGTCATAAGAAGTTTCATTGTTCCGTCCAAATGTTGCATGGCCATAGGAACTTTTTGCAAACCAAATCCTATTGAAAGAGAGATTGCAAAAATCATCATATTTCTTCTGTTCCAATCAACAGAGCTTAACATATTAATTCCAGCTGCTGCTACCATACCGAACATAACGATAACACCACCTCCTAAAACAGCAATAGGCATTGATGAAACTAGAGCTCCAACTTTTGGAACCAATCCACATATAATTAGAAAAATTGCTCCAATAGTTACTACTCTTCTACTCATTACCCCTGTCATAGAAATTAATCCAACATTTTGGCTAAAGCTTGTATTAGGTAACCCACCAAAAATTCCTGCAAGCGCAGTTCCAAAGCCATCAGCATATGTACCACCTTTTATTTCATCGTCGGTTGCTTCTCTTCCCGCTCCTCCTTTGGCAATACCAGAAATATCTCCAACTGTTTCAATTGCACTCACAATTGACATCAAACATATTGCAAAAATAACTCCAATATTTATGTCAAAGCCATATTTTAGTGGTGAAGGTATTGCAAACCAAGCAGCTTTTTCAACGCCAGAGAAATTTACATTCCCCATCAAAGCTGCAATAACATATGCTATAATCATACCTATCAAAACAGCTGCACTAGATAAAATTCCTTTTGCCCAAAACTTTAAGAAAAAAGATGAAAGAATTACAATAAGAGCTAATCCCCAATGAGAGAGTCCACCCCAAGCTGGATTTTTCATTTGAAAATCTGCTGCACCACCAGCCGCATATTTGATGCCAACTGGTATCAAATATATTCCAATTGCTAAAATTATTAATCCTGATACTAGTGGTGGAAACCAGTGTCTAATTCTTCCAATAATTGTACCTAAAAAGGCATGAAATATACCACCTATAACAATACCTCCAAACAAAGCTCCTAAACCAGCAGTTTTAACGGCAGGTATCATAACAGGGATAAATGCAAAACTTGTTCCTTGCATTACTGGAAGCCTTGCACCAACTGGCCCAAACCCAATTGTTTGAAAAAGTGTGGCTATTCCTGCAAAGAGCATTGACATTTGTATTAAAAAGACTGCGTCAGCACTTCCAAATGCAAATCCTGCAGCCCCACCTATAATAATGGCTGGCGTAAAATTACTTACAAACATAGCCAAAACATGCTGAAGACCAAGAGTAATACCAGTCCCCATCGGGGGAACATAATCTGGATTTTTCAAGTCCTCTGCGGAGACGTTATTTAAGTTAGCCATATTACCTCCTCTATATATTGTTAAAATAATAATAGCAAAACACAATATATAGTAAATAAAGAGAAATGATATAAATTTTAAATAAAATTAATTAACATGTTTATGGTCATTTATACACTTTAATAGCTCAGATGGAGTAATGGGTGAATTTATTTTGGATATATCAATGTTATCAAATGCCATTTTTATAGCATCTTTAATTGCTAAAAAATGTGAGATAGCTAAAAGAAGAGGAGGTTCACCTACTGCCTTTGATCTAAAAATAGTTTTTTCTTCATTAAACGTGTTTTCTAATAACTTAACATTAAATCTAGTTGGCACATCACGACTACCTGGTATCTTATACTTTGATGGGCCTGTAGTTAATAGTTGTCCTTCATTATTAAAGTATAACTCTTCACATGTGAGCCATCCAAGACCTTGAACAAAACCACCTTGAATTTGACCAATATCAATAGCTTCATTTAATGACTTTCCACAGTCCTCTACAATGTCCGCTCTTAATATTCTGTTTTCTCCTGTGTCCAAGTCAATCAAGGCTTCAGAAACTGCCGCTCCCCATGTGTAATAAAAATATGGTCTACCCTTTAAATTATTTTGATCCCAAAATATCTTTGGTGTTTTATAAAAACCTGTTGATGAGAGTGAAATTCGTTTTTCCCAACATTTTTTTGCTAATTCTTCAAAAGTAATATTTTGATTACCAGAAATTACATAGTTATCTCTAAAAATTATTTTTTTCAAAGGCTTATCAAATAATTCAAATGCACATTTTTGCATTCTTTTCTTTATTTTTTCAGCTGCATTCCATGCAGCCATACCATTTAAATCTGAACCTGAGGATGCTGCTGTAGCAGAGGTATTGGGTACTTCAGCTGTATTGGTTGGGGTTATGTGAACATTGTCAAGAGAAACTCCAAAACATTCTGCCACAACTTGAGCAACTTTAGTAAACAAACCTTGTCCCATTTCTGTTCCACCATGATTTAATCTAATTGAACCATCTGTATATACATGGATTAATGCACCTGCTTGATTCAAAGAAGGCTTGTTAAATGAAATACCAAACTTTGCTGGCATCATAGCTATACCTTTTCTTAATGAACTATTAATCTTTCTTTGTTTCTCATTAAAGATAGCTATAGCTTTCTTTCTTTTTTTATAATTGCTTAAATGATTTACTTCTTTGAGCACTTCATTAAGCTTGGAATTAATTACTACTTGACCGTAAGGTGTTTTAAAACCATTTTTTTCGTTATAATAATTTTCATTTCTAACTTGGTCTAATGAAACGTTTAAATAATTAGCAACATTATCAAGTATATTTTCAATAGCCAACATACCTTGAGGACCACCAAAACCTCTAAAAGCTGTATTTGAAACTGTATTTGTTTTACAAATGTACCCTCTTGCACGAAAATTTTTAAAAGAGTAACAATTATCTAAATGAGTTAACGCTCTTGTCATTACTGGACCAGATAGGTCTAAAACATTTCCACCATTACTCAATAATGAAATATCAAGACCATTAATTTTACCTTTTGAATTAAAACCAATTTCATACTTAACTTTAAAATCATGTCTTTTACCACTTACAGTCATGTCGGTTTTACGATCGAGTCTTAATTTAACTGGTTTTTTTATTTTGTTAGCTGCTAAGGCAACTATTGCAGCAAATATTGTAGCTTGACTCTCTTTCCCACCAAAACCTCCTCCTAATCTTCTAGTTTTACAATCAATTTTTGCTGAAGGAATACCTAAAACATTTCCTACTCCATGTTGAACTTCAGTAGGATGTTGAGTACTAGACCATAGGGTCATTTCTTCGTTTTCATTGGGAGTTGCTATAGAGATATGACTTTCTAGATAAAAATGATCTTGTCCGCCAATTGAAAAGTTTCCCTTTATAGAATGACTTGAATCTTTAATAGATTTTTTGAAGTCACCTTTTATAATTTCTAATGGTTTAGATAAGAATGACTTTTTGATATACGCATCGTCAATATTTAAAATTGGATTGCCTATTGATAAAGTATGAATTTTAACAAGGTTAGCGGCATACATAGCTTTTTGATAGTCGTTTGCAACAAGAACAGCCACAGGCTGTCCATAATAAGAAATAATGCCATCCGCCATGATAGGCTCGTCTCCAAAAATTGGACCAATATCATTTTTTCCCGGAATATCTCTCGCTGTAAAAACATGAGTATCAAATGGAAGATCTTTTAGTTGAGAGAGGTCTATCTTTTTAATTTTGGAGTATGCGTTTTTTGAAGTTATTAGAGCCGCATGCATTAATTCACTATTTTCAGGAATATCGTCAATATAAATAGCTTCTCCAGTAACATGTCTTGAGGCGGAGTCTTGATTAAAGCTTTTACCTACTTGAAATGTTCGTTTTGGTTTCACTGCTAAATAATCTCCATGAATGATTTATGTTCTTTATTTGCTCTTAGAGAAATATCCAATTTTCTCAATACGCCTTTGAAAACATTAATCCTATATTCGGCGGTTCCTCTTAAATCAGAAATTGGTTTTACATATTTAACAAGGTTATCTGTTCCTTTTTTAATGCCTTCAGCTAAAGTTTCACCAATCATTAATTGTGATAATCCATACAAAATCTCAGGTTTTTCAGAAACTCCTCCAGCTGCAATTTTTATATCATTAATTTTATTATTTTTAATTTTTACCAAAACAGCAATCGATAAAGTAGAAATATCTTGATCAAATCTTTTTGAAAATTTCCATGAAAATAACTTATAATCTTTTTTGGGCATTGAAATAACGAAGTTTTTTATCAATTCTGTTTTTTTTAGAACATTCTTTCTATAACGTGTGAAAAACCTATCAAGTGATATTTCTCTTAAACCATTAACACCATATGTATTTAACTTTGTCCCTAAAACTAAAAATATTGGAGACAAATCACCTATTGGACTTGATGTACAAATATTACCCCCAATTGTCGCTTGATTTCGAATTAATGGAGAACCAAATCTTTTTAAAATTTCTCTGATTTGTGGTAACTTTTTATCAGTTATTTCTAAAAATTTTTCTATCGAAACTGTTGAACCAACTTTTAACGTGTTCTTTGTGAAATTTATTTCACTTAATTCTTTTATATTGTTTATACATATTAAATGTCTTGAGCTAGTTGTATAGACTTCTCTCTCTAAATTTAAATCCGTTCCACCCGATAAAAACTTAAACCTTTTAATTTTTTTTAAAAGTTTCAAAAGTTCGTTTAGACTTTTAGGATGAAAATAGATTGCTTTTCCAATCTGCACCTTTTCAGTCATCCCAACCTCAATAAATTTTGGAGGTAATAATCTTGTATTTTTTATTTTTTTTAATGATTCAATTATTGGTGTATAACCCGTGCATCTACATAAATTCCCTGATAAAGTATCGTGAATTAATTCTTCATTAATTTCTTTTTGAGAATATAATAAAGTAGAGGCAGAAATAACAAATCCTGGTGTGCAAAACCCACACTGAGATGCATTGTTTCTAACAAATGATTTTTGGATAGGGTTTAAATTTTTGGTGTTTCCAATACCTTCAATTGTTATGATGTTTTTACCCATCATCTGACCTAATCTTACTAAACAAGAATTAATGGATCTAGGTTTAGTAGAAACTCGATCAATAACAAGTACTGAGCAAGCCCCACAATCTCCTTCATTACAACCCTCTTTTGTACCTTTAAGATTAAGCTTTGTTCTAATCCAATCTAAAAGGGTGATATCATAATCAAGTTTTTCTATTTGAAACTTTTTTCCATTCACAACTAGGGAATTTTTTGTGGCAACTTTATTCAAATCATCATACTTTCATTAGCTATTTATAAATTAAATTAATAATTAAAACAAAATAAAGAATTTTATTAAGTTAAAATTGATTTAATTAATTATCGCCTCTTCAAACCTGTTAATTTCACTAACATTTATTTTTTTTGCAGTATTTTTTATTAAGTCCCAGGCTTCTCGAGCAATTGGAATACCGTTTTTACTTCTATCCTCAAAAATAATCTGTTCATTGTCCCCTGGTATTAGCACATTATCAACACCTTTTGCAGGTGGCGAAGATCTTACAAAATTAGAGTAGGATTTAACTTCTTCGGCAAAATATTCTATATCAACAAATTTTTCTACGTCTATAAAAATTGATAACATTCCGTTTGCGAAAGGTCTGATTTCACTGTGATTTACTCCACACACGTCATTACTTGTAAGAGCTCCTCCTAATATTTCCATCATAAAATTAATACCAGACCCCTTATGCATCCCAAACGCTGTAATTGCACCAGAACCTTTGTCTGGATTAGGGACATCATCTGGACCTATTTTGCCATAAAGAGCTTCTGTATCATTTGTTAGGTTACCAAACTGGTCAACTAAAGCTCCAATGGGCAATTTCTTTCCTCCCTTTTGAGCAACCAATGCCTTTCCCTCTGCAACTGTAGACGTTGCCATATCCAGAATAATATGTTTTTCTCCTTTAACAGGAACACCGATTGATAAGGGTGACGTACTTCCTCTTCTATCTGAACCGCCAAAAGGTGCAACAAGCAAACTACCTCTAACATTAACGAAATGAAGAGAAACCATTCCCTTGTCAGCCGCTAATTCTGACCAATCTCCTATTCTGCCTAAATGTCCAGAATTTTTTAGACCAATTAACGAAATACCATGTTTTTTTGCACGCTTAACACCCTCTACTACAGATTTTTCTCCCATCACTTGACCAAAGCCTTGATTAGCATCAATAATTGCCAATGGACCAGAATCTAAAATAATTTTATGATCTTTATTTGGGTATACTCTCTTTTCATCTATCCATTCGCAATATCGAGGAACCCTCACAATCCCGTGACTGTCATGTCCTTTTAAATTAGAAAGACATAATCTTTTAGATATAGTTTCTGCCTCATTAGTATGACATGATTTTTTTTTAAATATTTCTGTGATTAAAAGTTCAGCTTGATTTACTTTAACTTTTATAATCTGTTCATTTTTTTTCATAAATTACCTATTAAACTAAAGTTAGAAGTTAAAAAGTTTATAGTACCTACTTATTAAAATCTTTTATTATTGAAACAGCAGTATCTCTTAACAAAGAAAGTTCCGTTCCTGCAGTAGTTAAATCAAAACCAATTTCAAATAGCTCTTTCCAACCTAATCCACCATATGGAATGATTCCTGAAAATTTACCAGATTTGAAAATATTTTCTTTTGCCTTCTCCATTATTTCAATAAATAATGGATCTTCAAATTTGCCAAACTTCCCGATACTTGTGGATAAGTCCATTGGACCAATGAAAAGCATGTCAATACCCTTAACTTCAGAAATAACTTTGATGTTAGAAACTCCCTCGGCAGTTTCAATTTGACATACAATTAACAAATCATTTTCAATATTCCCAATATAATCTTTTACATTCAAACCATAATTTGTAGCTCTAATCATTCCTGGGGCCATTCCCCTATATCCACTTGGGGCATATCGACACATTTCAACAATATTTTCAGCTTGTTTTTTATTATTTACAGCTGGAAACATCAAGCAATTTGCTCCAGTATCAAGTGTTTTTTTAACATACACCTCGTCATCTTTAGGCATTCTTATCAATGCAGAACACATTGTTTCTTTTAAAGATTGAATCTGTCTGGTTATTCCTCTTGTATCACCATACCCATGTTCGTGATCAATCAACAAAAAATCAAATCCAGAAAGGGCCAGTAATTCAGAGGTAATTTCATTATCTAAACTTGTCCAACAGCCTAAAACTTTATTTTTTTTAATTAATTTTTGTTTTAATTTATTATTAATTTTTTTCTCCAGCTTTTGATAAAATAAAAAACTCTAATTATAATAATACTTTTGAGATTAAAGTTAAAATAATTATTTTTTTTCAATTGGTGGTGGGGGATAATGTAAACCTCTCTGACCCAAAAGTTCTCTCTCACCTAATAGACCTAAACCTGTTTTTTCTTCTGATAGTTTGTTAACAGTTTCTTTGATTCCGACCAATTTTCCATTTTTAGCTAATGCTTTGTCCTCTCCATATAAGTTATCTATCAGAGCTTTCTTAAGTTTTAGCACTTGTTTATTCATTGCTTCCTTTTTGAAAATGTCATCAAACTCATTTGGATCTGTTTTTAGGTCAAACAATTGTAAATTATTTCCATAAGGGTACCAAATCAACTTGTATCTATCTGAAGTGATCATTCTAGTAGCATTTTGTCCTTCATTAGCTTCAGAGTAAAAAGTTTCTCTTGATGAATCTGCAAACATACTTAAACCATCACAACTTTCTGGAATAGGAATTCCAGATAAATGTAATAGAGTAGGCATTACATCCGCCAGACCAACAAGTCGCTTAGAAACTTTTCCTGTTGTTACTATTTTATCTTCTTTTTGTCCTAAGACAATCATAGGTATGCGGACAGAACCGTCATACATAAGTCTTTTTGCAAAAAGACCAAAATCTCCTAACATGTCTCCATGATCAGAAGTAATCATAATTATTGTATTATCTAAAAGTTGCTCTTCTCTCAAAGTACCTATAACAACTCTTATTTGAGCATCAATATGAGTGCACAATGCATAAAAGGCTCTTTTTATATCAGCAAGACGGTCATCAGAGAATTTTGGCCAGCGTGATTTTATTTTATTCAAAAAAGGTACAGAATTTTTAGACCAATTTCCTAAAAGAGGAGTTGGAATATTTTTTCTAGCATATCTCTCAAAATAGGTTGAGAGAGGAACGAGAGGAGGATGTGGATGAGTATAGGACAAATACCAGAATGATGGCTTTTCAGGATTTCTTCTTTTAATTGTCCGACACATTTGCTGAGTTGCCCAATTTGTTACATGACATTCCTCAGGCAAATGCCATGTTCTCCAAGTATAATCATTATTTGAAACTCCATGAAGAAATTGTTGTCCCACGAAGCCTTTATCGGCAAGAAACATATCATAGTCATCTATCGAACCGTAATAAGGACGTCCCTCCTCTGATATATATGTGTCATCAAATCCAATTCTATCACGTTGAGGCATTACATGAAGTTTTCCTACAGAAAAGGCTTGATAACCACTATCTCTAAAAGCCTGTGCAATGGTTTTTGTTTTTTTAGACATCTTTAAACTTTTTTGAAAAATTCTGTCACCATGTAACCTAGGTGTTTGTCCTGTCATCATTGTCCTTCGAGCCGGGATACAAATTGGACATTCAGAATATGCTCTAGAAAAGCGGACTCCACTTTTAGCCAAGCGATCTAAAGTTGGTGTTTCAATAACTTTATGACCCTCACATCCAAGAAGAGAAGCGGGCCATTGATCCATAGTTATCAAAAGAACATTTGGTAAAATTTTATTTTTTTTGGTAATCATTTTTCTTTTCTTTTTAAATAGTTTAATGAATGCGTTAACTTAACCAATTATCTTCAACTTTTGTTTCCCATTTATATTTATCAGCAGGTTGCACAGACTCAGCCCACGCTTTTAATATTTTTTTAGAAAAAGATTTTTTATTAATTACATCCTCTATTTCAATAGGATTCCATTCATTTAATAACTTATTTTTTAATTTTTTTTCTATTTTTTCATAATCCTTTAAACCAGCCAAATTATTTACTTCATCAGGATCTAAATCTAAATTGAATAATTGACTATCGTATCCATGATAATATACGTATTTCCAATCATGATATCTTACCATTCTTGATAGAAGTGGTTTTTTCCCCTTAGACCAAGATAAAGAGCCATCCATACAAAATTCTGAATAGGTTTCATTTTTGTTTTTGATATTATTATCTTGAGCAATATTTAAAAAACTTTTTCCATCTATAAAAGGTAATTTCATTCCCTGTCCTGCTTCAATTATGGTAGCTGTCAGATCAACTAAATTTAGTATCTGCTTTCTTCTTTCGTTTTTCGGTAAAACACCTTTCCAACTCATAATCAATGGAACTTTAACAGACTCTTCATAAAAAGTTTGTTTCCACCACAAATCTCTTTCGCCAATTTGTTCTCCATGATCTGAAGCATAAATTATTAATGTATTATCTAGAAGATTATATTCCTCTAAAGTATCCATAATAGACCCAATAAAGTTATCTAAAGTTTCAACTAGCGCATAATAGGCAGTACGAGCTCTTATTTCATCTTCTTCTTTTATTTCGTTGAGACCAGTTTGCTCTCTCCATTGATCTAACCAATCATTATTACCTGATGCAGATCTTTTTAATCTTGGAGGCCCTACTTTATTTTTATAATATTCAAATAATTTTGGATTTGCTACATATGGTTGATGAGGTAACATAAAACCCACTTGAAGAGCGAAAGGTTTATTTCTCCCTTTTTCTTTTTCATAACTTACTTTTTTTAGGAAGTTTAATGTATGATTGGTAACTTCCCTATCTAGAATTTCATAACTCATTTGACCTGGCCCAGAGTTTAAAATTGATTCTTTAAATGGTCTTTGTGCTTTATCTAAAACTCCTAAACTATAGTCAGAACCACCATACCAATCACTACAATGATCAAAAACTTCTCTTTTAGCATACCCATGAAGTTGGTCTGGACCTATTGAATGAAGTCGTCCGATTAGGGATGGATTGTAACCTACTGCTCCTAATGAATGAGCCATTGTGGGAATATCTGAAGCTAGTGAGTCACTATTTGTCCAACAACTTTGCCTATAAGGAAATTTCCCTGTTAATAATGACATTCTAGCAGGTAAACAAATTGGAGCTGGCGTATAAACATTATCAAATGAAACACCATTACAAGCTAATTTATCTAAGTTTGGAGTTCTAATAATTTTATTACCATAACTTCCAATTACATTAAATGCATGTTGATCTGAAAGAATGAATATTATATTTGGTTGATTTTTTTTCATATTATCCACGTAAACTTTTTATATTATGAATATGAACATGTTTACCTTTGTCTATATTGATAGTAGCTTCTCCAATAATCTCACCATATTTAATTATTTTTTCACCCTTCTTTATAAGGTTTAAAGAAAATTTGTGACACAGTCTTATATTGTCTTTCAACAAAAAATTTATTAATTTTTTTTCAATTTTGAGGATTATATTTGATTTTGCTTTTAAAAATTTAATTGATGTACCAACGTTATCTTTTTTGTTAAGCACAATTGCATCAAAGTTTTTAGCATTCATTATAAACTCCTATCTACTCTCGAAAAAACCTCAGAAGACTCATTTAATATTTCTCCCCATGTCTCTGTCCCTGAACAAATTTCAATCATTAGACTCCATAGTTCTTCAAATGAGTCATTAATTTCTTTTTTACCCAAAAAAACATCTGCACATTTATAATCTAGTTGTTCGGACAAAAGTTTACAGGCTTCTGGATTAGCACTAAACTTTATTGATGGAGCAATATGATTGTTAAAACTATTACCTACTCCAGTTGAAAATAGGGTTATTTGACATCCAGCAGATGAAAACCCACTTAATGACTCAGGAGCATAAGAAGGAGCATGCATTAAATACATTCCATTTTTTTTGGGTTTTTCTCCCCAATCAATAACATTTTGAATCTTTTTTGAACCACTTTTAGCTATATTGCCAAGTGACTTCTCTTCAATAGTTGATAATCCCGCTTTGATATTTTGGTGTCCTGGATTGTTACCAAGAAGATCAATTCCTTTGGATTTTGCAAAGTTTTTTTGAAAATCTACTGCGTATGAAACTTTCTTTTTAACTTCATCAGTTTGGGCTCTTTTTTTAAGAAGATGTTCCGCTCCAAGCCATTCAATAGTTTCACCAATAATTGCACTTCCACCGAAATCTATTAATTTATCAGCTATTAATCCCATTAATGGATTTGCAACCAAACCTGAACTTGGATCTGACCTACCACATTCAAGACCAATTGATAATTTAGAAAAAGAAACTTTCTCTCTCCTTAATCTTGAAATTTCTCTGATTAATTTTGCTCCCTTTCTCAAACCAAGTTCTAATAATTTGATTGCGTCATGATTACATTCATCTAATGTTAAAAGTTCTATAGGTTTCGATGATTTGACTAATTGAGATTTTATAAAATCTCCTTTAGGCGGATCTGCACTTATAATTAATACTGCACCTACATTTGGATTTTCTGCAAAACCTATTATTGCATTATTTTGTCTTTTTTTATCTTCACCTATAATTCCTCCTCCATAGGGGTTATCAACAAATAAAGAACCTTTCAAATAATCTGAAATTTTTCTTGCAGTAGGTCCAGTCAGTCCAGTTATAGAAATTATTAATAATTTATTTCTAATTCCTACTAATCCATTTTTTCTTTTATATCCCCAAAAGCTGTTTTTCATTTTTATTAATTCCAAAAATCATAATTTTAAACTGCCTAGTTAAACAAGTGTTATAGGTAAGGTTTTATGAAATGACCCTCTTCGATTTTAATCAAATCAACTTTTTCTGGTTCATAGCTCATTGGTTTAAGTGCACTTGGAATTTCATCAGTCATTATATTAAGTTCTCTTTTCCTTAAATTTGGATCAGCTACTGGTACAGCCTTCATTAATTTTTTAGTATAAGGATGCTGAGGGTTTTCAAAAACCTGGCCTCTTGATCCAAGTTCAACAATTTCTCCTAAATACATAACAGCAACTCGATGGCAAACTCTCTCAATCACAGCCATATCATGGCTAATAAATAAGTAAGAAAGACCATACTCTTCTTGAAGTTCCATCATAAGGTTGACAACTTGTGCCTGTATAGACACGTCTAATGCTGAAACAGCTTCGTCAGCAATAATTATTTTTGGACTCAAAGATAATGCTCTTGCTATTCCTATTCTCTGTCTTTGTCCTCCTGAAAATTCGTGAGGATAATTATTTATTTGAAATTCACTTAAACCAACTCTCTCAAAAATTTTAATTAACCTTTCTTGTAATTCTTCCTCTTTACAAACTTTGTGTAAGCGCATTCCTTCAGAAACTATTTTACCTGCAGTTAACCTTGGATTGAGTGATGAATAGGGGTCTTGAAAAACTATTTGAACATCTTTTCTAATTGAAAACATTTCATTTTTAGATAGTGAAATAATTTCTTTTCCTCTAATTTTTATTTTTCCAGAAGTAGGCTCTACTAATCGGACTATAGATTTTCCAAGTGTCGATTTTCCACACCCACTTTCACCTACTATGCCCAAGGTTTCGCCTTCTTGAAGTGACAAACCTACTCCCTCAACCGCATGCACTTTACCTTTTTTAAACCCGAATCCTGATTTGATATAAAATCTTGTGGTTAAATTTTCTACTTCTAAAATAGGAGGATCTGTTTTTTTTACATTGTCTTTCACATTAATTAATTCATTTTTTTTTGTAGAAACAACATCATCTCCTTCTGCTCTTTTAACGTCTATATTAGAAAACTTTGCAGGAAGAGGCCTTCCTTTCATACTTCCTAATTTTGGTACAACTGATAGTAATGCTTTTGTATATGGGTGTTTAGGATTATGAAATATTTCACTTACTGTACCCTCTTCAACTTTTTCACCTCTCAACATAACTATAACTCTATCAGCAATTTCAGCAACTACACCCATGTCATGAGTAATAAATACTACTGACATTCCAATATCCATTTGAAGTTTTTTTATTAGATCTAGTATTTGTGCCTGTATGGTGACGTCTAATGCTGTAGTTGGTTCATCAGCTATAAGAATAGTAGGATCACACACCAAAGCCATTGCAATCATGACTCTTTGACGCATTCCACCTGACATTTCATGCGGATAACCATTTAACCATCTTTTAGAGTCTGGAATCTGAACTAAATCTAGAATTTTTTTTGCTTTTTCGTAACTTTCTTTTTTTGATAAATTATAATGTCTTTCAAGAACTTCTGAAATTTGTTTTCCAATAGTCATTAGTGGATTTAGAGAAGTCATAGGTTCTTGAAAGATCATTGATATTTTTTTTCCTCTTATATCCCTTATTTCTCTGTCTGAAGAATCAACAATATTTGCACCCTGAAAATTTATTGAACCAGATGTAATTTTCCCTGGAGGATCAGGAATTAATTTTAAAATAGAGAGAGCACTTACAGACTTTCCAGAACCAGACTCTCCAACAATTGCCAATGTTTCACCTTTATTAACATGCCAAGATACATTACTAACAGCTTTAGTGATTTTACCTCTTACATTAAATTCAACACTTAAATTTTTAACTTCTAATGCAACATTATTCATGACATTGCAACTTGATCTATCTGAGGAAGAGCGTCGTTTGGTCTACTTTTTATCATATCCATTAATTCTTTTTGAATTTTAGAATATCCAGGATCGTTGTATACATTATCCATTTCACCAGGATCCTCTGATAAAATATACATCTCACCAGTATCAGAAATTTCTTCATAAATAAGTTTTGCATCCCTAGTTCTAGCCACTCTTAAATTTAATTCTAAACCTGTTCTTGAACTTCTCAAATCCCATTCATTAAATGCAAAATCTCTTCTTTCTTTGTCTCTCATTATTCCCATTAAACTCTTTCCATTCAATTCCATTGGTTTAGAGATTTTAGAATAATCATAAAAAGTTGCAGGAATATCTAATGTTGAAACAGGATCCTCTACCACAAGATTCTTTGGAATATTAGGACCTTTCATTATACAACCAACCCTTAACAAACTTTCATAAATAATTGGTCCTTTTAATAAAAGTCCATGGTCTCCTAACCAATCACCATGATCAGCTGTATAAACAACGAGAGTATTCTCAGCTATACCCGCTTCATTTAAAGCTGTCATTATTCTTCCAACATTATGATCAATAAGAGAAATCATTCCATAATAATTAGCTATTAAATGACGTAATTTTTTTTCCTCAGGAGGAAAAATTCTTGACCATTTTGCTCTATGTTTTACTAGACCTTCATCTGGCATATTTGGTTTGCCTTCAAAACTTTGTTTATGCCACCATGGTCTTCTATGAAAATCTCTTTCAGGGTTTTCTGGCAAGTCAACCTCATCTGGATGATACATATAACACCAAGGTTCTGGACAATTAAATGGTGTATGAGGATCTGGAAAAGATGACCATAATACAAATGGATTATCCTTATTTTTTTCTATAAATCTTATAGTTTGATTCCCTACCCATGTTGAATTATGAAAAGCGACAGGCAATCCAGAATTCCAAGTTTGAGGTATATTTAAATCTGGTGGTAACCTTGTCCCATATTGCTCACTTCTTTTTGCCCCCATACCTCCTGCATGAAGCCATCTTTCATAATGATGAACATCTGGTGGAGCTGGAATAGCTCCATCTAAACCTGCGTAATGTCCCCCAACCATAGTTTCGACATGATCAAATCCCATATAAGGTCCATACCAGTCTGGACCAAGTTTTGATAAACTAAATCTACATTCAGGTGTTCCGGTTGGCTCATAAGTTTTGTTACTAGAAAAATGTAATTTTCCTACAAAGCCACTTTTATAACCATTATTAGCAAAGGTTCTGCCAAATCCTTTTTCGCCAATATCAGGATTTAAGTCTATACCATTATCACTTACACCATGTGTTCTTGGTAACAATCCCGTTAGCATTGAGCTTCTCGCTGGCATACAAACTGTATTTGGAGTTATACAGTTTTTGAATCTTGTTCCTTCTGAAGCCAATTCATCTAAATGAGGAGTTCTTACTTTACGTTTTTCAAAACCATAACAATCACCTCTTTGCTGATCTGATGTTATAAATAAAATGTTATGTGGTTTTTTCATATTCACTCCTTATGTAGAAACTTTATCTTTTGGATCTAAATGATCTCTTACCCCATCTCCCAAAAGATTAAAAGCGATCATAGTTAGAAATAAAAATATCCCTGGTGAAACTGAAACCCAGGGTGCAAAAGTTAAAAACTCATTCCCTTTTGCTATCATAGTTCCCCAACTTGGTGTTGGCTCTTGTATACCCAAGCCAAGAAAACTTAATGTTGATTCCATCAAAATAACATTTCCTATTAAAACAGTAGATAGTACAATTATAGGGCCTATACAATTAGGTAAAATATGTAAGAAAACTATTCTGATATGACTCATTCCCAAAGCATGACAAGCCGAAATATAGTCTAATTCCTTAATAGATAAGACAACTCCCCTTGTAACCCTCGCAAATTGAATAATTCTTCGAATAGATAACGCAAGTACTAAATAAATTGGACTGGGTCCTAATATCGCCACCATAGCTAATGCTAATATCACTCCAGGGATCGACATAAACACATCAACTATTCTCATAATTATTTCATCAACAATTCCCACAAAATATCCTGAAATAGCACCCAAAGTGACTCCTGTGACTAATCCAAAAATAATAGTTGTCAAAGCTAATGATAATGAAGTAGTTGTACCGTGTAAAACTCTAGAAAAAATATCTCTACCTGTAGTATCCGTTCCCATGAAATGTTCAAGGCTTGGGGGAGCTAAAGCATTTAATGGGTTAACTTGATCAAACTGGTGAGGTGACAATAATGGAGCAAATATTGCAATAAAAATTAATAGCATTACTAATGAAAAACTAAAAATATTTAATTTTTTTCCAAAAAAATTTTTTAAACTTTCAAGAAATTCATCCCAAGATTTTCTATATAATAAATCAGATTCATTTTTTTTATTTTTAGTCTTGAAGTCAGCTTTCATAACCTGATCCTTGGATCTATTAAGAGATAAATCATGTCTACTAATAAGTTAATTACTGCAAATGATACTCCAATTACAAGTATAGCACATTGCATTACTAGAATATCCTTATCATGAATTGCAGTAATCAAAAGCTCTCCCATACCTCTTATTGTAAAAATCACTTCAATAGCTACTGCACCACCTACAAGATTTCCTGTTTGAAAACCTATCACTGTGACAACCGGATTTATTGCATTTCTTAATGCATGAACAAAAAAGATTCTTTTCCTAAAAAGGCCTTTCGAAGTTGCTGTCCTAATCATATCATGAGAGAGAACTTCAAGCATGCTTGACCTTGTCATTCTAGCTATAAGAGCTGCAGGGTGAAGAGCTATAGATGCAACAGGAAGAACCAATGCCTTGGGACCAAATTCTTCTACAACCCCACCAATTGGAAACCAATCTAATGTGTAAGCAAAAACTAAAATTAATATTAAAGCAAACCAAAAAACTGGTGTACTAACTCCAATTATCGAAATTAATCTTGCTATTAGGTCTCCAATGGTTCCCTGATAAATAGCTGAAATCATCCCAATAGAAACACCCACTATGATAGCGGTTAACATTGTAAAGCCAAGTAAATACAAAGTATTTGGTAAAGCCTCTATAACTGCATCCATAACTACATAATCATTAACATAAGACCTTCCAAAATCTCCTTGAAGGGCATTCCAAATCCAATTAAAATATTGTACCAAGATAGGCTTGTCCAAGCCCAGCTCTTTTCTAACTCGCTCTACTTCTTCAGGATCAACTCCAGAATAACCTTCCAAATCAACTCCTAGAGCAGCATATGCTGGATCCCCAGGCGTAGCGTGACCTAATATAAATGCAAATGTTGCAATACCTAATACCGTTGGTAAAAAAGTAATAAGTCTTCTTAGTAAAATTTTTAAAAACATAAAAACTCGAAAAATTACCCCACTTAAAAAGTGGGGTAATATGAAATATTATTTATCTAACCAAACTTTTCTCAGGTCTTCCATCCCTTTCAATCTTCCGGTTTTAAAGTTTTTAACCCAAGGATTTCTAACTGTTCTATGATTTCTCCAATTTGCAAATGCTACTGGAACATCATCAAATATTATTTTTTGAAGTTTGATCAAAGATGGCTTGGCAACAGCAGGATCATTTGTTTTAACTATTTCGTTTAAAAGCTTTTCTGCCTCAGGATTCTGATAACCCCCTTTTTTATTATAATTACTAGGATTATTTGAACCACCACTATGGTACATATTCCAAGTAAATTCTTGTATAGTTGGACCTCCAAGCATTTGCCATAGAGCAAGTTCATATTTTCCAGTATACATCTGTTTTAACAAAGCACCCATTTTTGTTTTTACAATTGCTAAATCAATACCAACTGTTTTTAATTGCGCTTGAATTAAAACAGCTCTTTGAACATGAGCTCCACCTGTACCATGAAGCATCTTAAGTTTTAACTTTTTACCTCCTGGACCGTAACCTTCTTCTTTCAGAAGTTGTTTCGCTTTAGATGTATTTTGTCTGATTTTTGACAAATCATCCGTCTTAATAAAAGCAGGATGCCATGGTGGGAAAATACTATCAACTTCTTCACCTGCTCCTCTATAGACATTATCAATCAACTCTTTACCATTAATTGCATATTGAATAGCCTGTCTAATTTTTTTCTTTTTAAGAATAGGGTTTTTTGTATTCATTGGTATGAGTGTAAAAGTTGATGCCTTTCCCTCCTGTAAAATCAAATTGCTTCCTTTGAATTGAGGAAACTGAGATTCTGGGAAAGTATTGATAGTATCTAGTTCACCTTTTTTTAATTTTAATATTCTTACACTTCCTGAAGAAATTAGTTTTGCTTTAAACCCTCCTAAACAAGGTAAGCCTTTACGGTAGTAATTCGGATTTCTATCAAGATGTAAATGATCTTTTGCCTTAAAGCTTTTCATCACAAATGGGCCAGTACCTACAGCTACTTTTGTTCCATAGTCTCTTCCAGCATTTTTAACTGCTGTTGGAGAAGCTACTCTCAGTGAAGCGGCTACATCCCATAAAAATGTTGGCCATTCACCGTTAGGAACAAATTTAATTTTATGAGTATCAATTATCTCATAATTTTTTAAAAACTTTTTCCACATACCTGAATAAGGTGAAGCAATTTTTCCTGATTTCAAACGGTCAACATTAAATGCAACAGCTTTTGCATTAAAATCTGTTCCATCATGAAACTTTACACCTTTTCTTAAATTAAAAGTGTAAGACCCATCACTGCCTTTTTTTGGAACTTCAGTTGCTAATCCGGGTGCTACTCCTAAGTCATAAGTCATATCTAATAGACTATCGTATATCAAAAAAGAATAATATACTGGATTAGCTCTTACACCTGCATCCATAGAGGGATAAGCTAAATCTACTGTTCTAAACACCCCTCCTTTTTTTGGGCATTTAAATTCAGCAAATGCCGAAGAAATACTAAAAATAATAGTTAATATTCCTATAGAGAAAATCATATATATATATGATTTAATTTTGTTAATTAAACTTAACATTTCTGCCTCCTTTTTAAAATCTTCCTTTTCTTTGAACTCCAGCCGAGCTAGTATTCATTACTGCGTCGATGTGAGAATGCATTAATTTTAATTTCTTATTAGAGTCAATTCCATTATCCCATAGGTCATTGAACTCCCCAGGATCTTTTTCTAGATCATAAATTTCACCAAAACCTAGCCCATGATATATGATGGTTTTATATCTTCCATCAAATGTCATTGTTGCGTGAGTATCACGCACTATACGAGGAGATCCAAGTGAGTCATTAAATTCTGATACGACAATCTTTTTGTGTTTATCAATATCTTTTCCATTACACATTTTGGAAAAAAGAGATTGGCCTTGCATATAATAAGGTCGATCTATTCCAGCAGCTTCGAGGATTGTAGGCGCTAAATCAACTAATTCTACTAGTGCTGAACTAACAACATCTTTTTTGATCTTTCCAGGCCAAGAAAATATTAAAGGAACGTGAACTAATCCTTCAAAAAAACGACTACCTTTATATATCAAACCATGATCACCTAACATTTCACCATGGTCACTATGAAAAATAATTAAAGTATTTTCTAGTTGGTTTATTTCTTTTAGATAATTTACAAGTCTACCAAAATGCTTGTCGAGGAGTTCAATCATAGCATAGTAATGAGCTTGAACTACTTTCCCATTAAATGTTTCAGGTGGCCAGTTTCCAGGGTTTTTATATCCACCTTCTTTTGGTGGAAGTGGGTTTTTACCACTTGGATTTACTGCTTCAGTGGCTTGTTGGCATACTTCTCTAAATTTTCTCTGCCGCTCAATATCGTTTAATTCAAAAAGAGGACCCGGTAAATCATTTGGATTATACTTTTCTCTATATTCTTTTGGGGGATCAAAAGGAGGATGGGGATCAAATGGATTAATTGATAACATCCACGGACCTCCTCTTTTTTTTTCAATAAATCTTATAGCCATATCTGTGCACCAAGTAGTCTGGTGAAACTCCTCAGGAACTCCATCGCAGCAAAAATTGTTTACTGGTTCAAATAGTTTTTTTAAATCTTGTTTTTTTTCTTCTACAATCCATCTCTTATAATCATCTGTTTCTGGGTTAAGTTTTGGAGTAGAATCGTGACTATAATAAAAAGTATCATATCCATCATTAGTTCTTTTTTCTACGCCACCCTCGGCACTAGCTAAATGTAGTTTTCCTATTAATCCACATTTATAACCTGCATCATTTAAAATCTTAGTTACTAACACTTCATGGTCTGGAAAATACTCAGCTCCGTTTCTATGGGCATGAGTTGAAGCTGGATATCTGCCAGTTAAAAAAGAAGCCCTACTTGGTGTGCAAATAGGACTTTGAACATAGGCATTTTTAAAAGCAAAACCATTTTCCATAAATTTATTTAAATTAGGCGTATTTATATACTTATTTCCAAGAGCGTTTATGGTATCGTAACGTTGTTGATCCGTACAATACCATAAAATATTTGGTAATTTAGAGGTCATAAAATTCCTTTTCAATTAAATTTTTTCAATTAAATAATGTAAAAACAAATATTATTTTTTTAATCTGTTATAACTTTTAGTTATACAAATGTTTAATTTATTATAATAAGTTTATATTAATATTTATTTTTCTAAAAAAAATAGTTATGTTTAATATTAGTTAACTTATTAAGTATTTTTAAATGATAAAAACTAGACAAATGCAGTATTTTATTTCTGTTGTAGAAAATAAAAGTTTTAACATAGCATCTGATAAATTAAATATTTCCCAACCAGCAATCAGTAAGGCAATTAGTGATTTGGAAGATATTTTAAATGTAAAATTAATTGATAGACTTCCTAAAGGTGTTGTTCCAACAGAATTTGGCAAAGTATTAGAGAAATATTCTCATCTAGTTTTAAATGATCTGTCAAAGGTTGAAAAAGAAATTCTATCATTAAAAAATGGAACAATTGGAGATGTTAGTATTGGGGTGGCTTTCAGTCCAAGAATTCATTTAGTACCTTTGGCAACTATAAATTTGCAAAAAAAATTTCCAAAAATAAATTTAAAAATTCTTGCTGGTCAACGAATGGAACTTCTTTCAAACCTAATGAAAGGAAATATTGATTTGTTTGTGTCTGCGATTGTACCAGATGATATATTGTTTTTAGAAGAAGCAGATGAAAACACTTTTAAATACTTGTCTCTATACAAAGACACACAATATATCGTTACTAGATATGATCATCCACTTCAAAGTAAAAAAGATTTAAAATTATCAGATACATTGAATTATAATTGGATTCTTCCAGAGCATGAAAAAACAATAAGATTATATGATTTGCATGAACAATTTTTAAAAAATAATTTAGAAATACCAAAACCAAAAATAATTCATAATTCAGGAAATTTTGCATTACAAGTTATTAAAAATAGCAATTATATTGGCGTACATCCAAAACAAATGATTGAAACACAAAAAGATGGTTTATTAAAAATTTTAAATGTTAAAGGAATAACTATGGAGCCTATATATGGAATTACTTATCTGAGAAATAAACCTCTTAGAACATCTTGTCAGCTTATAATTGAAGAGTTATCCAAAGTGAGTAATAAGATGATCAATCAAGGTTTAATAAAAAAAATATAATGACAGAAAATTATAAAATTCTTATTAAATCATTATTCATAGGTTTAATAGGTGGAATTTTATTTAATTATTTACTATTGCCTTTACCTTGGATGTTAGGGCCTGCTTTTACAGTCGCTATTGCTGCATTATTTCGTATTAGAGTAAATGTAAGTAGAAAGTTTAGAATGCCCTTTGTAGCAATAACTGGTGTTTGGCTGGGAAGTTACTTTCAGCCAAGTTTATTAAATGAATTAAATGTTTGGATTATTTCTCTTGGGTTTTTGATTATATACGTCCCTTTTGCACATTTAGTTTCATTTAATATTTTGTATAAAATAAGAGGACTAAACCAGCCTGAGGCTTTTTTTATAGGTTCACCTGGTGGTTTATTAGAAATGACATTAGGTGCAGAAGAATGCAAAGCTAATTCTAAAAAGGTATCGCTAGTACATATGACAAGGATATTTTTAACAGTCATGATAGTCCCTAATCTATTACTATTCATATTTCCTGGATCTTTCACGAGAGAACCAATTTGGCCTGATCTTGAAGGAAATATATTGCATATATTTGCTTTTGTTATTTTGATTCCGATTGGAACTTTTATTGGAAATAAAATAAATTTACCAGGTAGTCAGTTTTTTGGACCATTAATAATTAGTGCATTAATTCATGTGACTGGAGTTTTTCAGTTAAATGCAAATATTACATTATTAATTATTTCTCAATTAATAATAGGTAGTTTTTTTGGTTCAAATATGAATGGTCTTACATGGAAAATTGCAGGTAACTATGTTATAGATGCATTAACTGTAGTTTTTTCTCTTATTATTAGTTTTATACCTTTTGTATTTCTTCTTTATGCTATGACAACAATCAAACCAGAAGCAGTTATTCTGGCGTTTACCCCTGGAGGCGTAAATGAAATGGGGCTTCTTGCTGCCTTTCTAAACATTGAACCAGCTTATGTTGTAACTCATCATTTATTTAGATTATGTACCGTATTATTTTTACTAATTTTTGCAAAAAAATATCTATATCCAAAATTTAAGAAATTAAGTAAACTAAATTGATTTATTTTTTAAAAAAAAATAATGTTTTAAATACAACTATATTTTTAGGAGAACAAGTTGATTAAAGGTCTTATTTCACCAATATTATCACCATTCAATGAAGATTTAAGTTTTAATCAATCATTATATAATGAATTAGCAGAAGACTTACTTGCCAATGGATGTGCTGGTTTGGCCCCTTTTGGAACAACAGGTGAGGCTTTATCAATAGGAAATGAAGAGAGAATTAGAGCTCTTCAAGGGTTAATTGATTCAGGAATTGATCCCAGCATAATGATACCTGGAACAGGATTATGTAATATAACAGATACTATAAAAATGAGTAAGCATGCTCTTGATTTAGGTTGTCATGGTATAATGACTTTACCACCCTTTTATTTTAAAGGAATGTCCGATGAAGGTCTTTTTAATTATTTTGAAAAGCTAATAGAGGGAATTAATCATCAGAGTTTAAAAATTTATTTGTATCATATTCCTCAAGTATCAGGAGTTGGGCTATCAATTGAACTGGTTAAAAAACTCAAAAAAACTTTTCCAAACATAGTGGTAGGTATAAAAGATAGTTCAGGAGAATGGAAAAATACGAAAGCATTGCTTGGTATTGATGAATTGATTGTTTATCCAGGCGCAGAATTACCAGTTATTGATGCCATCAAATTAGGTGCGCCGGGATGTATCTCAGCAACAGCTAACTTAAATTCTTCGGACATCGCGAAAGTGATAAATTTGTGTCATGACAATGAATGGAATAATGCTGAAGAGTTACATAAAAAAGTAAAAAGTGTAAGAATGTTATTTCAAGATTACGCTCCGATTCCAGCTCAAAAAAGACTTCTTGCAATGAAAACAGGTAATGATATTTGGTCTATTGTCAGACCACCTCTGTTATCAATGTCAAAAGAAAAAGGTCAAGAACTTGCAAAAGAACTTAATGATAATTACGGATACTCCTTTTAGGTTAATTTAACTTAATGCAAAATTCTCAAAAATTAATCCCACCTTTATCTGGCAAGTGTCATTGTGGGAAAATAGAGTTTGAACTTATGTGTCATTTGAAGGATTTGAAAAGATGTAATTGTTCTCATTGCAGAAGAAAAGGTTTTGTCATGACTACAGTTAAATTAGATGAATTCAAATTAATATCAGGAAAAAAAGATTTAATGGTTTACAAATGGAATACTAAAATTGCTAAACATTACTTTTGTAAACATTGTGGTATAAATACTCACCATCAAAGAAGATCAAAACCTAATGAATATGGTGTAAATATCGGATGTTTAGAAGGCTTTAAAATGGAATGGATAGAAAATGTAAAATATACTGAAGGAGTAAAATTTTCACTTGAAGATAAAACTAAAATTGATGCTTCTATTTATGAAAAATAAAGCCTCAACGCTTAAAATCTGAAAAGTTAATTTTTGAATTCTTATCAATAAAGTTACTCACTTCTGGTAAAGGGTATTTTAATCCAGATGCACAATTAAATAAGACAACTTTATCAGTATTTTTAATAATACCCTTATGTAATGATTTTTTAAAAGCTGCATATGTAGCAGCACCTTCTGGACATAACAACATGCCATCATTTTGAGAAATTTCATCTCTCGATTTTAATATCTCTTTGTCACTTACAGTTATAGAAAATCCATTGCTTTCATTTACTGCTCTAATAATTAAAAAATCACCGACTGCAATTGGTACCCTTATTCCTGCAGCAATTGTATTTGCACCTTGCCATAATTCTGCAAATTCTTTTCCTTCTTTCCAAGCCTTGTATATCGGAGCACATCCTTCAGATTGTACAGCAACCATTTTTGGAAGTTTTTTTTCTATCCATCCTAATTCTAATAACTCTGCAAATGCTTTCCACATGCCTATTAAACCAGTACCTCCTCCAGTTGGATAGAAAATTACATCAGGCAGTTCCCAATTAAACTGTTCTGCCAATTCTAAACCCATAGTTTTTTTGCCTTCAATTCTATAAGGTTCTTTTAAAGTTGATACATCAAACCAGTTTGCTTCATTTTTACCTTCTAAAACTAATTTTCCGCATTCATTTATTAAACCATTAACTAAGTATGTATCCGCTCCAAGCGATTGTATTTCTCGAATATTTATTTCAGGAGTATCATCAGGACAAAATACTGTTGATTTTATATTGGCCTTAGAAGCGTAGGCGGCTAGTGCAGCACCTGCATTACCATTTGTTGGTATTGCTAAATGCTTTAATTTTAGCTGTTTTGCCATTGATACAGCTAAGCATAATCCCCTTGCTTTAAAAGAGGCTGTTGGCAAAACACCCTCGTCCTTGACAATTAATTCACCTTTAAAATTAATGTTATTTTTACTATTATCAAGACTTATTAATGGTGTTTGAACCTCTCCTAGAGAAATTCTATTTTCTTTATCTACTGGTAAAAGAAATGCATATCTCCAGAGACCTTCGATTTCATTTAATTTTAAATCATTTTTTTGAATGTCTTTTTTAATCTCTTTCAAATCATATCTGACTAAAAGTGGTTTACCAACATTTGACAAACCATGTACTTGATTTTTTTCTTTTTTTTCACCAGTTAAAGCACATTCTAGATGAGTAACATAATTTTTCATAAACTATAAAATTGAAAGTAATTTTTTAAAATTATTCTATATAAATTTCATAAAATCTGTTAGTTAATTTTTAAAAGAATTTACTTATAAAATATTTAAGCGTAATTAATTTCGGATTTAATTCATTGATAAACTTAATTAGAAATCAGATTTTTTATTTTTTAAATAATAAGTGGTTAATGTTTTCTTTTGTAATAGTTTTTATTTTGGTATGTCCTATATTATCTATATTTATATCATCTCTTAAATTTGATTTAAATACATGGAGCCATTTAGTTTCAACTAAACTAGGATTATATACTTGGAATACAATAACTCTTTTATTAGGTGTTGGTTTAACTTCTCTGTTCATTGGATTAACATCAGCATGGATTATAGCAAATTACAATTTCCCCTTTTCAAAAATATTAGAATGGGCACTAATTTTACCATTGGCTATTCCTCCTTATATTGTAGCTTATTCATATACAGATTTTTTGGAATATAGTGGATACATTCAAACTTTCATTAGAGATATATTTTTATTTAAAACCTCTAAAGAATATTATTTTCCAGAAATAAGATCGATGGGTGGAGCAATTTTTGTTATGTCTTTTGTCCTTTACCCTTATATATATCTCATTTCAAAACTTGCTTTTTTATCTACACCAATAAGTTTATATGAACTTGCTAAAATGCATGGAAAATCATCTTTTTTTAACGTAGCACTTCCTATGTCAAGGCCAGCTATTGTAGCAGGATTGTCTTTAGTCTTAATGGAAACTATATCTGACTTTGGAACAGTCGAGTTTTTTGCTGTTGAAACTCTAACTCTTGGAATATTTAACCTGTGGTTAGGAATGAATGATTTTGCCGCTGCATCTCAGGTTGCAATCGTTTCCTTCACATTTATCATTATTTTACTGGGTATTGAATTAACCGCAAGAAAAAGACAAAAATTTCATGACTATCAAATAAAAAACATAAAGTTCAGAACTAAGCTAAATTTTTATCAAAGTTTACTGGCTATATCGATTTGTTTTATTCCCTTATTCTTTGGATTTATACTTCCTGTTTTAATTTTGATAGAACAAGGCTCAACAGATACAACTAATTTTTCTACCCTCTTAGAAATAAGTATAAATACTCTTACGATTGCTGGAATTAGTGCAATCATAATTGTTTTTATTTCTGCGTTTTTAGCTCTTACAGTCAACTTTAAAGGAAACAAAATATTTCCTTTTTTTGCAACTGCTGCTGGTAGTGGATATGCATTTCCCGGTGTAATGATAGCTTTAGGAACAACTTATTTTTTTAGCTTGATTCAAAACATAAATTTTATGAATAGTTTTACTATTATTGGTACATTTATAGCTTTAATATTTGCATATATTTCGAGATTTAATGCAATAGGTTATGGATCAATAAATACAGGAATAATGAGAATGACACCAAGTTTAATGGAAGCAAGCATTACTATGGGATACTCTTATGAAAGAAGTATACTTAAAATTGTTTTCCCAATAATAAAACCTTCTTTTTTGGTTGCAGGAATATTATCATTCGTTGAAATTGCTAAAGAATTGCCAATAACTTTACTTTTAAGACCTTTTAATTTTGAAACTTTGTCTACATATGTTTACCAATACGCAAAAGATGAAATGTTTGAAGATTCTGCATATGCAGCTTTACTTATCGTTTTCGTTGGTCTAATACCTATATTTCTTCTAAATAAAGCTCTGAAAACGCAAAACTTTTTTAATAATAAAAAGTAATTTTTTTTTTTCTTGTATTTTTTCTTAGTTTGTAATTATTCTAATGTTTAAGAAAGGAACGAGAGTTGCCAGAATTATACGACAAATGTTTGAAAGTTGGACTAAGAATGACTTTACCAAGAAAAATTATTCTTGAAGTCATTGAAGATTCTGAAGATCATCCAGACGTAGAAGAAATGTACAGAAGAGCCGTTGAAAGGGACAAAACAATTTCAATAGCTACTGTTTATAGAACAATTAAACTGTTTGAAGAAGCGGGTATAATTGAACGTTTAGATATTGGAGATGGACGAGCTAGATACGAAGAAGCTGGAGAACATCATGAGCACCTTGTTGACGTTGAAACTGGAGAGATTATAGAATTCCAAGATAACGAATTAGAAGAAATGAAAAAAGCTGTAGCTCTTAAAATGGGTTATGAGCTTGTAGATCATAGATTAGAGTTATTTGGAAAAAAAATTAAGCAAAATTCATAATTAAAGACTGAATTTTGATAAAATTTCTTTTTGTTAAACGTTGCATAATATACTTTTTATGATATATTAAGAATGATTATCATTATCAAATAGGATTATGGAAAGCAAACTTATTATTTTGACTGGTGGAAGCCGAGGAATTGGACATGAAACATCAAAGATGTTTTGGGAAAATGGTTGGGAAGTTATTACATGTTCAAGAACTCCTGTAGCTCCTCAATGCCCATGGACAAAAAATAAGCAGAATCATTTTCAAATTGATCTAGAAAACTTAGAAACTTTGGAAAATTCACTTACCCAACTTGTAGAGTTTTTAAATGGGAGACCAGTAAAAGCCCTAATAAATAATGCAGCTATTTCACCTAAGAGTCAAAGTAACGAAAGATTGAGTTTTGTAGATACACCGATTCAACTATGGCAAAAAGTATTTAATGTTAACTTTTTTGCACCGATAATGATTTCAAAAGCAATTATAAATAACTTAAAATTAGCTGAAGGTATGGTGATAAATATTACTTCAATAGCCAGTGACATGGTTCATGAATTTGCAGGACCTGCTTATGCCACCTCTAAAGCTGCTCTTAAATCTCTCACTAGAGAAATGGCTGCTGATCTGAGTAAGTACGGTATTAGAGTAAATGCAATTGCACCAGGCGAAATTGAAACAAGTATGATAACTCAAGATAGTAAACGTCTTATTAAAAGTATACCTATGGGAAGATTTGGTAAACCAGAAGAAGTTGCTGCGGTCATTCATTCGATGTGCTCAGATTCTTTTTCCTATGTAAATGGAACAGAAATTGAGATTAATGGTGGACAAAAAGTATAAAATCTTTCAATCAAAAAAATTGAAAATCATTGGAACTGCAGCGTTTTTATTTTTTTTAATAAAAGGCATTTTATGGCTAGTTCTTGGTGGTTCCCTTATAACATATTTTTTTACAGATTTTTAAATTTACCAGTATACTGTATCTATTATTTCTTGTGCTTTAGGAGACAAAATAGCTATTTCTTCAATTAATAATTTATCTTCTCTAAATGAACCAAGAGCTTTTAATTTTTTTGGTGTTTCAAACTTTGAACTAATGGGATATTCATAATTAACATCACCATAAAGTTTTTGTGCTTCTTTACTTACTAAAAATTCCAAAAACTTTATAGCCTCATCTTTTCGTTTTGAATGTTTTACAACTCCACCACCAGAAATATTTATATGGGCTCCCCTATCATTTTTTTCTTGATTAGGGAATATTATTCTTGCTGACTTTGCCCATTCTTTATGTTCTTTTTTATCTGAATATGTAAGTTTTCCATAATAATAATGATTAATTATAACAATTTCACACTCACCAGAGTAAATCGATTTAATTTGGGATCTGTCATTACCTTGAGGTCTTTTTGCTAAATTTTTAACAAAGCCTCTAGCCCACTCTAGAGCCTTATCAAAACCATGAGTTGCAATTAAAGATGACATAAGGGCTCTATTGTAAACGTGACTTCCAGGTCTAGAACAAACTTTTCCTCTCCACTTAGGGTCAGCTAAATCTTCATATCTTTTGATTTCACCTTTTTTTATAGATGATTTTGAAACGGCAATAACTCTTGAACGTTTTGACAATCCGAACCATGTTCCATCATCACTTCTTAGATGTTTAGGAATATTTTTGTTGAGAACTTGAGAGTTAATTTTTGCTAGTAAATTTTTATCTTTGTATATATATAATCTTCCTATATCTACTGTTAATATTAAATCAGCAGTTGTATTTTTGCCCTCAGAAGCAAGACGTTGAGCCAGGCCTTTGGAGGCATAAACAACATTTAGCTTAACCCCCGTTTTTTTAGTGTAGGCATCTAAAAATGGTTTTAAAAGATATGGTTGTCTATGTGAATAAATATTTAACTCATTAGAAAAAGATGAGTTTGAAAAATTAGTTATAAAAATAATAAATAAACATAAATTTATAAATTTCATTTTAAAAATCCTTTTTTATTTTAAGAAATTTGAATTGTAAAAAATTGATAAGTTTTTCAACTAAATAATGAACATTTTTTTTTAAAATAATAAAGGACTCTATAATTGGATAAAAATAGATACTTATTAAATTATATTTTGTTAACTCCTCGTTTTTTTTCAATCCATAAGTTAATTTTTGATCTCTTTTTGAAAAAACTAATGAACCAAATAAAAGGTCCCAAAAAGCAAATGTAACACCAAAGTTTTTGTCATGGTGATTTTTATTTACTGAATGATGAATTTGATGTTGTGCTGGAGAAATTAAAAAATGCTCTAACCATTTCCAATAAGATATAGATATATGAGAATGCCTTAAGTTTGATCCTAATAGATGAAATGTAAATGAGAATAAATTAGCTCCTAATATAGTTACTAAATTTAAATTACCCTGTGTAATAAAATAAAATAATCCAATAATTGAACCTTGTGAAATAGCATTTCTAATGACAAATATTATGCCCTCGATAGGATGCGTTCTGAAAACTGTTATTGGTGTTAAAACTTCTGCTGAATGGTGAACTTTATGAAAACTCCATAAAACAGGAATACGATGCATTAAAAAATGTACAAAAAATTTTGAAAAATCATCCAAGACAAAATAACAAAAAGTAAATGATAATGGTATGATTAAAGAAATGATTAGATGATTGTTAATAGGCATAACAGTTGATTGTTCGTGAAGTAACTCGAATATAACAGTTGCAATAGTTAATTGTGACAGCAAAATTGGAGAAAAAATTATCATTACTAACAAATTAATAGCATATAGACAATAATCTGTAATTGCTGACTTAGCGAAATAAATTTTTTTATCAAAGACAAATTTTATAGATTTAATTATGGTAAGTTTTTTTACATACATAGACCAGAGTAATGCTATAACAAACCCAGAAAACAAGTAACCAGCAAAAACTCTTTTTTTGGGGTCTAAGAAATTTGAACTTATAAATTCAGTAAAATTTATTAAATATTCCATATTTATTTAAAAAGCCGATCAGATATAAATCTGATCGACTTTAGTTTTTTAGATTAATCGTTTTCTGCGGACTTTTTTGGTCCCATTTTTTCTATGAGAGCAGCCATGCCTCCAGTAGCATCGTTAACTCTTGCCTTCAAAGCATACTTTTCACCAACTAACTTTTGTATTTTTAACATATGTAGTTTGTAATATCCTATTGAAGAACCTTGGTCTTTGATGTAATTGCCAGATGAGTCAATACCTACTACCTGCGATAAATTAGGCATTAATGGACCAAAACCCATCATTCTATTTAACCTATTAAATGTATCGCTTCTATTTTCAACTCCTGCTTGAAGTGCCATTGCAAATCCTTTTAACTCACCCCAATGCTTTAGGTATTTAGACATAGCTTTGTCCATACCTTTACCTGAAACAAGAGCAGATTCAACTTTTCCTAAGTCTTTATATACCGAACCAGCATATTTAAAGACTGACTCTGCAATAACTTGTTCCCAGTTTGAGCAAATTACTTGAGCAAGATCTTGAACTTTTGTTAAATCTGCTGAAGACAACTTATTACCATTTGCTGCAGTTATTATTTTTCTTCCATCAATAAATGCACCAGTTACAGTTTTCAGATAATTAGTTTTTCCACCTTTATCATAGCTGGATGCATAATATGCATGAGCATAAGTCATCTCTGTATAAAGGTCGACTACTCCATCTTTATTATAATCAGCTGCTTTTAGATCCTTTTTCTTTGCCACATCATAACTTTGTTTTGCACTTAACTTCATAGTATGTGCTGCTGCACCCCAATAACCAAATGCTTCATCCCAACTATGTTCTTTACCGGTGTATGCTGCACCCTTTTTGTAAGGTTTGTCATTAGGTTTTACACTCGCAGTCATCTTTTCATCTAAATAGTTATCACATGCCTGATGGTATAAAACAGCACCCATTGCGTATTTAGATATTAACTGTGGATAATGCATTCCATTTCGCGTATCAACACCACCTTTTGTTTTACCAGCTTTTTTAATCATGAAACGGATTACGTCAACACCAGTCATGTTATTTGGCCAAGATAACTGTTTTCTTTTGTCTGTTTTACCAGACAAGTTGGAACCAGTGGATATCTCTCCAATCATTCTTTGTTTAACTGGAAACTTTGAGCTATTCTTTGGGTCTAGGATTGCCATTGATTTTGCCTTGTCTTTACCTTCAAAATAGTTAAGCATTTTTTTACCAGCTCCACCTGTGAAATCATTCGGGTTACCGGTGGATGATATTTTTTTAAGACTATTATGTAATAATTGCCTCGCCATTTGCCCTGTATAGGCAGTTGAATTAGTTTTTGAACCTTTGTAACCTTTAACAGTCACAGGATTAGATCCATAAACCTCTCCAAATGAGTTGGATATGAATAAAAAAGGTAAAGAAATTGAAATTGCACCAGCAATCATTACCTTTTTCAAACAATCCACACTGAAAGTATTTTTAGTCATGTTAAACTTCTGTAAATTATTAAAATGTATTTAAGAATCATTATCAATATAATAACGATATTCACTCCTATTATTACTTTATAAAATAAAAAATAAGAAATAAAGCAAAAAATGTTATTTGATAATGATAATCATTATCAAATAATATCAACTACTATGGTTGTCAATAGTTTTCTCAAATAAATTTGTGATAAAATAAAAATAATATTGACAATCATTATCATTTTTAATTAACTTTTATTAGGGAGAAAATCTTGATTATTTGTTTATGTAACGCAATTTCGGATAAAGTTATTAACAAGGCTATAACAAACGGCGCTAGTACAGTCTGGCAAGTTTACCAAGCCTGCGACTGTAGACCACAATGTGGCAGTTGTTCTGAATATATCAAGGAAGCTCTAAACTCTAATCAAAAAGAACTTATTGAGTAACAAACCTAATTTCCATTCTTTTCAGCAATTTGCTCTTGTAAATAATTTTGTAAACCTGTTGTTTCAATTAAATGCTTTTGTGATTCAATCCAATCAATATGCTCTTCAGTATCATCAAGAATTTTACTAAATATTTCTCTTGTAACAAAGTCACTTTTTGACTCACAAATAGGTATAGCAATTTTTAAGCACTTTTGATTCGTCATTTCTAAATTCAAGTCTGCACTGAACATTTCTGGAACATCTTCTCCTATGTGCAATTTACCAAGATCTTGCAAGTTCGGAAGGCCATCTAATGTTAATACTCTATCAATTATCCAATCAGCATGTTTCATTTCTCCGAGAGATTCCTCATAAATTTTATTTCCTAATCCAATAAAACCCCAATCTTTTAACATTCGAGAATGCAGAAAATATTGGTTGATGGCTGTAAGCTCATTTTTAAGAATAATATTTAATTGTTCTATTACTGCTGCGTCACCTTTCATATATAACTCCTATTTAAAGTTTTTATATAATGATTAAATTAATAATAATCAAGATAAATCATTGATTTTATTTATTTTTTAATATTAATTATCATTATCAATTTCATTAACATTTTAATATTGACAATGATAATGATAATGATTATCAATTTATTATGCTCAATGTTAATAAAAACAAAGATGCTTTTGTATCTGATTTAGGGTTACCTGAGAAAATTATTATATGGGGTATTAGAGAGTGGTTACATATGATAAGAGTGGCAAAAGATCCTAGAAAGTCACTTATTACAGGATTTAGCCAATTACTAGTTCAAGAGTCTGTGCTAGACTTTGACAAATTTATGCGTGTAACAGCTTGTTCTGCGACTAGAAAAATTGATGTAAGAAACAAATGTTGCCTTGAAATTGGTGAAGGAGAATATAATATCCTTGGTGCAATGGCATTTTCTCAAGGAAAATTTATTGAATTCCAAAAACTGATTTTATTAAGTTTTATAGACAAAAAAGATATACTTATAGCAACTAATCATATCGACAAAATTACAAATAGTTTTGCAAGAATGGGTTACTTTTTTCATATAACTGATAAATACCTAAGAAAAGTTAATGCAGACCCAAAAGATTTTGACAACGTTATATTTTATAAATTCAATAAAAATGATTTTATGAAATATTATTAACGGCGTGCTTTGTCATTTCAATGACTAAATGAGATCTATAATCGCTTTGAGCATGTATATCACTAAATATTTCATAGTTATCAAGATTAATCCCATCTAAAGCACCTGAAGCAAAATTTTTGTTTAATGCATCCTCAATTTCTTTAGGCCTGAACACACCATTTTGCCCTGCTCCAGTAACGGCAACTCTAACATTATCAGAATTTTGTGATACAAAAACACCAACTATTGCATACCTTGAGGCAGGATTAGCAAACTTTGCATATGACGCTTTTTGAGGAATTGGTATAGAAAATTCTGTAATCAATTCACCTTCATCCAGAGATGTTTCAAATAAACCAACAAAAAAATCATCAGCTTTAATCTCTCTTTTATTAGTCACTATTGTCGCGTTCAAACTAAGAATAGCAGATGGGTAACACGCAGATGGATCATTATTTGCAACAGATCCACCAATAGTTCCTCTATTTCTTACCATATGATCACCTATTTGACCTGCAAGATTTGCTATAGCTGGTAAAGTTTTTTTTACTTCATCAGAACCTGAAACTTCTGCATGTGTTGTCATTGCTTTAATATTAAGATTATTACCTGTAGAGTTAATACCACTTAAATTAGTGTCTCTAAGGTCAACTAATAAGTCAGAAGAACTTAGTCTGGATTTAAGAGTTGGTATTAGTGTCATTCCTCCAGCTAAAAATTGTCCCTCAGATGATTTTTCATACTCAGATAAAGCCTCAGAAGTAGATTTTGGGTTAACATAATTTAAATCATACATTTAATAACTCCTAAAATTACAAGTTTAATTAGTTGCATCTTTTATTGCTCTCCAGATTTTTTCTGAAGTAGCTGGCATGGAAATATCTTTGACACCTAAAGGTTCAAGTGCATCAACAACTGCATTTATTACAGCTGGAGGACAACCAATAGTACCTAACTCCCCACAACCTTTTGCTCCCAGGGTATTAGTATTAGTTAAAGTAATTTCTTCAGCACTTACTTTGAAATTTGGAAGATTGTCTGCTCTTGGCATTGTATAATCCATATAACTAGCAGATAACAATTGACCATTTTCATCATAAACAGCATTTTCTAATAGTGCTTGTCCTATTCCATGTGCCAGTCCACCTTGGATTTGTCCCTCTACGATCATGGGGTTGATAACTTTACCAAGATCGTCTGCAGCAGTTAAGTTAATAATTTCTACTTTGCCTAAACTTGGATCTATTTCTACTTCACATATCACACAACCTGCTGGATATGTAAAATTTGGTGGATCAAAAAAGCATTTCTCATCTAAACCTGGTTCCAGTTTATCATGAGGGAAATTATGAGGAACATAAGCAGCTAGAGCAATTTCTCCAAAAGCTTTAAAGTTATTAGTTCCCTTGACTGTAAAATTTCCATCCGCAAATTCAATATTTCCTTCATCAGTTTCTAAAATATGAGCCGCAATAGCTTTACCTTTAGCTATTATTTTTTCTGTTGCTCTATAGATAGCTTCTCCACCAACAATTTGAGATCTAGAACCATAAGTACCCATCCCAAAAGGTATTTTGCTTGTATCACCATGAACTACTTCAACATTATCAATATCTATACCTAATTTATCACTCACAATTTGTGAAAATGTTGTCTCATGACCTTGTCCATGACTGTGAGACCCAGTAAAAACAGATACAGCTCCCGTTGGATGAACTCTTATTTCCGCAGCTTCATACAATCCAGCTCTTGCGCCCAATGAACCAGCAACAGCAGAAGGAGCTAAACCGCATGCTTCCAAATAAGTAGAAATACCAATACCTCTCAATTTACCATGCTTTTTTGCTTCCTCTTTTCTTGCGTTGATACCACTATAATCTGACATTTTAATAGCTATATCAAAAGTATCTTTGTATGAACCACTATCATACTGCAGTGCGACTGGAGTTTGATACGGAAATGCATCAGGTGGAATAAAGTTTTTCTTTCTTATTTCTTCCTGGCTAATCCCCATTTCTCTAGCAGCCCTATCTATTATCCTTTCAAGAACGTATGTTGCCTCTGGTCTACCTGCCCCCCTTACAGCGTCAACAGGAACAGTGTTTGTAAACAAAGATCTAACTCTGCAATAAATTGCAGGAGTTTTATAAGGTCCTGCTAATAAAGTTCCGTATAAGTATGTAGGAACACTTGAGGCAAAGGTTGATAAATATGCCCCTAGATTTGCCAAAGTATCAACTTTTAACGCTAAAAAATTTCCATCTTTATCAAGTCCCAATTTAACATTCGTAACATGATCTCTACCATGACAATCCGATAAAAACGCTTCGGTTCTATCAGATGTCCACTTAACTGGTTTATTTATTTTATTTGAAGCCCAAGTTACAATTGCTTCTTCTGCATAATGAAAAATTTTTGAACCAAAACCTCCTCCGACATCAGGAGAAATAACCGTTAGTTTATTTTCAGGTATACTTAAAACAAATGCCCCCATCAACAAACGAATTACATGAGGGTTTTGGCTTGTTGTATAAAGTGTATAATGATCATTTGCACTATCATAATCTCCAATTGCACATCTAGTTTCAATTGCGTTTGGAATTAATCGATTATTTCTAATATTTATTTCAGAAACATGGGCTGCATTAGCCAAAATATCATCTACACCTTTTAAATCTCCAAACATATGCCAATCGTAACAAATATTTGTGTCAAGCTCCTCGTGTACATTTCCATTTTTCGATTCTAAAGCTGATGTTAAGTCAACTATTGGCGTTTGCTCATCATAATTAACATCTATTTTTTCTGATGCAGATCTAGCTTGATCATAGGTTTCTGCAACAACTACAGCTATTATTTCCCCTACATACTTAACGTTATCTTTAGCTATTGGGGGATGAGGTGGCTCTCTCATAGCAGTTCCATCAGTTGAGTCCACTTGCCAACCACATGGAAGACCTCCAACCTCCATATCGCTTCCAACAAATATACTTACCACACCCTCAGCTTTTTTTGCTTCAGAAATATCTAATTTAATAGTTCCTTTAGCAACATTAGACCTTAACATGAAAGCATGTAATTGTCCTGGTCTGTTGATATCATCTGTGTAATTACCTTTACCTGTAATAAATCTTAAATCTTCCTTCCTTTTGACCGAAGCCCCTATTCCTGTTTTTATATCATCTGGCATTCTTAACCTCCCATCACTTTTGAAGCTGCACTTACAGATTTTACAATATTATTGTAACCTGTGCACCTACATATATTACCCTCCAATCCTTTACGTATTTCTTTTTCTGAAATTTTAGGATTGTTTTCCACTAACTTAATTGCACTCATAATCATTCCTGGGGTACAATATCCACATTGAAGTCCATGATTGTCTCTAAAAGCCTCTTGCATTGGGTGAAGTTTATCTCCATTAGCAATACCTTCAATAGTTGTTACATCTGCACCATCTGCTTGAACTGCAAGAATAGAGCACGATTTAATGGCTTTTCCATTCATATGAATTGCACACGCACCGCATTGACTTGTGTCACATCCTATATGAGTACCAGTCAAATCTAAATTCTCTCTTAAGAAACTAGAAAGTAAAGTCTTTGGATCTATCTCTTTTGAAACTTTTAATCCATTTACTGTCAAATTGATTTTGATCATTTTTTACCCCATACAAAATTTTATAACTATTATAATGAATAAATTTTTAATATTATTCTAGAAAAATGTTATAAAATTATAAATATTTATAGAAAAATCAATATAGCCAAAGCAGGATAACAATAATGAGTAGTAAAATTTTTTCTATTTGCACAATTCCTGGTGATGGAATTGGACCTGATGTAATAGAATCAGCTGTAAAAATTGTCGACAAAGCATCTAACATAGTTAGCGATTTCAAATGTAATTGGGATTACGTTAAAGCAGGTGCGACATTCTATAAAGAAACAGGGTTAGACGTTGAGATAGGAGGAGAAGAGAAAGCTGAAAAATCTGATGCGATTTTTCTAGGTGCAATTGGATTGCCTGAAATCAGAATGAATGATGGAACTGAAATAGCTCCTCATTTAAGGTTTAGAGAAAAATTTGATTTGTATGCAGGTGTAAGACCTGTTAAAGCCTATCCTAACTCACCGCAAAAATTAAAAGATGAAAATTCTAATAAGATAAATTTAGTTATTTTAAGAGAGTGTACTGAAGGCCTGTTTTATACCGCATCAGTTCATAACAGAAACCCTGTTGCCAATAATAATGAAGTGCATGATGTGATGAAAATAACAAGAAAAACTTCTACAAAATTACACAAATTTGCATTCAATTTAGCTAGAAAAAGAAAACTCAAAGGTACTCTCGGGAAAGTCACATGTGTTGATAAAGCAAACGTATTCAAATCCCAAGCATTGTTTAGGAAAGTTTTTGAGGAAGTTAAAAATAATTTTCCTGAAGTTAATTCTGAGACCTGCTATGTAGACGCAATGGCATTAAACCTTATCAGATGTCCTTGGGAATACGATGTTTTGGTTATGGAAAATATATTTGGTGACATTCTATCTGACATGGGTGGTGGCTTGGTTGGGGGTATGGGAATGGCCTCTTGTGCAGAAATTGGAGATAATCATGGTTTGTTTCAACCAGCCCACGGTAGTGCCCCAGACATAATGGGAAAAAATATGGCTAATCCTATTGCTACCATATTAAGTGCATGTATGATGCTAGAGTACCTTGCAGAGAAAAAAAATAATCAAAGTGCAAATAAGGCAGCTCAATTAATTGAAAAAGCTATAGAATATGGTTTTGAAAAAAATTTGTTACGACCCAATGAATTTGGTGGAGATATGGGAACAATTCAAATCACCAATGAAATATTAAATTTGTTGGAGACCTAGTAAAGTAAAGGAATAGATATGTATGTTATTACCGTTGATTTTTTCATTAAAGAAGATTACGTAGATAATTTCAAAAAACGTATAATACAACAAGCAAATGACTCTCTAAACAAAGAAAAAGATTGTTTATATTTTGATGTTTGTTTTGATAAAGAAAATATTAATAGAGTTTTTCTTTATGAAATTTATAAAAATAAAAATGCCTTTGACGAACATCTAAATAGTTCTCATTATCTCAGTTTCAATAAAGAGGTGTCACCTTGGGTTAAAGAAAAAATAATTAATAATTTTGAAAAACAATAATCATAGGAAATCAAAAAATGTTAATTGGAGTAATTGGTGATGATTTTACTGGTTCATCAGACATAGCAAATAATTTAAAAAAAGCAGGTATGTCTGTCACAATGTATACAGGTATTCCTAAAGATTTAAATAAAAAAGAAACGAGTCAAGCTGCAGTAATAGCTCTAAAAATCCGTACTGCACCCATTAAAAAAGCTGTTAAGGAAAGTTTAAATGCTCTGAAATGGTTAAAAGAAGCAAAATGTAAAAAATATATTTTTAAATATTGTTCTACTTTTGACTCAACGCAAAAAGGTAATATTGGGCCTGTAATTGATGCACTAATGGAAAACCTAAAAACTGACTTTACAATAGCCTGTCCCTCTTTTCCGGACGCAGGGAGATCCTTATATTATGGACATATGTTTGTAAACGGAATTCCATTAAATGAAAGTGGTATGGAAAACCATCCTCTCACACCAATGACTGATCACAATTTGGTAAGATGGTTGAATTATCAAACTAAAAATAAAGTTGGCTTAGTTGATATTACAACTATAAAAAATGGTAGTTCAGAAATAAAAAAAAAAATAAACTTATTGAAAAAAAAAGGTATTAGATATTCTCTGGTTGATACACTAGATAATACTGATTTTGAAAGAATTTGTGAAGGAACTAATAACCTTAAATTAATTACCGGAGGTTCTGGAATAGCTCTTGGTTTACCGAAAATATTTAAAAAACAAGGGTTACTTTTAGAAGAAAATATAACACTTCCTAAAATAAAGTCTTATTCTTTAATTATGTCAGGATCTTGTTCTATTGCAACTTTAGAACAAGTTTCAATTTATAAAAATAAAAATCCATCATTATTTATATTTCCTGAAAAAATAATCAATAAACCTGATTATTTAAAGGAAGTTACTGAATGGACAATAAAAAATAAAAAAAAAAATCCTATGTTATATACCTCTTCAAAACCTGAAGAGGTTAAAAAAAACCAAAAAAAATTTGGCCAAGAGTTTATAGCAGAGAAAATAGAAAAATTTTTCCAAACACTTGTTTCTAAGTTATACAGAGAAAATTTTAAAAAAATTGTTGCAGCAGGTGGAGAAACCTCTGGAGCTGTTGTCAAAGGACTTGGAATCAAAGAATTGCAAATTGGTGAAGAAATTTCCGCAGGAGTTCCAACAATGTGGGATCCGAATAGGTCTATAAAAATTGCACTTAAATCAGGTAACTTTGGTCAAAAAGATTTTTTTTCAAGAGCATTAAAATTATTATAGAAATTAAATTTTCTTAAACTTTGACAAAGCTTCAATGAAAGTTAGCCCTTGTTTCATTTCTGACATTGCTTGATTATCATCACTAGTATATTTTTCAGCATCATTTATCACTTCATCTAAATGTTCAATTGGAATACATAATACACCAGTTCCGTCAGCAACAATAATGTCACCTGTCCTTACTTTTACGTTTGCACAAACAATAGGCTCTCCAATTGATAAAACTTTAATTCTTGTTTTGCCAGGGGTTGGAACCATATGTCTTGAAAAAGCAGGAAATTCAAACTTAATAATTTCTTCCCTATCTCTAATACCTCCATCAACAACTAATCCACCTATACCTTTTAACTTTGCTGAATAAGATGCCATTCCTCCCCACGTGGATACTTCAGCACCATTATTTGCAACAACAATTACTTCACCGGTTGAAGCAGCATCTATCATATGTCCTACTTTAAAATCTTCTACAGAGAAAGAACCATAAGGCCCTGTTATCTCTTGAACAGTTAAAGCTTGTCCAACTACTCTCATTCCCAATCCAGCTGGTTGCAGTCCATTCATGATTCCTGCAAACCCTAAATCATCCAAAACATTTGCAATAGTAGGCGTGGTTAATTTCTCAAGTCTAATTTTATTTTCTAGAGATAGTTCAGACAATTTTTCCTCGTTAATTTTAAAATTTAATCATAGGAAAAAAATTAAATCTAGTTATATTTAATTATTAATTTATGATTAAAGTGATATATGTCTCAATTTAATTTTCCATTTGAAGAAGAAACAAAAGATCTAAAGGATTTAAGATTAAAGGTCAGAAATTTCATAAAAAAAACTTTTAAAGAAGATAAAATTACACCGTCTCCAGATGCTTGGGTTTTTAGCACAAATCCATCCTTTAGTAAAAAACTTGGAGATCAAGGTTGGTTAGGAATGTCATTTCCAAAAAAATATGGAGGCCATCAGAAATCAATGTTAGAGAGATATATAGTCACAGAAGAACTATTGGTTTCTGGAGCCCCAGTAGCTGCTCACTGGATAGCCGACAGACAAAGTGGTTCCCAAATAATCAGATATGGTACAGAAGATCAAAAAAAAAATATCATTCCAAAAATTACCTCTGGCGAATGTTTTTTTGCAATAGGAATGAGTGAACCTGACTCAGGTTCAGATTTAGCTTCTGTAAAAACATTTGCAAAAAAAACAACAAATGGATGGAAACTGAATGGAAGAAAAATTTGGTCAACTGGAGCGCATTTAGCTCATTACATGATAGTTCTTGCAAGAACAACTAAACAGGTTGATAACAATCGACATTCAGGGTTATCTCAATTTTTAGTTGATTTAAGATTACCTGGTATAGAAATTAATGGGATTGAAGATATGACTGGTCAGAAACATTTTAATGAGACAGTTTTTGACGATGTTGTTTTAGATAAAGATTCACTATTAGGGTCTGAGGGTAAAGGATGGGAACAAGTTGTAGGAGAGTTAGCCCTTGAAAGATCTGGTCCTGAGAGATTTCTGTCTCATTTTGTTTTGTTGGATAATTTTTTAAATGAGTTTAAATCAAAAATGTCTGAATTCAGCACTTTATCCCTTGGAAAAATAATTGCTGAATTGCAAAGTTTAAGAATAATGAGTTTTTCAATAGCTTCAATGATAGAAAAAAAACACTCGCCAGAAATACAAGCTGCATTTGTTAAAGAAGCTGGTAATAATTTTGAAAAAAAACTCATAGAAATTATTCGAGAAATGTCAAATTTAATTCCAATCCAAACTTGGTCACCTAGTTTAAAAAGTTTGTTTGAGGATGCAACACTCAAAATCCCTTCTAATTCCTTAAGAGGTGGTACTTCAGAAATTATGAGAGGTATAATCGCAAAAAAACTTGGGTTAAGATGAAAGAAGAAATCCAGTTTATTTTAGATGTATCTGAAAGAATTTTTGCAAAAAATATTGATCATAAAATTAGATTAGATCCTGAAAAAAATCATGACACATTAATAAAAGAGATTCGTGAAAGTCATTTGACTAAAATAGCTGTAAAAGAAAAACTAGGCGGAGCTGGAATGAACTTGGTTGACATTATTCCTTTGATAAAATTGTCAGCATTTTATGGTGTTCCAATACCATTTGTAGAGACAATAATTTGTAACTATTTTTTTTCTGTTTTTGATACAAAACCGACAGATGATTTTATTTCAATTTGTTATGAAGAAAGTGGTGTGATTATTAAAGATAATAAAGTTTCAGGATTATTAAAATCTATACCATATTTAAATTTTACAAATAAAGTTATGGCTAAAGTTAGATATAATGACGATGATTATCTAATATTTTTTGAAAACAAAAATAGTTATTTAAAACAGATACACAATTTTTTAGCTGAACCACGTTATGATCTAGAGGTTAAAAATGAAAATATTTTGTTTAAAGAGAAATTTCCAAAAGAAATAAATTTCTTAAACATACTTGCAAATCTCAAATCTATTCAAGCAACAGGAGCAATGGAAAAAGTCCTACAACTTTGTATTGACTATTGTTCGAATAGAAAACAATTTGGAAGAGCTTTGTCAAAATTTCAAATGATACAAAATCACATAAGTGAAATTTCTCTTGAAATCGCAGCAAGTGGAGCTTCAATTTCTGTTTTAGAAAGTTCAAATAATATTGAGACTAACCGAGATGAAAATTTTTCAAATGATATAAAAACAGCTATAGCAAAAATTAGAACTGGGATGGCATCTGGAAAAGTGATAGCGTTATCCCACCAGGTCCATGGAGCCATGGGTTTTACAAAAGAATATGATCTAAGCTATTTTACTAAAAACCTTAATAGTTGGAGAAATGATTTTGGAACCGAAATTCAATGGCAAAATAGTCTTGGGAATTATTTTTTAAAACAAAATAAAAATTTATGGGAATTTTTAAATCATTAATATCAAGTTTTGTTGGAGTGAATTTATGACTAAATCTGTTTTATATGAAGAAAGAGGAAATATTTGTTTAATAACGCTTAACAGAGAAGATACACGAAATGCACTTAGTCCAGACATCATAAACGAATTGGTAAAAATATTAGAGGATGTAGATAATAATGAAAATATCTCATGCGCCATTCTAACTGGTGCAGGCAAAAGTTTTTCTTCTGGAGGCAACCTTCACGAAATAAATGATATGACAGAAGATAATAAAATGTCATTAAGAGACATAGAAAATTGGTACAGGAATGGTATTCAAAAAATTCCCATGACTTTTAATAAGATTGATGTCCCCATTATTGCGGCAGTAAATGGACATGCCATTGGAGCTGGAAATGATTTGTGTACTATGTGTGATATAAGAATTGCTTCTGAAGATGCAAAGTTCTCAGAAAGTTTTTTAAGAATTGGAATTATCCCTGGAGATGGCGGTTCCTGGTTTTTACCAAAAATTATAGGTTTATCAAGAGCAACCGAAATGATATTAACATGTGAAGTTTTAAATGCGAAAAAGGCATTAGACTGGGGATTAGTATCTCAAGTTGTCCCAAATGAACATTTATTGAAAACTGCATTCGATTTGGCTGATAAAATTGTTCAAAACCCCCCACAGTCAATAAGAAGGGCAAAAAGATTGTTAAGATTAACTCAAAATACAAACTTATCTACTGCTCTAGAGATGGCTGCTAGTCAACAAACACTTTTACAAATGACTACAGACCATAAGGAAGCAATTGAAGCTTTAATTCAAAAAAGAAAACCAAATTACAAAAATACATAATTTATGAAATAAATGACAAATATTACGTGAATTTTTTTGGATATATATATTCAGAAACTGAACCATCAATAAAATTATTTTGGTCATAAAAATAATTTTTGTAATTAATTTTTATACACCCACAAGTCACAAGATTATTAGGTATTAAGTTTTTATTGAAAGAAGAAATATTATGTAATAATTCATTTAAAATAGGATTATGACCTATAACAACACAAGTTTCAATTCCAGAAAAATTCCTTTTCATACTCTCAATAATTTTTTTAATTGAACCTCCATACAATTCATCTTCTATTTCTAAAAAATTTGATAATTGATTATCTTTGAACCATGAAAAAAAAATTTCTTCAAAAGTTAATTGTGCTCTTTTCGCTGGAGAAACTAGAAACTTTCCTGGAATATTAATTAGTTTTTTTAATTCATGAGATATTATTTGGCAGTTCTTGTATCCTCTATTATTTAACCCTCTATTAAAATCGGATTCATATGAGTTCCAATCAGATTTTGCATGCCTCATAATAATAAGCTCTGGCATTTATCAAAATTTTCTCTCTAAAATAGATACATAGTTTGCAACAGCAGAACCGCCCATATTGAAAATCCCGGCTAATGTAGCATTATTAATCTGCATTTCATTTGCCTCATTTACTAACTGCATACAAGCCATAACATGTTGAGAAACACCCGTTGCTCCTACCGGATGTCCTTTGGCTTTTAACCCACCAGAAGGATTAATAGGAAGCTTTCCATCTTTGTATACAACACCCTCTTCAAGAGCTCTAAAACCCTCGCCTCTTTTAGTTAACCCCATAGCTTCATATTCAATTAATTCAGCTATTGTAAAACAATCATGAGTTTCTACGAAAGAAAGATCATTCAAGGTCAGTTTTGACTCATTCAGAGCTTTTTGCCATGAAATACTTGCGCCTTTAAACTCTGTTTTATCCCTTTTACTCATTGGCAATATATCATTTGTTTGAACTCTTGAAAGAAACCTTATTGCCTGTTGAGCATTTTCAGCAATATCGTCATCAGCAATAATTAATGCAGCAGCTCCATCAGATATCATGGAACAATCACTTCTTTTCAAAGGTGATACAACTAAAGGATTTTTTTCTGAGATGTTATTACAAAAATCATACCCAAGATCAACTTGCATATGTGCATAGGGATTAACTGAACCATTTTTATGATTTTTAGCAGAAATTTTTGAGAGGTATTTAGATTTATCTCCAAATTTTTGAAAATATGCGTCAGTAATTTGAGCAAACACACCTGCAAAGCCACCATTAATTTTATCTTCCTCTTTTCTATAACTTGCACCAAGTAGAATATCACCAGCCTCACTTGTTGTTCTGTCAGTCATTTTTTCAACACCAACAACTAAATTTAATTTTGATTTTTTTGCGTCAATGCTATTAATCGCAGTATTTATAGCAGCTGAACCCGTTGCACAAGCATTTTCAACTCTTATAGATGGGACGTATTTTAAATCCTCACAATTAATAGCCGGCAGCGCACCATGAAAATCTTGTTTTTGAAAACCATTATTAAATGTTCCAACAACTATATTATCAATTTCCTTTGGATCTATGTCAGCATGTTTAATAGCCTGTGAAACCACATCTGCAATCATATCTTCAGAAGACTGATCATCATTTTTACCAAACTTATTATGTCCCCAACCAATAATATTTGTCATTTTTAGATATCCTTAATTAATTCATTTGATAATATTTTATAAAAAAGATTTATTGTATCATGAGGATTACTTAACATCGCATCATGACCCGCATTAAGATCATATACTGACCACCCTAACTCCTCCACCCTTTTTCTATGATATTCTAATATTCTATATTCAGGGTTATTACATTTTAAATAACATAGAGGTAGATTATTTCCAATTTTATTTTTTAAAGTTAACTTCGATTTGAAAGAACTTAATGGCATTGGTGTTAATTTTGATTTTAAATATTTAGATTGTTTTATATCAAAAATACCAAATTTATCAGGACTTGGAGCAGGTATAGAAATTCCATCATCATATAGATTCGATAAATTTATTCTATCTTTAACGATTTGTTTTGGAAGAGTATCGAATGGAGTTTCGCCATCAAATAAAATTAAACTATCGAAATAAATTAATAATTTAATTTTGCTTTTCATTCGATCGGCAATTCCTGAAATTATACTACCTGCAAAACTATGTCCAACGAGCACTATATTTTCTAGATCATGGAAGGTGATATGGTTTTCTACGTCGTGAATAAAAGTATCAATTGTAATTTTTTTTGAAATTAAGTGTTTTCTCTCACCTAAACCTGTCAATGTAGGACAAGAGACGTCAAAGCCTTTCTCAATAAGCTTTATTCTTAAATCATTCCAAATCCATCCCCCATGCCAAGAGCCATGAATCAATAAAAAATGTAATTTATCTGACATTTTTTTAATATATGTTCTTTTAAAATCAATTTATATAATTAAATCTTAAATTATTAGAAAATTGATATGAGTAAATTAAATATAGCTATATTTGGAAGTTCAGGTGCAATTGGATCTGCCCTTTGTAAAAAATACACAGAACAAGATAATGTTGAAAAAGTTTTTTGTTTTTCTAGAAAAAAAACAGAAATTCATAATAAAAAAGCTTTTTGTTTTTCATTAAACTATCTAGATGAAGAAGATTTATTAACTACATCAAATAAAATAAATTTTTCATTTGATATTATCTTGATTTCGATTGGGGCACTTTTAAATCCAGAGAAATCAATCAAAGACTTAACCGTTGAAAAGTTTAATAATATGATTTCTGCCAATACACTTCCAACTTTATTAATTGGAAAATATTTTCTTCCAAAATTAAATAAAAATAGAATCTCTAAATTTGCATCTCTATCAGCCAGAGTTGGAAGCATTAGCGATAACTTTTTAGGAGGTTGGTATTCATATAGAGCATCTAAATCTGCTCTAAATATGATTATTAAAAATTTTGCAATTGAAATAAATAGAACAAATAAAAATAGTATTATTTTTGGTTTACATCCTGGGACTGTAACTTCAAAACTTTCAGATCCTTTTAAAAATAACAATAAAAATTATTTTAGTCCTGAAACATCTGCAAATTATCTCTTTAATGTTATAGAAACAAAAACTAATAATGATAATGGAAAAATTTTTGATTGGAATAATCAAGAAATATTACCATAACTTTGTTTTGGAATATTATCATTTACTAAATATTTCTTCCAAAATTCTTCAGAGTAATTTGAAAATATTTTTAAAATCAAATAAACACATAGAAGTGTTAAAACACACCTTAATAATAAGGTAATAAATATATTTGCTCCCATCAAACTTACTAGCCCAGTGTCTTCTATTACACTGTGTAACATTCCAATTAAAGTAATTACGCCAAAAACATCCTTGTATTTTATTTTACCAGATTTAACTTCTTGAATTAAAAGACCTCCGCCAAAGCCTATACCCAAAGTTACACCAACTACAGCAATTGTTGATGCCCTTTCACCTACACCTATTAAATTAAGAAATGGTTTTAGTGATAATTCTATAAGCCTTTGAATACCAATATATTTAAAAATTTCGATTAAGATCACAATCAACACAATTATTATAAATATAATGAAAAGTGTTTTTATTTGATTAATCGCCCAATCTAATAAAATTGGTGATGGTTCAGAGAATGGAATTATTATAGTTGCTTGAGAGCTTAATAAATTTGTTGCACTTAAAAATTGATTTAAAATAACACAAAATAAAAATCCTAAAATTAACCGCACAAAAATAGTTGCTCTAATTCTAACGCCTGCTCTTCTACATATTAATGATTCTATAGGTAATGAATGAGCAAATAAAATTAATAATCCTAAAACACTAGCTTGAGCACTAGTCAATCCATTTTCTAATGGTAAACCTGATAATACTGCAAGACCAGTGTAAGGGCTTGTAAGTATTGTTGTAGTAACAACTATACCAATCTCTTCCGGTAACCCTACTAAGAACATCAGAGGTGACAATAAATTATTTAAAACATCTACAAAACCGAACTCTTGTAAAATTTTAACAATAATTAAAGTAGGTATCATTATTCTGAAAAGTTCATATGTAATTTCAAAAATATTTTTAACAATATCTTTTAATTTTTTCATACTTTTATCCAATTGATATTACTTTTCTATTATGCCAGAAATCAGACTTAAATATAATATATATTACTATAATTAAATTAAATAAATTCCATATAATTCCATTGATAAAGGCAAAATAATAAGATGCTGTAATATCAAAAATTTCCCCTGACATCCATCCTCCTAGTGACATGCCAACAATAGTTGCACCTATAACAAGCCCAACTCTTAATCCAGCTTCTTTAATTGGCAAATATTTTCTAATAATTATTGCATAAGCGGGAACAATTCCACCTTGTGATAATCCAAACATAAAAGAAACAACATACAAAGATATTTCAGAAGAAAATGGTAGGAAAAATGTTAACGATGCCATTTGCAAAAATGAGCCTAACAATAGAGTTAATATAGGTCCAATTCTATCAGAAATCATTCCAAACACAATTCTGCTTATCATACCACTATACAGCATAACAGCTAAAATTTCTGTGCCAACTTGAAGCCCAAAACCATTATCAACACATAAAGCTACCATATGTACTTGTGGCATTGCCATAGCAACACAACAGCATACACCAGCAAGCATTAACAAAATTTGGATTTGATTATTTGAAAGATTTAATTTTATATCTCTATACCTTTGCTTGATGTCCTGAGATTTGCTTTCATCTACAGAAGGATTTTTTAGTAAAAGTATAAGTGGTATCATGATAAACAAACATATTGATATCCAAAAATGTGTAGTTTTCCAGTCAATAAATTTTAAAAAATAACCAATTAATAATGGCCATGTTGCTCCTGCCACATAATTAGCACTTGCAACTATAGATAAAGCGAAACCTCTCTGTTTTTTAAAAAAATTAGATATATCAGCCATAGCTGGACCAAAGAACGTTGCTGAAGCGAAACCCATGATGGTCTGCAATATTATAAGATTCCAAAAATAAATTGATTTTGAATAAAAATAATATGAAATTATCAAACTTAAAGAAGCAATTATGATAGGTTTTTTTATTCCATGTTTATCATAAATCTTTCCTATTATAACTGTTCCAAGACCAAAACCAAACATTGTTGCGGCATACAAAAAACTTGAGGTGCCTCTGTCTACTTTGAACTCATTTTCAATTTCTGGAATAAAAACTACTACAGACCACATACCTACTGTTCCAATCACACCTAACAAAAATAATTGGCATGCTCTCAACCAAGAATGTATAGAGTCATTTTGAATCATTTTACTTTTCCTAAAATTATTTACTCAAAGCATTATTACTATAAGAGAGATTTAGACAATTTTATTAACTTTTAATCTTTTAATATCTTCGATAGTTAATTTTAAATGTTCAGTTAAAATCTCATCAGTATGTTCACCTAACAAAGGGGGTGGATATCGATATGTCACTGGTGTCTCAGTCATTTTTATGGGATTAGCTATCAATTTAAGCGGTTTATTACCCGTCTTAGAATGTTTAACTTCTATAATCATTTCTCTAGAGAGAACATGAGGATCATTAAAAACATCTGATAAATTATTTATTGGGCCACAACCTATTTTCGCTTTTTCTAATTCTTTTAACCATGTTGCAGAGGTTCTTTTTTTTGTTATTTTATTGAGTGTTTCTGTAACATATTCTCTATTTGATACCCTTGATGCATTTGTTTTAAACCTATCATCATCAAGAAGTTCTTCTTCATTAGCTACTTTGCAAAATCTTTCGAATGTTGGATCATTTCCAACTGAAAGAACTATATATCCATCTGCAGTTGGCATAACTTGGTAGGGCACAATATTTGGGTGCTGATTGCCAAGTCTTTGTGGATTATTATCTGTAGAAAGATAGTTCATTCCTTGATTAGCTAACCATGCGACATGAGTATCAAGCATACCTATATCTATAAATTGTCCTTCATCGTTATCTGCTTGATGTTTTACGGCTGCCAAAATTCCAACAGCAGCATACATTCCAGCCATCAAATCTCCAATTGGAACACCAACTTTCATTGGCTCGCCATCAGGATCACCTGTTAAACCCATTACACCCCCCATGGCTTGTATTAATCCATCATAACCTGGCCTTGAAGCATATGGACCTGTTTGACCAAAACCGGTTATTGAACAAAAAATGAGACGTGGAAAATCTTCTTTTAAATCTTCATAAGCTAGACCAAATTTCTTTAAGGTCCCTGTCTTAAAATTTTCAACTAAAATGTCACAATCTTTAAGCAACATTTTTACCAATTCCTGGCCTTGTTTTTCACTTAAATTAATTGTAATGGATTTTTTATTTCGATTTGCTCCACAGTAGTATGCACTCAAATCTGTTTCTTCTCCATTATCATTTTTTAGGAAAGGAGGTGCAAAACCTCTGGTATCGTCGCCTGTCTCTGGTCTTTCAACTTTAATTATTTCAGCCCCTAGATCGCCTAATATCTGGGTGCAGTAAGGACCTGCCAAAACTCTTGTAAGATCCAAGATTTTTATTCCCTTCAATGGACTTTTCATTTTGTAACCTTTTACTTGTTTTTAATAAAAAAAATATTAGATAGTTCTAGTAGTATCTAAGACATTTCTAAAAGTAAATCAAACAATTGTATTTTCAATGAAAACAAAATTGATAACAAATAGAGAAGATTTAATTCAAAAATTTGAGTATTTTTGTAAAAAACATCTTCGTAATTATGCCTCAAAAAGAAATTTTGATTTAGGCCCTCCTCACAAAAATGTATCAAATTTATCTCCATACATTAAAAGAAGGTTTGTTGATGAAAATGAAATATTAAAAATAAGCACAAAATATTTTAACATTCAAAAAATTGAAAAATTTGTTCAAGAAATTTTTTGGAGAACTTATTGGAAAGGATGGTTAGAGTCCCATCCTTGGATTTTCAGAGATTACGAGAATGAAAAAAAATATCCAGAAATACCAAAAAGAACTGGCATAAAATGTTTTGATCATTGGACTGAGGAATTAGTTGAAACTGGCTATCTGCATAACCATGCAAGAATGTGGTATGCAAGTATTTGGATTTTTACTCTTAATAAACCATGGAAATTAGGAGCGAATTTCTTTAAAAAACATCTCTTAGATTGGTGTCCAGCATCTAACACTCTTGGTTGGAGATGGGTGGCAGGGTTACAAACTGTGGGAAAATATTATTTGGCTCGAGCAGAAAATATAAATTTTTATACAAATAAAAGATTTAACCCAAAAAACCAATTGAATGAAAATATCCAAACTATTGCATCTGAAAGTTTTGATGAAAAAGTTTTAAACCCAGTTCCAGATAAATTTTTAGAAATAAAAAATTTTTACAACCCTGGCGTGGTTTTAACCAATAATGACTTAACAATAAATAATGTCTTTGCCGAAAAAAAAATTGATTTTAAGAGCTGTATCTTCACTGATTCTAATAATGAAAACTTTAAAAGTGAACTAGTTTTAAATTTCGAAAAAAAGTTAACAGAAAATATTTTTAAAACTATTAATGATATAAAATTGATATCAAACTTAAATGAACTAATATCATGGGTAAAAAGAGAAAAAATTAAAAATTTAATTATTCCATACGAAACTGTAGGAAATAATATTTTAAATAAAAAAAGTTTCCTTTACAAATTAAACGAAGAAAATATAAATTATAATTTCTACATCAGAGATTGGGATCGGTTGGCGTATCCTTATGCAACTAAAGGCTTTTTTAATTTCAAGAAAAAAATTCCTGATTTACTTAAATTGAATGAAATTGTAGATATAGATAAAGGATTATAAATTGGAAAAACTAAATATTGAAATACCAAATTTTGGCGAACTTAAACAAATTGAAGAAGATTTATATTGGACACAATTTGAACTTCCCTTCAGATTAAATCATGTAAATTTATTTTTTTTAGTTACCAATGATGGGTGGTTAATTATTGATAGTGGATTAAAGTCAGACCACTCTCATGAAATGTGGAATAATCTGTTGAATGGCCCACTTTGCATGCAAAAAATTTGTGGTTTAATTATTACACATTATCATCCTGATCATATGGGTATGGCCGGTTGGCTTCAAAAAAAATTTAACGTGCCAGCTTATACAACAGAAAAGGAATTTTTTACAGCTAATAAATTGCTGTCTATGAGTGAAGAAGAATATTCAAAATTGTTTAATCACGTATTTCAAAGAGCTGGAATGCCCCTAGATCAAAAAAATGAAATGCTTAAAGCTACAAGATTATATAAAAATAGAGTTTATGAGCTTCCTAAATTTGAAATTATAAAAAAAGGTAAGGTTTTTAATTCTAAAAATGGAAAATGGATAGTAAGAACAGATTCAGGTCACTCTCCTGAACATATTTCTATGTTTGATGAAAAAAGAAAACTTTATTTGGCGGGTGATTTTTTGCTACCAAGAATTTCACCAAATATATCAGATAATTTTTTTGACCCCAAAGATGATAGACTTGGAGGTTACTTAACTTATTTAAATGATATTAAAAAAATTGGTTCAGAAACACTAGTATTTCCTTGTCATGATTGGCCGTTCAAAAAAGGAAATGAAAGGGCTGATAATTTGATAAGACATCATGAAAATAGACTTAATATTTTAAAAAATGAAATGGCAGAAAAAAAGATAAACATTATGAATAGTATTGACTTAATTTTTGATAGAAAAATTGGAAATGAACAAATGCATTTTGCTATAGGTGAAGCTAGAGCACATTTAATACATCTTGAATCAATTGGTTTCGCAAGAAGTGAAACAGATTTAAATGAAGTTGTTTGGTATCAGAAAAATTAATTTTTTGGCGACCAAGACTTTTTAATTTTTAATTTTTGATACCTAATATCATTAGTTGTTATTTCTATTTCTACACTTTTGGGAGTATTATCATTTTGGCCTTGAATCTTAACTATATCTTGAGGACATGAGGAAAATACAACATGACAATCCATTTCTGCTCTCAGGGTTATATAATCTCCAGGTTTAGATACTGTAGGTAAAGTTTTCAAATTAATGTTGTCAGGCTGAACCTCAATGTTCATAAAAATATTAAATGAAGCTAAAATTGTATTTTGTAAAAAAATATTTTTTTCTTTTAAAGCTTCAATAAGAAGATTTACGTATTCTGAGGATCGATAAATTTCAAAAAAACGTAATTCAAACATTACAATATAAGATTTATTTTTTTAAATTTTTTCAATCGATATTTGTATTTAAAAAAATTTAAGGTTAAAAAAGATTAAAAATTAATCACTGGAAAAATTACTTGTCTAATCTGATTTTAGAGATGGTAAAATATTAAAATGAACAAATTACAAAGATCTTTTGGAAAGTTAGACATAAAGTTTAGAAATAATGATATAATTAAATTATTTCAAAAAGGCGCCTCAAAAGCTATAATTCCTAATGTTGATGATGCCTTACAACAAATGATTTTGATTAATACTGCAGGTGGAATTACTAGTGGTGATAATTATTCTACATCCATAGAGTTAGATAACTCTAGTATGTGTACTTCAACCCAAGCTGCTGAAAAAATATATAAAGGAATTTCTAATCCTGGAATAGTTGATGTTGAGGTTAATTTAAAAAATAATAGTAATATGTATTGGCTTCCTCAAGAAATGATATTATTCAATAATTGCAACATTCGCAGAAAAATTAATATAAATATTGAAGATAATTCAAATTTTTTGATGTCAGAAAGTATAGTTTTTGGCAGAACATCTATGAAAGAAAAATTCACTACTGGACTATACTCTGACTCTTGGAAAATTCATAAAAATAAAAAGTTAGTTCATGTTGAGGCATCCAATACTAATGGATATACAGCGGATATTTTTGCAAAAGCTGCAACATTTAATAAGAATTGTGCAATTAACATTATTATTGGTATTGGAGATTTAATATTAAAAAAAGGAGAGATTATCAAAAATAATTTAAAAAATAGTAAAATGTCTCACTCTGAAGTTTCTATATGGGATGAAAAATTAATCATTAGAACTATTTCAATAGATAATTACCATCTAAGGTTTGCCCTAGAGAATATTTTGTCATATTTTTTTAGAAATAGCATACCAAAAATTTGGAGTATTTGAACATGAAACTTTCACCGCGAGAAAAAGATAAACTACTTATAAGCCTTGCTGCCATGGTTGCAAAAAATAGATTAGATAGAGGTATAAAACTGAATTACCCAGAGGCAATTGCAATTATTTCAGATTTTGTTGTTGAAGGTGCAAGAGATGGTAAAACTGTTGCTGAGTTAATGGAATTAGGAGCGCATGTAATTAAAAAGAAAAATTGCATGGATGGTATTGCAGATATGATAAATGAAGTACAAGTTGAAGCAACTTTCCCAGATGGGACAAAACTAGTTACTGTTCACAAACCAATTAGATAAGGAAAATAAAATGAAACCTGGAGAAATTATTCCTAAAAATGAAGATATAGAATTAAATCAAGGTAAAAAAACTTTTACATTAAAAATTTCAAATACAGGTGATAGACCGATCCAAGTTGGAAGTCATTACCATTTTTATGAGACTAATGAGTTTTTAGAATTTGATAGAAAAGTTTCTTATGGAAAAAGATTAGATATTCCATCCGGTACAGCTGTAAGATTTGAACCAGGCCAATCAAAAGATGTTAAGTTAATTGATATAAATGGATTAAAGAAAATTTTTGGATTTAACAAAAAAGTAATGGGTGATTTATAATGGTAAAAATATCAAGATCTTCATATGCAGATATGTATGGACCAACAACAGGTGATAAAGTAAGACTGGCTGATACTGAACTTTTTGTAGAAGTTGAAAATGATTTTACAACATACGGTGAGGAGGTAAAATTTGGTGGAGGCAAGGTTATTAGAGATGGTATGGGTCAATCTCAAATAAGTAGAGAAAAGGGTGCTGTTGATACTGTAATAACAAATGCATTAGTAATTGATGTTAATGGAATTTATAAAGCTGATATTGGATTAAAGGATGGATTAATTAATTGTATTGGAAAAGCCGGAAATCCTGATACGCAATCAAATGTAAATATTATTATTGGACCGGGTACAGAAGCAATAGCTGGAGAAGGAAAAATTGTTACAGCAGGAGGGTTTGATAGCCACATTCATTTTATTTGCCCTCAACAAATTGATGATGCACTTCATTCAGGACTTACAACTATGCTAGGAGGCGGGACTGGACCTGCTCACGGAACATTAGCTACAACATGTACACCTGGTCCATGGCACATAAAAAGAATGATGCAATCCGCAGATGCTTTTTCTATGAATCTCGCTTTTGCCGGAAAAGGAAACTCTTCTCTACCAGAAGGACTAGAAGAACAGGTGGTCGGAGGAGCATCTGCCTTAAAACTTCATGAAGACTGGGGAACAACTCCAGGAGCAATTGATAATTGTCTTAATATCGCGGATAAACATGATGTTCAAGTCATGATTCATACTGATACTTTAAACGAAAGTGGATTTGTTGAAAATACAATCAAAGCTATCAATAAGCGAACTATTCATGCTTTCCATACAGAAGGTGCTGGTGGGGGACATGCTCCAGATATAATTAAAGTTTGTGGAGAAGATTATGTTTTACCATCTTCAACAAATCCTACAAGACCCTATACAGTTAACACTATAGAAGAACACTTAGATATGCTCATGGTCTGTCATCACTTAGATAAATCAATACCTGAGGATGTAGCTTTTGCTGAAAGTAGAATAAGAAGGGAAACTATTGCAGCTGAAGATATTCTTCATGATATGGGAGCCTTTTCAATCATAGCGTCTGATAGTCAAGCAATGGGTAGAGTAGGTGAAGTTATTATAAGAACCTGGCAAACTGCTCATAAAATGAAAATTCAAAGAGGTAGGTTGCCTGAAGAAAAAGGTGAAAATGATAATTTTAGAGTAAAAAGATACATAGCAAAATATACTATTAATCCAGCAATAGCTCATGGAATTTCAAAACACATAGGAAGTATAGAAAATGGTAAACGTGCTGATTTGGTAGTCTGGGATCCAGCATTTTTTGGTGTTAAGCCTGAGATGATTTTGGTAGGTGGAAGCATAGCATGCTCTCAAATGGGAGATCCAAATGCTTCTATCCCTACTCCTCAACCAATTTATACACGTCCTATGTTTTCTTCATATGGAAGATCTCTAGAAATGTCATCTGTAACTTTCACAAGTCAAATTTGTTTAGAAAGACAATCACTAAAAAATGCTGGCTTAAAAAAAGAACTAATACCTGTGGAAAATACCCGAAGTATCAACAAAAAAAATATGATTTTAAATAATACATGTCCTTCCATAGAAGTTGACTCAGAAACATATGAAGTAAGGGCAGATGGTGAAATAATAACATGTGATCCCGCAAAAGAATTACCTTTAGCTCAAAGATATTTTATGTATTAAATCAAAGTCTATGGAAAAGTGTTATTTAATTATTGATAAAATCGATAAAAATAAAATTTCTGATACTATATCTTTAACATATGAAGAACGATTCCTTAGGAGAAAAAAACTTACTTCGGATAATGGTCTTGAATTTTTAGTTAATTTACCTGAAACTAAATCGTTATCCCAAAATCAAGCATTTAAACTTGATAATGATGAATTGATAATCATTAAATTAAAAAAAGAGAAGTTATTAGAAATTACTGGTGAAAATTTAATGCAATTAATTTGGCATATTGGTAACAGACATATTCCTTGTGAAATTAAAAAAAATAAAATTTTTATTCAAAATGATAAAGTTATTGAAAATATGATTAAAAAGTTAGGCGGTAAAATAAAATTAGTAGAACAAACCTTTACTCCCGAAGGAGGGGCATACGGCATTGGAAGAACACATAGCCACAAACATTGAAGATATATCTAATGAAAATTTGCAAAGTTCTCTGCAGATATTGCAAACTTGGTTTTCACCTTCTTTTCCTATCGGCAGTTATTCTTACTCGCATGGTTTAGAAGCAATGATAGAAGATAATTTAATTCTAAATAAAGAAGATATTCAAGATTATATAAATTGCTTGCTGTTCTATGGAACATGTAAAAATGATATAATTTTGATCAAATATTCATATTTTGGAGAAGAATTAAATGATTTTGCTCTTTCATTATGCGCCTCAAAAGAGAGAAAAATCGAAACGCTTGAAATGGGAAATGCATTCAGAAAAGTTTTAAAAGATAGTTGGAATTATAAGTTACCAAAAAATACGGCTTATCCCATATGCGTAGGAAAAGCGTCAAATTATTTTAAAATACCTTTGAAGTTTACACTAAATTTTTATTTACAATCTTTTATATCAAATATCGTTAATGTATGTGTGAAACACATACCTATTGGACAAAAAATAGGACAAGATTGCATAGTTAGTTCGCTAAAGTTAATCAATAATTTTGTTAACAAAAGTAATGACTTTACTCTGGATGATCTAGGAGGAATTTGCTTTAATAGTGATTTGTATAGTATTAAGCATGAAAGACTGTCAACTAGGATTTATAAAACATGAATAATATAAATGGACCATTAAAAGTAGGTATTGGAGGACCTGTTGGTGCAGGCAAAACAAGTCTAACTGCAGCACTTTGTAAAAATATGTCTCAAAAAGTATCTATGGCAGTTATTTCAAATGATATTTACACTAAAGAGGACGCAGAATTTTTAATGAAGAACCAAGCTCTTCCACTAGATAGAATTAAAGGTGTTGAAACTGGTGGTTGTCCTCATACTGCAATTCGAGAAGATGCCTCAATTAATATGTTGGCTGTTGAAGAAATGAAACACAAATTTCCAGATTTAGAATTAATTCTTATTGAATCTGGCGGGGATAATTTAGCTGCAACATTCAGCCCTGAATTAGTCGACTTATCTATTTATGTAATTGATGTTGGGATGGGTGGTGACATACCTAGAAAAGGTGGTCCAGCTATACAGAAATCTGATCTACTTATTATAAATAAAACTGATCTAGCTCCATACGTAGAAGTTGATTTATCTAAAATGAAAACAGATGTTGAAATAGCTCGTAAGGGATTGCCCTATGTCTTTGGAGAAATGAAAAACTCAAAAGGGATTGAGAGAATTTCCGATTTTCTTTTCTCTTCAGGTGGTCTTTAATTTAAGTTTTTTTTCATTTGGCAAAATTAAAGCAGAAATAATAACAAAAACTGCCAAAATTGATAATACTTTCAAAAGGTCATTAAAACTAAAACCACTTTTCAAAAATATTGATGTTAAAGGCAAAACGCTTGCACCTGCACAAAGATTTATTAAAAATTTAACTGATAAAACTCTTGCTCTCCACTTATCATCAATATATCTCACTAAAATAGCATCAGTTATTGGAACCTGACCAAATACAAATAACATTGCCATTAAAATTACAAACAAAAAAATATAATCGAAATAAAAACTTGAAATATAAATTAATATAAATTGACCTAATCCCATTATTGCCAAAACATACTTTGGTGGAAACCTATCAATTAAAAGACCAACTCCAATTTGAGAAAATGAAGCAATTGCATAAACTAGCCCAGCTAAAATTCCAGTTATAGCAATATCTGTTGTAATACCATTTAAATTCACTTCAAATAATCTAGGTATTAAAAATGTTAGAGAACCAAATACAAAACCACCTGCCAATGTAGTCATTGTTAAAGAGGAAAGTACAATTTTCCAACCATCGGCAAACGAACTTTTTTCGAATTTACTTTCTTTTTTTTGTGCTTGATTAATTTTTAATTCAATAAAACCATAAAATTGAATCACACCAAAAACTAAGCATATTATTGCTGGTACAAGAAAACCTGTTCTCCAATCTGAATAAACAATTAAAAATCCTGTTAATACAGGCGCTGCAGCAACACCCATGTTTCCCCATACTCCATTTATACCCAACCTAAAACCAACTTTATCAGTATTTCTTATTAGCATTGCTATTCCCACAGGATGAAAAATTGCTGCAAAAAAACCTATAATACCAAGCGATATACCCAACATGAAAGTCGATGATGAGAAAAAACACATCAAGGAACCAAGCCCCACACCAAATGGATAAATTGTAATGATTATAGATCGAGAATATTTATCTGCCAACCAACCTGCTAAAGGGGAGGCGGCACCAAAGAGAAACATTCCTAAAGTTCCATAAACTATAATTTCATCATATGTTAAACCAAATTCTCTTCCAGCATCAAAGGCTGACTTAGCAAAAATCAACATCATAAAATGATCTAAAAAATGACCAATATTTATATAAGTATCTGGGAGTACTAGGTTTCGGGAATGTTTTAAATTAAATAATCTCACAGTTAAATATATTAAAGTTAAATCATATCTACTTTAAAAAAGTAGTAAACTTTTCAAAAGGTAACTTTTCAACTCTCAATTCGTTTTCAGGAGCTGAAGTATCTTCATAACCAATTGAAACGGCACAAACTAACATTTCATTTTCATGAAAGTTTAATTCTCTACTAATCAAAGTATGAAATCTCGTGAATGCAACTTGTCCACAAGTATGTAAACCCTCTCCTCTTGCACCTACAAGAATACTCTGAATAAACATACCCAAATCAATAAAAGTTCCTTCTGCTAATCTTCTATCCATAGTGATAAACATACCAACTGGTGCTCCAAAAAAATAAAAGTTCTCTTGCATCTGTTTATCTCTAGCCTCATAGTCATCCCTCGATATATTTAAAAGTTTATATAATTCAAATCCTACTGCTCTTCTCCTTGAAATATAAGGTTCAAACCATTCTGTAGGATAATAGTCAAATTCTTGTTTGAAATTCTTCACTTCACCACTTTTTATGGACTCAATAATTGTATTAGTAATTTTTTCTTTTTTTTCTCCTTCAACCACATAAACATGCCATGGTTGAATATTATGTCCACTAGGTGCAAATGCTGCACCTGCCAAAATTTTTTCAATTTTTTCCTTTGCTACATTAGTAGGCAAAAATCTTCTAATTGATCTTCTACTAATCAAAGCTTCATGAGTTTCCATAAAAATATCCCTTAATCAAATTATAATTAAATAAGTTAATTTAATTATTAATTTTTTCCATAAAAATATTTCGAAAAAATATTATTTTTTCTAGTTTTTCATATAGTTTTGGTTGATTATTTTTTACATGTAATTTTAAATTATTGTCCTTTATCTTAGATATTTTTAAATTTTCTGTTTTTTTGTCTTGAATTTTCCAGTTTGCTAAAACTTTTTTATGATATTTCACATTTTTGTTTGGATTAGATGAATGATAACGTTTTATTGCTTCTGTCCAAGACTTATGATCAGACTTTAATTTGTACAAAAATGATGTTGCATAGGAGATATTAGTCTTTGGGTCTATTGAGTCAGAAATTTTTTTAAAATACTTACCATGCCATTTCAAATTAACCTGCATACAACCTACATCAAAATCAAAATTACCTTCTTCAATCTGAGAGTTTAAAAATTTAAGCATTTGTTTTTTGTTATCAAAAAATAAACTTTTAGTTTTGATGTTAATTGTCCAAGGCCAAATTATAGGTTTAGATTTATTTATATATCTTCCAGACTCGGTTAGGCCTATGGCAGTTAACAAACCTTTAGGAATATCTATTTGTCTTTCGATTTCCAAGATATTTTTTTCACATACATTATTGACGCTGGAAAATACTTGAAATGGAAATAGAATTATTATTAAAAAAAATAAAATTTTAAAATATTTTACTTTTTGAATAAATTGATAAATGAACATTTAAAATTTGTGCAATTAAGGTGCCAAACAATAAAGTCATTTTATCTTAATTTTTTAAAATCTGCTTTTCTTTTTTCGAGAAAAGAATCTATGCCTTCAATGCTTTCTTTATCTCCTTGAGACTCTACCATTAATTTTGCCTCAAGTTCCATTTGCTCATAAAAATCGTTTTTATAAGCTTCTCCATTCAACAATTTAATTCTTCTCATTGAATTATAAGGCAAGTTTTCAAATTTTTTTGAAAATTCTAATGCATCTTCTTTAACAAAACCTTTTTTAGATAAAACATTGATCATGCCAAATTGCTGAAGTTTATTTGAATTAATTTTATCACCCAAAAGAGACATTTCTGATAACATTTGTTTTGGTAAAATTTCAGCTAAAAGTTTTGTAACCCCTCCATCTGGAGTTAACCCTATTTTTACATAGGCCAGCGAAAAAAAAGCATTATCTGCCATAATTAAAAAGTCACAAGCCATTGCAAGTGATACTCCAGCCCCAGCAGCCCCACCCTCTACAGCTGCTATAGTTGGTTTTTTACAATTTCTTATAGAGGAGATAGTACTATTTAATACTGTAAGAGTACTTAACCTATCTTCAATAGACATATCTCTCCTTTTTTTAAGATTATTTAGATCTCCTCCTGCACAAAAAAAATTTCCTTCTCCATAGATTATAATAGAAGAAACAGAATTATCATCTTCACCTTTTTTTATAGCGTTTTGAAGTTCATCATGAAAACCAGGTACCATTGAATTTCTTGTTTTTACATTATTTAGAGAAATCAAAAAAGTGCAGTTAATTTTATGTTCTTTTATTATTGTCATTGTTTACTCTTTATAAAATTCTATTATTGTATTTAAGTTATAAGTTGCTCAATACAGATATTAACAATTTTAATGCAAAATATAAAAGAAACTTTATTAAAAATCATGTTCGCCGCATTAAGGGCGTCAAAACCAGAAGGTAATTTTAAATACATACCTAGTAAGCCAGAAGGTAAAACAATAATTTTAGGTGCAGGAAAAGCATCAGCTAGCATGGCTAGAGCTTTTGAGCAAATATACCCTCACAAAATTGAAGGACTAGTTGTTACAAGATATGGTCACAGTGATAAAACAAAATATATAAAAGTTTTGGAAGCTTCTCATCCAATACCTGATAGGAATGGATTAAATGCAACTAATAAAATAATTGAATTAGCTCGAAAAGCTACGGATAAAGATTTAGTCATTTTTTTAATTTCAGGTGGAGCCTCTGCCTTATTATTTTCACCAATTAAAGGGATAAGTTTTGAAGAAAAACAATACCTAAATAACATGCTTCTCAAGTCAGGCGCGCGGATAAATGAAATCAACATTGTACGTCAATCTATTTCTGCCATAAAAGGTGGTAGGCTCTCTCATTTAATCAATCCCTCGAATTTAATTACTTACGCTATTTCAGATATACCCGGCGATGATCCTAAATTTATAGGTTCAGGGCCAACAGTAAACTCTGATGTAAAAGTAGAAGACGCAATTAGAATTTTAAAAAAATATAAAATTGATATTAGCCCAAATATATTAAAAATTATTAAAAAAAATAATATACCTATTACTAATGAAACACCTTTTTATTTTGTTTCAACTCCCATGATGGCTCTTGAAGCTGCAAAAAAAGAAGCTTCAAAAATTGGATTTTTACCTTTTATTTTAACTGACAAACTCGAGGGTGAAGCCTATGAGGAAGGTAGAAAAATGGCTGAATTAGCTATCAAAATTAAATACGAAGGAAAATATAAAAATATGTTTTTAGATAAACCAATTGTTCTTTTATCAGGTGGTGAAACTACAGTAACTGTAAAAGGAAGTGGCTATGGTGGAAGAAATTCTGAGTTTATGCTTTCAATGGCTAAAAAATTAAATGGATTAAATGGTATTTATAGTCTTGCTATTGATACTGATGGGATAGATGGAAATATGGATAATGCAGGTAGTTATATTTCTCCTCAAACTTTAAAAAAGGCTAATGAAAAAAATCTAAATTTGGACAAGTTTTTAAAATTAAATGATTCGTATACATTTTTTAAAGAAATTGATGATTTAATAATAACCAAGCCTACATTAACAAATGTAAATGATTTTAGAGCAGTTTTGATTTTACCTTCTTGAAGTTAATCTTTAGGTAATGTTTCAACATATCCGGGTACCACTAATTTACTTTTTTCATGCCATTCTAGTAAATGTTTCATATCTTTTTCCCAATTGAAAATATTTCTGAAGTTTAAATAGTCTAATGCAACAATCAAACCTATATGAGATGCGTTAACTTTCGATAAAATTTCCCAATTTGAAACATTTAGATTTAGAGACATTAATGAATGTTTAATTTTACTTATTTGAAGTTCTTGCCATATTTTTGAAGGTTTACTGTCTCCTGCATATCTATTTGAATAAACAAATAAAAGTGCAGCATCAATTATACCTTCAGTTAGAGCACATTTTGTCATTACTATATCTCTTTCTTTACCTTCTATAGGTATAAGTGAACCCTCTAATCTATTGAAATAATCTATTATTACTCGACTATCAAATAAATAATCTCCATTTGGTTTCATTAAAATTGGTATTTTATTAAGTGGGTTTTTTGATTTTAAATCTTGAAAAAATTTGTTTTCCGAACTTACTAAATCTATTTCATGATTAATTTTTATTGAATAGGCTGCAAGCATTACTTTCCTTACATAAGGTGAAGCTGGACTATATGTTAATTTATACATGTGAAATCCTTAAATTTTATTTATAAAATAAATTTATAAATTTTGACTAAGATGTTAAATAATAATTTATGAGATTTATAATCGTAACGCAAACTTTTCCTCCAAGGATTGGAGGCATGCAAAATGTAATGGAATCCTTAGCAAAAAAATTGTCTCTAGTTAATGAAACGATTGTATTACCCGATCATGCTATTCCAAAAAATCATTCAATTTTAAAAACAAAAATTAATTTTCATTTTTCAAACTTTCCTAAAATAATCAGAGGAATTGTTAAAAAATTAAAATTAAAAAAGATTTTATTACCAGATGATATAATTATTTGTGATAGCTGGAAATCTGTATCAGCTATCCCTCTATGTAAAAATAAAATTATTATTTTAGCTCATGGACAAGAATATTTGTCTAAAAAAAAATATTTTAAAATTAAAAAGGCTTTAAAAAGAATAAATAAAATTATTTGTAATTCAAATTATACAAAAGGTTTAATTTTAAAAAATTATAATATTAAAGAAACTGATTTATGTTTTGTTCCACCCACCTATTCAATCGATAAAAATAGTAACAATTATAAAAAAATAATTAAGAAAAAAGATTATGTTGATCTAGTTACAATTTCAAGGCTCGAAGATCGAAAAGGTTACTTAAATGTATTAGACACTCTAGGTTTTTTAGTGAAAAAAAATATTCTTAAAAATTTTAAGTGGAAAATTTTTGGTGAAGGTCCATTAAAAGAAAAACTTAATTATAAAATTAAAAAATTAAACCTGTCACAACATGTAATACTTCTAGGTAAAATATTAAATAAAGAAAAATTGAAGGTTTTAAAAGATGCTGATTTATTCGTAATGCCATCTTATCGAGTTAAGAATTCTATAGAAGGTTTTGGTATTTCATATATTGAAGCTGCAAAATTTGGAGTTCCATCAATTTCTGGAGTTGATGGAGGAGTAGTCGATGCCGTCATTAACAATAAGACTGGATGGAATATAAACCCTTTAAATAAGAAACAATTAGAAGCTACTTTGATTAAAGCAATAAATAATCATAAAAAAAGAAAAGAGTATGGTTATAATGCAAAAAAATATTTTCATAATAACTTAACTGGAAATAAAGCATTTGAGAAATTTTTAAAAATAATTATGTCTTGATATATTTAATAATTAGTTTTTACTAACAAATGACCTAATTAATGAAATTATTTTTTCTGGTTCATCTTCTTGAGAAAAATGTCCAGCATTTTTTAATAATGTAATTTTTTTGCCAGGAAATAATGATTTAAAATCTTTGATTGCATAATCTGGATCTATGGCATTATCTTTCATTCCATAAACTAACTCAGCTGGTTTTTCTAGAAACAAATCTAATTTACCCTCTTTTAAACATTCCACAATATATGGTATAATTCTTCCTAATAAAGCATCCAAAGGAAAATTAATTGCTCCAACACAACTTTTTCGACTAGGAAAAGCAGACGAATAAGCCCTAATCCAATTCTCATCAATCACTTTAGTGTTAGTGAAATTAATAATTTTCATTACTGACAAAATTGTAGAGTTTAATTCTCCAAGAATGCCTTCCAAGGTACCATTTTCGTGGTGTTTTTTAACCCACGAAAACCAATTAGATAATTTCTTTGGTCTCTTAACTTTACTATATCCAAAAATTGTATTAATGAGAAAAAAACCTTTAACTTTCTCAATATTTTTTAAAGCATAAGCGCCCATTATTGGACCACCCCAATCTTGTCCAACAAAATATATATTTTCTATTCTTAAATATTTTATTAAATTTGATAAATTTTCAACATGAGTTTTCAGAGTATAATCCTTATCTAGAGGTGTTTCAGATTTCCCAAAACCCATATGATCTGGCACTATAATTCTAAATTCTTTAGATAGTTCTTTTATGAAATTCCTATAAAGATAACCCCAAGTTGGCTCGCCGTGAAGACAAATTATAGTTTTTTTATTATTTTCTCCTTCATCTACATAATGTTGTTTAAAGCCATTTCCTTCAAAATAATTAGGTCTATATGGCCAAGTGTTTTGAAAATTTTCTTTTTCATTAATCATTTGATTTTTTTTAAATATCGGATGTTATGGCCTCTTTTTCATAAGTAAAAGCACATACTCCAATAAAATTATTTTCTTTAAAAACCAAGCTTTTTTTTAAGTCAGAGATTATATTGTCATACTTTTCTTCAAACTTATTAAGTGCGTTTGCATTCTCAAATTTAATAGAGACATTTAAGTCTCCTGACTGCCCTATAAACACATTTAATCCAATAATATGGTAGTCTGAAATTTTTGATCCAAATTTTTCTGAACAAAAGGAAGCAGCTATTTTTGCTTCACTTACAGATGGAAATCTAAAATTTAAAACTTTTCCAAACATTACTAGCTTCTCAATTCATTGAACAAATTATCAAGAGCAGATTCATCATTTACTATATTTTGCATCCTTTTTAAAATACCAATATTGAGTGATAATTCATTTTTAAGTTCATTCCCTAATGGAGTTATTTTTAATTTTTTGTGTTTTAAAGAGCATAATTTATTATCAATTAAAAACGATTTTTCATTTTCATTAAGTATTTGGTTACTAAAATATTTTAAAATTATTTTAACATTATATATAGAAAGATTTTCAATCTTGTTAGATATTTTATCTAATACTTCTATAATTGTTTCTGCATTTTTATTTCTAAAATTTTCTTGAATTTCTAATTGATATGAAATTTTCTGAGCTAAGTCTTTTAGCAGCTGAATTTTATTTTTTGACAAAACTCGTACTCTATTGTCACTTACACATAAAGTTCCCAAAACATATCCATCTTTTGAAATTATTGGAAAAGCCGCATAAAATTTAACTAAATTATTTTTTACTGCTGGGTGAAATTTAAATCTCAAATCTTTTGACATATTAGATACAATTAATGGAACTTGATTGTTAATTGCATATTGACAAAAAGTTTCTTGTCTTGGAATTTTTTTATCCACTTCATCAGGCAAACCGTCACTTGCAATACAATACTGATTTTCATCATCAATTAAACCAGCCCAACTAACTGGACAATTTGAAATCTCTTTTGCTAAATGGCAATATATCTCGTAAAGACTATCGGCATCCTTATACATTGCCGCTGAACGCTCAACAGCAATTAATCGTTGTTTCTCATTTTTTAAAATTGGAGCAGGCTTAAAATTCATCTTAATTTTTTACAAATTATATATTTAAGGTAAAGAGTAAAAAAGACATTTTCAATTAAAATTTTTAGAAAAAAATTTATTATTTTGTTTCTTATTAAAGTTTACTCAAAAAAGAATAAATAAGAGTAACTTACAATTAAAGCAGGTACAGCAGAATATAAAGTAGCTATCAAAGCTGCTTTCGGATGTAGTGCTATTGCTGGAAATAGAGCATCGCCATCATTAGCAATAGCATTACCTATTTGAGCAGAGAGAGGTATAAAACCACTTAAGTACATTGTTGTCACTAAAACTTGTGGCCCACAACCAGGAAGAAACCCTATTAAAATCGCAATCAAAGGAATTAGATATACATATGATTGAAAAATAATAGATAGGTCTAGATCAAAAAAATAAACAGTAAGTTCAAAAGTAAGAAAAGCTAGAATTACCCATCCTGTAATAAAGTTTGTATCCGAAACTGTTCTTCTAAATATATTATCTTTGTTTGTTGAAGGTTGGTATTTGAAACCAGATAGAATAGGAATAACCCACATAATAAAACATAAAGAACCTGCAATGAAGCCATAAAGAGTAATTGGATTTTTTACAAGATTGCTTTTAAAAAATGAATCTAAGTCAATTTGAAAAGCTGTAAGCATCCCAATTAGAAAGCCTGGAATAATTAGAGTCATCCATAAAATATCTAACTTTTTTGAAGCTTTATAAACATCTGATTTTAGGTTTGATTTAATTATATCGCAGCCAGTGAGTTTTAAAAAATATTTACTATGAATTAAATTAACAATTAAACCTGAAAATGTTCCAACTATGAAACCAACAAGCATAATACTCAAACCTGTTAAAGGTTCTTTTGCTATTAACAAAAAGGCAGCGTCTCCCATGGTTGCTGTTAATGTAGCAACAACCGAACCAAAAGAAATCTTTCCTCTAATATATTGTGTTAGAACAATTATCGCTCCTCCGCAGCCAGGCAAAGCTCCTAAAAAAGAAGACAAAATAACTTCTAATTTACGATTTTTTTGTAAAACAACACCTATATCGATCTTAAAACTTTTTTCGAGAGTATAGAAAAGTAATAATGTACCAGCTACAAAAGTTGAAACTTGAATGTATGCGTCAGATACTGATTTTTGAATTATTAGCCATAAATTATGATCAATATTAAAAAATAAAGTTATAACTATCCCTAAAAAAAGATAACTAAAAATTAATTGATATTTAACTAAAAACGGGTCTGCTGTTGATTGATAAAAATGATTCATAATTATAAATTCGGTATATCTGATAATATTGGATATATCTTATTAAAAGTCAACAACCTAAAATTGTTAGTTACTACTAACTTTTTGATGATTTTATAAAATTCAATAAAAAAAAATTATACTTTCTTATAATCAAATTTTTTTGTTAAATAAAAAGATGGAAATAGATAATGATACTCAAAAATTTATAGATCTTATTTTGGAAAATAAAACTCCAAAAATTCATACTCTAACCCCAAAAGAATTGAGAGACATGAGAGCTAAAATGGCCTCTATCCCAGATGAACATATAGTTGAAATCAAATCTATTAAAAATATGAGTTTTAACTCCAAAAATAAAAAAATAAATTTAAGAATTTATAAAGATACTTTTGAAGCTGAGATAACACCTTTAATCATTTTTTTTCATGGTGGCGGGTTTGTCATGGGAGATCTTGAAAGTCATGATTTGTTGTGTAGACATTTATGCAAACAAACTAAATCTACTCTTATAGCTATAGATTATAGATTGGCTCCTGAAAATAAATTTCCATCTGCTCTTGAAGATGCTCTAGATTCTGTAAAATATATTTTTAATAACTCTCAAAATTTAAGTTTTAACGATAAAAAAGTAGTTTTGTGTGGAGATAGTGCAGGTGGTAATTTAGCTTTTTTAATGTCTATTTATGCCAAAAAAAAAGAAATACCTAGTTTCTCAGGTCAGATTTTGATTTATCCTTGGATAGACTTAACCATGAGTAGACCTTCAATGAAAATTAAATTAGATGGTATTCTAGTTGAAAAAGAGACATTGTTATATTTCTCCAATCATTATCTAAACAAAAAAGAAGAACAAGTTGATTGGCGTGTTTCACCAATTTTATATCCTGATTTATCAAACTTGCCCCCAACTTATATATACGCAGCGGGTATCGATCCACTTTTAGATGAAGGTGATGCACTTCGAAGACGTTTATTATCATTTGGAAATGAGGTGCATTACAAACTTTATCCAGGTCAAATGCATGCTTTTGCCAGTAATATTGTTAATTTACCAACTTCATTAGATTGTATTAAAGAGGCAAGTAAGGCTATTAAATCAATTTTCAACGAATCTTAATTTTTAAAAATATAGTTTTTAAAGACTTCAGGCTTTAGATCTATAGAAAATCCAGGATAACTTGGAGGCATATAATTTGCATTTATTAATTTAACTGGATTAATAAAATGTTCATGCAAATGATCAACATATTCAATTACATTTTCTGATTTTTCTCCAGAGATACATATATAATCTATCATTGCTAAATGCTGAACATATTCGCATAAACCCACTCCTCCGGCATGAGGCCAAACTGGTAAGTTATATTTTTTTGCAATCAATTGTACTGCTAAAGCTTCATTAACACCTCCCATTCTACATGCATCAATTTGGACAATATCAATAGCTCCATTTGCAATTAATTGCTTAAAAATAATTCTGTTTTGAACAGCTTCACCAGTTGCAACTTTGATAGGATAAATTGCATCTTTAATTTTTTTATGACCAAAAATATCATCTGGGCTTGTAGGTTCTTCTATGAAATATGGTTTAAAATGAGAGAGCTCTCTCATCCATGAAATTGCTTCATCCACATCCCAAACTTGATTTGCATCAAGTAAAATTTTGACTTCATCACCTAGAGTTTCTCTCACTACAGATATTCTCCTAATATCATCTTTGAGATTTCTTCCTACTTTGAGCTTAACGTGTTGAAATCCTTTTTTTGATGCAGCAATGCACAGCTTCTTAATCTTTTCGTCGCTATATCCTAGCCAACCTGCTGAGGTAACATATGATGGATAGCCCTCTTTATTTAAATTTTTAATTCTATTATTCTTAGTTGACTCAATTTGTTTTAAAATTTGAATAGCTTCCTGTTTATTTAAAACGTCAGTTAAATGTCTATAATCAATAATATTTGCCAAATCCTCAGACTTCATGTCTGCAAAAAGTTTCCAAATAGGTTTTCCTTCTTTTTTAGCTATCAAGTCCCAAACTGCATTAATAATAGCACTTGAAGCCATATGTATAATCCCTTTTTCAGGCCCAACCCATCTTAACTGAGTATCAGAACAAACTAATCTCCAAAATTTTGCCGGATTATTTTTTATCCAATCTAACTCAATACCTAAAATATTTGGTGCAAGTGCTTCAATAGCCTTACAACATAAGTCATTTCCTCTTCCTATTGTAAAAGCAAAGCCATTACCACATAAATTATCATCAGATTTTAAAATTAAATATGCTGCCGAATAATCAGGATCAGGATTCATTGCATCGGAACCATCCAAGTTTTCTGAGGTTGGGAATCTTAAATCATAAGTATTAATTTTTGATAATTTAGCCATTCTATAAATTAATAATTACTGATAGGATGTTCTTTATATATATTTTCTCTATTCAAGTCTTCTACATCCCTTCTTCCACAAAAGGCCATTGTTTTATCTAACTCGTTTTTAATTATATCTAAGGATTTAAAAACACCAAATTTTCCTAATGCTCCTAATCCATATAAAAAAGCTCTACCAATATATACCCCTTTCGCACCTAAACACAAAGCCTTGACAACATCCTGTCCACTTCTAATACCACCATCAATGTGAACTTCTATTTTTTTACCAACAGCATCAACAATCTCAGGGAGAACTTTTATTGAAGATGGTGCTCCATCAAGTTGTCTACCTCCATGATTAGAGACTATAATTGCGTCTGCACCTGTTTTTGAAGCTATTATTGCATCTTCAGAGTCCAAGATTCCTTTCAATATTAATTTGCCGCCCCATCTTTTTTTTATCCAGTCTATTTCTTTCCAATCTAATTGAGGATCAAATTGTTCTGAAGTCCAAGAAGCAAGTGACCGAACATCAGTAATTTCATCAACATGCCCAACAATATTCCCAAAATAACGATTTTTGGTTTGCAACATCTTTAAACACCATGAAGGTCTTGTCAGAACTTGATATAAGTGTTTTGGTGAAAGTTTAGGTGGAGTTGATAAACCATTTTGAATATCTTTATGTCTTTGTCCCATTATTTGTAAATCTAAAGTTAATACAAGAGCACTACACCCTGCTTGCTTTGCTCTATCAATTAATCTTGCCATAAATTTTTTATCTCTCATAACATACAATTGAAACCAAAAAGGCTTTTTAGTATGTTTTGCCACTTCTTCGATAGAACATACACTCATAGTTGATAGTGTAAATGGAACGCCAAACTCTTCTGCAGCTTGTGCAGCTAATATTTCGCCATCAGCATGTTGCATTCCTGTTAACCCAGTTGGAGCCAAAGCAACTGGCATAGAAACTTCTATACCTGCCATTTTAGATTGTAATTTTCTGTTACTCATGTTTACAGCAATTCTTTGTCTTAATTTGATTTGAGAAAAGTCAGTTACATTTTCTCGGTAAGTAGTTTCTGTCCAAGATCCTGAATTTACATAGTCAAAAAACATTTTAGGCACTTTTTTTTGTGCTAATTTTTCAAGATCCTTAATTTCCAAAATATCCATTTAAAGCCCTCAACAATTTTTACTTAATTAATAAATAATCTTTGTAAAAAAACAATAGTAGAGTTTATAATAAACATGTTAAAAATTACATTAGAGGTATTAAAAATGTCTATTTATGAATTAAGAATCTATACTCTTTATGTAGGAAAATTAAATGATGCTAAAGATATTTATTTAAATTATGGTTGGCCAGCAATAAAAAAATACGAAAAAAACTTGATTAAGTATTTTATTGGCGACATTGGCGCTTTGAACCAAATTATTCATATTTGGCAATTTGAAGATGATAATAAAAGAAGAGAGATTTGGAATAAAATTTATTCGGATGATGATTTTATAAAATTTGCAACTAAATTTCGACCATTAGTTATGAAACAAGAAAATAAATTAATGACAGCTGCGCCATGGACTCCATAAAAAATCAGGGTAGATAATGAAAAAAAACAGACTTAATATTGCGACAATTCCTGGTGATGGGATTGGAAAAGAAGTTATACCTGAAGGTGTAAAAGTTTTGGAGAAGGTCTCAAAAAAATTTGATATAAATATAAATTTTGAATATTTTGATTTTGCTTCTTGTGATTACTTTAATAAATTTGGCAAAATGATGCCTGATGACTGGAAGTCAAAAATATCTAACCATGATGCACTTTACTTTGGTGCTGTAGGCTGGCCTGAAACTGTACCTGATCATGTTTCTCTATGGGGTTCTCTGTTAAAGTTTAGAAGAGAGTTTGACCAATACATTAATTTGAGACCAGTTAAATTAATGCCTGGTGTTCCCTCTCCCCTGACTAATAAAAATTCTGAAGATATAGATTTTTATATAGTTAGAGAAAATACAGAAGGAGAATATTCATCAATTGGTGGAAAAATGTTTCCGAATACAGAAAGAGAGTTTGTAGTTCAAGAAACAGTTATGACTAGGATTGGCGTGGATAGAGTTTTAAAATATGCTTTTGATTTAGCAAAAAAAACAAAAAAGAAACACCTTACATCAGCGACAAAATCTAATGGCATTTCTATTACAATGCCTTATTGGGATGAAAGGGTTGAAGAAATAGCTAAAAATTATCCAGAGGTTGAATATAATAAATTTCATATTGATATACTGTGTGCACATTTTGTGTTGAATCCTCAAATGTTCAATGTTGTTGTAGGATCTAATCTTTTTGGTGATATTTTATCTGACCTTGGTCCTGCTTGCACGGGAACAATTGGAATAGCTCCATCAGGAAATATTAATCCAGAAAATGATTTTCCTTCTTTATTTGAACCTGTTCATGGCTCTGCTCCAGATATAGCTGGAAAAAATATTGCAAATCCCGTTGGACAAATTTGGGCAGGTGCTATGATGCTAGATCATTTTGGATACAAGGAAGCACATGATGAAATTTTAAATTCAATAAAAGATATTTTATCAAAAAAAGAATTTAGAACTAGAGATCTTGGTGGATCTGCAAGCACCCAAGAGTGTGGAGATGCAATAACAAATAATATCTAAAATTATTTAGACTTTTTTATTTTTTCTTTTAGTTTTTGCATTCCTGAAATCCACTTATCATAATTTTCAGTCTTATTTTTCATATATTTCAAAACTTGACTGTGTGGTAAAATTAAAAATGTTTTTTCTTTAATACCCTTAAGCACCTCTTTTGCTACTTCATCAGGTTCAAGCATGCCATCAATCGCAGCTATATCCTCTTCTCTTCCAACTGTCATATTTGTTTTGACCGCTTGTGGACATAGAACTGATACATTTACACCAAATTCTTTATTAGATATAGCAATCCATTCAGCAAAAGCAACAGAGGCATGCTTTGTAACTGAATATGAAACAGAGTCTATGTGAGTTAACAATCCCGCCGCAGAAGAAGTTATGACTATATGACCAAACCCTTGTCTTTTAAATTGAGGTAAAATTCTTCTACAAATATAAACATGACTCATTAAATGAATTTCCCAATTATTTTTCCATAACTCATTACTTGTACTTTCATCACCAATAGACAAGATTCCTGCATTTGAACAAAAAATATCTATTCTTTGATATTGTTCTAATATTGACTCAATAAGTTTGTTAATTTGCTCTTCTGAGGTTACATCACATTTTTTTTGAAAATGATTATCGCTAATTTTTTTATCAATAAACTCTATGTCAGTAGCAAAAACTATTGCACCCTCGTTTAAAAAAGTTTTGACCAAAGACTTACCTATACCATTGGCTGAACCAGTAACAATTACAATTTTATCCTTTAAAGACATAGATATTATTTATTCTTTTAATTTTTCAATTTTGGTTAAAAACCTTGATAATAAATCTACTTCCTTAACATTTAGCTCATCAGCTAATTTTTTCATGTTATCTTCACTTGCTCTAAATAAAATACCTTCTTTTTTATTATATTTTACCCAACCATCATTTATCATCTTTTTTACATGTCTTCTAATAGTTTCAATACTTAGACCAGAAAGTTGAGAAACTAGAGAGTAAGTTAATTTCATTTTATCTCCACTACCAAATTGAAAAATTTATTTCATTAAACTTAACATCTCACATTTTGATTACTCGTGCTTTACTACCTCATTTCAAAAAAAATAAAAATGGTAGCATTATATATATTGGTTCTGAGTCAGCACTAAAAGCAAAAAAATATGGAAGTTTATATAGTGCCTGTAAATTTGGACTTAGAGGTTTTTCAAAATCTATAAGGGATGAATGTTCTAATAATAATATAAAAGTAACTATAATAAATCCGGGTATGGTAAAAACATCTTTTTTTCAAAACCAAGAATTTTCTCATGGCGATAAAGTAGGGGAGTTCATCGAAACTTATGACATTGGAAAAATTGTTTTAGATATATTAAATCAAAGACAAGGTTTGGTAATAGATGAAATAAATCTGAGTCCTTTAAAAAAAGTAATAAAATTCAGGAAAAAAAAATGAAAACAATGTTAATTTTTCTTCTATTAATTTCGAATGCTGTTTTTGCAGAAATTCAAAATATTGATAATAAAAAACTAAAAAAATTATTAAAACTAGGAATTCCTGTAATTGATGTAAGGACTAAAAAAGAGTGGATTAAAACTGGAGTAATAAATAATACTTATTTAATTTCAATGATTAATGATCAAGGAAGATATTCTTTGAAGGATTGGTATAAACAATTTTCAAAAATAGAACTGAAAGATAATGCAGTTGTTATTATTTGTGCTGTAGGAGGCAGAAGTAGTTACTTGGCAAAAATCTTACAAAACATAAATAAAGAAATTGATATTTATAATTTAGAAAAAGGAATTAATCACTGGATTGCAAATAA
>QCNS01000005.1 GCA_003210055.1 SAR116 cluster bacterium AG-426-I14
AAAAAAAATTTGGCTTTTTCCTATAATTATTATTTTAATTTCAATGGGAGGCTTATTAATCCTTTCTCAAGGTTCAGTTATAGCTCCATTTATTTACACAATTTTTTAGTTAGAATATGTTTATACTAGGAATTTCTGCTTATTATCATGATAGTGCCTCATGTTTGATAAAAAATGAAAAAATTATTGCAGCAGTTCAGGAAGAAAGATTCACAAGAAAAAAACATGATTCGTCTTTTCCTATAAATGCAATAGAATATTGCATTCAACAAGCTAAAATTAATTCAAAAGATATTGATTATGTTGTTTTCTATGAAAAGCCTTTTTTAAAATTTGAGAGACTTTTAGAAACAACATTTTCTTTTGCGCCCCAAGGGTTCAAAAATTTTAGGACATCAATGCCAATTTGGATTAAAGAAAAACTTTTTCAAAAATATGAAATTATTCGTTCCCTTCAAAAAATTGATCGAAATGTCAATTGGAAAGAAAAACTATTATTTTCCGAGCATCATTTAAGTCACGCATCAAGTGCATTTTTCCCATCACCATTTGAAGAAGCAGCTATTTTAACTGTTGATGGTGTAGGTGAATGGTCAACTACATCTTTAGGAGTAGGTAAAAAAAATAATATAGAAATCTTTAAAGAAATTAATTTTCCTCATTCCCTAGGATTACTTTATTCTGCTTTCACTTACTATACTGGATTTAAGGTTAATTCTGGTGAATACAAATTAATGGGTCTAGCGCCATATGGAAAGGCTAAATATGTAAATTTAATAAAGAAGCATTTAATTGAAATTAAAGAGGATGGTTCTTTTAAGTTAAATATGAAATATTTTGATTTCTGTACAAATTTGAAAATGACAAGTAGTCATTTTCATGAATTATTTGGTCAATCTCCAAGAAAACCAGAAACAAATTTAACCAAAAGGGATATGGATTTAGCGGCTTCAATACAGGTTGTAACTCAAGAAGTAATTATAAAATTAGCAAAAACTCTTGCAAGAGAAACTGGCAAGAAAAATTTATGTCTTGCAGGTGGTGTGGCTTTAAATTGTGTTGCAAACGGTTTGCTACATAAAGAAAAAATGTTTGAAAATATATGGATACAACCAGCATCAGGAGATGCTGGAGGATCATTAGGAGCTGCTTTGAATGCTTTTTTTACTGTTACAAAATCAAAAAGAGTAAGAAAAAATAATAAGGATATTATGCAAGGATCATTTTTAGGCCCATGTTTTAAAAGCAAAGAAATAAGATTGCAGTTAAATGAAGTAGGAGCAAATTTTGAAAAACTTAAATTTAGTGATATTTGTAGTATTGTAGCAAAATCTATATCACACGGAAGTACTGTTGGATGGATGTCAGGTAGAATGGAATTTGGTCCTAGAGCGCTAGGTGCAAGATCAATAATCGCTGATCCAAGATCAAAAAATACTCAGAAAAATTTAAACTTGAAAATTAAATTTAGAGAATCTTTTAGACCCTTTGCACCGAGTGTATTAAAAGAATATGCTAAAGAATGGTTTGAGTTAGATACTGAAAGTCCTTATATGCTATTAGTTTCGAGCATAAAAGAAGAAAAAAAAGTATTTTCAAAAAAATTATCAAATCTTAATGGCTTTGATAAACTCAACGTTGTCAAATCAGAAATTCCTGCTGTAACTCATGTTGATTATAGCGCACGTTTTCATACTGTTGATAAAATATCAAACCCTAATTATTACAAACTATTAAATGAATTTTTTAAAATTACAGGGTGTCCAGTCCTAGTGAATACCTCTTTTAATGTAAGGGGAGAACCAATTGTCTGCAATCCTAAAGATGCTTTTAGATGTTTTATGGCTACAAATTTAGATATTCTTGTTATAGAGAATTATATCATGTACAAAAAAAGTCAAAAAGCTCATATTAATCACGAACTCAAAACTTATGTTGAATTAGATTAAATTATTTTTCCTAATAGATGAAGATGAAAAAAATATTAAAAATTGTTCCAAATATAATAAGTATTTTAATATTTTTATCGCGTATTTTAGTTTTTTCGAAAGTATATTAATAATATGATTTCTGAAGCAATAAATAAAATTAGATATAATGTAATCTCAAATTATTGGAGATTTTTGACTTGTGTTGGATTAAATAATACTCCTAAAATACCTGTGTCATTTGTGATTGAAGATGCTGATTGGGCAATAAAGAAAGTTGGTGAGTCTATTTGTAAGGGAATTGATAAATCAAATCCTAAAAAAGTTTTCACAACAACAATACCTGCAAAACTTATTAATAAAATAGTTCATTTTGGCTCACAATATATGTGGGTTAATTGGGCAAAATATATGTCCTCAACAAATATTTTCGTCGCGTCTTACTTTCATGGTAAACCACAAGATGGTTTGGATATTAAAAAACATGTAGAACAATTTTTAGATTTATCCTCTAAATTAGATAAAATTGTTGTTAGTAATAGTTTAGTAGAAAAAAGGCTACTAAATTGGGGAATTGAGAGGTCAAAATTGATTAAAATACCACTTGGTGTTAATACTGATCTTTTTAAACCCGCAACACAATTTCAACGTGAAGAAATAAGAAATAAATTAGGTTTTTTTAAAGATGAAATAGTAATTGGTTCTTTTCAAAAAGATGGTATTGGTTGGAAAGATGGATTAGAACCTAAATTAATAAAGGGGCCTGATATTTTTGTTGAAGTTATAAAACGATTAAGAAAGAATATTAATGTTTCTGTACTATTAACGGGACCTGCAAGAGGTTATATAAAAAAGCATCTTGAAGAAATGAAAATTAAATACAAACATGTATTTTTAAAAAATTATAATGAATTAGCGAATTTTTATCATGCTCTTGACTTATATTTAATAACTTCAAGAGAAGAGGGCGGCCCAATGGGATTGATGGAAAGTTTGTCTAGTGGCATTCCTGTGGTATCTACCAATGTAGGTATGAGTGTTGACTTAATACTAGATGGCGAGAATGGATTTTTAATTACTAATAATAATCCAAATAAAATTTGTGAAAAAATAATAGAATTAATAAAATTACAAGAAATTCAGAAAATAAGTCTAAAGTCCAGAGAAGTCGCTCAAAGTGTAGATTGGAAAAATGTTGCCAACGATCATTGGAAATATGTTTACAAGCCATTATTAAAAAAAATCTCATGATTATAAAACAGTTATTAATTTATTTTTGGAAAACTCTACAATGGACCCAAGTCTTGTTTAGATTTTCAAGAACAAATAAAGATAAGGATTATTTTAAAATTTATTACGGAGGCGCTGTATCAGGTAATTATGGTGGACCTAGGGTTAAAATTAAGAGAATGAAAATGTTTTTTCCACAATATTTTGGTAACTTTAATTTAATATATTTACTGTCTAATTCACTTTATGTAACCCCAAAATTTATCAATTATTTTAAAAAAAAAAATATTCCTATTGTTTTAAATCAAAATGGCGTTTTTTTCCCAGGGTGGTATTTAAATGATTGGAAGAGTATGAATTCGTTAATGTCATTTTACTATCATAGAGCAGATTATGTTTTTTATCAGAGTAAATTTTGTAAAAAATCTGCCAATCATTTTTTAGGCAAAAGAAAAGGAAATGGAGAAATTCTTTATAATGCGGTAGATACAAATTTTTTTAAACCAAGAGACTCAAGAAAAAAAAATAAAACTTTTACTTTTTTAATAACAGGTAAAATTACTTTCGATTTAAGTTATAGAGTTGAATATTCTATATTAGGTTTAAATTATGCATTAAATAAGGGACTAAATGCAAAATTAATTATAGCTGGTAAATGTGATAATAAAACAGTAAAAAAAAATTTGTTGATTGCAAAAGAGTTGGATTTATTAAATAACATAAAATTCGTTGGTCCTTATAAACAAGAACAAGCTGTTAACATTTATCAAATGGCAGATGCATATATAATGATGAAATATTTAGATCCTTGTCCTAATTCAGTTATTGAAGCTTTATCATGTGGATTGCCTGTTTTATATTCTTCATCAGGAGGGACACCAGAATTGGTTGATAGTAAATCTGGTGTTGGATTAAAAGTTAAAGAAAGTTGGGATGAGATGAATGTGACACCAACACCTAAACAAATTGGTGAAGGTATGTTAAAGGTTTATAAAAAACATAAATTTTTTAGATATAATGCCAGAAAAGCTGCTATTAAAAACTTTGATATAAAAAATTGGATAAAAAAACATGAATCAATTTTTGAAAAGTTATTAAAAAATGCTTAAAAAAATAATTTTAAAAATAGCTGAAATAATTTCAATAGGTTGGAAAGTTGTTCCTTATAGATTTAGATTAGGAATTTTTACTTCTTTATTAATAGTTGAATCTAGAGGGTCAAACATAAAATCCGGATTGTCGAGGTTGTTTTTAATAAAGGATAAAATTGATTGGATTATTAATGAAAGAGCTCTAACACTTGGTCATGGTATACATCCTAAACATCGATTAATCAATTACCATAGTTTTTTCATAGATAATATTAAAAATGGACAAAATGTTCTAGATATAGGGTGTGGTTATGGATCTGTAGCTTTCTCTATTGCAAACTCAAGACCAAAAAGCCAAGTTTGTGGTATAGACTTGGATGATAATAAGTTAAAAAAGGCAGAAAAATTTTCAAATTTGAAAAATTTAAATTTCTTAAACTTTGATGCAACTAAAAATATACCGGAAGGCAATTGGGATGTAATCGTTTTGTCAAACGTTCTAGAACATATAGAAAATAGAGTTGATTTCTTAAAAAAAATAATTAAGAAAAGTGGCTCTAAAATATTTCTTATAAGAGTTCCAAATTTTGAAAGACACTGGGAGATACCACAAAGGAAAGAATTAGGAATAAATTATTATAGTGATGATGATCACAAAATTGAACACACATTGCACGAGTTTATAAATGAGATTAATAATGCAGGTTTAATGTCAAGAGAAATTAAAACAATTTGGGGAGAAATTTGGTGCAATTCTATAGTTTCTGAAATGTAACATGAATTTAATTAGTGTAATAATACCCTGTTTTAATAGTGGCTCAACTATTATGGAAACAATTAGTTCTGTAAAAAAACAAACTTACAATAATATTGAAATCATAGTTGTTGATGATGGGTCAAATGAAAAAAAAACATTACAAATCCTAAAAAAAGTTGAAGGTATAAAACTTGTAAGACAAAAAAATTTAGGATTGCCATCAGCAAGAAATACTGGAATTAAGTACGCAAACGGTAAATATATTCTACCCTTGGATGCTGACGACACACTTCATGAAGATGCGTTGAAGACTATGTATGCAACTTTAAAAAAAAATAAATCAAAAAAATTTGTTTTTTCAAACATTTTGTTAAAAGGCCAAAGAAAAGGTTTGATAAAAAAAAAATACAATTTTTTTAACCAATTATTTGTTAACAATTTACCATATTGCATATTATTTCCAAAAGCAATTTGGAAAGAAATGGGTGGATATGATGAAACAATGGTAAACGGTTTTGAAGATTGGGAGTTCAATATCCACCTAGGTAAAAAAGGATTTCACGGAGTATGTGTTAATGAAGCTTTATTTTGCTATTTAGTTAATGAAAATGGTATGCTGTTATCTAAATCAATTAAACAATATGGTCAAATTTGGTCTTATATCCAGAAAAAGCATAATGATTTATACTCAGTTAGAAAAATTTTAAAAATATGTAAAAATTGGAGGATAAATGAACCAATTAATGTGAATTATTTTTATTTTATTTTAATTATTTTATTCAAAATATTGCCACTCAATTTATTTAATATAATAATAATAAATTTATTGAAAACTAAAAATATTTTAAGAGGAATTATTAAAAAATAAAAATATGAATATAATTCACTTTCATCCAAGTCTTAAAATGGCAAATCGTTTTGTAAGACCATTATTAAAAATTGAGAAATTTTATAATTTAAAAACTCAGTTAGTTGTTGCAGAAAATTTTCAATCTAAACACAAGCTTTCAATTATAAAATTTGGATTAAATTTTAAAAATATTTTATTTTTCCCTTATAGATTATATGAAGTTTATATTTTTTTGAAAAATAATAATCCTCAATTGCTAATCAGTCATAATACTACTTCTTCTTTACTCCCATTGTTAGCAAGTAAACTATTAGGTATTAAAAATAGAATATATTTTAATCACGGTGTTCCTTATGTTGCTTATAAGGGAATTATAAAATGGTCATTATATTTTTTAGAATATTGCAATTATAAATTGTGTTCTGAAATAATTACAGTTTCAAATGAAATGAAAATCTTACTTAGAGTTTTTGGTGAAAAGAAAATATCTATAATTAATAATGGATCAGCATGTGGAATTAATTTAAAAAAATTTAAAAATTTAAAGTTAAATTTATCTTTAAAAAAAAAATTAAGTTTAGAGAAAAATGACTTTGTTGTTTTGTATGTAGGCAGACCTGTTAAAAGAAAAGGATTTAACTTTGTAATTTATTTATGGGAAAAATATTTTAAGAGTGAAAATTTTAAACTTTTACTTTGCGGATGTGACAATAAAAATGTAAAGAAGATATTAAATTATATACCTAAAAATATAATATCACTTGGGTTTGTCAAAGAAATTGAAGAAATTTACAATATTTCAGATATTTTGATTCTACCAAGTTCTCATGAGGGCTTCCCATACGCAATACTTGAAGCTATGGCTTCTAATTGTGTAGTAATTGGAAATGATGTTGTTGGCATTAAAAGTTTAATTAAAAACAATAAAAATGGTTATTTGATTGGTAAGAATGACTTTAACTCATATGTTAAAAAAATTAGAGATCTTTACCATAAAAAAGAACTAACAAAAAAAATTAGAAAACAGGCTTTTTTTGATGTTAAACAATTTTCAAGAGATGAATTTTTAAGGAAATATATTATTTTTATTAAAAATATACAAAATTCTTAAAACTCTTTTTTCGAGACTAAAAATGAAAAAATTAATTGATATCACATTATGTATAACTTTTTTAATTATTCTAATATTGCCTTTGTCAATAATTTTTTTACCAATTTTTTTTAATTTAAAAAAAAATTTTATTCATTGGTCTAGGAGAGTGGGCAAAAATAATAAAATTTTTAATATGCCTAAAATTCGTACAATGAAATTAGAAACTCCAGATGTTGCTACTCATTTACTAGAAAAACCAGAAAAATACTATACATTTTTTGGCTCTTTTTTAAGACGCACAAGTTTAGATGAAATTCCACAGATTTGGTCTATACTGAAAGGTGATATGAGTCTTGTTGGACCAAGACCTGCTTTGCACAATCAGCATGATTTGATTACTTTAAGAACAAAATCAGGTGTCCATAAACTATTGCCAGGTTTAACAGGCTTGGCACAGATTTATGGAAGAGATAATTTATCTATTTCAAAAAAGGTAGAATATGATGTTGATTATATGAAAAATCAATCAATTTTTTTAGACTGTAAAATAATATTTTTTACAATTATATCTGCAATTTCAAGAAAGGATATTTCTCATTAATTAATTTTAAATTATTTATCAGAAATTGTTAACATCATGAAAATTTTCAGATAGATTAAAGTCTTTATCAAGTTTATTTAATTCATTTTTTATTTCATGTAAGTTGTTTTTTTTACAAGCTTTATTTATAGAAATAATTATCTCATCAATTTCCTTTTTACTTTTAGTTGTTTCTGAGACGATCTTAATTCTTGGATGAATGGTTTTATAATATTTACCACTTTTTGAGAGTTCTTCATGTATTTTTTCTCCTGGTCTAAGTCCAATGATTTTAATTTCAATATCTCCCTTATTTCCTTTTGTAAAGGGTTTTAATCCATGCAAGTAGCACATTCGTTTTGCTAATTCAAAAATTTTAACTGGTTTTCCCATATCTAATATGAATATTTGACCACTGTTAGATATTGCCCCCGCTTGAATAACGAGTTGTGATGCTTCTTGAATAGTCATAAAATATCGTGTTATAGATTTATGTGTTAAGGTTACTGGCCCACCATTTTTTATTTGTTTCTTAAAAAGTGGTATAACTGATCCAGATGAACCCATGACGTTTCCAAACCTAACAATACTAAATTTTGTTTTAAGATTTAGTTTAGCAGAGGATTGACATATCATTTCAGCTACTCTTTTAGTTGCTCCCATATAATTAGTGGGTTTCACCGCTTTATCTGTAGAAATGAGAATAAAATTTTCTATTTTTAATTTTGTCGCTGATTCAACTAATATATTGGTGCCAAAAATATTGTTTTGTATTCCACCAATAATATTTTTTTCTATCATGGGAACATGCTTATAGGCAGCAGCATGATAAATGGTATGGACATCTAATTTTTTCATTAAATTGAAGACTCTATTTCTATCTTGAATGGATAATAAAAGAGGATAGATTTGAGATGTTAATTTTTCTTTAATTTTATAATTCTGCAACTCTTGATTTATTTTATATAAATTAAACTCTGATTTATCTAATATAATTAAATGTCTTGGTTTGATTTTTAAAATTTGACGACACAACTCACTTCCAATTGAACCACCAGCTCCAGTTACCAAGACGTTTTTATTTTCTATATTAGGTTTCAATAATTTTTTAATGGGTGGAACAATTTCTCTTTCTAAAATCTCTTCTATAGTTATATTTCTAAGATCATTTATATTTGTATTTCCAATCATTAATTGAGAAACATTTGGGATCGATTTTATTTCTAAATTGTATCTCTGAATTTTTTCGATAACAATTTGTTTTTGTTCAATAGTAAGTTTTGGCATAGCTAATAAAATCGCAGATAAATTATAGTTATTAATTATTTTTTCAGAATTATCTGGTGATTTAACGGGAATACCCATAATGGTTCTATTTTTTAACAACTTGTCGTCATCAAAAAATAGAACAGTTTTATATTCATTACTTTCTTTCAAAAAATTAAGTAATTGACGTCCTGATGAACCTGCACCATAAATGGCAACTAATTTTGGTTTTTTACTTTTCCAGTATTTATATAATAAACTTACAGTAAATCTAGTTCCACTTATAAATATAATCATAAATGTAAAATAAATTACAGGTACTGACCTAGGGATTTCAAAACTTAATATTTGAGACGAGAATAAAATTATCCAGGAAGAAATAAACACACCATAAAAAACAGTAATAATTACTTCATTGGAAATATATCTAATAATATTTCGATAAAATCCTAATTTGTAAAAGGTTATTAATGTAATTGGTATTGTAATTAAAGCTGTAAGCCAAGTATCATTTTTATCAACATAGCTGAAGTCGTCTAAACGTAAATACATTGATAACAAAAAAATAATCAAGATCAAAATAGAATCAACAAGAAGTTGAATCAATATTTTAAAATCTCTTTTTAAAAGAAAAACTTTTTCAATTAATTTATCCATTATTTTTCAAAATATAAAAATTAAATTCCTCATTACAAAAAACTAAATTATACGATAATTTTTTTAATTACAATAATATCGCCATATGAATTTTTTATTCTTTTTATTGCATCCTCTATTGATTCTATAATAACTGACATGTGATAAGCATTGCTGTGGATAATTTGATTTTTATTGATTGACAGTCCCACATGTCCTTCCCAAAAAATTAGACAAGATTCTTCAATTTTCTCAACTTCTATTAATTCTTCAGAGATAAAAGAATGTTGTTCAGACGTGTTTCTTGGAATTTCAATACCAGCACTTTGCAAAACAATTTGAATTAGACCTGAGCAATCAATACCTAAGCATGATTTGCCACCCCACAAATATGGAGTATTTAAAAATAATTTACTGGTTTTAACAAAATCAATATCAACATTATTTAGTTTTGTAATATGACGATTATAAATATAACCATCATTTTTATTTATTGATACTTTGCTCCAATTTTTATATTTTTTTATGATTGAAATTTTGGAATTAAAATATAAGGAATTTAATATATTAGATTTTATATCTGGTTCACTATAAACATGTGTCAGTGATGTATTGATTTTATAATCTGAGTTAACAACTTCCCCTAATTCAGATAATCTAATCCACCCATAATAATTATCTAGTTCGCATTTACAGTATCCCCAATCATTTTTTTCTTCCAAAAGACTTACATTTTCACCAAACAAACATTGAGTTTCTAATTCAGACGTTTTGTCAGCTCTTTTTTTTAAATCACTAACTGGTGTTATGATTTGTTTTAAAATAATATTTTTCAAATTGAATTTTCTTTACACCATGATTTAACATCAAAATTAGGACATGTTTTTAATGTTTTTGTAGAATCCCTATGACCTAAAACAACCGAATTGATATATTTTTTTTTCCATTTTTTTAAAACTATTTTTAAAGATTCAAATTGTTTCTTTGTAAATTTTTTTCTGCCAATTAAACATACACCAAGACTTTTTTTATTTAAACCTTTTACATGAGCTCCAACCCAATATTCTGGTCTGCCATTTTGAATAGTTCCATCTCTTAAAATTATTTTGTGATATCCAATCCCATCCCAACCAAAGCTCAAATGCATTTTATGTATAAACGTTGAGTCAACGTTTTGGTCATCTGGAGTATCTGAACAATGTACAATAAGAAATTTAATTTTTTTTTCTAATAACATATTAATTTTTAATTTAAATAAAATGAGTAAGTTTTTATATAATATCCCAAAAAACGTCAAAGCTTGGTTTATAAATTTTTATTTCAGTATCATTGATTTTTAGTTTATTGACGAATTTAATAGGAATATCCTTTTTAATTAAATTTATTTTATTTTTATTAATTGGAAGTTTGTAATGTTTTGATCCATGAATACTAACAAATTTTTCAAAATTATTGAGTGCATTATTATTTTCAAAAATTTGAGCCAAAATTTGAATTGTATAGGGTGTATTAAAGACTCCTGCACAACCACAGTGGTTTTCTTTTAGGGCTATTTCGTGAGGCGCAGAATCAGTTCCAAGAAAAAATTTTTCATTACCTGAAACTGCAACTTTTATTAATTCTTCTTGGTGGGTTTTTCTTTTCAAAATTGGTAAACAGTAAAGGTGTGGTTTTATTCCTCCAACCAACATATCATTTCTATTTGAAGCCAAGTGGTGTGGTGTAATAGAACCAACAATGTTTTTATTTAATTTGATGTAGTCAATTGCATCAAAAGTAGTTATATGTTCTAGAGTTATTCTTAATGATGGAAAACGATCAACAATTTTAGATAATGTTCTATCAATAAAATATTTTTCACGGTCAAAAATATCAATTTTTGGATCTGTATCTTCTCCATGTATTAGCAGGGGTATATCGTTAGTTTCCATAGTTGAAAGAACTGACATTATACTTTCAAGATTTTTTATACCAAAATTTGAATTAGTTGTTGCTCCTAAAGGATAAAGTTTAACGGCAAAAACATTTTTTTCTTTAAAAGCAGTCAGAAGATTATCTTCATCAGTATTTTCTGTTAAATATATTGTTAAATAGGTTTTTAGGCTTTTTTTTACATATTTTTTTATTCTCTTTTGGTATTCAATAGCCATAGAGTTGTTAGTTATTGGGGGAACTAAGTTAGGCATTACGATACACTTTCCAAAAATTTTATCTGTTTCGGGTACAACTAACTTTAGCATTTCTTCATCTCTAAAATGAACATGCCAATCATCAGGTTGAATGATTGTTATTTTTTTCATAAAATCTTCATAAATTAATTTTTGATATTTTTTATATTTTAATTAATAATTCATAAATAACAAAATAAAAAGAAGTAATGATATGAAAATCAGTTTGATTTCAACAAGCCATCAAAAAAAATCAGAATCTAGCAGAGTAAGAAATATATTTGAAGAACAGATAATAAAACAAAAAAAAGATTTAAATATATTTAATTTAGATTTTTCAGAAGAAGATTTTTATTTCTGGTATTCTGATAATAAAAATAGTATTTGTAAGGAAAAATGGCAAAAGATTTCTGAAGAATTAAAAACTTCTCAAGGGTTTGTCTTTGTGGTCCCAGAATATGGAGGAATGGCTACCCCAATTGCTAAGAATTTTTTTTTGATTTGTAATAAAGGGGAGTTAGCTCATAAGCCAGGTTTAATTGTTTCTATAAGTAGTGGTAATGGAGGAGCTTATCCAGTTTCAGAGTTAAGATCTTCATCATATAAAAATACCCATATTATGTGGATACCTGAACAAATAATTATAAGAAATGTAGAGCAGTTTCAACCTGGTAAACATGGTTTATTGATTCCTGCATGGATGGACAAAAGAATTCATTATACTTTAGATTTGTTGATAGCATATGCAGAGTGTATGAAACCATTAAGTAAATTGATTAATAGAAAGGACTTTGGCAATGGCATGTAAAAAAAACATAGACGAAGTTTTGTCTGAATTAAATGATTGGCAAATTACAAATGATAGTAGAGAAGCTATCACTAAAAATTTTAAATTTAAAAATTTTAAAGAAGCTTTTGCTTTTATGACTATGGTTGCTCTAAAAGCTGAACAAATGAATCATCATCCTGAATGGAGTAATGTATATAACTCATTATCAATTAATTTAACTACTCATGATGTTGGTGGTTTAAGTGAGTTAGATATAAATTTAGGAAAATTTATAGATGATACATTTAAACAAATGAACGGCTAAATCTTGTGAGCAAAAACAAAAAAAATAATTTGCTATGGTCGCCTAGGGAAGAAAAAATTAAATCTTCTCTAATGTATGAATTTATTCAAGATATAAATAAAAAGTTTTCTTTAGATATTAAAAATTTCTATGAACTTCATGAATGGTCAATAAATAAAAGAGAGGTGTTTTGGTCTGAAATTTGGGATTTTTTTAATATTATTGGGGAAAAAGGAAATAAACCTTTTTTAAAACCAGAGAACAGAATGCCAGGCACAAGATTTTTTCCAAAAGGGAAATTAAACTATGCAGAAAATATGTTACGAAAAAATGATAATGATATTGCAATCATTTTTAAATCCGAAGATAGAGTTGAAAGACAAATAACTTGGTCAGATTTAATTCAACAAGTTAGTTCTGTTGTAACTTTTTTTAAAAAGCTGGGTTTAAAAAAAGGGGATAGAATTGCAGCATACCTACCGAACATTCCTGAAACTGTAGTTGTTATGCTTGCAACATCATCTATAGGAGGTGTTTTTTCTTCTGCATCTCCAGATTTTGGTTCTGATGGCGTTTTAGATAGATTTGGACAAATTAATCCTAAACTATTAGTTACTTCAGATGGGTATTATTATAACGGAAAAGAAATAAACATAACTGAAAATGTTAAAAAAGTTGTGAAGGGTCTACCATCATTAGAAAACATTTTATTAATATCTTTCACAAATTCAAAGACAAAATTTCAGTCTAACAAAGTTCATTTATATAATAATATCATTAAAAAATTTGATAGAGGGGAATTAACTTTCGAGTTACAAAGTCTAGATGAACCACTTTATATAATGTATTCAAGCGGGACCACGGGTAAGCCAAAATGTATTGTTCATTCTGTAGGGGGTGTTTTGTTAAAACACCTAGTTGAACTTGGTCTTCATTCAAATGCAAAAAATAATACCAGAATTTTTTATTTTACAACTTGTGGCTGGATGATGTGGAATTGGTTAGTTTCAGGTTTATTACTTGGTTCAACTATATGCTTATATGACGGTTCTCCTTTTTATCCAGATGAAAATGTACTTTGGGATTTTGCTGAAAAACAAGAAATAAACTTCTTTGGTACATCCGCAAAATATTTAGATGCATTATCTAAAATTCACAAAAACTTCAGTAAAAGTCATGATTTAAAAAAATTAGATATGATAGGTTCTACTGGTTCTCCGCTAGTTCATGAATCTTTTGATTATGTTTACAATTATATTAAAAAAGATGTTCACTTAGCTAGTTTATCGGGTGGTACTGATATTGTGGGTTGTTTTGTTGGAGGAAATCCAATTTCCCCAGTTTTTAGAGGAGAAATACAAGGACCCATTCTAGGAATGGATGTACATGTATTTAATGATGATGGTGTCTCAGTGAATAATAAAAAAGGTGAACTAGTTTGTACAAAAAGTTTCCCAACGATGCCTCTGAAATTTTGGAATGATGAAAATGATAGAAAATATAAAAAAGCCTATTTTGAAAAATTTAACGGAGTCTGGTGTCATGGTGATTATATTTTAAAAACTGATAATTCAGGTTATATAATATATGGAAGGTCAGACGCAACTCTTAACCCAGGAGGTGTAAGAATTGGAACGGCAGAAATTTATCGTCAAGTTGAAAGAATTGATGAAGTACTTGAAGGACTTGTTATTGGCCAAGATTGGAAAGAGGATACAAGAATTATTCTGTTTGTTCGGTTAGCAAATAAAGTGGAATTGAATGAAGAACTAACAAATAAAATTAAAAGTCAAATACGTAAAGGCGCCTCTCCAAGACACGTGCCTTCTAAAATTATAGAAGTAGCAGATATACCCAGAACAAAGTCTGGCAAAATTGCTGAATTAGCTGTCAAAGATTTGATACATAATAGAAGTATTAAAAATGAAACAGCATTAGCTAATCCAGAATGTTTAGAATTTTTTAAAAATATTTCTTCTTTAAAAATTTAATTTACTGAGGATCAGTTAGTAATTTATTTTGAAAAGGCTTTTCTTGAATTACTATATGAAATAAAAATGCTGTAATACCCAACAAGACACTAATCCACCATGCGTTATCATAGCTACCATATGTATCAAATATTTTTCCACCTGCCCAAGCGCCAATAACTGCGCCTGCTTGATGAGACAAAAATGCAATACCCGCAAGAGTACCTAAGTACTTTGGTCCTAAAAATGTTAAAATAATCCCATTGGTTAAAGGAACTGTTGCGAGCCATAATAAACCCATTAACGAACCAAATAATAACGCGACAAAAGGAGATGTTGGTATAAGGATAAAAAAAGTTATTATTATTGATCTAGCTAAATAAATATATGCTAGAGAATTTTTTTTAAGAATTTTGTCACCTAGCCAACCAGCAATTAATGCACCAATAATATTAAATAATCCTATAAGCGCCAATGACCATCCTGCTATTTCAAATGAAAGACCCTTTGACATTAAATCACTTGGAAGGTGCAGGGAAATAAACGTAACATGAAAACCACAAGTAAAATAACCTAAATTTAACAAAATATAATTTTTATTTTTAATTGATAGAAAAATAACTTCTTTAAAATGAAAATCATCTTTTTCTTTGTGATGGAGAATCTTATTTTCTTTCTTTTGATTTAATAATGGAATTAAAAATAACAAAGAGAACGTAATCATAGATAGGAAAACCATTGTATTTTGCCAACCGAAGGTTTTAATTGAAAATAATGTTGGCGAAATAAATATAAACTGACCAAATGAAGCGGCTGCAGTAACTAAACCCATGGCCATTGATTTTTTTTCTAGTGGAGCGGTTTTGCCAATAATTGCAACGATTGTAGCCATCCCTCCAGCACCCAGTCCTAAGCCTGTTAATGTTCCTGAACTATAAATAATGAGTGGATTAGGTTCACTCAAAATATATATTCCAATGGCATATGAGAGAATACCAAATATTAGAGCCTTTTGTGAACCAAATTTATCTATTATCATCCCAACTATGAATGAACCTAAACCCCAAGTTAATGCTTGAATAGCCATTCCTAGTGAAAAAATTTCTTTACCAGAGTTTATAAATAAACTTACAGGTTCAAGAAAAAGTCCAAAACAATTTCGAATACCCATTAATGTTGCGACGATGATTGAACAAACAAAAAGTATTATTTTCCAATCAATATAATTTTCTTTTTCACTTTGCATCTTTTAAAAGTTAACATATTAACTTTATTAATAAAACTATAGTTAATTTTTAAATAATTAAATTTTTAATCAAGCCGTTTTTAATTTATTTTCAATACGGAAAGGTTTTTCTTGAATTACTATATGAAATAGAAACGCTGTAAATCCCAAAAAAACACTAATCCACCATGCGTTATCATAGCTACCATATGTATCAAATATTTTTCCACCTGCCCAAGCGCCAAATATAGCCCCTGATTGATGAGATAAAAAAACTATACCTCCCAATGTTGCCAAGTATTTAGGGCCTATAAAAGTTAATATCATTCCATTTGTTAGAGGAATAGTAGCAAGCCACAGCAATCCAATTAAAGCACCAAATATAAGAGCGGTAGTTGGAGAGGCAGGAAGTATGACAAATAATATCATCACAATAGACCTTCCTAAATAAATGTAAGCCAATGAATTTTTCTTTAAAACTCGATTGCCAAGCCAGCCAAAAAATAATGTACCAACAATATTAAATAAACCTATTAAAGCTAAAGACCATCCTGCCACCTCCAAAGATAAACCTCTAGAAACAAGATCATTTGGAAGATGTAAAGCTATAAATGTAACATGAAAACCACAAGTGAAAAAACCTAACGATAACAAAATATAATTTCTATTCAAAAGTGATTTGTATATAATTCTTTTAAAGTCAAAATCCTCGTCAAAGCTTTTATTAGAACTAATTGCTTCCTTTTTCTCGTTTAATAAAGGTAGTAATAATAATAAAGTAGCTGTGAATATTGATAATATTATAAGAGAGTTTTGCCATCCAAATGTTTTTATTGAAAATAAAGTTGGTGAAATAAATATAAACATTCCAAATGAGCCAGCAGCTGCGACCAAGCCCATTGCAATAGACTTTTTTTCTGTTGGTGCCGTTTTACCAATAATCGCAACGATTGTAGACATTCCACCTGCCCCAAGTCCAATTCCAGTAACGGCTCCAAAGCTAAAGATTAAAAAATTATTTCCAGGATTACTTAAAATATAAATTCCAATCGCCGAGCATATAATTCCAAATGCAAGAGCCTTTTGAGGTCCAAACTTATCTATAATCATACCCAATAAAAAAGCTGAAACTCCCCAAGTTAGGGCTTGAAGACTAATAGCTATGGAAAAAATTTCTTTACCTGAGTTATTGAAAAGACTAACTGGATCTAAAAAAAGACCAAAACATTGTCTTGTACCCATCAATGTAGCAACGATTATTGAGCAAACAATTAAAGTTATACGCCAATCAATAAGATTTTTATCCATTATTAAATTATCTCCCCTTATAAATAGAATAATTTAATTCAGGTACTAAAACATTAGATGGCTTTTTTGAAGATTGCCAAAAAACATCTATTGGTATGCCTCCTCTTGGAAACCAAAATCCAGCTATTCTTAACCAACTAGGTTTTAATAATTTAACCAAATCTTCTGCAATAGAAATTGTACAGTCTTCGTGAAATGCTCCATGATTCCTATATCCTTGAAGATATAGTTTTAATGATTTACTCTCTACAATGTATCTTGATGGAACATAATCTATAATTAAATTAGCGTAGTCGGGTTGAGAGGTAACAGGACATATTGATGTAAACTCTGGACAGGTGAATCTAACACAATATTTAGAATTTTTTTTTGGATTTACAACTTTATCCAAAGTTTTTGGATCAGGTTTATTTGGAATTATATTATTTTTTCCTAAGCTTGAGAATTTTATTTTATCGTAACTCATGTTTCTTTTAATTTTAAATTTATTGAAATTAAATTTTCTTGAATAACTTTTTTCCAATCTTGAATAGTCTTACATTTATTTGCTCTATCAGGAAAGCATAAATTTCTTGAAGAGTTTATCAAACCACAATTATAAAAATTTTCATGATCTTTATCTTTTTTCAAACCAAACTGTGCATCGGAAACAGTACCACCTTGTGCACCAAAGCCAGGTATAAGAAAAGGAGCTGATGACAAAGTTTTTCTTAACTTTATTAGTTGTTCTTTGTATGTTGCTCCTGCTACAATCCCAATTGATGATAATCCTGATTTACCTCTAAATCTCTCAATCATTGGTTTTAGGTTATTAGCTAAATCTTCGTAAACTTTCTTATTATTATTTATTTTTTTTTCTTGAATATCATGTGACCCCGGATTGCTGGTATGCACGAGTATAAACAAACCTTTTTTATTGTTAGTCTTTTCTAAAAAAACTTCAATAGTATCCAAACCCAACCAGGGATTTACAGTCAGGGCATCACATGGGTAAGGACAACTTTGATCAAAAAATGTATTTGCATAAGCTCTATTTGTACTTCCAATATCTCCTCTTTTTGCATCAATTATACATAATGTACTGGAATTTTTTATTTGTTTGCAAATTCTGGAGAGGATTTTCAGCCCCTCTGGACCTAATTGTTCAAAGAATGCTATTTGTAATTTGATAACTGGGACAAAATCAAGACATGCCTCTATTAACGTTAAGGAAAATTTTTCTACAATTTTTATATTATCTTTGCTGTAAATTTTTTTATTGATGTTATATTTTGTTTGAAAGACTTTTGGTATTAATTCTAAATGTGGGTCTAAACCAAAACATAAAAACGATTTCTTTTCTCTAATTGTATAAAATAATTTATCTCCAAAATGATTATAATCTTTTAAATTTGAATTATTTATGTTTTTCATCAAATTTATTCATCTGCTCAGGAGTTGCATCTTTTTGAAATTTATCTTTCCAGATTTTATGTGGCATTCCATAAATTATTTCTCTTGCATTTTCTTTGTCAATTTTTATACCTTTTTCTTCAGATGCTTCCATATACCAATTAGATAAGCAGTTTCTACAAAAACCACTTAGATTCATTAAATCTATATTTTGAACATCTGTTCTATTTTGAAGATGCGAGACTAATCTTTTAAAAACCATTGATTCTATTTCTAATTTTGTTTGATTTGTAAATACAGTATCATTCTCCATACCCATATCCTCTATAAAGTTAAATAAATATTGAAAATCAAGTTATATCATATTAGCTTAATCTTAGTTTGAAAAGAAAATTTAAAAATTATTTGCCTTATGAAAGATAAGAATGATTTAAATTCATATAGATTTTCTCAAGTACGAAGTGCTAGAAATACAGAAATAGCTGAAGATTATACAGAAATGATTGCAGATCTTACAAAAGAAACTGGAGAAGCAAGAGTTGTTGATTTAGCAGACAGCTTTGGTGTTACAAGTCCAACTGTTAACAGTATTATCAGAAGACTGGTTAGAGAAGGTCTTGTTGAAAGTAAGCCATACAGGTCAATTTTTTTGACTAAAAAAGGAAAGGATCTAGCTGTTTTCTGCAAACAAAGACATGATATCGTTTATAAATTTTTGCTATCAATAGGAATTAAAAAAGATATAGCAAAAAATGATGCAGAAGGTATTGAACATCATGTAAGTCCTGAAACTTTAGAAGTTTTTAAAAAACTCACAAAAAAATTAGAGAAAGAAAAACTATCTTAGTACGCCTTTAAAAACATATAAAATACGATAAGTATTTTTGGAGTTTTTAAATTTTGATATTTTTAAAAGGTTAAAGCTTTCAAATTTATCTAAATATTTTCTATCAATACCTTTTTCTCTTGTGATTATTATTAATTTTTCTTTTGATTTAAAATCATTAATTTTAAACTTATAAAAATACTCATAATGATTTTTTGGAATTACAGTGTCTGTTAAAAAATATGCCTTATTATAATAAACATTATTTTTTTGCATGTAATAATTAAATCTTGTTATTTCACTTCTTCTATTAAATATTACAGCAACAGGTCTTTCCTCGTTAATTAATCTAGTTAATTCTCTCGACTGAGTCTCAAAACCTCTAAGTTTTCTTAATGGATCGCTTTTTAGTTCAATAGGGTTTATATCTCCATATAAGGTTATTTTTATAACAAAAAGTGAAATTATTATATTTAAAAATATTCCTATGTTAATAATACTCCTTAACACCTTATTTTTTTTCTCTGATATAAAGCCAGCAATTATTATACATGCAGCTGGATAGGCGGTTACAGCCCAATTAGCGTTGGCGGTTTTTAAAAATGCCTGTATTGTTAATCCAAAAACAATTGTTATTGAAAAAAAAGCTAGTATTGATAATTTTGCCTCTTTAAAAAAGAAACTCCAAACTGTAAAAATAAATATAAGAAAAGTTAAAGGCCCAAAAACAAAAAATTGAGACATCAAGAATATGAAAACTTCATTAAAATTCAAATTTATTTTTTCTAGGTCTGCGTTATAAATTACATGATTTATAGTTGAAAATTCATTCGCATAATTCCAATAAATATTTGGAAGTGAAAATAACAAAAATAATGTAAAAATTAAGACAAGATTATAAAATTTTAAAAACTTATTTCTGTCATAAACTAGCCAGAATATTATAAAAAATATTACAAAATATATCATTGCATATTTTGATAAAAATCCAAACCCAAGAAAAATTCCCAATAGAATTGTCCATATAAAGCTTTTTTCTTTGATTATATTTGTTAATGCCAATAAACTTAATGACCAAAAAAATAATAAAGGTGTATCCGTGGATATAATGAAACTTCCTAAACCTGTTAATGGTAATGTACTCCAGATTAAAGCTGCAAATTTGCCTGCGTTATTTCCATAAATTTTTACACAAGTTATCCAGAGTATAATTGAGATTAAAAAATGTAATATTGGAGAAAATAGTCTCACCGCAAGTTCTTCTGAACCAAAAACAAAAGTAGAGAATGAAATTAACCATGCAATTAATGGAGGTTTAGAAAAATAACCAAACTTGAGATTTTGAGACCAATCCCAATATTGAGCTTCATCAACGGATAACTCTAAAGGTGAGATATGCAATACAAATATTCTTGATATTGTCAAAAAAATCAATATTAAAACAATTGTTTTAGAATTTAAAAAAAAAGTATCAGATTTTTTTTGTTGAAAGAGCGCCACTTAAGTCAACCTTTCTTGTGTTAATGATAGATGTTTTTTGACAAAAACACAATTTTAAATTACTTAACAAAAACCTTGATTATTTAAATTATTTAACTCATTTATAACATTGTACATAATTTTCTAAAAAAGGTTTATTGTGGAAAAAATAGAACAAATCATTGAAGACTTTAATTTTTTTGATAATTGGGAAGATAAATATGAATATCTTGTTGATATTGGAAGAAACTTACCTTCTTTAGATGAAGAAATGAAAAAAGATGAGTATAAATTAAAAGGTTGTCAGTCTACAGTTTATTTTTTAACAAAGGAAAACTCAAATGGAACATTAAAATTTGTAGCAGACAGTGATGCATTTATTGTCAGAGGGTTAATATCAATCTTGATTGATGTTTTTTCAGATAAAACACCGAAAGAGATTTTAAATACTGATATTAATTTTTTAAATGAAATTGGATTGCAAAATCATTTATCACCAACTAGAAAAAATGGTTTGTCCTCTATGTTAGAAAAGATTAAACAGGAGGCATCCCTAAGAGTTTAAAAAAATGAAAGCAAATAAAATAGGAAAAACCCTATCAATCACAAGTTTTGAAAACCCTCTCATTAAAAAAACAAACTTTTTGTCAAAAAAAAAATTTAGAGATATTCATAACCAATTTTTTGCAGAAGGTGAATTTTTTCTTAATGAAGCAATTAAAAGTAAATGGAAGATACATTATGTTCTGTTTGATATTGCAAAGGAAACGACCCTTAAAAATAATAGAAATTTACAAAAACTACTTAACACTGGAACAAAGATCACATTTGTAACTAGAGAAATTATAAAAAAGATTACAAAAAAAGATAATCCACAAGATTTTCTATTCGTAGTTGAAAGAAAAAAATTTAAATTACCAAAGAAAAATATAAAAAAACAATTAAGTATAATATTAGAAAATTTAAGAGATCCTGGTAATTTAGGGACTATTTTTCGAACTATGGATTATTATGGGATTAAAAATTGTTTTTTAGTAGATAATTGTGTTGATCCTTATTCAAAAGAAGTTATTAGGTCAAGTATGGGCTCATTGTTTAATATTCAATTTTTAGCTATTTCAAAAAAGAGTTTAATTAAATGGATTGTAAACAATCAAATTAATTTGGTAGGAACATCGTTAACAGCTAAAAAAAGTCATTTAAATTATAAATGGGAGTTACCTACAGCTATAGTGTTTGGAAACGAAAAGGTAGGTTTGTCAGATTTTTTTCACACTAAATGTAAAAGTAATGTTAAAATTATGAACAGAGGAAGTTCTCAAAGTCTAAATGTTTCAGTAGCAAGCGGAATAATTATTCAAGAATTAATAAGGAAATTTCCTAATTATTAAGTAGCTCTATTGTTTTTTTTTAGTAAATTTTTACCTAGTTCAACTCCAAACTGATCAAAGGGATTTATTTTTGACAAAGAAGCTTCAATAATAGTCTTATATTCATACAAGCAAATTAATTTTCCAAGATTTTCTTCATTCATTTTATTAAATAGCAAAAGATTAACAGATTTATCACCTTTAACAAATTTATGATTATTAGATTTAATATTTTTACTTGTTCCATTTTTAAAAGCTAAAAACTGTGAAAAGGCATTATATCTCAACAAATCAAAAGCTTGATTATCTAGTTCTTCGTCTAAATGATAATTTTTTGGATAAATTTCTTCAAAACATATTAAATCTATAGATGTTTTAATACTTGACTGATGTAGGGATTGAAAAAATGAATGTTGAGCATCTGTTCCTACACATCCAAAAATATTAGATGATGGTGTATTTATATTAACTAGGTCTTTATTTAGAGTTTTACCATTACTTTCCATGATTAATTGTTGTAAATATGATGGAAGTAGTTTTAACCTATCAGAATAGGGAATTATGCAATGAGATTCTTGTTTCTTAAAATTTCTTGTATATTCGTTCCTAAAAGCTAAATGAAAAGACAAAGAAGTTTCTCTATTTTTAATTATTTGTAAATCAATTTTATTTCCTCCCTTTAAAAAATTCAGAAAAAATCTTTTACCAAATGCAACAGGAGTAGAAATGTTAGCAGCTGACCAAATCGAAAATCTACCACCTATGGATTTGTCAAATGTAATAATGTTAGAAGGTAGAATGTTGTTTTTGATAGCGTTATTATAAATTGATGTAATAGCAAAAATTTTTGAATTGACGTTGTAGGTATTTAACTGGGAATTTAACCAAACTTTAACTCTTTTAAGATTTACCAATGTTTCTAAAGTATTAAATGACTTGGAAACAACAAAAATAAGAGTTGTTTTTGGATTTAAATTTTTTACCGTATAAGTAAGAGAATAGGGGTCTATGTTTGAGATAAAGTGCATATTAGGTCCACTTTTAAAGTCTTGAAATGCATTATAAATAAGTTTTGGTCCTAAATTAGAACCACCTGTACCTATATGAATAATATCTGAAATTTTACCAAATTTGCCATTCCTAATCTGTTCTGAGAGTGTTAGCACATGTTTAATTTCTTTTGATATACTAGGTTTTAAAAATTTATTATTGAAATTTTCATTTTCAAAAAATCTAGAAGAAAAATGTAAAGATGGTCTTTTTTCAGTAAAATTGACTTTTTCACCATTCCACATATCTTGTAAAAAATTTAGAGCGTATAGAGATGAAGAATTAGAAAAATATTTTTTATATTTATTTGAGTATTACTTAATGTAGAATATAGAGAAATATCATCAAAAGAAGTAACAAGATTAGATTTTGGCAGTATAAATTTCATATCAAAAGTTAAAAAATGTTTATGGATATTTCAATAATTATCCCAGTATATCAAGCAAAAGATACTATAAAAAATACAATTAATTCTATACTAAAGCAGAACTTAAAATATATAAATCCAAAAATAGAGATAATATTATCTGTAGACGACCAAAAAGATTATAAAAAATATTTAAAATCAGAAAAAAAAAATATAAAAATCAGAATAATTAAGACAAAAAAAAATGGATCAGGACCTGGTTATGCTAGAAATGAAGCAATTAAAAATTGCAAAGGAAGATACGTTGGATTTTTAGATGCGGATGATGAATACTCAGATAATTATATTCAAGAAATGTATAAAGTAGTTAAAAAAAAGCAAATAGTAATAGCGCCTACTCATATATTTAAAGATAATAAGAGGATTGGAGTTTACAGTGGAAAAAACAAAAATTTTCTGAGGATTGATGACGTAAGTAATAATCCATGTAGTTTTCATCCATTCTTAAATATTAAAAAGATAAAAAAATTTGAATTAAAACCGAGTCAAGACATTTATAACTTATCTAATTTTCTAAATGAAAACTCAATAACAATAGTCAATACAGCGTATTACAAATTAAATATTAGAGAAAACAGTTATACGGCAGTAAAACACTTTTCACACAATGTAAATCTTGCTTATAAATTTTATCAAATAAAAAGTATCAAGGATAAAAAATATAAGATAGCTAAACAATTTGCAAAAAGAAGAATAATAAACAAAAAATATTCAAAATGGAAAAATATAAGTACTAATAAAAGTAAACATTACTATGAATTTATTAAACATAAATAAAAGGAAATAAAATGAATAAAGAAACAATACATGTATTTGATGCTTATGGTACTTTATTTGATATAGATTCTGCATGTAGAAATTTAGAAAAAGAATTAGGTAGTGACTGGAATAAACTTTCAACTATATGGAGGCAAAAGCAATTAGAATATAGTTGGTTAAGAAACTCGATGAATAAATATATCAGCTTCTGGGAGATAACTAAGAATGCACTGGATTATGCAATGAAAGTTTTAGAAATAAAAAATAAAAACATTAAAATTAAATTATTAGATTTATATTTTAAAATAGAAAGTTACAAAGAAGTATATAAGTTTCTAACAAAGTTAAAAAAATTAAATTATAAAACGTGTATTTTATCCAATGGAAGCTTGGACATGTTAAATGCTGCAATCAAAAATTCAAATCTCGAAAAAATAATAGATAAAGTAATATCAGTAGAAAAATGTAAAAGATTTAAACCTTCTAAAGAAGTTTACAAACTTATAATTGATGAATTTAATGTTAAAAAAGAAGAGGTAATTTTTTTTTCAAGTAATTCTTGGGATATACATGGTGCCTCAAACTTTGGACTAAAGACTGTATGGGTGAATCGGCAAAAAAAAACAGATGATTATTTACCAGGTATGGCAAATTACGAAGTAAGAAGCTTAGAACAATTTTACATCAATTATTCAAAGGAACAAAATTTACAATTAGAAATTTAAGTATAAAGCATAAAACATGGAAATAGAGCAACAAAAGGAGAATATTATAAAATGGATGTATAAAAAATTTCCAGAATTAGGTGGTTTGAAAGAATTTAAAAAATTTGATACTGGTCAATCTAATCCAACATATAAATTAAATTTTGAAAATAAAAAATTAGTTTTAAGGTCTCAACCAGAAGGTAAATTATTAAGAGGTGCACATAGAATTGATCGAGAATTTAGAGTAATGTCGTGTTTAAAGAATACAAAAATACCTGTACCTAATATGAAAACTTATTGTGAAGATCTAAATATTATTGGTAGAGATTTTTACATTATGGAATTTGTGGATGGTATACAAGAAGTTGATCCAATTTTAACAAAAATACCAAGTAATAAAAAAAAACAATTATATTATAACAAATTAGACATACTGATTAATTTAGGGCAATTAAATTTAAAACAATTAAATTTACATGACTACGGTAAGCAAGAAAAATACATGGAAAGACAATTAAATTTGTGGATTAATCAATACAAAATGTCAGAGACAAAAACTATAAATTCCATGGAATTTTTGATAGAAAAACTAGTAAAACATTTGCCAAATATTTTTGATAAATTACCAGTTATTCTTTGTCATGGAGATTTCAGAATAGATAATATGATTTTAGACAAAAAAGATAAAAATAAAGTCATAGCTTTAATTGACTGGGAATTATCAACCCTAGGTATTCCATTTATAGACTTATCTTACTGGTGTTTAATGTTAAGATTTAGTAATACCTGGGCAATTAAAGGGTTAGGAGATTTAAATAAAAATAAAATTTTAGAAAATTTTCCTTCTGAAAAAAATTTATTTGAAAAATATTCAAATATTCTTGGGTTTGATATTCAAAGACATTGGAATTATTTACTTGGATTTAATTGTTTTAGATTTGCTAGTATACTTCAAGGCATAGCAAAACGAGTTTTGGATGGAAATAATGCTGGAAATAATGCCATTGAGGTAGGAGAACTTGCAGAACCGGTGGCAAATATGGGAGAATTATTAATCAAGGATTATATTTAAGAAACTTAAATCTTTTTGGACTTAACATCAAAAAAGAACCAAAAAAAAGAGTAAAGGCAGAGACATTCATAGCAATATTGAATGAACCAGTTTTATCTGAAATAAAACCTGCCAAGTAGGGGCCAATGATTTGACCAATACTAAAGCACGAAGTCAAGATTGCTGTGGAAACGATAAAAGAACCATTGAAACGTTTTTGTCCTTCTAGCAAACACATGGAAGTAATAGGTACAAATGTTATACCAAAAAGAATACAAGAAATTATTATTCCAAAAATAGTGTTATAATATCCAGAAATTAAAATACCTCCTCCCATTATGGAACAAGATAAAAATAACGAAATATCGTTTCCTATTTTTTCGCCAAACCAATTCCAAAAAAATACAGAAGGTATTCCAAATAAACCAACCACTAACCAAACATAAGGTTCTGTTATTTCAAGATTAGGAGTTGTTCTTGCCATTGTTGAAATAAAGGTACCAAAACCAACATAACCAAATCCATATAAGCAATAACTAACAGATATAAATGTAAATCCAATTTTACTTTTATGAACTTTGGAAATACTAATATTTGATAATTTTTTTTCATGAGGGATAAATTTGAAAATTTGAAAAGATAATAATACAGAAAGTATCCCAATAGCTATCCATAACTCAGACCAGTTAAAATTATAAGTTCCCAATAAAGAAACCAATAATGACGAAAGAACCATTCCAAGACCTACTCCAGAAAAATGAGCTGTACTTAAAAAAATTTTACCTAACTCTTGAATATGAGGTAGTATAATAGATGTACCTAAAATGAGTACAAAAGCACTAAAAACACCATGAATAAACCTTAATAAAATAAAAAGATTAAGAGTCTGTACCAATCCCATCAAAAAAAATGTAAAAACACAAATTATTATTGAGAATAAAAACAAGTTTCTGATTTTATTTGGGAAAATTGGTAATATTGGAATTAGAGAACCCAAGAGATATCCAAAAAAATTTGATGATGCTATTAGACCTCCTTGTGTTTTAGTTAATTCAAGTTCTTCTAGCATAAAAGGTAGAATCGGGGTGTAAGAAAACCTTCCAATACCAATCGCAATAGTCAAAGAAATAATACCAGTCAATACAAGTGAGAAAATTTTATTATTATTTATCATTATGTTTTAAATGTTAAATTTATTTTGATAAGATTATAATTTTAAATTGTACAAGTAAGATGTTAAAATATTAATTAAAATGTGAGTATTATAATAACTAAATTTAGATATAACAAATAAACTATTAAATAAGGTGAAATGTGGAAAATTTTGTACTAGTAGAAAAAGTTAATGATAGTATAGGGAAAATTATACTTTCAAATGGAAAAAAAATTAACCCTCTTTCTTTATCAATTTTAAAAAAAATTAATAGAGAAATTACATTAATGTCTGAAAATAATAATATTAAAGTAATAATCATTTCATCAAATGGACCAGGATTTTCTGCTGGACACGATTTAAAAGAATTAAAAGATAATCAAAACAATAAAGTGTTTTTTTTAGATCTTTTTAGAGAGTGTTCTAATTTAATGCAAAAAATTATAAGTATTCCTCAACCTGTTATAGCTGAAGTCCCTGGTATAGCAGCGGCGGCTGGTTGTCAATTAGTTGCAACATGTGACTTAGCCATAGCTTCTGAAAAAGCTGAATTTATGACACCTGGAGTTAATATTGGTTTATTTTGTTCTACTCCAATGGTTGCGGTCTCTAGAAACGTAAGCAGAAAAAAAATGATGGAAATGCTTTTAATGGGTGAAAAAATGTCTGCAATTGAAGCAGAAAAATACGGATTAGTTAACAAAATTGTTCCTGAAAAAACACTCTCAGAAAAGACGATTGAAATAGCTAATATTATTGCTAAAAAGCCAAAATCTACTATTAAAATTGGTAAAGAGGCTTTTTATAAACAGTTAGAGATGCCATTAAATGAAGCATATGAATATACATCTCAGGTAATGGCTCTAAATATGTTAGAAAAAGATGCTAAAGAGGGTATAGAAGCATTTTTAGAAAAAAAAATCCAATTTGGTCTAGTTAAATAACTTTAAGTGCTTCACTTAAATCTAGAATAATATCATCGTGATGTTCTATACCTATTGATATTCTTAGAATTGAGTCTCCTACTCCGGCTCTCTCTCTTTGTTCAGAAGATAGTTGTCTATGTGTGGTTGATGCAGGATGAATAATCAAAGATTTGGTATCACCTACGTTAGCTAAATGAGAAAACAAATTACAACTTTCCACTAGTTTTTTTGCGCCTTCATAACCAGATTTAACTGAAAAAGTAAATACAGAACCAAATCCAAAATCAAAATATTTTTTACCTAATTCATAAAAAGAACTCTCTTTGAAACCGGCCCACGATACAGAGTTAATTTTTTTATGTTTTTTTAGAAAATTAGCTACTTTTGAGGCATTAAACATATGTTTTTGCATTCTTATTTTTAAAGTTTCTATTCCTGTCAAAGTTAAGTAGGCATTAAAAGGTGACATCGTAGTTCCTAAATCTCTTAAAACGCAAGCATGACAATAATTTATGTAAGCCAGGTTTCCAAAAGTTTCGTAAAAACTAATATTGTGATATGAGGTGTCTGGGGTTGTTAAGCTATTAAAATCCCTTCCAGTCTTCCAGTCAAAAGAACCAATGTCAACCACACAACCCCCCATCGCGTTGCCGTGTCCTGATAAAAATTTTGTCGTAGAATATATAATTAAGTCAGCGCCATACTTGCCTGGTTTACAAATAGCTTGAGTTGCCATTGTATTATCTATAATAAGAGGGATGCCAGCATGATGAGCTATTTTAGATAAGTTTGTTATATCACTTACATTACCTTCTGGGTTTGCTAAGCTCTCAGCGAACAATGCCCTTACCTTTTTACATTTTAAGGCTTGTTCAACTTGATTTAAGTCAGAAACATCTACAAGTTCTGCTTCCCAACCAAAATTCAGAAAACTTTTGGTAAATTGAGTAATAGACCCACCATATAATTTTGAACTTGCAACAATTTTTTTATTTGGTCCTAAGAGAGGATATAATGCTACTAATTGTGCTGCATGACCTGACGAAACACAACAAGCACCAATACCATCGTCAAGTGCAGCAATTCTTTGTTCCAATGCCGCTGTAGTAGGATTAGATAATCTAGCATAAATATTACCTGGTTCTTGTAAATTATATAAGCTTGCTGCATGATCAGCGTCATCAAATGTGAAAGCTGTAGTTTGATAAATAGGAAAGTTTCTTGAACCGGTTATTGGATCAGGGGAAGTTCCTGCATGAACCGATAAAGTTTCTAAATTTTTGCTTACAAAAAATCCATTATCTCTTTTTTTTGATTTACTTTTAGTTACCTCTTGTTTTTTGGAGGAAATTAAACCTGAGTAAAAACCACCACTTCCTAAGTTACCAAAAATTCTTGAGTGTTCTATCTTTGGGCATTTATTAGAGATTGAAATAATATTGTGTTTTTCAACAAGTTTAATAGCCTCTTTATTAATCACACCAATTTGTGTCCAAAATACTTTAGCTTTTATTTTTACTGCCTCTTTAGCTATTTGAAGACATTCATTGCTTTTTCTAAATACATCAACCATATCAATTGAGGTTTCAACAGAACTTAAATTTTCATAACATATTTCACCTAAAATATAATTCCCTGCTTCTTTAGGGTTTATAGGAATAATTTTGTAACCATTTTTTTGTAGATACTTCATTACAAAATTAGATGGTCTTTTCCAGTCTTTGCTAGCACCTACTATAGCAATGGTTTGGACAGAAGATAAAATATTTGCAATTTTAAGATCATCTTTTTTTTTGTTATTCATGGTTATCCCTTTAAAATTTATAAACTTATTTACTAATGAGTATTTTTAACAAATAATAAAATTCTTATAGATATTTTAATTAATTCACTTCTTTTGGTATTTTAGGTATTTATAAATGGATAAACAAGTTTTTGATTTAATAATTGTTGGAGCGGGTACAGCAGGTTGTTTGTTAGCAAATAGATTGTCGGCAAATACAAACTTAAAAATCGCTCTTATAGAAGCAGGTGGAAATGATAATTACCACTGGATACATATTCCAGTTGGCTATTTGTATTGTATGGGTAATAAAAGGACCGATTGGTTATTCAAAACTACAAACCAAAAAGGTTTGAATGGAAAAGCGTTGAATTATCCTAGAGGAAAAGTCTTAGGAGGATGTTCTTCAATAAATGGAATGATATATATGAGAGGTCAGTCTAAAGATTTTGATCATTGGAGACAGCTTGGAAATCATGGATGGGGTTGGGATGATGTATTACCCTATTTCATTAGATCAGAGGATAATTTTTCTGGTAAAGATAATTTTCATGGAGTTGGAGGAGAATGGAGAGTAGATAAGCAAAGACTTGCATGGACAGTTTTAGATGATTTTATGGAAGCCGCTAACCAAACAGGTATTCCAAAAATAGATGACTTTAATAATGGTAACAATTTTGGAGTATCTTACTTTAAGGTAAATCAGAAAAATGGTTTTAGGTTAAATACTGTTAGAGCTTTTCTTAAACCAATAAAACATAGGAAAAATTTAAAGGTTTTTACCAATTGTGAAGTTTCAAACTTAATAATAGAAAACAATAGAGTCTCCGGCGTAAAAATTATTCAAAATCAAATTGAAAATAAGATTTTATGTAATAAAGAGGTCGTTTTATCAGCAGGTGCAATTGGTTCTCCCAAAATATTGGAATTATCAGGGATTGGAAATCCAAAAATATTGAATGATGTAGGAGTAAAAATTAAAGTTGAAAATAAAAACGTTGGAGAAAATCTTCAAGATCATTTGCAGTTAAGGGTGATTTATAAATTAAAAAATGCTAAAACTTTAAATCAACAAATTAACTCACCTTTTGGAAAACTCAAAATAGGCATCGAGTATTTACTAAATCGTTCGGGTCCAATGTCAATGGCGCCAAGTCAATTAGGTATATTTGCCATGTCAGATTCCTCTTATGAGTTTCCAAATTTACAATTTCATGTTCAGCCATTATCTCTCGATAAGTTTGGAGAACCACTACACAATTTTCCAGGACTTACTGCTAGCGTTTGTAATCTTAATCCTTTAAGCAGAGGGAGTATACACATAAGTTCAAAAAATTATAATATTCCTCCAAAAATTGATCCTAACTATCTTTCTGATCCAATTGATAAAAAAGTCGCTGTACAGTCGATAAAACTAGCAAGAAAAATAATTAATCAGCCTGCAATGAAAAAGTATAGTCCAACTGAATATGCTCCAGGAGAGAAATTTCAATCAGATATAGATTTAGAAAAAGTTGCTGGTAATATTGGTACAACTATTTTTCATCCTGTAGGTACATGTGCAATGGGTGTCCAAAAAAATTCTGTTACTAATCCAAAACTAAATGTTAATGGTATAGAAAATCTAAGAGTTGTAGATGCTTCTGTAATGCCATCAATTACATCAGGTAACACTAATTCACCTACTTTAATGATAGCTGAAAAAGCTTCAGAAATGATATTGAATGATGTATAAGTAAGGTAAGTTATTTGTTGTAAAAAGAATTATGGAATTTAAATTAAGTGAAGATCTTATCGCAATCAAAGAGATGGCTAGGGCTTTTTCTGAAGATGAATTAATGCCAAACGCATCAGAGTGGGATGAAAAAGAATTATTTCCAGTTGAAAAATTAAAAAAATCTGCTGAGTTAGGTATGGCTGCAATTTATGTTGACGAAAAATTTGGGGGTACTGGTTTAAATAGATTAGCGGCTGCATTGATATTTGAAGAATTATCAAGAGGTTGTGTATCAACATCAGCTTTCTTATCAATTCATAATATGGTTGCATGGATGATAGATAGTCATGGTACTGATAAAATTAGAAAAAAATATATCCCAAAGCTTTCTTCAATGGAATGGGTGTCGAGTTACTGCTTAACTGAATCAGGTTCTGGTTCAGATGCTGCTGCTTTGAAAACAACTGCAAGAAAAAAAGGAAACAGTCATTACGTTGTTAATGGTTCAAAAAGTTTTATTTCAGGAGGGCCTACTAGTGATGTTTACGCTGTAATGTGTCGAACAGGGGATAACTCTTCAAATGGAATATCTTGTTTGTTGATTGAAAAAGGTACAAAAGGTCTTTCTTTTGGAAAAAAAGAAAAAAAATTAGGATGGAACAGTCAACACACCTCAAGTATTAATTTTGATAACTGTGAAGTTCCATTAGATAACCTAGTAGGTAATGAAGGAGATGGTTTTAAATTAGCCATGAAGGGATTAGACGGAGGCAGAGTAAATATTGCTGCCTGTTCAATTGGCGGTGCAAACTTGGCTATCGAAAGTGCTTTAGATTATACTTCAGAGAGAAAACAATTTGGTAAATATTTAAATGAATTTCAAGTAACTCAATTTAAATTAGCAGATATGGCAACAAATTTAGAGGCTTCAAAATTAATGGTCTATAAGGCAGCGAGCAGTATCGATAACAAAGACAAAAATGCCACATTACAATGTGCTATGGCTAAAAGATTTGCAACTGACACTTGTTTCCAAATTTGTGATGAAGCTCTTCAAATTCATGGTGGGTACGGATATTTGAAAGACTTTCCTTTAGAGAGACTTATAAGAGATCTAAGGGTACATAAAATTTTAGAAGGTACTAATGAAATAATGAGATTGATTATTTCTAGAAACTTAATAAAAAAAAGTAGAGATTAAAATGAATGAAGAAGTTTTATTTAATTTAAAAAATTCTTTAGGAATTATTACACTTAATCGTCCAGATCGATTAAATGCCCTAACATATAATATGGTTAAATTTATTAGCAGACATTTAGATGATTGGGAAAATAATGATTTAGTTAAAGCAGTTTTAATTGAGGGTGCTGGAGACAGAGCTTTTTGTGCTGGAGGAGACGTTGTAAATTTAAGAAAAAAAGTTTTGTCAGAGGGTGGTCCCCCCACAGAACTTTCTAGAAATTTTTTTTACGATGAATATTTGTTAAATTACAAGATTAATAAATATAAAAAACCTTTTATTGCACTCATAGATGGAGTGACTATGGGAGGGGGAGTTGGCGTTTCAATGCATGGTAGTCATGTAATTGCTACTGAAAAAACTATGTTTGCAATGCCAGAAACTGCCATTGGTTTGTTTCCTGATGTAGGTGGAGGATGGTTATTAGCACAATTACCGTTGAGTGTTGGGTTGTGGTTAGCCCTTACCGGCGATAGGTTAAAAGCATATGACTTGTTAAAAATAGGTTTAGCTAATTTTTATTTAGACTCTAACAAAACAAATGATTTAAAGAATAGTTTAATTAATAGTGAAACTTTAAATAAAGAAAATGTGTCAAAAATTATTAATCAATTTTCATCAAAACCTGAAAATGACAGTACTATAGAAAAAAATGAAGATATTTTAAAACGTGTTTTTGAAAATGAAACCATTGAAAAGATATTTGAGACTTTGTTGATGTTAAAAAATGATGGAGTTGATTTTGCAGTTCATTTAGAAAAAGAACTTCAACTAAAATCACCAACTTCTCTCAAAATTACAATGCAACAGATTTTAAATGCTAAAGATATGAGTTTAGAAGAAGATCTTATAATGGAATATAGAATGGTTCAAAAATGTCAGTCATCTGGTGACTTTTATGAGGGTGTGAGAGCCATGCTGGTCGACAAAGATAGAAAACCTAAATGGCAACCAAAATCATTAAGTAAAGTAGATAATAATTATGTGAATGATTTTTTTGAACCATTAGGTGAAAAGGATCTTAAGATTAATTAACTTTAGGAGAATATTAATGACTAATACATATATCATGTCAGCTGTTAGGTCACCAATAGGGACTTTTGGAGGTTCATTAAAAAACTTCAATCCTGTAGATTTAGGAACATTAGTTTCAAAAGAAGCAATAAGTAGGTCTAATTTAAATAGTGAAGAAATTAACCATGCAGTTTTTGGAAATGTTATACATACAGAACCACGTGATATGTATGTAAGTAGAGTTATAGGACTTCAATCAGGACTGAAAAAGGAATCTGCAGCTCTAACTGTAAACAGATTATGTGGTTCCGGATTGCAAGCCATAGTAAGCGCAACTCAGTTAATTTTACTTGAAGACGCAGAAGTGGTGTTAGCAGGTGGAGTTGAAGTTATGTCGAGTGGTACTCATGTTGTTCAAGGTTTTAGATGGGGATCTCGTATGGGAGATGCGAAGGTGTTTGACATGATGCTTGGCTCTTTACAAGATCCATTTGGGCATGGGCACATGGGTATAACCGCAGAAAATATTTCTGAGAGATATCAAATAAGTAGAGAGATGCAAGATAAATTTGCCTTAACAAGTCAAACTAGAGCTGTAGACGCGATAAAGAATGGTAAATTTAAAGAGCAAATTATTCCCATAGAGATTAAAACAAGAAAAGGAATTGAAATATTTGACAAAGATGAGCATGTCAAACCTGACACAACTTTAGATACTTTATCTAACTTAAAAGCTGCTTTTAAAAAGGATGGTTCTGTCACAGCTGGGAATGCTTCTGGAATAAATGATGGAGCATCAGCCTTAGTTCTTGCCAATGAGAAGAAAGCCAAAAAAGGAAAGCCATTAGCTAGAATAGTATCTTATGGTTTTGGAGGTGTTGAGCCAGATGAAATGGGGATGGGACCTATCCCAGCATCTAAAATGGCACTAAAAAAATCTGGTCTTAATGTAGATGATATTGATTTAGTTGAGTCTAATGAAGCTTTTGCTGCTCAAGCCTGTGCAGTTAATAAGCAGTTGGGCTTGGATCCAGCAAAGGTAAATGTTAATGGTGGAGCGATAGCTTTAGGTCATCCAGTAGGAGCTACAGGTTCAATCATTATGACAAAATTAATTCATGAATTAAAAAGCATCAATGGAAGATATGGTTTGGCAACAATGTGTATCGGTGGAGGTCAGGGTATCGCTGTAATAATTGAGATGACAAACAATTAACTTGAAACTTTTGTTTTAATCATAAAATTTGAAATCCAAGTCATAACTATTTCGTTATTTTGATTGAAAACTGTTTGGTGAGAACGAACAGTTCCTCTTGAGGGATTTTTTGATGAAATTTTTTTTTCTAGAATTTCAACTTGTGTAACAAGTATATCCTCTGGATACACTGGTTTTGTCCATCTTAATTCATCTATACCCCAAGCACCCATTCCAGTGCCTTCTATTACACCAGTTTCAAAGAATTGTGTAAACGATTTACCCAATGTCATAAAACCACTTGAAACTAAGCGTTTAAAAGGTCCTTTTTTTGCTTCTTCTTCATCAATGTGAAAACTTTGAGGGTCGTAACTCTTTGCAAAGTTTATAATTTCTTCTTTAGTGATTTTTTTTGGTTGAGTTTTAATACTCATACCAATCTTAAAATCCTCGAAATATAACGGAAGATTTTTCATATTTTATCTTGGTGCTAATCGAACGGATCCATCTAATCTGATTGTTTCACCATTAATCATTGGGTTAGCTATTATACTATTGACAAGCATTCCATATTCTTTTGCAGTACCCAATCTTTTAGGAAAAAGTGTGGTAGCTATCAAGCTTTGTTGTACTTCTTCACTCATGCCTGTAAGCATAGGAGTTTCAAACAATCCAGGAGCAATTGTATTTATTCTAATTCCATGATTAGCAAGTTCCCTAGCAATTGGAAGAGTCATTCCAACAATACCACCTTTAGACGCAGAGTAAGCTGCTTGACCTATTTGTCCATCAAATGCAGCTACCGACGCAGTATTGATTATTAAGCCTCTTTCACCATCTTCATTAGGTGAGTTATGTTGCATTTTGTCAGCACATAATCTAAGCATATTAAAACTTCCAATCAAATTTATTTTTAAAACTTTTTCAAATAGATTGAAATCATGAATTCCTCTACTGGATACTATTTTTGCACCTGCCGCAATACCTGCACAATTAATCAAACAATTTATATTTTCTAAATTTTTTACAGCTTCGGACATTAATTCTGGGTTAGATACATCACCCACAAAATACTCACAACCTAATTCACTAGAAATATTTTTTAATTTTTCTTCGTTTAAATCAATTAAAAAGATATTAGCTCCTTTTTCTTTTAAAACTCTTGCTGTACCTTCACCGAGACCACTACCGCCTCCAGTTATAACTGCATTAATTTTCTCAACTTTCATTTTTATTCTCCAAAATTTCTTATATCGTCAATAACTTTTCCATCATTAGCTAATGATTTGGGTTCAACTAATTCTGTTTCTCCGTTTAAGTTAAGAACTTTTTTCATTTCTGCAACAATTGTTTTTTTTATTTTTTCTCTTTCGATTGAATTACACAAATCTGTCTCAATTATCAAATTTATAATATCCTTATTTTTCTCTCTATTAACAACTAGTCTACCTTTGACTTTAGATTTAAAAACAGTTTTTAAAATTTTATCAATTTGTGAAGGTTGAACAAACATTCCTCTTACTTTAGTTGTCTGGTCTGCTCTTCCCTGCCAACCTTTGATTCTAAAGTTAGTTCTTCCAGTAGAACTTAATCCTGGTAAAAAGGAAGATAAATCACCTGTAGCAAATCTAAATATTGGTAGTTCAAAATTATTTAATACAGTGACTATAACCTCTCCAACTTCACCATCTTCAACTGCATCACCTGTACCAGGCTTTACAATCTCTACAATAACATCCTCATCAACTATCATGCCATCATTCTGAGATGCTTCATATGCTATTAACCCTAAATCTGCTGTTCCATAACATTGAAAAAAATCAATATTTTTAGTTCTTAAATATTCTGCAACATTTGGAAATAATGGACCTCCTGATAAAACTGCTTTTTTTAAAAATTTTAGATTAATTTTTTTTTCATCAGCTTTTTCCAAGAGAATTCGCAGAAAATCTGGAACCCCAACATAGCCAGTTGTTTTTATATCTGACATTATTTCAACTTGTGCATCGGAGTTTTCACTTCCAGCTGGAAAAACTGTGCACTTTAAAATCTTAGCAGCTTCTTCGAACATTAAACCTGCAGGTGTAAAGTGATAAGAGAAACAATTTTGAATTATATCACCTTTTATGAAATTTGCTGCATGCATAGCTCTTGCAAACCTCCACCAATTAGAACTGCGTCCATCTAGATCATAAATAGGTCCTGGAGATCTATAGATATGAGCAAATTGGTTGTAAGGTTCTATATTAAAATTAGCGAATGGCAGAATTTTTTTTTGTTTATCAATTAAGTCGCTTTTTCTTAAAATTTCAATTTTATTTAGATCTGATAGAGACGTTATTTCGCCATTAATTCTACTTTTTAAATTTTCATTTGTTTTAGATACTTCTATCAGTTTTTTTAATTTTAAAAGTTGATCAGCTTGTCTTTCATCAGCTGATCGAATTTCAGAGTTGTCAAAAAAAAGTGATGTCATTTTTTATTATTAAACTTATAACCAGCGTTTTCTTCTACGGTATTGTTTAAAGTCTCTGTAGGACTGTCTTCCTTTTCCAGAAATTCCCAAATAAAATTCTTTAACATCTTCATTATCCCTCATAGATTTTGCTGAACCCTCCATTACAACTCTTCCATTTTCTAATATATATGCGTATTCAGCATATTGAAGTGCCATGTTAGTATTTTGTTCAGCCAAAAGAATTGTAACACCCTCTTGTTTATTAATCTGTGATACTATTTCAAAAATTTGTTTTACTAATTGAGGTGCAAGACCCATTGAAGGTTCATCAAGTAATATCATACGTGGATTTGCCATTAGGGCCCTTCCTATAGCTACCATTTGCTGTTCACCGCCAGATGTGTAACCTGCTTGAGATGTTCTTCTATCTTTTAATCTTGGAAAGTAATTATAAACTCTTTCAAGATCGTATTTAACTTCTTTGTTATTTTTTCTTGTATAAGCTCCAGTCAACAAGTTTTCTTCTACAGTCAAATGTTCAAAACAATGTCTACCCTCCATTACTTGAATTACTCCTAGTTTGACTAGTTGAGAAGGATCTAGGGCATGCACATCAATATTTTCAAAACTAATGGAACCTTTGGTTACTTCTCCTCGTTCTGAAGCAAGTAAGTTTGATATAGATTTCAAGGTAGTTGTCTTCCCAGCACCATTGCCTCCTAAAAGGGTTGTTATTCCCCCTTTTCTTACATTTAAGCTAACGCCTTTTAAAACAAGAATAACATGATTATAAACTACCTCTATATTATTAACTATAAGTAGGTCTGTATTTTTTTTATTCTTTGAATGTTTTTTATTATTTTTTATAGAAATATCATCCATCGTATTACCAAAAATATTAAAAAAGAGAGTCTATGGTTATCATAGACTCTCTTAAAAATTAATTACAACGTAGTGCAATTTTTTGTTCTTTGGCGTATTTTGCAGAGTCTTCAGCTATTAGTTTATCAACTACATCTGAATCACCATACATATACTCAGTAATCATGTTCCATTTTTTAGCTTTTGCATCCCATTGCTGGACAGCTGCTAATCCACTTCCGCCATGATTTTCACAAGTGTTTTTAAATGGTGGAGAAAAGTTCTTAAAACCTAACTGTTCCATTCTTGCTGCGTCTAGATTCACATTTTCCATCCCATCACGATACATTGCTGCAGTGATTTTTGATGTTCCGTGCATTTTTTGAGCAACTCTAGCAGCTTCTACTTGTACCATAGCCTGAAACAAACCTCTATTATAGAGCACTGTTCCAAAGTGAGAGCCATCACCTGAGGCATTTCCTTTGTCATGAACATATTTTTTAATATCTTTATGAACTTGGTAGTCAGTACCAGGTGCATTAAATGTTAAAGCTTTATAACCATGAGCTCCTTGACCTGCAGGTAAAACATCATTTTCAGAACCAGACCACCATATACCTATGAAATTTTCCATAGGAAATTTAATTGATGCAGCTGATTTGACTGCAACAGAGTTCATTACACCCCATCCCCACATCAATATATAATTTGGTCGACTTTTTCTAATCTTTAACCATGTAGCTTTTTGCTCTTGTCCAGGATGATCTACTGGAAGAAGCATTAACTTATAACCATGCTTTTTTGCTAATGTTTCAAGTGTACGAATTGGTTCTTTACCGTAAGCAGAGTTATGATAAACCAATGCAATTTTTTTATTTTTAATATTACCAAGGTTTTGCTTTAAGATATGTCTTATGGCAATTGAAGCTCCATCCCAATATGTAGCTGGTGCATTAAAAATCCATTTAAACACTTTACCATTTTTTGCTGATGTTCTTCCATAACCTGTTGAGTAAATAGTTACTCCATCAGCAGTAGCTTTTGGTATTAATTGATAAGTAATACCTGTTGACATCGGTTGGAAAACCATTGCACCTTCTTTATGTTTTTCATAGCACTCGACACCGACTTGAGTTTTATAACCTGTTTCGCACTCTGGAAAAACAATTTTTTCGCCACCGATTCCACCATCTCTAGCATTTATCATTCGATAGTAATCGACAAAACCGTCAGCGTTAGGAATACCATTCGGTGCATAAGCCCCCGTACGATATACAAGCATAGGAAATTTTAAATCAGCAGAAGCAATTTCTAGAAAACTTCCTATTGCAATCACTGACCCTAAAAGTCCTAAAAGTAGTTTTTTTAATCTCATAAATTCCTCCTTGTTGAGATATAAATCCCTTTTCTATATTATAGCATTAGTAAGGGAAAGGCCACCTTCTTAATTTTTCTTTTGCGATGGACCATAGTCTTGCGAGCCCATGTGGCTCTACAATTAAAAAAACAACCATTAGTAATCCCCAAATGGTTATTTCGAAATGTTTGGCAGTAACGGCTGATAATCCTACTAAATCAACCATGAAATTTTTTAATACAATTGGCAAAAGTACAATGAATGCAGCTCCTAAAAAAGAACCAAGCATAGAACCTAAACCACCAATAATAATCATAAATAGGACAGGAAAGGAAATAGCCATGATATCGAATGACTCTGTAACTTCAAGAGCACCTAAATACACAGCAAAATATAGTGAACCAGAAATTCCAATGTAAAAAGAACTAATAGCAAAAGCTGTAAGTTTAGTTTTTAGAGGAGGTACTCCTATTATCTCTGCAGCTATATCCATATCCCTAATAGCCATCCAAGATCTACCTATTTTACTTCTAATCATATTTTTTGCTGCAAAACCAAAAACTACAACTAAAACAAGACAGAACAAGTATGTAGCATATGGTGGAGCCGCCGCACCAGTGACAGGCACACCAAACATAGTCCTCTCAGATACAGTGATTTGTCCAGTATCAGAGTAATTATAAAACCATGGAACTTTATTGAAAAGCCATACTAAAAAAAACTGGGAGGCTAAGGTTGCTACTGCTAAGTAAAAACCCTTTATTCTAAGCGAAGGTAATCCAAATAAAATTCCAACCAGAGCAGAAATAAATCCAGAAATGATAACAATGATCATTATATTTAGATCTGGATATGTTGTCATAAGTTTATATGTTGAGAATGCACCTACGGCCATGAATCCACCAGTACCCAGGGATACTTGACCACAATAACCAGTTAATATATTAAGTCCTATTGCTGCCATAGAATAAATTAGAAAAGGAACTAAAATTGCTTTTTCCCAGTAGCTATCAACTACAAAAGGAACAAATAAGAAAGCGACAAGCATTAATAGACTAAAAGCTATCTTATCTTGCATTAAAGGAAAAATAGCATGGTCAGATCGATAATTAGAATTATACTGTCCAGTTTCTTTATATATCATCAAACCCTCTCAATAATTTTTTCCCCAAATAGTCCTTGGGGTCTAAATAATAAAAATACCAAAGCCATAAAATAGGCAAACCAGTTTTCAATTGCGCCTATGTCGAAGAGACCACCTATGTAAATCTCTGCTAATTTTTCACCAACTCCAATTAATAACCCTCCAATTATTGCTCCAGGAATAGAGGTAAACCCTCCTAAGATTAATACAGGTAGTGCTTTCAAGGCTATTAGTGAAAGAGAAAATTGGACACCAGACTCCGTTCCCCACATAATCCCTGCAACCATGGCAATAAAACCAGACATAGCCCAAACAAAAACCCATATTGTTCTTAGCGAAATTCCTACTGAAAGTGCAGCCTGATGGTCATCGGCAACTGCTCTTAAGGCTCTTCCCGTTTTGGTATACTGTGAAAATAGAGCTAATGCTGTTACTAAAATTACAGCAATTACAGTAGCCCAAACATTTAACACATCTATGTACATACCATAATATTCGCTACCTTCAGCTGCTAGACCAATTGTTGCATTTTCTAACCATTCTGAACCACCACTGGGTATTCCAACATCTAATACTTTAACATCTGAACCCCACATTAGATCACCAATACCTTCAAGAACAAAAGCTAATCCAATTGTAGCCATAAACAATATTATAGGCTCTTGGTTAACAAGATGCTTCAAAACTAATCTTTCAATGATCCAAGCTAAGACAATCATAGTAATGATTGTAAAAATAATAGCTAAAAAACTATGTATTTCTGGGTACCAATGGTGAAGTTTAGTTCCAAATAATTCGTTTATTAAATGTGAGAAGGGTACTTGTCCAGTTTGGAAACCTACCAACGTTAGAGCTGCAAATAGAGCAAAAACACCTTGAGCAAAATTAAAAACGCCAGAAGCTTTAAAAATTAATACAAAACCCAAGGCAACTAGGGAATACATAATGCCGGACATTAGTCCATTAAGAACCGTTTCAATAAAATTGAGTAACTCTACACTCATTTAACAACACATCTAATCATTTGAGACTCCCAAATAAGCATCAATAACTGCCTTATTACTTCTAATTTCTTCAGGTTTACCTGATCCAATTTTTTTTCCATAGTCTAGCACAACAATTCTATCTGATATATCCATTACAACACTCATATCATGTTCAATTAAAACAATTGTTGTTTTAAGTTCATGATTAGCTGTTAAAACAAATCTACTCATGTCTTGTTTTTCCTCAACATTCATACCTGCCATTGGTTCATCTAAAAGAAGAATTTCTGGTTCCATTGCAAGAGCCCTTCCAAGCTCAACCCTTTTTTGTAGTCCGTATGGAAGTGAACCAACAGGAGTTCTTCTTATTGATTGGAGGTCTAAAAAATCTATAACTCTCTCTACTTTTTCTCTGTGAAAAGTTTCTTCTTTTTCAGCTGGTCCAAAATACAAAGCTTGCATAAACAAATTTTGCTTTTGTTTTAATAATCTTCCAGTCATTAGATTATCTAATGTACTCATGCCTTTAAAAAGGGCTATATTTTGGAATGTCCTTGCGATACCACTTTTTGCGGCAAACTCAGGTTCCATTTGTAATCTTTCTTGACCAGCAAAATTAATTTTACCAGATGTTGGCTTATAGAATCCATTAATGACATTCAGCATTGATGACTTTCCGGCCCCATTTGGTCCAATTATAGCAAACACCTCACCTCTTTTTACCTCAAAAGAAACTTCAGTTAATGCTTTAACACCCCCAAAAGATAAGCTTATATTTTTTAATTCAATTATATTTTTACCATATGGAATATTTTTAATTTTAGATAGACTCATTATTTATTTCCTATTGAGCTAATTTTTAAATTTCTTATTTCCATTGAGGCATTTATTTTACCTTTTCTTCCATCTTCGTAGGTAACTTCGGTATTAATTTTTGCAATAGATTTATCTTTATAAAGAGAGTCTATGAGTGATTTATACCTATCATTAATTACAGATCTTCTTACTTTTCTTGTTCTAGTTAATTCACCGTCATCTGCTTCTAATTCTTTAAATAACAATAAAAATTTTTTAATTTTTAAATTTTTTGGTAAATTTTTATTCACTTTATCTATCTCTGACTGTATCAGATCATAAATCTTTTTGTCAGACGCTAAACCTGTATATGATGTAAATGGTAATTGCCATTTTTCTGCTAACTTTGAAACTATAGAAAACCTTATACAAATTATAGCAGTTAGATAAGGTTTATCAGCTCCTAAAATTACAGCCTCACCGACATATGGTGAAAATTTTAACTTGTTTTCAATGTTTTGAGGTGAAAATTTTATACCATCTGATTTTGTGGCAATATCATCGACTCTATCTATTACAGTTAGTCTATCGTTTTTATCTAAAAAGCCAGCATCACCAGTATGCATCCATCCATTCTTAATTGATTCTTTAAATGCTTTTTTATTGTTGTAATAACCAGAAAACATATATGGGTGTTTAGTTACTATTTCGCCCATCCCATTTGCGTCAGGATTTAAAATTTTTATTTGGCAATCTGGAAAAGGGATACCAACGGTTTCACAATCCATCTCACCTTCTGGTGGTTTTTGTAATGTGTATGCACCCATAAGCTCAGTTTGTCCATAAAGTTGTCTGAGTGGTATTCCCATTGCTAAAAAAAATTTAAAAGTATCTGGACCAATTGCAGAACCTCCTGTTGCTGCAGAAGTTACTTTACTAAAACCCAATCTATCCTTTAAGTGAGTGAATAATAGTTTATCTGCCCAAAAATCTCTTTTACCAGAGTCAACTGCTCTTAAACCTCGTTCAACCATTGTATTAAAAATCCATTGAGTAAATTTTGAAGAGTCTAGAATTCTTGCTCTCATATCTGCGGCAATCTGTTCCCATAACCTTGGTGCCCCTAGCATAAAGGATGGACCAATTTCTTTTAAATCGTCCATGGCTGTATCGGCATTTTCTGGAAAATTAACTTTCATGCCACTTAGTAAGTTAAATCCAACACCATAGACTTGCTCCATTATCCACGGAAAAGGTAAAACTGACACATATTCATCATTTGAAGTTTTAGGATCGACCTTGAGATAATTAGCTATATGTTTTACAAACTTTTCTCCAGGAAGTGAAGCTAATTTTGGATTTGAAGTAGTACCAGAAGTTGTACATAAAACTGCATCAGTGTTGCCAGAGATTTTATTGATCAAATTAATATATTTTTTAGGATTTTTCTTTAAAATGCTTTTCCCTTTCTTCATCAATGATCTCATATCAATAATATTTGGATTATCTAATTGATTTAAGCCTCTGGGATCCTCATAAAATATTTTAATATTTTTCTTTAATTTTTTTTGAATATTTATAAATTTATCAACCTGTTCTTGATCTTGTGCAAATGCAAAATCTACATCTGCTGCTTTAACTAGATAGCTAACTTCTTCATCAAGTGTATCTCTGTAAATACCCAAACTCATTCCACCATTTGCTTGAACTGCTATTTCGAAAAACACCCAAGCTGGTTTATTATCACCTATTAAAGCCATAACCTGACCTTTTTTGAACCCTTCAGCTTCTAGACCTAAAGCTAATTCTGAAACGTTTTGATTATAATCTCTCCATGTAGTTTCATTCCAAATACCTAGATCTTTATCACGCAAGGCGACTTCATTAGGTGTTTTATCAGATCTATACTTAAGAATTTTAGGAAACGTATTGTAGATATTAAAATCTGGATAATTATTATTTAAACTAGTATTAAGCAAAAATTTTCCTCAAACAACTTATCGATACGAATTTCATTTTAAAGTTATCAATAAAGAAATTAAAATCAATATAAACAAACTTTTTTTTGAAATTGTAAATTTTACTTTTAATTACAACCAGTTGCAATTAAGTGAAATATAAGATTATAGTTGTTTAATATGTTAAACATTCGAATCTAATGTTTCAAAAACAACTTTTGACCCATTTGATACAATATTTAAGTGTAGATTACTTCTCGGTAAAATGTGAGTGTCATAAAAATCAGCCGAAACAATTTTAGATTTAAGAAAGTCTTGATCACTTTCCTTAATATTTAATTTTTCCATGGCTTTTGATTTTGATTTATTCATAAGCCAAGACCCAATTAAATACCCAAGTCCCATCATATAGTCAAAACTTACACAAGAAAGAGCCTCTTTACTATCTTTTCTATCTAAAATAAATTTTATTGTTTCCTCACAATTTTGTATATATGAAAAAATTTCAGTATTTTGATTGGTTTCATTTTTAATTAAAGATAACAAATTAAAAGCAGTTTTTCCATCATCACGAAGTGTTTTTCTAAACATTAAATCATTTGCCTGAATTCCATTTGTACCCTCGTAAATAGGTAAAATTCTTGCATCTCTCATAATTTGCGCTGCACCAGTCTCTTCTATAAAACCCATTCCTCCATGAATTTGAACACCAGTACTAGTTACTTCTTGAGCTAATTCTGTACACCACCCTTTTACTATTGGGATTAAAAAAGCTTCTAATTGTTTAGAAAAAGTATCACCTTTGTGAGCTTTTTCCATAATTTCAGCAGAGATCAGTATTAATCTTCTCATAGCTTCTGTTAACGATCTCATTAAAAGTAATTGTCGTTTTACATCACCGTGACCTATTATAGGAGTGCCTTTTTCTTTATTTATTGGTATACCTTGAATTCTTGTTTTTGAATATTCAAGAGCTTTTTGTCTTGCAGTTTCTGATATAGCCATGCCTTGAAGACCAACGTCAAACCTTGCTCTATTCATCATAATAAACATATACTCAATGCCACGACCTTCCTCTCCAAGCATGTATCCAATAGCACCTTCTTCATCTCCGTATGACATAACCGCTGTAGGACTGGCTTTAATACCCAATTTATGTTCTAAAGAAATACATTTTAAATCATTTCTTTTTCCTATTTTACCATTTTCATCTATTAAGAATTTTGGGATCAAAAAAGTAGAAATTCCTTTAATCCCATCTGGTGCACCCTCAGTTTTTGCTAAAACTAAATGAATGATATTTTCTGCAAAGTCGTGTTCACCATAAGTAATATAAATTTTTTGACCTTTGATTCTCCAGTCTTTACCATCAAAAGTAGCTTTTGTTTTAATTGTACTTAAATCTGTTCCAGATTGAGGCTCAGTCAGATTCATAGTGCCTGTCCAAATCCCTTTATTTAATTTTGGTAAGTAAAGTTGTTTTTCTTTATCAGTACCAACCAAAGTAAGCGCATCCATAATTCCTTGGGTAAGCAAATTACATAGTGCAAAAGATATATTTGCTCCCTGCCAATACTCATTTACAGCTGCGGCCATTCTAAAGGGTAACCCCATACCTTCATAATTAGGATCACTTGAAACTCCAACCCAACCTCCAGCAGCTAGAGATTTATAAGCTTCCTTATATCCAGGAGATGTCTCTACTTCATAATCCTGTCTTAATTTTGGAGGATTTTTATCTCCTGAATGATATAAAGGCGCCAGATTTTCGTTAGCAAATTTACCAGCCTCATTTAAAACTGCATCAATAGTTTCATTATCTAAATCAGATTGGCTTTCTAATAAATTCTCTAAAACAAATTTTGTATCTTTAATGGGTGAGTTATAGTTCATTCTTTATTCCTAATTTATTAAGGAATGCCATTACCTATTGATAAAATCAAGTCAAAACATTATTAATAGAGAATAGGTGAGAAAAATGAATATATATGAAAAAAATTTGGACAAAAACATTGCAAATTATTCTACATTAAGTCCTTTGTCTTTTTTGGAAAGAACTAGGAAAGTATTTCCAGACAATATTGCGATTGAGTATGATGACTACAAATTAACATATAAAGATGCAGCTAATAGATGTGATGCTTTGGCAGGAATGTTAAAAAAATTTGGAGTAAAACAAAATGAAACAGTAGCTGTTATGTTGCCAAATATTCCTCAGATGTGGGAATCTCACTTTGGAATTCCTATGATAGGCGCTGTTTTAAATGCTATTAATACTAGACTAGATGCAAGCACAATTAGTTTTATTTTAAATCATGGAGAAGCAAAGGTTTTTATATATGATTCTTCATATGCAGAAATTGTTGAAAAAGCCATGGCTGCACTTAATAAAAAACCTATCACTTTAGAAGTTGTTGATAAATTAGCAGGTTTTAAACGATCAGAGTTTGCAGAAAAAAATAACTTATTTAATTATGAGGACGAGCTTAAGAAATTCAACAATTTTGATAACGTTCACACTTTGCCATCAGATGAATGGAATTCTTTAGCGTTAAATTATACTTCTGGAACCACAGGAAACCCAAAGGGAGTCGTATACCATCATCGAGGAGCATATTTAAATGCACTTGGAAATACTCTAGTTTGGGAAATGCCAATGTATCCTAAATATTTATGGACCTTACCTATGTTTCATTGTAACGGATGGTGTTTTCCATGGACAATTACGGAAAGAGCTGGAACTCATGTATGTTTAAGACAACCTATTGGAGAGCAAATAGTCAACGCCATTTTGAAGCATAAAATCACTCATCTTTGTGGAGCTCCAATAATAATGCAAATGATTGCAGATCATTTAATCAATAATAAAATTAAATTAAATCAGAATGTAAAAATGATGACAGCTGGAGCACCACCGCCTGAAGCAGTTTTGAGTAAAATGAAATTATGTGGTATCGAAGTTATTCATGTTTATGGATTAACAGAGACTTATGGACCTTCTGTGGTTTGTGCTTGGAAAAACGAATGGGATTTAGAATCACCTAATGAACAAGCTTCAAAAAAAGCCAGACAGGGTGTTGCTTATTCTGTTCAAGAAGATATCAAAGTTGTAAATCCAAAAACTTTAGTAAATGTTCCTAAGGATGGAAAAACTATAGGCGAAGTTTTTACAAGAGGAAATATAACAATGAAAGGGTATTTGAAAAACGAAAAAGCTACAAAAGAAGCTTTTCAAGATGGCTGGTTTCATACTGGAGATCTTGGGGTTTGGTATGATGATGGATACGTACAGTTGAAAGATAGATCCAAAGATATAATTATTTCTGGAGGAGAAAATATTTCATCAATAGAAGTTGAGGATGCTCTTTATAAACATCCAGATGTAGTAGCTGTTGGAGTTGTAGCTAAACCAGATGAAAAATGGGGTGAAACTCCATGTGCTTTTATAGAACTTAGAGAAGGAGCCAATGTATCTAGTGATGATTTACGTAAACATTGTAAATCTATCTTGGCAGGTTTTAAAGTTCCTGGAGAATTTAAATTCGTAGAGATACCTAAAACAAGCACTGGTAAAATTCAAAAATTTAAACTGAGGGAAATGTTGTAATTAACTATATCAACCAACCTGTTTATAATCGGTTTTTGTTATTTTTTGTAAATAAATATCCCAATCATTTTCATGTTCCAAAATCTTTTTTTCTTTAACATATCCAAAGCCATTGATTTTTAATGCAGTCTCAATTAATTTTTCACATAAATTATAGTTACTTTCTAAAAGGTTGTCAGTTAGAAGTTTTATTGTTTGTTTTGATTTATCTGACAATTCTCTTTCTTTTTTTCTTTCTGAAGTTTTACCAAAAATATCAAACTTTGTGCTTCTAAGAAATTTTAATTTCGCCAAAACTTTAAATAGAACAATGATCCACGAACCAAACTTAATTTTTTTTGGGTAACCACTTTTATCTTTAAGACTTAACATTGGTGGTGCAAGATAGTATTCTATTTTAGAGTCTTTATTCTTTTTTAAAAACTCTTTTGAAAATTTAGTTTTTGTATGAAGTCTTGCAACTTCATATTCATCTTTGTATCTCATAAATTTAAACAACATAATGGCGGCTGTCTTAGACAAATTAAAGCGTTTACTATCACCAAATATTTTTAATTCTTTGTAATATAGTTTTTTTATAAGTCCTTCATAAACATTCGCTAGTTTTATATCTTGATAATCAGTTAAAATGTTTTTAAACCTTAAGATTTCACTTTTTACATCGTCGACTTTTTTATCTGTTTTCAAAAGGCCAGCTTTTTTATAAACCTCACTTTTATTATCTGCTAATAATCTACCCCATGAAAATGCTTTTATATTTTGATCAATCGATACTCCGTTAAGTTCTATTGCTTTTTTTATAGAATTTGGCGAAATTGGAAGAAGGTCTTTTTGAGATGAATATCCCAACATCATAATATTTGCAGAAACAGTATCTCCAATAAGTGTTTCAGCTAATAGTGACATATCAATAAATTCTATATTATCTGCGTCTAAGTGATTCTCCAGGTGTTTTTGTAAAAGCTGGTCATCTACAGTTGTTCCGGTATGTACTCCGGCCACTCCAATAGGCTCAACTCTTCCGTTTATGATAGCTTTTGTTTTGTTTGGATTGAAAGTACGAGTTATATTTGGAGATACTGATACAACAGCATCACAACCCAACAAGAGATCGGCACTTTCGTTAGGTAAACGGGCTGATTTTTCGTAAAGGGTTTTATCTTTACTTATTCTTATTTGACTGGTTACAGCCCCGTTTTTTTGCGCTAATCCTGTAAAATTCATAGATTGTGACCATTTTTTATCAATTCTAGCAGCCATTACCATAATTGCTGAAACTGTTGATACTCCAGTTCCTCCAATACCAGCCATAACTATATTTATATCTGTGGAAATTGTTTTTGGTTGTTTTAACTTTTTGTATGTTTCAGGGATACTAGGATACAACTTGTTTATTTCATTTTTTTGAGAGTTTCCAATTACGCTTACAAAACTTGGGCAGAAACCATTTATACAAGAATAATCTTTATTACATATACTCTGATCAACTTGTTTTTTTAAACCATCAAAATTTTCAAAAGGTTTGATTGCAACACAGTTTGATTTTCCTGCACAATCACCACATCCTTCGCACACATCAGGGTTTATAAAAATACGTTTTTCTCTATCAGGTATATATCCCCTTTTTCTTCTACGCCTTAATTCAGTCGCACAAGTTTGTACATAAATTATAGCTGTAACTCCCTCAATTTCTCTTAATTCTTTTTGTATTGGTATCATGTCATTACGATGTCTAATTTCTACACCATCACCAAATTGTTTTATTTCGGTAAACTGTTCAGGTTCATCAGAAACGACAAAAATCTTTTTAGCTCCTTCGGCTATTAATTGCTTCGAGAGATTCCACGGTGTGGCCCCTCCAATTGCAGTTTGACCTCCAGTCATTGCTACAGCATCATTATAAAGGATTTTAAAAGTTATATTAGTATTTGAGGCTACCGCAGCTCTAACAGCCAATGATCCTGAGTGAGCATAAGTCCCATCACCAATATTTTGAAAAGAGTGTTTTTTGGATGAAAATGGAGCTCTTCCAATCCAATGACCTCCCTCACCCCCCATTTGACTAAAATTTGTTAATTTATCTGGATGTAAAAAGTATCCAATTGAATGACAACCTATGCCTATTCCTACAACTTCGTCATCCATTATTTTTGTTCCAGAATTATGAGGACATCCTGCACAATACCATGGGGTTCTTGATGAAATGGACGGAAGATTATTACCTACAAATTTAGATTTAACTAAGTTTTTTGATATTATTTTTTTATTAACATTAATTTTTTTTAAAAGTATGTCAGCAATTATATCACTCGAAAGTTCTGCAATTTCAGGCACTAACTTTTCTTTGGTAAAACCATCATGTTTACCTGATAAAATAGGCTTAGTTTTTAGGTTAAAAAGAATATGAGCAACTTGTTCTTCAACTAATGATCTTTTCTCTTCTATAATTAGAAGTTCTTTATACCCTTCTGAGAAGTTAACAATATCTTTATCTATAAGTGGCCATGGCACTTTACAGGCAAATATTCCTATTCCAAATTTGCTAGGTTCAAAAATACCTATTGAATCTAATGCATCAATTGTTTCAGTAGTGGCTTTACCAACTGCTATTATACCAAGATGCTTTTTATTTGTATCACGTAAAACTTTGTTTATTTTATTTTGATATATAAACTCTTTTGCTGTTGGTATTCTTTTTGTAAAAAGAGTTTCTTCTCTATCTAAAGCAGGTTCGTGTTGTATAATATGTACTTTTTCCTTTTGTAAAAGACCAATGTTTGGAGGTCTCAAAGAGGATAAGTCAACTACAGCATTTGAGTCGGCAGTATCTGCTGTGATTTTAAGACCGACACAAATGCCAGAAAACCTTGATAATTGAAAAGCTTGAAGTCCCATAGGTATTACTTCATGAACATTTGCTGGATAAAAAATAGGTATACCAGCAGAAACTAATGATTGTTCGGATTGATAAGCAAGTGTTGAACTTTTACCTATTGGATCGTCTGCAACAGCCAGAACCATTCCTCCATTTTTAGATGAACCTCCCATATTTGCGTGTCTGATGGCATCCATTGCTCTGTCTAGACCTGGACCTTTTCCATACCAAAGTGAGAAAACTCCATCAATTTCAGGCTTGTCATAAAGCTGAATCATTTGAGTGCCCCATGCCGCAGTAGCAGCTAATTCTTCATTAACTGCAGGTTGAAAAATTATGTTTTCTTCATTTATAAATCTTTTAGCTCTACCTAATTCTAAATCCAAGGTTCCAAGAGGTGAGCCTGGATAACCACTTACATAACCTTTAGTTAAAAGGCCTTTTTCCCTATCAATTCTTGATTGTTCTAAAAGAAGTCTAACAAGCGCTTGAACTCCGTTCATTAGTGCAAGACCCTTTTTTTCTGTATAACAATCAGTAAGTTTAATTGAACTATGGTTCGTCAAATTTTAATTTCCTTGCTTATGACTATTCGGACTTGTTTACCAAATACTTTTATTCTACAACATTATCAAATATTTTTAAATTATATTAAGAGTTAAATTTGTAATGTTGAATAGATTTGACAATTATGATGAAGTTTATAACAGTTTCAATTGGTCTATTCCAGATATCTATAACATTGCGAGTGACACTATAGATAAATATTCTCATACTGAAAGGATTGCATTAAAACACATTTCAAATAATGGTAATTGTAAAGAGTATTCTTTTAAATATTTTTTTGAAAAATCAAATAGACTAGCAAATGTTTTAGACAGTATTTGTTTAGATCAAAATGACAGAGTAGGTATTATTTTAGGTCAGTGTCCTGAAACTCTAATTAGTCATATTGCATGTTTTAAAAGTGGAAAGATTTCTATACCACTGTTTAGTTTATTTGGAGATAATGCTCTATTATTTAGACTTAAAGATTCTGACGCATCTACTGTTATTTGTGATGACATCAGTTTAGATAAAATTCTAAGAATCAAAGAATCCTTACCTAATTTAAGAAATATTATTTCCATAAATCTAAAAAAAAGTAATGATGTAGTATTTAGTTTTTTTGAACTAATTGAAAAAGCAAGCTCCAATTATAATAATATTAAGTCAAAATTTAATGACCCTGCCTTAATAATATATACTTCTGGTACAACTGGCGACCCTAAAGGGGCTGTTCTACCTCACAAAGTTTTGCTTGGTCATATACCAGGAGTGGAAATGCCACATGAATTTCTAAGTTCAGATTTATCGGTAAAAGATTGTTTTTGGACACCTGCCGATTGGGCTTGGATTGGAGGATTATTTGATGTATTGATGCCTTCACTTTATTTTGGTATTCCAGTAATTTCATATAGGGCTCCTAAATTTGATCCAGAATTCACTTTTAATCTTCTTGAAAAGTATGAAGTTAAAAACACTTTTCTTCCCCCTACAGCGTTAAAAATAATGAAATCTTTCAGACAGAAATTGAAAAATAATAAATTAAAGTTGAGAACAGTTGGTTCTGGCGGAGAATCGCTAGGCGAAGAATTATTAAATTGGGGCAGAGAGGTTTTAAATGTAGGTATTAATGAATTTTATGGTCAAACTGAATGTAATTTAACCATATCAAATTGTGGTTTGATAATGAAACAAAAATTAGGATCAATCGGAAAACCTGTTCCTGGTCATAAAGTTAAGTTGATGAATAGAGAAGGTGATTTTGTCAAGAGCGAAGAAGAAGGTCAAATAGTTGTAAATTCTGACTCACCATCTACTTTTTTAAGATATTGGAAAAATAAAAAAGAGACAGAAAAAAAAATTATTGATGGATGGCTTCAAACTGGAGACTATGGTATTTTTGATAAAGAGGGATATTTTTATTTTAAAGGGAGAAAAGACGACTTGATAAATAGTGCTGGTTACAGAATAGGACCAAGTGAAATTGAGAACTCAATTTTATCAATAAAAGATGTTGAAATGGTAGCTGTTATTGGTGTTCCAGACGATTTAAGGGGAGAAATCGTTAAAGCAGTGGTTGTTCCAAAAAATATTTCAAATGTTAAATCACAAAATAATTTGTTAAAAGAGAAAATCAAGTCCCATGTTAAAAATAAATTAGCGGCTCATGAATATCCTCGCATAATTCAGTTTGTATCCGAATTACCTCTAACTACCACTGGTAAAATAAAAAGAAATATTCTTAGACAAAATCATCTTAAGGAATTGAAATGAGTGAAAAATATAAATTTGATACTTTATCTTTGCATGCTGGTCATGTTCCAGATAAAGAAACTGGTTCAAGGGCTGTTCCGATTTATCAGACTACATCTTATGTTTTCAATGACACAGATGAAGCTGCTGCTTTATACAACATGGAAGTTGGTGGTCATTTATATACAAGAATTTCAAATCCAACAATCAGTGTTTTAGAACAAAGATTAGCAGCCTTGGATGGAGGAGTTAGTTGTATAGCTTGTGCCAGTGGAATGGCAGCAATGCACCTAGTAATTTCTGCAATATGTAGTTCCGGAGATCACATAGTTGCTTCTAACAAAATGTATGGAGCAAATATAAATCTTTTGCAGCATACAATGCCGCGATTTGGAATTGAAACTGATTTTGTTAATCCTAACAATCTAGATGAAATAAAAAAAGCAATTAAGAAAAATACAAAATTAGTTTTTGGTGAAGTAATTGGTAATCCAGGTTTAGATGTTATGGATATCCCTTCTGTTGCTGAAATTTGCAAAGAGAACAATGTACCATTGGTTATTGATGCTACATTTAATACACCATATTTAATGAAACCAATTGATTATGGTGCAAATATAATTATTCACTCTTTAACAAAATGGTTGGGTGGGCATGGTATCGCCATTGGAGGAGCAATTATTAATGGTGGAAACTTTGATTGGAGTAACAAGAAAAAATTTAGCACTATATCTGGACCACATTTTGCTTTGGATGGAATAAGTTTTTGGGAAGAATTTGGACCATCAGCTTTAACATCAAAGATAAGAGCTGAAGGTATGTATAATTTTGGACCAACTTTATCTCCTATGAATGCTTTCCATATTTTACAAGGAATAGAAACGTTACCACTAAGAATGAAAAAACATATGGAAAATACAAATGAATTAATAAAATTTTTATCAGAACACGAAGCGGTTTCATGGGTTAAACATCCAAGTTTAGATAGTCATCCAGATTATGGTATTGCTAAGAAAATTTTACCAAAAGGTGCTGGTTCTGTAATTGTGTTTGGTGTAAAGGGAGGAAGAGAAGCTGGAAAAAATTTTATAGAGTCTGTTCAATTATCTTCACATTTAGCAAATGTAGGTGATGCAAAAACTTTACTTATTCACCCGGGAAGCACTACTCATTCTCATTTAAATTCTGAGGCCATGCGATCAGCAGGATTAACAGATGATTTAATCAGGTTGTCAGTAGGGTTGGAAGATGTTGATGACATTAAAAAAGATTTTGAAATAGGGTTAAAATCAGTTTTGAAATCTAGGTAATTTTTATAAAGTATTAAAGAGTGTATTTAAAATTTAAAAATATTGAGACTTTTATTTCGACAGGGGGGAAAAAATTAAATTCCAATCAACCTACGATTTGCTTTATTCATGGAGCTGGTCAAAATCATTTTTCTTTTGTTCAACAAATTAGATATTTTGCAAGTAGGGGGTTCAATGCAATTGCACCTGATTTTCCTGGACATGGTTTTTCAAAAGGAAAGTGTAATTCTTCTATAGAAGATGATGCAATATGGTTGTCAGAACTTCTTCAAGAAATTGGAATAAATGAATTTGTTATCGCAGGACATTCGCAAGGATGCCTTACTGCTATAGAGTTTAATAAGTTAAGTCTTAAATCATTAAAAGGAATAATTTTTATTGCTGGTTCTGCCAAAATACCTGTTAATGATTTTTTAATAGAGAAGGCAAAGAATGAACCTGAAAAGGCATATAAGTTGATGGTAACTTGGGGGCACGGAAAACACGGATCCTTTTCTATTTCTGAATTTCCCGGTCATCATCATCTTGGAGAGGGTTTCAAAGTAATGGAAATGAACCATAAATCAGCTTTAATTAATGATTTAAGTTCATGTAATAAATACGAAAAGGGTCTGGATGAATTAAAAAACATTAATTTAGATTGCTTGGCTATTCTTGCTAAATTTGATTTAATGACGCCTTTGAAATTTGGTAAAAAAATGGTAGAACATATTAATTCATGTGAGTGCCACGTTTTAGATTGCGGTCATTTTCTTCCAACAGAAAAACCAAAAGAATTGAATAAAATTATTTATCAATATCTAAAAAATTTAGATATATGAATACTTTACAACCGTCATTAAGTCTTGAAAAACCTGAAAATTGGGTAATTTCAAAAATTATTTTAAATCAATTTAAATCAGATCCAAATTTTGAGATTATTGAATTTGTCGATCATGAAAAGTGGACTTTCAAAGAACTAATTTCTCTAGGCTTAAAAGTATCTCATAATATTAATAAACTGAATGTTAAAAAAGGTGAATCCATTATTGTTATGATAGATGATCCAAAATTATTTATACCTATTTGGATTGGTGCTTCATTTCTGGCAGTAACATTTGTAGCAATTAATACAGCTTTAAGAGGTGAAGTTTTATATCATCAGATAGAAACTTCGTCCCCAAAACTAATTATAGCAGAGGAAAAGTATTACGATGAAATTATGAAAATTAATTTTGATAGAAAAAAAACGAAACTAATATCACCATTAGATTTTAATTATTCGAGAGAATTAGCAGAAACTCAGATAGTTGAAAGTAACAATTATGATGTCTCTTGTGTGATGTTTACAAGTGGGACTTCAGGACCGTCAAAGGGTGTGATAATGCCAAATTGTCATTGTGTCTTATTTGCAATTGGTACAATTGAAAATTATGAATTGAAAGAAAATGATAAGTTTTACATATGTCTACCACTATTTCATGCTAATGGATTATTTATGCAGCTTTTAGCATGTATCATAAATAAAAATAAAGCAATAATAAGAGATAAGTTTTCAGCATCTAATTGGCTTAAAGACATCATTAAATTTAAAGCTACCCACACAAATATGTTAGGTGCTGTAGCAAACTTTGTAGTTGCTCAAAAACCTACTGCTTTGGATAAAAAACATCATTTAAAGTTAATTGGTTCAGCTCCTCTGCCCAAGGAACCAGAGAAAATATTTAGAACTAGATTTGGTGTTAAACACGTTGTTCCTCTATATGGAATGACAGAAGTTAATATTCCTTTATATGGGAAAAAAGATGAATTAGGTAATGGAACATGTGGGAAATTGTACAAAAAGTATTTTGAAGTTGAGATTAGAGATCCAGTTTCTGATCAAAAGGTAAAAAATGGTGAAGTCGGCGAAATAATGGTTAGATCCTTAGTACCATATGGATTTATGCAAGGATATCTTGGTCTACCCAAGAAGTCATTTGATTCATTTAGAAATTTTTGGTTTCATACTGGGGATGCAGGAATTAAAAAAAGTACTGGTCATTTTATTTTTGTTGATAGAATTAAAGATTGTATCAGAAAAAGAGGTGAAAATATCTCTTCTTATGAGGTTGAACAAGCCTTTTTAAAAATTCCTGAAGTTACAGAAGCTGCAGCCTATGCTGTACCAGCAGAAGGTGGTGATGGAATGGAGGATGATGTAATGGTTTCATTATTATTAAATAAGAACTCAGAAATTAATTATTTGAACTGGATTGAAAAAGCTAAGTTAAATTTGGCAAATTTTGCTATTCCAAGATATATTAGAATTATGAGTGATTTTCCAAAAACACAAACAGGAAAAATACAAAAACATTTGTTAAAAAAAGAAGGCGTAACAAATGATACTTGGAAAAACATCAATTAATTGCTAATTTTATTATAACATTTAGGAAAAAATAATGAATAAACTTAAGTATACCGGATGTTGGCCAGTTGCTCCTACTCCATTCAAGGAAAATGAAGAATTAGATCTTGAGGGAATGAAGAGGGTTTTGGATTGCATGATAGATCAAAAAGTTGATGGTATTTGTATCTTGGCAAATTATTCAGAGCAATTTTTGTTATCTGATTCTGAAAGAGAAGTTTTAACTAGATTATGTTTAGAACATGTTGATGGTAGAGTTCCAGTTATAGTCACGATTAGTCATTTTTCAACTGATGTAGTTTTTAAAAGGGCGTTACAAGCAAAAAGTTTAGGTGCTAGCATGGTTATGATGATGCCCCCATATCATGGTGCCTTACTAAGAGGAAATATAGATCAAACTTTTAAGCAGTTTAAAAAAGTTGATGAGGCAGGCATAACAATAATGATTCAAGATGCTCCATTGTCCGGGGTAGAATTAAGTGTTGAACTTTTAGTAAAAATGGCTAAGGAAATCGAAAATGTAAAATGTTTTAAGATAGAATGTTCGCAAGCAGCAGAGAAACTGCGTAATTTGATTAAAATCGGAGGAAGTTTTATCGAAGGACCTTTTGACGGGGAAGAAGGTATAACTCTATATGAGGATTTAGAAGCAGGAGCAACTGGTAATATGAGTTCAGCTATGTATCCAGACTTAATAGTTCCAATAGTTAATAATTATCTTAATAATAACCATCAAGAAGCAGAAAGGGGTTATAACGAAATTTTACCGTTGATAAATTATGAAAATAGACAATGTGGTTTTAGGGGAACAAAGTTTATCTTTAAAGAAGGTGGTGTTATAAAATCTGACTTGTGTAGACACCCTGTTCAGCAAATGAGTGATGATACAAAAAGAGGTTTATTAAAAATAATAAATAACTTTGATTTAGTTGCAATGAATTGGGGAAAATAGAAATTGTTTAATAATAGGAGGTTTATTTGTCTTATTCATTAGAAGATCTTGCATTAGATATCAAAAATACATTAGAAACTCATGGTATAGAAAAAGGTTCATCTACTATTTGTTATTATGTTAAAAAAGCCTTAATGGATCAAAATTTTATTCCAACACACCTTCCTGACCGAAAAGAAGGTGAATTAGAAAGAGAAGTACTTTATGAAGATAAAGATTATGGCTTTTGTATTTGTGGTCATGTATATCCAAAAATGGCAGAAGGTCACCCTCATGATCATGGACCAAGCTGGGCTATATATGGTCAAGCGACTGGCGAAACAGAAATGACAGATTGGGAAATTGTTAAAAAAGAAAATGACATAACTACTGTTAAACCTAATAAAACATACTTAATGAAACCAGGAGACGTTCATTTTTATAATATAGGTGCTGTTCATTCACCAATGAGAAAAGATCCTGTTAGGCTCCTAAGAATAGAAGGTGAAAATTTGGATAATGTTAAAAGATCAAAAATTAAAGCTTTGTAAACCGACTGAATTCTTGGTCATCCATTCTACTTAATAATTTTTTTTCCCATGATAAATATGCTTTAGCATGGCTTATATTTCCTTTATGTCTTTTATGAGTGTGATATACGAAGTCAATGCAGTCAGATGTTTTAGGATTATATGGAGTTTGAGTATATAAATCAGGGTAAGTCAAATACCCTTTTTTGTCAAAAAAATGATAAAAAACATTTACATTTAATATTGTGTTGATGGATTTAGTTATTAATTGTGCCTTTTTTGGTTCATCATAAATTATTAATATATCTTTATCTTTAACCAAATTTATAAATCTTAAATTAGACCTAGTAGTCCATTTTGATTTTTTCAAATGTAATTTTCGATAATTATGACTATTTCTAACATCAAGCATTGTAAATTTAGCGTATTTTTTCAAATCATTTAATTTAATATTTTTTATTTTCATAAGCTTAAAATTAATATTCTTATTCTCAAAATATTTATCAAGTTTTTCTGGTTTATCGTTATATAAATATACTTCATATCCCATTTGTTTTAACCAAGAAGCTGTCATAGTTGACCTTATTAGTTCACCGTCATCCAAAAGAACAATTTTTGAATTCCACACAGCAATGAAATTGTCAGTTGCCTGAATCAATTGTCCTCCAGGTACGTTTCTGATATTTGGAAAAATTGATAAATTTTTTTTAGGTTCAGTTACATTAAATACATATGTAGTTGAATTTTTTTCTTCGAGAAATATTTTTGTCTTATTAAAATTAATTGTTTTTAGATTAAACTTTTTAATTAAGTATCTTGATTTTTCTTCAAAAAGTTTTTTCTTTTTTAACTTAGACAAAGAAAGACGTTTATTTTGATTATGTTGAAGTTTTAAATTTGCAAGAAACCATCCCTGAGTTCCATTTTCTAGTGCTTTCACAGAATTTTTTATTCCATAATTTATAAGATTTTGAGTTCCAATTATAGATCTTGTTCTTCCAGCACAACCAATTATTATTTCAGTGTGTGAATCTATTTTATCTATTATTCTAACTGGTATTTCCATATTTGGACAATTGATGGCTGTAGGAATATTCATTGTTCTAAATTCTTCGATCGTTCTACCATCTAAAACGAGTATGTTTTTATTACTTTTGATTTTCTTTGCTAATTCGCGAGGCTTAATATGTGGTGTTTTATACTCTTCTTCTACCCATTCACCAAAGGCTTTACTGGGAATGTTAATACCATCAAAGAGTTCATATCCTTCTTTCTTCCATCCAAAAACTCCATTCTCTAAAATACGTACATTATGATATCCAATATTTTTTACTTCTTCATAGACGATTTCTGACAAACCATCATTATGATCAAATAATATAATTAAAACACTTTTATTTGGCACTAACTCTTGAATTTTTGCTTCAAAAATACTGTAGGGTATAGATATTGAATAAAATGGATGTCCACTCGCATGAAGTCCAATCTCACGGACGTCAATTAGTGATATCTCTTGATTTAAGCTAAATAAATGTTTTGTTAGCTTTGCAGTAATTCTTTTTTGCATAATATATTTTTATATCATTATGAATTATTAATAACTATTATTAAATTAATAGAAAGTGATTTAGAGGCTAAAATGTCAAATTATAATGTAGGTCAATTGGTTTCAGATTTTTTGTCAGAAAATAAAGTTGATACAGCCTTTGGTGTTGTTTCAGTTCATAATATTCCTATGTTAGACGCTATAGCAAAAACTAATAGAATTAAATTCGTTCCAGCGAGGGGAGAAATGGGAGCTGGTCATATGGCTGATGGGTATTCTCGGTCCAAGAAAGGAATAGGGGTTGTTTTTACTAGCACTGGACCAGGTGCTGCAAATATTACTGGTGCACTTGTTGAAGCACGTTTTGCAGGAACACCTCTTCTTCATATTACTGGTCAAACTGCAACAGAAAATTTAGATAAAAATCAGGGTACGGTTCATGAAGTACCTAATCAATTAGAAATGTTGAAGTCAGTATCAAAAAAAGCATTTAGAATAAGTAATCCCGAAGATGCATTGTCAATTTTAGAGGAGGCCTTAAGATGTTGTTTAACTGCCCCAACTGGCCCAGTTTCAATAGAAATTCCAATTGATATTCAAAGAAGTATTATTAAAAAACCTCAGGATATTCCTATGGTTAAAGAGGATCAGAACTCATTATTTTTAGGTGATCTAGAAACATTGAACAAAATTGAAAAATCAATAAAAAATTCTAATAGGAAAGTCTTGTGGATTGGAAATGGAGCTAAAACCTTAAAAGCAGAGGTTAAAAAATTTATTGAACTTGGTTTTGCAGTTGTTACAAGCACTCAAGGTAAGGGTGTAGTAGATGAACAGGATGATATGTGCTTAGGGTCTTTTAATGCTGTTCCCTTGGTTGAACAGTTTTATTCAACTGTTGATTTGATGTTAGTGGTTGGAAGTAGATTGAGAGGACATGAAACTAGAGATATGTCATTAAAACTTCCAAAAAACCTAATCCAAATTGATATAGATCCAGATGCACAAAATAGAACTTATGAAACTTCCTTATTCCATTTAGGGGACGCAAAGAAAGTTTTGAATGAGCTATTATTTAGATTAAAGGACCTCGCTAAACCATCAAATGAATGGCATAAAGAAATAAAATTTTTGAAAGAAGAAATATTAAATGATTATAGAGCTTTTCTTGGAGTTTATAAGGATTTTCCTGATATTGTAAGACAGTGTTTACCTAAAGGAGGAAGATGGATTAGAGATGTAACAATATCAAATAGTACTTGGGGTAATAGAATGATGCCTATATATGATTCTAGTGAAAATATTTATCCTGTTGGAGCAGGAATAGGTCCTGGAATGTCACTAGCAATAGGTGCTTCATTAGCAAAAGAAGACGTTAAATCCATAGCAATGTGTGGAGATGGTGGTTTCATGCTTAATTTACCTGATTTATGGACTGCAGTAGAGGTTGATAGTAACGTTGTATTTATAGTTATGAATGACAAAGGTTATGGTGTTATTAAACATATTCAAGATAGTTTGTATGGAGGAAGAAAAAATTATGCAGATTTAACTGTTCCTAACTTTTCCGAATTAGCAAAAACAGTTCATATGAATTATTTATTGGTAACTTCAAGTTCAGAATTTAGAGAAAAGTTAGAGAAAGCATTTAAACTATCCGGTCCAGTCTTATTAGAGATAGATGTTTTGAGTGTTGGAGATATGCCTAGATATTTTATGCCTCCCCCTTTTGCTTCAAAAGAAAAATAATTATGAACTTAGATATCTTTATGGAATTTCCAAAAGACTTATCAAGTTTTGCAATTTATTTTTTGATTTTTTCAAGTATGTTTACATCTTTTGTAACCGCCGCATTTGGTATAGGTGGAGGTGCTATTTCACTAGGTTTTCTTGCCATTTATCTTAATCCCATATTCCTGTTACCTGTTCATGGCGCTGTTCAAATAGGTTCTAATTTTGGTCGTACTCTTTTAATGGTTAAAGATGTCCAAAAAGAACCAATTATTCCATTTTTAATTGGAAGTTGCATGGGTTCTTTGTTAGGTGGTATTTTGTTCATTCAATTTCCTTCTTCGCTAATTCAATTACTTGTTGCAACTTTTATTTTATGGACAGTTTTTGGTAAAATGCCAGCTATAAAATTACAGTACATTGTGTTCGGTGGTATGTTTTCAAGTTTTTTAACTATGTTTTTTGGTGCGACTGGACCATTTATTTCTGCGATGGTTAAAACAATGAAATTAGATCCCTTAAAACATATAGCAACTCATTCATCTTTAATGACAATACAGCATATAATTAAAGTTATCGTTTTTGGATTATTAGGTTTTAGTTTCGCGGAATATTTTTATTTAATTTTAATTATGATTTTAAGCGGTCTTTTAGGAACTTACATTGGTAAAAAAGTTTTAGTTAATTTTGGAAAAAAATATTTTAAAGTAGTTCTTAATACTATTTTAACTTTGATTTCAATAAACTTGATAACAAATAGTCTAATGACTTGGTTGATATAAATTATTTTTTTTGTTTTGTTATCCAAGAAAATATCATTGGACCACATAAACCTAAAAAAGCAAAAATCAAAAACATTAGAGCAAGAGGTTGAGTTAATATCATCCACCAAGCTCCATCAAACATTTTTAATGAGTGTTGTAAATTAGTTTCAACCATTTCTCCCAAAATAAGACCCACTGCTATTGGAGCAACAGAAAAACCAAATCTTCTTGCAAAAAAACCTATTACACCAAATATCAAAGCTAACCATACATCTAATAATTGACCTTGAAATGCATATGCACCTATCACTGACAACGCAAATACTATAGGCCAAAGTATTGCTGTAGGAACAAGGGAAACTCTCGCAAATATTTTTGCGGCATACAAACCCATTAACATAAACATCACGTTCGCAATAAACATTGAACCAAAAATTTGGTAAACTTTTTCAACTTGCTCGGTAAATAAATAAACACCTGGTCGAAGACCATGAACCATTAAACCGACTAATATAATTGCAGTTGTTCCACTTCCGGGTATACCTAAAACCATTGTTGGAACCATGGCCCCACCTGTGGCAGCATTATTAGCTGCTTCTGCACCTGCTATTCCTTCTATAGAACCCTTACCAAACTCTTTTTTATTTTTTGACCACCTTCTTGCTTCAGAATATCCAATCATGGATGCAACTGTTGCCCCTTCAGCAGGAAGAACTCCTATGAATGTTCCTATGCCACATGATCTTAAAATTGTTTTCCAAATTTTTTTGTAATCTTCTTTGGTAGGAAGTTTTACTGCTTTCATAGCAACAGTTTTAATAATTTTATCTACAGTTTTCGATTGAACTAATAATTCTGAAATGGCAAATAAACCAATGAAAATAGGGACAAAGTGCAGTCCTTCATAAAGTTCATAATTTCCAAACATAAAACGCTCAATTCCAGTTACCCTCTCTGCTCCTATAGTTGACAGCCAAACTCCAAAAATTCCACCAATTAAATTTTTGACTGCCCCACCAGCGCTAATACTGGCAAGCATTGATAACCCAAAAACAGTGAGAGCAAAGTATTCTGGAGATCGAAACTCATAGGCAACTCTAGCCAACAGTGGGGCTGCAAAACATAGAATTAAAACTGAAAATATTCCTCCTACTGTACTTGAAATAACAGCAATTCCTAGAGCTCTTCCTGCCTCACCTTTTTGAGCAAGAGGATATCCATCAAAAGTAGTCGCTGCTGCAGCAGAAGTTCCTGGGGCATTAATTAATATTGCTGTTATTGAACCAGCAAATGTAGCAGAAACATAAATGGTTGCTAAGACTGCAATTGCATGAACAGGATCCATTGTCAAAGTAAACGGTAAAAGTAATGCAGCACCTGTTGTTGCACCTAATCCAGGCAAAACACCAATTATTACCCCTAAAACAGTAGTAACAAATATTAAACCTAATAAATAAGGATCAACCACGACTGATGCCATCGCTCCTATTGCTTGTTCAAACATTTAATTTCCTTCTACCCATAATAAATATTCGTAAGAATTCCTCTTGGAAATCTAATTTTTAACACTAAATCAAAAAGCATAAAAATTAGAGCAGGGGTTATAGAGGCAGTTAACAAGGCAACCCAAATTCTTTTTTCACCCCACAAAACACACATCAAAAACATTACAACAAAGATTCCGATAAACATATCTGTAAAAACAGTTAATACATAAAAAACAAGAAATAAAATCATACTTCCCCAAGTTGGAAATTTTTCTAAAGGAATAGGGTTAGGCTGATTTTTATAAAATTGTAGTATTAACACAGCAACTAAAATTAGATTTAAAATCATTAAAAAAATTGGGAAAGATCTTGCTTGCATACTATCACCAACTATCATTTCTGGTGATGTATCAAGCTGCAAAGCAACTGCTATTACTACAAAAGAAAAAATTGCTAAGAATAATGGTACAAAATATATATTTTTTTTAATCATGATTTAAAAAAATGCTCTCTTTAGTTAAAAAGAGAGCATTTGTATAAAAGTTATTTACTTCATTAAGCCCATTTCTTTTAAAGCAGGCCCAAATTCACCAACCATAAATGCAATTTGTTTGCCCCATGGTCCTGAAGGTTGTGGTGATGTACTATCTAATCCTGAATTAGCCAAGTATGCTTGATACATTGAATGTTTCATAGCTTTTTGAATACCTTTTTCTAATGCAGCAACTCTTGCTTTATCAACACCAGCATGTGTTACAAAACCTCTTGTAGTTGACAGAACAAGATCAATACCTAGTTCCTTTGCAGTTTTAGCTTTTGGAATTGGTGCCATACCATTTTCAGCTAAAATAACAAGTGGGCAAATATCTCCTGCCTCTACAGGTGCAGCAGCTTCAGATAAGTTTAATGTTCCTACATCAACTTCTCCTGCTACTAATCTAGTTGCTAATTCTCCACCACCTTTAAATGGAATATATTTAGGCATTTTTTGACCCAATCGTTTTGCCCAAAGAAATACCGTTATATGGTCAATTGTACCAGTATGTGTTCCACCAAAAGTTATCTTGTCACCCTTTTTCATACCTGCAACAAAATCTTCAGGCGTTTTATAAGGACTTTTTTTACAATTTACCATTAAAATTTGTGGATCATTAGTACCTCTAGATATAGGTGCCATGTCACTTACTTTAAGCTTTGTTTTACCCATAGCCATGGTAATAGCATGCCCAACAGTAAATGTTAAAATCGTGTTTCCATCTGCCGGTCTTGTCATGAAATAATTCATTGCAGCAGCACCACCGCCACCTCTTTTATTAACAACAACCATATCCTGTTTAAGCGTTCTTCTAGAACGTAGCATCATCATTCTTGAATTAACGTCTGTTCCACCACCTGCTCCAGCATGTGTGACAACTTCTATAGCTGGTTTTTTTGCCGCTAGAGAAGATGTTGAAGAAAAAGCAATTAATCCAGTCAGAACAGTCAAACTTGATCCTATTGCTAATAGTGTTTTAGATTTAATCATATAAATTCCTCCTGAGAAATGATTAATGATTTAATGATTTATCATTAACTACTACTATTAAAATTCTTTAAGTAGGAGTCAAGCTTGTAAAAATAAAAATATAACTTTTTTTTATTATTTTATAATTTTTTTTTATGAATTTATTAAATGTCTTTCCCGGTTATATCTGCAAACAATCATTCAAAATTTCAATTTTTAATTTTATGTTAAGAATTAATCATGTTACTAATGATTTTAGTTTTTCAATACTGATATTTAATTGTTTAAATATTATGAATTTTTCGGAGGTTATAAATGTCAAAAAATTCAATTTTAATAGTTTTGCTAATTTTGATTATTGGTGGGGGTACCTACTATTATTTAGATAAGCAAAAAAAAGATGATGTGGTTAAAGTTGGAATGATAACAACTTTGTCTGGAGGTGGTTCTGGTTTGGGAATTGATGTCAGGGATGGTTTCCTACTGGCAGTGAAAGATTATAAAAACATTCAAGTAGTAGTAAAAGATGATCAAAGAAAACCTGATATTGCAGTTCAATTGGCTGATAAAATGATACAATCTGATAAGGTTGATGTTCTTACAGGTATAATTTGGTCAAACCTTGCTATGGCTGTTGTTCCTGCTGCTGTAAATCAAGATATAGTTTATTTATCTCCTAATGCTGGTCCTTCTGCATTGGCTGGCAAAGGTTGTCATAAGAATTACTTCAATGTTGCATGGCAAAATGATAATTTGCATGAAGCTGCTGGAGGATATGCTAATTCAGCAGGTTATAAAAACACTTTCATTCTTGCACCTAACTATCCAGCAGGTAAAGATGCATTAACTGGATACAAGCGTTTCTTCAAAGGAAATTTAGCTGGTGAACTTTACACAAAGTTAGGACAAAAAGATTATGCAGCAGAAATTGCTCAAATTAGAGCATCTGGCGCAGATAGTATTTTCTTTTTTCTTCCTGGAGGGATGGGAATTGGTTTCATGAAGCAATATGCCCAATCTGGGATTGATCTACCTGTTGTTGGCCCTGCCTTTTCATTTGATCAAGGTATATTAAAAGCTGTAGGAGACGCTGCTCTTGGAGTAAAAAATACATCTCAATGGTCAAAAGATTTAGATAATGAAGCAAATAAAAAGTTTGTATCAGAATTTAAATCAACATATGGTAGGTTGCCATCATTATATGCTTCTCAGGGGTATGATACTGGTATGTTATTACTTTCAGCTCTAGGAAATTCCTCAATTTCAGATAAAGACGGATTCAGGAATGCATTAAAAGTTGCAGACTTTTCCTCTACTAGAGGAAAGTTTAAATTTGCTAGTAACCAACATCCAATCCAAGATATTTATGTCAGAGAAGTGATTAAAGAAGGTGATATTTTGACCAATAAGATTGTTTCAATTGGTTTAAAAGATAGATCTAATGCATATGTAGATGCTTGTTCTCTAAAATAATTAAAAATTCAAGTGAGTTATATTTTAACTCACTTGAAAATTATAAATGACAATTTCTTTATTCATCGAACAAATTCTAAATGGGCTTCAATTTGGCGTAATGCTTTTTTTGATGTCAGCTGGATTAACACTTGTTTTTGGTGTGATGGGCTTAATAAATTTAGCTCATGGTTCATTTTACATGATTGGTGCATTTGCCGCAGCATTATTTGCTGAATTAACTGGGTCATTTATGATTGCAATGATAGCCAGTTTTGTTGCTGCATTATTTGCAGGCGCATTAACAGAATTGATTATAATTAGAAAAATATACAAAAGAGATCATTTAGACCAAGTACTCGCAACATTTGCGTTAATTCTATTATTTTCTGAGGGTATTAGATGGATTTTTGGTGCTTACCCCCTTTACTTAGATATTCCAAATTCATTAAGTTCAAGTTTTAATCTACCTTTTGAAATCATATACTCTAAATATAGAATGATGATTATTTTAGTTGGAATAATAATAGCTATTATTTTATACTTTTTAATCTCAAAAACATTGATAGGTATAAGGATAAAAGCAGGCCAAAATGATAGAGAAATGATTGGTGCACTTGGCGTAGATGTTACAAAATTATATACGATTGTATTTTCTTTAGGTGCTGCTTTAGCAGGTCTTGCAGGTGCATTGATTGGTGCTATTCAATCAGTTGAGGTTGGTATGGGAGAGCCTGTTTTGATTCTTGCGTTTGTTGTAATTGTTATAGGAGGGATAGGATCAATTAAAGGGGCTTTTGTTGGCGCATTATTGGTTGGTATAACAGATACAATGGGACGTTTTTTATTACCAAGTTTTTTTAGTTATTTTTTTGATAATGCCTCAGCAACTTCTATTGGATCTTCTATAGCTTCAATGTCCATCTATATTTTAATGGCGACAGTTCTGATTTTTAAACCCTCAGGTTTATACGGGGGAAAAAATGATTAAAGAAGAAAAATTAAATTTAATTATCTTACTAGTATTATTTGTTATTCCATTTTTAGCATATTTATTTAATGAGCCTTATCTAACAACTTTAACAACAAAGATTGTTATATTGTCAATTGCGGGTATCGGTTTAAACTTTATACTAGGTTATGGAGGACTTGTCTCATTCGGACACGCCGCTTTTTTTGGAATTGGTGGGTACGTTACTGGTATTTTGGCAAGTCATGCACAAAATTCTGAACAAATGTTTTTTTTTCTACAATTTGACGGGTCAAACCAAATATTATTTATTTGGTTAATTTCAATAATAATTTGTTCTTTCATAGCCTTATTAATAGGTTATTTTTCTCTTAGGACCTCGGGTGTTTATTTTATAATGATAACATTAGCTTTTGCACAAATGTTATATTACTTTTCGATAAGCTGGCCAGCTTATGGAGGTGAGGATGGTTTATCAATTTATGTAAGAAATGTTTTTCCATTTTTTAATACCATGAATCCTATCAACTTTTATTTTATATGTTTTACTTGGTTATTAATTTTTTTAACAATTTTAAAGATCATTTTAAATTCCTCTTTTGGTCTGGTTTTAAAAGCATGTAAAGAAAATGAAGAAAGAGTAAAATCTATAGGTATTAATCCATTTAAAATAAAATTAATTTCGTTTGTATTTTCTGGTGCTATTACTGGACTTGCTGGCTCTTTATACACGGATTTAAATAGATTTGTTAGCCCATCAGTTTTAAGTTGGCAAATGTCTGGAGAAATTATGGTTTTAGTGATTTTAGGAGGTGTAGCTAGACTTTATGGCCCAATTTTAGGAGCAGTGTTTTATATAATTTTAGAGCAAACTCTGGGTGGTATCTCAGAGAATTGGCAATTTTGGTTAGGCCTAATAATTATTTTAGAAGTTTTATATGCCAGGGCTGGTATAATGAGTTTATTTTTAAAAGATAGCAAATCATGACAGACACTATTTTAAAAATTGATAATCTTAGTAAAGGTTTTCATGCGGTTAGAGCTTGCGAAAATATTTCTTTAGAAATAAATAAAAATGAAGTCCATGCTTTAATCGGTCCAAATGGAGCTGGAAAATCAACTTTAATAAAATTAATTACAGGTTTTTTAGAACAGGAGTATGGTAAAATATTTTTGGATAACAAAGAAATATCATATTTAACACCTGAGGAAAGAGCACAAAAAGGAATTGCTAGAAGTTTTCAAGTATCTTCGATAATTAATAATTTTAGCGTTGTACAAAATATTAAATTAGCATTAATAGGGAAAAATAAAAATTATCTAGATTTTTTAACAAATATTAATTTAAACAAAAAATTGTTGAAAGAAGCTTTTTATTATTTAGAAGAAGTGGGTCTCAATAAAAAAGCCAATGAATTAGCATCTAGCTTAAGCCATGGTGAAAAAAGAAAATTAGAAATATGTATAGCAATATCTATGGCGCCAAAAATTTTCCTGTTTGATGAGCCGATGGCAGGGTTAGATGGAGAGTCCTCTGAATTAATTTTACAGTTGTTTAAAAAAATTAAAAAAAGAGCACCAATATTATTGATAGAGCATGATATGGATACAGTTTTTTCATTAGCAGACAGAGTTTCCGTTTTGGACTATGGAAAAGTTATAGCAACTGGAACAGTCTCTGAAATCAAAAAAAATAACACTGTAAAAAAAGTTTATTTAGGAACAGAACATTGACAAATTTATTAAATGTTCAAAATTTGAAAGCTTGGTATGCAGATAGCCAAGTTTTATATGGAATAGACTTAAAAATTGAATCTGGTCAAATGGTGGCTCTATTGGGAAGAAATGGTATGGGCAAATCAACTACTATAAAATCACTTTGTGGAATAATGGAAAAAGTAGAGGGAAAAGTTTTTTTCCAAGGTAAATCAATAATTAATAAGCCAAGTTACGAAATTGCAAAACTAGGATTTGGTTTGGTTCCTGAAGGAAGAAGAGTTTTTACAAATTTAACAGTGTATGAAAATTTAATTTGCTCGGCAAAAAAAGGCTACTGGTCAATTGATAAATTGAAGTTAGTTTTCCCAAGGTTAAATGAAAGACTTTCTCAGATGGCATCATCTTTATCTGGAGGAGAACAACAAATGTTATCAATAGGAAGAGCATTGATGACTAATCCAAAATTACTTATTTTGGATGAGGCTACTGAGGGGTTGTCTCCAAATTTAAGAAATGAAATTTGGAAAGTTATTTCAGAAATAAAAAAAGAAGGTATCTCAATTATTTTGATCGATAAATATTTGCATAAAATTAAACCTCTAGCAGATTATTTATATATTCTTAGCCGTGGAAAAAATGTTTGGGAAGGGAATAGTAAAGATTTAAATGATAATATAGTCAAAAAGTTTTTATCAGTATAAAATTATTAAATAATTAATGTTAACATAAATTAATTAAAAGATAATTCTCCCAAATCTTGTGTAACTACCCCAGTAAATTCAACAGTTTTTGGAGATAATGTTTTAACATATTTGACAATATTTTCTTGAATTAGTTTTTCTACACTCTTCATTGACTCATTATCTGGAAACTCCCACAAAACAACACTTACATTTGCAGTATTTGGATTTTTTATTGCTCTAAACCTTACCCCTTTAACTGTTTGTAATAAGTTAGGCCATTTTGTTTCTAAAATTGACTCAAAAAGTTCACAGTCTTCTTTGCTAGGAAATGTTCGTACAAAAATTTTAACAATCATATATGCCTCATTTAATCTTTTTTTTTTAAAAGTTATATGTAATATACACCATTATCTAATGATGGTTAAAAAAAATGTTTGAATTAATTTTAAGAAAAGATGTTTTTTTTAGAGCAATTAAATTTGCTTGTGTTGTAGGAGTAATCTTAGCTGCCATTAATCATGGAGATCATATAATCAGTGGTAAGATGACATTTAATAATTGGCTCAAAATAGCTATAACTTTTTGTGTACCATATTGTGTTTCTACATTTTCTTCAATTTTAGCAATTAAAAAAGAACAAGTTTCAAAGAATTAGATAGTAGTAAAAAAGTGAATGATATAGGTTTAATTGGCAATTTCATTTCAAGCTCTCAAATGCCAGATTTGATGAGAAAACTTGGAAATGAATTTGAGACCCCGATTAAATATAGTTTGTTTGATTTTTCTCAAAAAAAAAATGTAAATCTTAAAAATATTGTTAACAATTTAAAAAAAAAAGTTTCTTGGTATTGGAGTAACCTATCCATATAAAGAAAAAATTCTAGAAGTTGTTCAAAGTTTTGGAAAAGAAGTAGAGCTGACTAAAGCATCTAATACGCTTATTTTTGGCAATGAAATTGTTGCTAGAAATACTGATTTTCTGGGTTTTCTTAAATCATTAGAATTTCATTTTAAGAATGATCTAAAAAAAATACTTGTTATCGGTGGTGGCGGTGTTGGTAGGGCAGTTTGTTTTGGATTAGCCGAGTTTGGTGTTGAAAAAATTTATTTAATGGAAAAAGACTTAAATAAGTCAAATAAGTTAATTAATGAATTAAGAAACCAAAGCATAAACTGTGTTTCTTTAAAAATTAGAGATTTAATTGAAGTACAGGGTGATTTGGAAGGGATAGTCAATTGTACTCCAATAGGTCATAACAGTTCTCTGGGTAATCCATTGCCACAACTAGTAACGTCAAAAAATCAATGGGTTTATGACGTTGTATATACACCAGCTAAAACTGATTTTTTAAGAATAGCTGAGAGTAAAAATTCCATGATTATTTACGGTGTAGATCTTTTTATATTTCAGGGTATAGAAGCATACATCCTTTTTACAAACCAAAATAAAAACAGAAATATTATTTATAAAAAAATAAAAAAAATCAGGACTTATTATTTAAAAAAGTTGGTATATTAATTCTGAGTTGAAATAATTTCATCTTTTAAAAGTAATTCTATCTCCTGCACAGAATAGCCTTGTTCTTTTAAAATTTGAATTGTATGTTCTCCAATTAAAGGAGGCGTATATTTGACACCTACGTCCTTAGACCTACTAAATTTTATAGGAGATGCAATTCCTTTATAATAATCTTTTTCTAAAACCATGTTTCGTTCTTTAGTTTGAGGATGTTGAATTGCTTCTTCAATATTTCTAACTGGACCAGCAGGAATTCCTGCTGATAAAAGTTTTTCTGAAAATTCTATGCCGTCAACATTAGATAAAGCTTTCTCAATAAATTTTGTTAATTCCACTCTGTTTTTGACTCTATCACCATTTGTTCTAAACCTAGCGTCATTTGCAAGTTCCTCGAGGTTAAGTGCATAACATAATCGTTTAAATCCAGCATCATTTCCAATACCCATAAAAATTTCGTTTGAAGCTGTTTTGAATTTATCATATGGAGAGATATTTGGGTGAGAATTACCGGTAGCTTTTCCAGGCTTTTTTGTTAAAAAATAATTAGCATTATGAGGGTGCATTAAAGCTAATGCTGAGTCGTAAAGTGTCATGTCTATAAATTGACCTTTATTAGATTTATTTCTTTCGTAGAGAGCCATTAAAATACCAATAGTACTATATAATCCTGTACCCATGTCTACAAAAGGGGCTCCCATTCTTACACTTCCACTTTCATGAGTTCCATTTACAGTCATCATGCCGGTCATAGCTTGTACAATTGCATCATAACCGGGCGCACCGCCTAATGGACCTTTAGATCCAAATCCAGAAATTCTACAATGAATTAATCTTGGAAACTTATTTTTTAAAAATTCCTCATATCCAAATCCCCATTTTTCCATAGTACCTGTTTTAAAATTTTCTATCAAAATGTCGGTTTCTTTCATAAGTTTTAAAAGGATTTTCTTTCCGGCAGTTTTTTTTAAATCCAAAGCGATAGACCTTTTATTTCTATTAACATTTATAAAATATGAAGCCATATTTTTTGTAAATGGTGGTCCCCATTCACGTACTTCATCTCCCAGATGAGACTCGACTTTTGTAACTATTGCTCCGTGATCTGCCAAAATCTGAGTAGCATACGGACCACCTAAAACTCTTGTCAAATCAAGAACTTTGATTCCTTCCAGAGTATGACTATTTTTATTTTCTAATTTACTCATTATTGAACCTTTCATTTAATAAGATTTTGGAAAGCCTAGAATTTTTTCTGAAACATAATTTAATATCATCTCTGAACTTACTGGGGCTAATTTTGGAATAAGAGATTCTCTGAATAATCTCTCAACATGATATTCTTTTGCATAACCCATACCACCTAGGGTTACAACTGCTTGAGTAGCAGCTTTAAAAGCTGCCTCAGCAGCAAAATATTTTGCTGCATTTGCGAGTCCTCCTGAATTTTCTCTATTATCGTACTGATAAGATGCCTTTTCTATCAAAAGTTCAGCCGCCTCGAGTTCTATCCAGTTTTTAGCTAATGGATGTTGAATACTTTGGTTTTTCCCTATTGGTCTATCAAAAACAATTCTTTCTTTAGCATATTGTGTTGCTCTTTTGAGAACATTTTTACCTATACCTAATGCTTCTGCAGCGATTAAAATTCTTTCAGGATTGAGACTATCAAGTAAGTATCTAAAACCTTGACCCTCTTCACCTATTCTGTCTTCTTCATTTACGTTCAAATTATCAATAAATATCTGGTTACTATCAACTGCTGCTCTACCCATTTTTTTTATTTCTCTAACTTCAATTTTTTCTCTATCAAAGTTTGTATAAAAAAGAGTTAATCCATCTATAGGCTTTTTCGTTGCTGATATGTCACTTGTACGAGCAAGCAGTAAAATTTTGTTTGCAACTTGAGCTGTCGATGTCCAAATCTTTTGTCCATTTATTATGTAACCTCCTTGAACTTTTTGAGCCTTTGTTTTAATTTTTCCTGTATCAAGACCACTATCAGGTTCTGTTACACCAAAACATGTTTTTTCTTTACCTGAAATAAGAGGAGGTAACCATAATTCTTTTTGTTTTTCTGTGCCATATATCACTATTGGATGTGGCCCAAAAATATTTATATGAATAGATGATGCGGCTGCCATTCCTCCACCACTTTCTGATATGGTTTGCATAAAAAGAGACGCTTCTCTAATACCTAAATTAGAACCACCAAATTTTTCAGGCATACAAATTCCAAGCCATCCTCCAGAGGCAACTTCATCGTAAAACTCATGAGGAAACTTTGCGTTAATATCACAGTCAAGCCAATAATCGTCATCAAATTTTTCTGATATATTTTTTGCGGACTCGATGATAGAAATCTGAGTTTCATTTAATTTGAACGACATTAATTTTACCTTCAAAAATATCTATCTATGCATATTATGATAAATGTCATTAGGTTCCATTTCAGATGCTATTGCAAGTCTATTTGTCATGTTAAAAAATCCTACAACTAGACTGATATCCCAAATATCTCTATCATTAAATCCTACTTTATTTAGAGCAAGTCTATCCTCTTCATTTACTATAGATGGATTTCTAGTTAAATTTCTGGCAAAAAGAAGCATTGTCTTATGCTTTTTGGATAAATTCGCTGCTTCAAAATTTGATGCTAATCTCTCACCTAACTGAGGATCTTGAGATAGTTCACGTACAGTTGCACCATGAGCTGCAAGACAATAGAAACATTGATTTTCTGATGAAACTGTAACAGCTATCATCTCCCTTTCTAATTTAGAAAGACCAGATTCTCCTAACATTATACTATTGTAGAGTTTTGTAAATCCTTCAAACTGTTTAGGGAAGTTTGAAAAAGCTTTTAATACATTTGGTACAAAACCAATTTTCTCATTTACAACTTTAAGATAATTTGAAGCATTTTTTTGATCTTCATAATTTAATTTTTTATCTAATTTGAGAGCAGTAATTTTTTCTTTTGCTTCTTGCTTTTCTATTTTCGACATTATTCCTCCATAATCCAATTTGGCTTTTTTTTATTAAAGAATGCATTAATTCCTTCCAAACATTCTTCATTTTCCCATGTATCTGCAAGAGTTTCTATACTCATATCAATTAAATTTTGATCAATTTTGTCAGTAAGTTTTCTTACTAATTTTTTAGAATTTGTTATAGCTTCAGGAGCTGAAATTTTGTAGGGTGCTAATATTTCTTTTATCTTTTTATCAAGACTATTTTGTTTTACGACAAAGTCAATCAAACCTATTTTTAAACCTTCTTCTGATGATATTTCTCTTGCAGACGTAAAGAGATCTATACAGTTTTTCTCACCAATTTTTCTAATAACATATGGACTTATAGTAGCTGGAATTAATCCTAACCTTGTTTCAGTTAAAGCCATTTTAATGTTTTCAGAAGCTACAACTATATCACAAATAGCCATGATGCCAATTCCACCACCAAAAGAATTTCCATGAACTTTGCCAATAATGGTTTTGTTGACATAAAAAAGGTTATTTAACATTATTGCCAATTTCTTAGCTTCTTTTATTCTTGTTTTTCTATCAGCTGTTATTTGACGTTTCATCCATTTTAGATCACCTCCGGCACAAAAACTTTTTCCAGATGATGACAAAACGATTATTTTAATATCTTTATCTTGATCAAGTTTTTTGAAACAACAACCCAAATCTTCTATCATCTGAGGAGATAGAGCGTTATGTCTCTCAGGTTCATTTAGTACTACTTCAATTACTCCTAGAGAGTTTTCCTTAACTATTAAACTTTTATAACTATACATGTTTATATATTTCTAATAAATTTACATTCTAAATAAACCAAACTTACTATCTTTAATTTTTTGAGACATTGAAATTTCTATGCTGAGAGCAAGAATTCTTCTAGTTTCAATTGGATCTATGATGCCATCATCCCACAATCTTGCAGATGCAAATAGAGGATGCGATTGTTCTTCAAATTGATCAACAATATTTTGGTAAAACTTTTTTTCAATTTTATCATTCCACGTTTGACCTTTTTTTCTAGCATTTATTTTTTTTAATTCAGATAAAACATTTGCAGCTTGTTCACCCCCCATAACAGAAATTTTAGAACTTGGCCAAGTCCAGAGAAATTTTGGATTATAGGCTCGTCCGCACATTCCATAGTTTCCTGCTCCAAAACTCCCACCTACAATTAAAGTTATTTTTGGACATTTAGTATTTGAAACAGCATTAATTAATTTAGCACCATTTTTTGCAATTCCTCCATGTTCTGCACTTTTACCTACCATAAAACCTGTAATATTTTGTATAAATATAATTGGTATTTTTCTCTGACTACATAACTGTATAAAATGCGCTCCTTTGAGTGCGCTCTCAGAAAACAAAACTCCATTATTTGCAATTATTCCACAATTATTTCCATGAATAGTTCCAAAGCCAGTAATCAAAGTTTTACCATACTCTTTTTTAAATTCCTCCATTTTTGAACCATCAATTATTCTCATAATAATCTCTTTTATCTCAAAAGGTTTTCTTAGATCTTGTGGAACAATACCAAGTAAATCTTTTTGATCATAAATTGGTTCTTCAAAATTATAATTTTTAGTTTTTGATTTAAGGTTTAAGTTTAAAATACAATTTCTTGCAATTTCTAAAGCATCATTATCATCATTAGCAAGATAGTCAGCAACTCCTGAAATTTTTGAATGAACTTCACCTCCTCCTAATTCTTCAGGAGTTGTTTTTTCTCCTATAGCTGCCTTAACTAATGGTGGTCCAGCTAAAAAAATTGTACCTTGATTTTTAATAATTATAGTTTCATCAGACATTGCTGGTACGTATGCCCCTCCAGCTGTACAACTTCCCATAACCACTGCTATTTGTGGTATATTCTTTGAAGACATAATTGCTTGATTATAAAAAATCCTTCCAAAATGATCTTTGTCAGGGAAAACTTCATCTTGATTTGGTAGGTTGGCACCTCCAGAGTCAACTAAATAAATACATGGTAGATTATTATCAATTGCAATTTCTTGAGCCCTAAGGTGTTTTTTTACAGTTATAGGATAATATGTCCCACCTTTAACAGTAAAGTCATTACAAATAACCATAACATTAAAGTTGTGGATTTTACCAATGCCTGCAATTATTCCTCCACCAGGACATTCATTGTTATAAAGATTATATCCAGCTGATAAACCAATTTCCAAGAAATCTGAGTGCTGGTCTAAAAGTTTTGTAATTCTCATTCTGGGAAGAAGTTTTACATTTTTTGTAATCTTCTTGTTAAACTTTTTTATGCCACCTCTAAATGAGTTTTTATTAACTTCTCTGATTTTTTCAAGATTTGATAACATGTATTTTTTATTATCATTAAAATCATTGCTATTAATATTTATTGATGTTTTTAAAATTGTCATACTATTTCGTTTCCAAAAATAATTCTCTTCCAATTAGCATTCTTCTTATTTCAGAAGTACCCGCTCCAATTTCATAAAGTTTTGCATCTCTTAACAATCTCTCAACGGAATAATCTTTTGTATAACCATTTCCACCAAGTGATTGAATAGCTTCTAATGTTAACTGCGTTGCTTTTTCAGCAGCATATAAAATACATCCAGCTGCATCTTTTCTCGTTGTCTCTCCTCTATCACAAGCTGATGCCACTGCGTAAACATATGATCTGCATGCATTTGTGGTAGTATACATATCAGCAATTTTTCCTTGCATTAATTGAAATTCACCAATTGATTTTCCAAATTGTTTTCTTTCATGAACGTAAGGAACCACTTCATCTAATGCTGCGGCCATAATACCTAGAGGACCAGCTGCAAGGACAACTCTCTCATAATCCAATCCACTCATTAAAATAGCGGCCCCTTCTCCAGGGTTACCGAGAACATTCTCTTCAGGTACAGCACAATTCTCAAATATTAACTCAGATGTATTAGAACCTCTCATACCTAATTTATTTATTTTTTTTCCGCAGGAAAACCCATCCATATCCTTTTCTATTAAGAATGCTGTGATACCTTTTGATCCAACATTTAGATCAGTTTTTGCGTACACTACAGCTATGTCAGCATCAGGTCCATTTGTGATCCACATTTTAGAACCATTAAGTAAGTAGGTTTTATTACCTTGTTTTTCTGCTGACAAAGTCATTGACACAACATCTGAGCCTGAACCAACTTCGCTCATTGCAAGAGCACCAATTTTCTCTCCGTTGCAAAGACTTGGTAAATATTTTTCTTTTTGGTATTTATTTCCATTTCGATTAATCTGGTTAACACATAAATTTGAAAAAGCGCCATACGACAGTCCAACAGATGCACTTGCACGACTAATTTCTTCTAGGGCCACACAGTGTGCTAAATAACCCATGCCACTTCCACCAAATGATGTCTCAGCAGTAATTCCTAATAACCCAAGGGAACCAAATTTTTTCCATAAATGATTTGGAAATTCATTAGTTTCGTCTATTTGTTTTGCTAAAGGTGCTATTTCAGATTGTGCAAATTTACGAACATTTTTTTGAAGAATTTTAATTTCTTCGTCAAATCCAAAATCCATAGATTTTTCAAACATGATAAATTTCCTTATTAATTTCCTAGAGCTCTCTTTTTGGCCTCGGAACTCTCAGTACCAGACACATGAAGTAAACCACAAATGCGCCATATCAAATTTGCCTCATACTCATCTACTTTCCCATCTGATAAAATAATTTCCCACAACATTTCTATAACTGAAATTCTTTCATCATGATCCATACTATCAAGAATGACCTTAATATCTGAGTAAATTTCAATTTTTTCATCACTTTTATGAAGAACAAAATCAATAGATTTTTCAGCTTTTTGAGGATTTAGATGAAATTTAGTAATGAGTATTTTTTTAATTAAATCTATTTCGTCGTTACTAACAATTCCATCAATTTTACTTGCTTCAATTAAAAGGGATAAAACGGCAAAAATATCTTCATCCAAATATTCTTGATTTTCATCTTCATTTATTTTTGCTGTGTCAAAGAAGTTTTTTATATTTTTAAACATATTTCCTCATCAATTTAATATACTCATTTTTGTTTTCCCTAAATAAAATATAAAACAAATCTGAAAATAAACAAAAGCTTAATAATTTTTTATTGTTTTTAGTTATAAGTATTTATGATAGCATCTCTGTTAAATTTTAAAATGGGGGCATCGAGAAATCGTTGAAAAAAAATGGCAGGAGACGAGTTTTTAAATTCAATTGAAACAAATTTTAAAAAAGCTATAAATTGTCTGCAAAAATCGGAAGGTGGTAAATTCATTACTGAGGATTTGGCAAATCAAATTATGATGGCTAATGCTACTTACGTAGTTCGTTTTGGGGTAAGATTAAGAAATTCAATATACACATTTACAGGTTACAGATCTGTTCATTCTGACCATTTTGAACCTGTTAAAGGTGGTATTAGATATGATATGGCTGTCAATCAAGAAGAAGTTGAAGCTTTAGCAGCGCTAATGACCTATAAATGTTCTCTTGTTGAAGTCCCTTTTGGTGGTTCTAAAGGTGGATTAATAATTAACATTCGTGATTGGAACGAAGAAGAGATGGAAAGAATTACAAGAAGATTTACGCAAGAGCTAGCGAAACGTGATTTAATCCATCCATCTCAAAATGTACCTGCACCAGATGTTGGTACTGGGGAACGCGAAATGGCTTGGATGGCAGATGAATATAGAAGATTAAATCCAACTGATCTAAATGCTTGGGCATGTGTTACTGGTAAGCCTGTTAATAAAGGAGGCATATCAGGCAGGACTGAGGCAACTGGTAGAGGAGTAGAATATGCTTTGAAAGCTTTTTTTGACAATCATGAAGATGTTAAAAAAACAGGGTTAACCTCTGGATTAGCGGGTAAAAGAGTAATAGTTCAAGGTCTAGGTAATGTCGGTTATCATGCCGCATTATTTTTATCGAAGGAAGATGAATGTTTGATTACACATGTTATAGAAAGAGATGGTTCCATAGTAAACAAGGATGGAATTGATATCGAAGATCTGAAAAACCATATTGTAAAAAATGGAAGTGTAAAGGGTTATCAAGGTTATACATCAAAAGGTTCAGAAATTTTAGAAGAAGATGCAGATATTTTAATACCTGCTGCTATGGAACTTGTAATTAATAAAGACAATGCAAACAGAATTAAAACCGCACTTATTATTGAGGCAGCTAATGGACCCGTTTCCTCTGAGGCAGATGAAATACTTAATAAAAAAGGAGTGGTAATTATACCCGACCTTTATGCAAATGCTGGTGGTGTTACAGTAAGTTACTTTGAATGGATTAAAAACTTGAGTAGAATAAGGTTAGGTAGACTTCAAAGGCGCGCTCAAGAAAACCAAGTTAACATTCTTGTTGAGGCAATGGAGAAAATGACAGGAACAGACTTTCCAGAAGGATATAAAGAAAAGGCAATTAAAGGATCATCAGAACTTGATTTAGTTAGGTCAGGTTTAGAAGACACTATGAGAAACTCTTATCAAGTAATCAGTGATGTTTGGAACAACGACGAAAATGCTAAAGATTTAAGAACAGCTGCAATGATGGTTGCTATTAAAAGAGTGGCTCAAAGTTATGCTTCGCTTGGAATGTAAACGAAGGCAGTTATAATTATAACTGCCTTTGTTATGAGGGAGGAATTTATTTTCTAAAATCTGGATAGGCTTCCATGCCAATTTCACTTGCATCTACACCTTCCATCTCTTGCTCAGGGGTAACTCTAATTCCCATTATCATTTTGATAACATACCATACAACTCCCGAGGCAATTACTGTGAATAGTCCGATAGCAAAAATACCATAGAGTTGAGATCCCAATGATGCTTCGGAATTCGAAAACACAACTGCGATTGTTCCCCATATTCCTGCAAATAAGTGAACAGGTATAGCACCTACTACATCATCAATTTTAAATTTATCCAAAAGTGGAATGGAAACAACAACAATTAAGCCACCTACAGCACCAATAAATATTGCCAACATTGGGCTTGGTGCAAGAGGTTCAGCTGTGATAGCTACCAATCCACCCAAAGCTCCATTTAATGCCATAGTTAAATCTGTTTTTTTGTAATATAACATTGTAATTATAATTGCAACAACTACACCACCTGCAGCGGCTAAATTTGTATTAATATAAATATTTGAAATATCGTTTACATCAGCGGCACTTCCCATCGCAAGTTGTGAGCCACCATTAAAACCAAACCATCCAAACCAAAGTAAAAAAGTACCCAATGTAGCCAATGGTAAGTTTGAACCTGGCATTGGTTTTACGCTTCCATCATCAGCATATTTACCTTTTCTCGCACCTAGTATTAGACAACCAGTTAAAGCTGCCCATCCTCCAACACCATGAACTATAGAAGAACCAGCAAAATCTAGAAACCCTGCACCAGATAAAAACCCAGTACCCCATGACCAAGAACCTTGTATTGGATATATGAAACCAGTTAAAATGACTACGAATATTAAAAAGCTTGAAAGTTTAACTCTTTCAGCTACTGCTCCACTAACTATAGATGCGGCCGTAGCACAAAACACCATCTGAAAGAACCAATCAGACCCAGCACTATAACCGTCATCAACTGCTACTTCTCCAGGACCCCATATGTTTAAAGAACCAATCCATCCAGTATTTTCAGTCACACCATCGTACATCAAGTTGTATCCTACAAATGCAAACATAAGTCCAGCTATAGAATAAAGTCCAATGTTTTTAGCACATTGTACCACAGCATTTTTAGCCCTAACGAGTCCAGTCTCTAACATGCAGAAACCAGCTGCCATTAACATTACTAAAAATCCATGAACCAAAAATGAAAATGAATTAAATATATAAGCAACTTCTTTATCAACCTCTGCATTTGCTGCATTAATTGAAAAAAATATTAATAAAGAAGTTAGCGTAAGTTTTAAAATACTCATAAAACTCTCCTTAATAAAGATTGAGCTTATTAGATAATTTATAAAATAGTTAAATATGACTTTAATTTTTTGTTAAGAGGGAGAAAATTGTAAATGATTAAAAAATAAACAAAAATTTTTAAGTTTAAATTAATTTGTCTATTTTTTATGCAATTCTATATTTTTAAAATTTCATCAATATTCTTACGAATTTGATTTTTATGTTCTTTAACTGTTTGTTTTAATGTGCCTAAGTCTTTTAGATTAAGATATGAGACTAAATATTTTGAAACTTTGTTAGGCAAGTTTCTTGGTTTATCCATTGAAAAGGTTATATTTACAAATTGGTCTAGGATGAAATAAAATAATTTAACTTTTTTCAAAAACAATTTTTTTACATCTAAATTTTCAATCTTTCGATATATTTTATCTCTAATATAAAAATACTCTAAAAACTCTATGTCTCTCTGACCTCCAAGAGAATATTTAGTCTCATACCAATTAAGTAGATTTTTACTTTTTTGGTTTATCAAATTCTTTGCTGTCAGGTTTTTGTTTCCACCTCTCATGGTTATGATTTCTTTTTTTAATTCATGAAGATTTATTTCTCTTTTTTTAATATCGTTTATTTTTGAGTTTAATGAGTTTTGAAATTTAGACTTGTTAAAGACTAATTCACTCTTTAACAAAGCTATCTTTTGCCAGGCGAATGAGTGATCTTTTTGAAAACTTATGAAATCCGAAATTTTGCAAGCTAAATCACTTTGTGTGTTAGAGGGCGTTAATTTTGTATCTACTTCATACATGAAACCTTCTGCAGTTTGCGAAGATAGTATGTTAATAATTTTTTTAGAAAAACGGTTGTAAAAAGTTTCATATTCTTTTTTGTTTATAAAATTTTTGTTTATATCAGGAAAAATAAAAACCAAATCTAAATCAGAGTTTGAAGTCATTGTATTATTTGCTAACCTGCCATAGGCTAAAACGGCAAAATCATCATAAAAACTTTTTCTTAAATTGTTTTCCTTTAAAAATAAGTAATGAGCAATTTCTATAACTTTTTCTATGATTGATCTAGCTAAAAGAGAAAATTCATATGAAGCACTTTCAATTCTCAATTCATTTTTTATTACAGAAACAATTATCTGAAATTTAAGTTTTCTATGAACTTTTCTTAAGTTATTAAAAATATTTTCTTCTACATCATTTTGGTATTGGATTTTATTTAATTCATTTTTATAGATTGAAATATTACCATTTAATCTAATTGCAAAATATGGGTCTAATATTTCTAATAATTTTTCATCTTTTGCTAACAAATTTGTTATGTGGCCAGAAAAAGACAAAACTTCTATTAATTTGTCGTATATAAAAGTTTTACTTGAAAGGTTTTCTAAATACTGAAAGTTAGGAGTAATTTCATTTAAAAATCTTAGTAGTTGATATGTAGCTTGTTTGGGATGGTTTTGATTTAATATCAAAGGTAATATTTGATCTAAAAATTTAGAAATTAGTGAAATATAATTTTTTTTTATTTTAATGTTAATTTTGTCTTCAAAATAGTTAAGAAAAATCTTCTTTATTGCATTTTCGCTTAATTTTTTTGAATCAATTAAGTATGAAATAAAATGTATCACAGATTTATTATTTTCACCTGATGTTTCATTAATAGTAGAGAGATTTTCAGGAAAATAGATTTTTTTGTAATATATCAATTTAATTACTTTATTATTTTTTAATTAAGTTTTAATTTAATTAAATCATTTAATTGATCTAAAATCAAAAATTTGAAACATTATTATTTTAACACAAGAAATGGGGCCACATCTTGAAAATTTTGAGTTTCTTAAACGAATTTTCAAAAGATCAAAATTTAAACAACATAATTTTAAAATTATGTAGTTCAGCTATAAAAATTAGTAAAAGTATTCATGACGATGATTATGAGATTGAAAAAACTTCGCTTAATGAGGATGGTGATGTTCAAAAACCACTAGATATTTTTTCAGATAAAACTTTGTTAGATAAACTTCGAATACCTGAAGTAGCTGCATATTGTTCTGAAGAGCAAAAAGGAATAGTAAATCTAGATGAAAACGGAAACTTTATTGTTTTAACTGATCCTCTCGATGGTTCATCAAATATTGAAGCAAATGTTTCTATTGGAACTATTTTTTCTATTATTCCAAAAAATGGGAAAAGTGTTAATGAAGCAATTTTTCAAAATGGTAATAAACAAGCTTGTGCAGGCTTTTTTGTTTTTGGCCCGAGAACAACTTTATTTTTAACATATAAAAATGGAACTCATTCTTTTTTCCTTAATAATAAATCTAATACTTTTGAATTATTACAAAAGAATATTTCGATACCAGAGTATACTTCAGAATATGCTATAAATTCATCATATCGACGCTTTTGGCATAAAAATGTTTTGAATTACATTGAAAACTGTCTTAAAGGCAAGGATGGGCCAAGGAAAAAAGATTTTAATATGAGATGGGTAGGATCTCTGGTTGCTGATGCAAGCCGAATTTTTACTAGAGGGGGTATATTTCTTTACCCAGACGACAAAAGAAAAAAAAACAAAGATGGTAGACTAAGGTTAACTTATGAGGCAAATCCAATTTCACTTTTAGTTGAGCAAGCAGGAGGTAAAGCAACAAATGGAAAGGAAGATATTTTAAACTTAACTATAAATGATATTCATCAAAGAACTCCTTTAATTTTTGGTTCAAAAGAAGAGGTTGATACTTTTTTAAATACAGAGTAAATCTTTTTAATACATTCATACAAAATCTGAGTAAACATGGAAAATTTAAAATCAACTGATGAAAAAATAATGAGAAGAATGGCCAATGCCATCAGAGTCTTGGCAGCCGAAGCTGTTCAAAAAGCAAATTCAGGTCATCCAGGAATGCCTATGGGAATGGCAGATGTAGCAACAGTACTATTTTCTAAATTTATTAACATTGATCCATCAACTCCAGATTGGCCTGATAGAGACAGATTTGTTTTATCAGCTGGCCATGGATCAATGCTTATTTACGCGCTTAATTATTTGCTAGGTTATGATGACATGCCGATAGAAAGTATAAAAAACTTTAGACAGTTGAATTTTAATACTCCTGGCCATCCCGAGTTTGGGCATACCAAAGGCGTTGAAACAACAACTGGTCCCCTTGGACAAGGATTTGCTACATCTGTAGGAATGGCTCTAGCTGAAAAATTGTTAAATGCTAGATTTAAAAATGAACTTGTCGATCATTTTACATATACAATTGTTGGGGATGGATGTTTACAAGAGGGAATTAGTCATGAGGCAATAGAGTTTGCAGGTCATTTGAAGTTATCTAAATTAATTGTTCTTTGGGATGACAATAAAATTTCTATTGACGGAGAAACAAATTTATCAACTTCTAGTAATCAACTTGCTCGTTTTAAAGCGAGTGGTTGGGATGCTCAAATTATTGACGGACATAATTTTGAAGAAATAACTAATGCTATTGATAAGGCTAAAAAGTCAAACAAGCCATCTTTAATAGCATGTAAGACAATTATTGGTTATGGTTCTCCTAATTTAGCTGGAACAGAAAAAACACATGGCGCTCCTCTTGGTAAAGATGAGGTTGAAGAAGTGAAAAAACATTTAAATTGGAATTATGAACCATTTAAAGTTCCTAATGAACTTGTAGAGGAATGGAAAAAAGTAGGATTAAGAGGTAATACAAAAAGAAAAGATTGGCTTTTAAAATTAGAGTCCAGTTCTAAGAAACAGAAATTTGCTAACTTTCATAATACAGACATAAATAAAAAGTTTGAAAAAAAATTTAGAAGTTATTTAAAAAAACTTAAGACAGATAAACCTAAAATAGCAACCAGACAAGCAAGTCTTAATTTTTTAGAAGTAATCAACAGCTCTATTGAAAACACAATTGGTGGTTCGGCAGATTTAACCGGTTCAAATCTTACAAAAACTAAAAATATGAAACCAATTATGCCTAGAAAGTTTAAAGGCAATTATATTCATTATGGGATAAGAGAACATATGATGGGTGCTGTTATGAATGGGATAGCATTGCATAAAGGATTTTTGCCGTATGGTGGAACTTTTTTAGTGTTCAGTGATTATATGAGAGCATCTATGAGATTATCATCTATTATGAAAGCGAAAGTTGTTTATGTGCTGACTCATGACTCTATTGGGTTAGGTGAAGACGGACCTACTCATCAACCAATTGAACATTTAGCTATGTTAAGAGCAACACCAAATTTAAATGTCTTTAGACCAGCAGATGCAGTGGAAACAGCAGAAGCTTGGCGCTTAGCTCTTTCTCATAATGGTCCATCTGTGCTTGCTTTATCTCGACAAGGACTGCCTGCAATTAGAGATGAAAAAAAATTTGAAAACCTAACAGAGAAAGGTGGATATATTATAAAGGATGTAAAAGGCAATAGAGATGTTACAATAATAGCATCAGGTTCAGAAGTTAATATTGCATTACAAGTTTCAGACTTATTGTCAAAACATAAAGTAAATGCTGCAGTTATATCTATGCCGTGCTGGGAATTATTTGAAAATCAAAATAATGATTACAAATCAAATGTCATAGGAAATGTTTTAAAGGTAGCCATTGAAGCTGGTAGTGAATTAGGATGGCATAAATATATTGGTAGTAAGGGAATGTTTTTTGGATTAAATACTTTCGGAGCTTCTGCACCTGCATTGGAATTATTCACACATTTTGGTTTAGACCCAGAAGAAATAAAAGAAAAAATTTTAAAAAGATTAAATTAAATTTTAAAATTTTTAAATGAATAAAGACCAAAAAAACATCGATAATCAAATACTTACAGGTAAGACATTACTATTAAGGGTTGATCTGAATGTTCCAGTTATTGATGGTAAAGTTCAAGATGATACAAGAATCAAAAGTGTTATCCCCTCTATAAAACATATAATTAAAAAAGGAGGAAATGTTGTTCTTTGTAGTCACTTTGGTCGACCAAAAGGAGAGATGGATACAAAATACACCTTAAAGCCAATGTCAGAAATATTATCAAAAGCATTAGGTGGATATGTAGATTTTTCTTCAAATTGTATTGGTGAAGAAGCAATAGAGAAAAAGAAGGCATTAAAGGAAGGTGATATACTCTTATTAGAAAATTTAAGATTTCACAAGAGTGAAGAAAAAAATGAGAAAGAGTTTTCTAAACAACTTGCGGCAAGTTGTGATTTATTTGTAAATGATGCCTTCTCTTGTTCTCACAGGGATCATGCAAGCATTACAGGTGTAACCAAATTCTTACCATCTTTTTTTGGAATGCATTTACAAAAAGAAATTGAAGCTTTGGATAAAGTATTAGAAAAACCAAAAAGACCAGTTGCAGCAGTTGTTGGAGGATCAAAGATATCCACTAAAATCGATATAATTTCGAATCTGATAGAAAAAATGGATTTCATTATTATTGGCGGAGCAATGGCTAATACTTTTTTAGCTGCAGAAGGTAATAAACTTGGTAAAAGTTTATATGAAAAAGATGTTTTGCAAATTGCTCATAAAATTTTGAATAAAGGAAAAATAAATAATTGTAAATTTATTCTACCAGAGGACGTTGTTGTCTCAAAAAAATTAGAAATAAGCGGAAAAACTTATAATGTCGATGTAAATAAAATACCAGAAGAAATGATGGCTCTTGATATAGGAGTAAAAAGTATAAAAAAAATTAAAAAAATTGTTGATGAATGTAAAACATTATTGTGGAATGGACCTTTAGGGGCATTTGAAATAAAGCCTTTTGATAAAGGAACAAATGAAATTGCTAAAATTGTTTCAATGAACACGAAACATAAAAAACTAGTTAGTGTGGCTGGTGGAGGTGATACAATTTCTGCATTAAATAATGCGGAAGTTACTAATGACTTTACTTATGTTTCAACTGCAGGAGGAGCATTTCTCGAGTGGTTGGAAGGAAAAGAACTACCTGGAATTTCAGCACTACATAATCAAAGACCAAAAATTTAGAGGTGAGAGTATGTCTGTAAGAGTAGCCATTAATGGATTTGGAAGAATAGGAAGAAATATTTTAAGAGCGATAATTGAAAATAAAAATGAATTTATTAAAGTTGTAGGTATCAATGATTTAGGACCTGTTAGTACAAATGCCCATCTTCTAAAGTATGATACTGTTCATGGAAAGTTAAATACACAAATTGCTATTTCTGAAGAAGGAATCGATATTGGTCAGGGAGTAATTAGGGTTACATCTATAAGAGAACCTGAAAATTTGCCATGGAAGGAACTTGATGTAGATGTGGTTTTGGAGTGCACAGGTCTTTTCACTAATAGAGATAAAGCAGCATTACATTTAAAAGCAGGTGCAAAAAAAGTATTAGTTTCGGCGCCAGCTTCTGGCGCTGACTTGACTGTCGTTTATGGTGTTAATCATCATAAACTTAGCAAGAGCCATGATATAATCTCTAATGCTTCATGCACAACAAATTGTCTTGCTCCAATCGCCTCTATTCTAAATGAATCAATAGGAATTGAAAATGGTTTCATGACAACCATTCACTCTTATACTGGTGACCAGCCAACCTTGGACACCATGCATAGTGATTTATATAGGTCTAGAGCTGCAGCAGGAAATATGATTCCAACTTCAACAGGTGCTGCAAAAGCTGTTGGATTGGTTTTACCTGAATTAGATGGCAAGCTAGATGGTGTAGCTATTAGAGTCCCAATGCAAAATGTTTCAGTTGTGGATTTAAAAATAGTTTCAAAAAAAGAAACAAGTATTGAAGAAATTAATAGTGTTGTTAAAGAAGCTGCTGATGGTAAATTAAAAAGAATTCTTGGTTACAATGAAGAGCAATTGGTTTCAAGTGATTTTAATCATAATCCTATGTCATCTATTTTTCATGCAGATCAAACAAAAGTCATGAATGGTACTTTAGTAAGAGTGATGAGTTGGTATGATAATGAATGGGGTTTTTCAAATAGAATGTGTGATACTGTCGAAGAAATATCAAAATATATATAATTATGGATAATGATATAATTATTGCCCCTTCAATACTATCTGCAGATTTTTCTAATCTTGGTCAGGAAATTAGTGATATTGATGAAGCTGGAGCTGATTGGATGCACTTAGATGTAATGGATGGTCATTATGTTCCTAACTTAACTTTTGGGCCACCAATAATATCCAAAATAAGAAAGTTTACAAAAAAGATTTTTGACACTCATCTTATGGTATCCAATCCAGATGATTTACTTGAGTCATATAAAGATGCTGGTTCAGACTCAATAACAGTTCATAAAGAAGTATGTGATGACCTAGATAAAACATTATCTAGAATTAGACAATTAGGTTGTAAGGCGGGTGTTTCAATAAATCCAGAAACAAGCTTTTCTGGTCTTGAAAAATTTTTAGATAAGTTAGATCTGATTTTAGTAATGTCAGTAAACCCTGGATTTGGAGGTCAAAAATTTATCCCTTCATCTATAGAAAAAATTAAAAACATAAAATCATTAATTGGTAATAGACAAATTCTTTTGGAAGTTGATGGAGGTGTAAATGATTCTAATGCTCCAAAACTAGTTAAGGCTGGAGCGGATATTCTTGTAGCAGGTTCTTTTGTTTTTAATGGAAATAACATCTCTGATTACAAAAAGAATATTTCTTTATTAAGAAATAGTTTTTGATTGATGATTAGTCCTAGAAATAAAAAAATAGCCTTAATTTTTGATTTAGATGGAACTTTGGTTCATTCTGTACCAGATATGCATCTTGCTATAAGCAAAACACTGAAGGAGTTTGAACTAGGTAGCATTACAGAAGAACAATTGCAATTATTTGTTGGTCAAGGAATGTTGAAGTTATCAGAAAGGGTAGTAAAATTTTGTGGAGGTGAGCAAAGTTTAGTGGAACCAGTTTATAATTCTTATAGAAAAAAATATTCTGAAGTACCATACAAATATAGCCGGTACATGAAAGGAGTGGCAAACACTTTAAATTATCTTTTTGAAAAGAAAATTCCTATGTCAGTATGTACTAACAAAAGACAATTAGTGACTGAAAAATTATTAGGTCAAATGAATATTGATCATTATTTCAAAGTTATTGTTGGCGCTCAAGATGGTATTAAATTAAAGCCAAATAAAGAAATGGTCGATCTAGTTATATCAAATCTAAATCTTGATGACTTTTCATATTTTATGGTTGGGGATACAGCAAATGATATAGAGGCGGCAAGATCGGCGGGCATAAAATCTATTTTTGTTTCAGGAGGTTACACTGATAAATCAGCTAAAGTTTTAAATCCTGATTATGTTCTCCAAGATATGGGGGAATTATCTGATTTCCTGGGTATTTAAATTGGGTCCCAGCTAAACACATCTCCACTTCTTTCATTAAGACTTAGAGAAGACTTAAAAGTTGGCATAGCTCTTTCAGCAATTTTTTTTGCACTCCAACCATCACTTGAATGAACACTTTTTATAGGTCTATTCTGACTAAACAAAAATAGCTCGTTTAATCTTGCACTAAATATTTGTCCTGTTACATCCTTTGCTGCATCTGATGATAAAAAAACAGCTAGTGGAGCATTAGTTTCGGGAGTCATCTTTTTAATTCTCTCTACTCTCTCCTTTTCGCTATCTGTATTTGCAGGTATAGAATTAGTCATTCTGCTCCATGCAAACGGAGCAATACAGTTAGACCTTACATTATATCTTTGCATATCTAATGCAATTGATTTTGATAAAGCAGCAATTCCAAGTTTTGCTGCAGAATAATTAGCTTGTCCAAAGTTACCTATTAACCCCGACGTACTAGTCATATGAACGTAAACACCTGAATTTTGTTCTCTATATAAAGGTGCAACTGACCTACTTACATAAAAACTTCCATTTAGATGAACATCTATTACTTCATTCCAGTCTTTAGGATCCATTTTATGAAAAATAGTATCCCTTAAAATACCGGCATTATTGACAACGATGTCAATTTTACCGAAGTTATCCATAGCATTTTCTACAATTTTTTTGGCAGAATCCCATGTGGTTACACTATTATTATCACTTATAGCTTTACCTCCTTTTTGAGTAATTAAACCACATGTTTCCTCAGCGGGCTGAAGAGAACCTCCATCACCAGTCAGCGAAACACCAATATCATTAACTACAATAGAAACGCCTTCATTCGCAAGTGATAAAGCTATTTCTCTTCCGATGCCACCACCCGATCCAGTAACAATGGCAACTTTCCCCTCCAAGCCAAGATCTATATTCATATTGATACCTTATAAATATTATTGAATTTTTTTATTAAACAATTTTTGAATTGCTTAGTCTACAATTCGTTTGTAAAATTATATTTAAATTTTATGGGGGCGTAGCTCATCAGGATAGAGCGTGAGATTCCTAATCTCAAGGTAACAGGTTCGAGTCCTGTCGTCCTCACCAAACTATAAATCTCTTCTGCTTTTTCCTTTTGGTTTGATTAATCTTTTTATTCTATCATGTGTCATTCGTAAAATTTGCATTGGTTGACCAATTGCCTTTGGACATGCCTGTCTTTTTTGACCTCTGCTTAATGAAGAGTATACATTCAAAACATAACTATATTCAGGATTTTTTGAAAAATTAGCATAAGCTTTGTCCCAAGCTTTATTTTTAATTTTTTCTCTCGCACTATTTGGAGCTTTTTTACTATCAAAGTACATCTCTATAGTTTCTTTTAAAAGGGACTTCATTTCTGAGAGATTTATAGCTTTTTCACATAATTCTTTTGCAAACATATATGGTTCATAAAGTGAAGCAACTAAATCAATATCGTCAGCTTTAATTTTATATATTTTTTGATTTTTTGTAGTATTAATACTTTCATTTTTTTTCTTATCTTTTTTAACTTCTACAACTTTTTCTTCCTCAAGTTTTCCTGTTTTTAGGAACAATTTAATTACATTATTTAACTTTTCTTTTTCTAAATTTGTCTTAACTTTATTTATTTTTTCAATTAATTTTGAAGCATTTTTGGCTTTATCTGTTCCAAAATTATTTCTTAAAACTAGATTTAATTCTTCATTAAAGCGATTTAAATCATTATCCAATTTTTCTATTTTTTTAATTTTACTAGTAATATTGTCAATAGACTTAGACGATTGATCTAATAATTTCGATGCTGATTCTAATACAAAGCTTTTATCTAAAGTACTTAGAAAAGTTTTAACTTTATTAATACTTTTTTGTAAAGGCTTCGAAAATTCTTTATTAGAAAAATTTTCTCTAAGAAGAGAGTTTAGTTTATCTAAATTATTGTTTAAAGCAGCAATAATTTCATCTTTCTTTTTTTCATAGTTAAGTTTTCTTTCAGCAATTTTTGCCTCCTCAAAAACATTAAATTCAGCAATTGATCTCATAAACTTTTCTAGATTTTCTAAATTAGTTATATCTTTTTTTGTCCATGCCTTTTTGGGATCAGGTTTAAGTTCAAATAATTTTGTTAACTCTAGAAGATCTAATTCACCTCCAGATTTTACAAAATCATTTATATCATTATAAAAATTAGCAGCTTCTTTCTTAAGAGAATTTATTTTGTCTCGAAGTACTTTTGCGTTTTCTTCAGCAATTTTTCTTGCTTTTTCTTCTGCAATTTTTTTAGCTTTAGCTTCTGCTAGCTTTCTAGCTTTTTCTTTTTTAGCTTTTTCATTTGCTTTTCTTGCTTTTTCCTCTGCAATTTTTCTGGCTTTAATCTCTGCTAGTTTTCTAGCCTTTTCTTTTCTTGCCCTTTCTTCGGCAATTCTCTGTTGTTCTTTCTCTATCCTTAGTTTCTTTTCGGCAAGTTTAAGTTCCTCTCTAGCTTTTCTTTCTCTTTCTTTAGCAATTTCTTTTGCTTTTTCTTCAGCAATTTTTCTTGCTTTTTCTTGCTCTATCTCCTTTGCTTTTTGTTTTTCAGCGGCTGTAAGTTCTACTTTTTTAAGTTCGAAAGCATGAGGTGGATGGTATTTTGAATTACGACTATTTAGTTTTAGTCTTCCTTCAATGTTTCCCACTATTTCGAAAGAAGAATACTTTCTTGAATGAGAGTCTTTTTGTTTAATTTTAAAATTAATCTCTCCATTACTATATATATTTCCTGTAATAGTTCCGTTATGATACAGTTTACAAAATGAGTGTTTATTGCCTCCACCATTGTTAAATATAAAACCTTCAGCTTTACCATTTTTGATAAAGATTTCTAATTCGATAGGAAGTTTGCTTGGGCAAACCGAAGCACGACTCATTTTAAAGTTAAAGCTAGCATTATACTTTCCATCCCAAGAATTAGGAGAAGAGAAACCTGAGTTTGAAACAAGTTTTTGATCATCTGATACAACTTTTTTGGTCATTTCACAGGACCCAGATGCAGAAACAAAGTTCCATTTTCGTTGAGCAGGTATATCTATATCTACATAATATTTCTTTGATTTATAATCGTATAAATTTTTTATTTTTATTTTTTTAGAATGCATAACTTGATTAGGACTTTTAAAGTTTATTTTCATCTCGTAAGTCCAAATCACATTTCTTTTATTTGCTACAACTATTTTTCCAGAGTAATTTTTTCCAATTAAAAATTCAGTTGGTATATTTTTAAAATTAGCTGATTTTTCGTGTAGCTTGTGTATCATTTCTTTGTCTTTGTGAAGCCATCTTGCTGCATATTTTTGACTTTGAGTTTCATCAATTTTGTCTAATGAACAAATAAATGTTGTTTTTTCATAAGAGCCTTTAAAGAAAGTTAAATTCATTGCATAAGAAATACTTGCGCTCGAAATGAATATGAACTTAAACAAAAAAATAAAAGAAGTTAGAAATTTAAACATAATATGTAATTTCAATATTTGTCATCATTTTTTTTCTTGATTGATTTAATCAGCTACTCTAGTAAGTTGAAATTTATGAGGTGGATGGTACTGATAACTTCGACTTATAAGCTCAAGTTTACCCTCTATATCACCTTTTATTTTGTAAGATGAATACTTTTTAGCATGAGAGTCATTTTGTTTTACACTGAATTTTACCTTACCATTTTTTCCAACGTTTCCTGTAATTGTTCCATTATGATATAATTTACAAAACTCATGTTTATTACCCCCACCATTATTAAAAATAAAACCTTCCGCTTTACTATTAGTAATAATTATTTCCATTTCTATAGGTAATTTGCTAGGACAAACTGACCCAGGTCCCATTTTAAATTGAAAAGTAGCATTATATCTTCCATCCCAATTAGTGTCGGCTATTGAATTTTTAGTAATAAATAAAGTGATGAAAAAAAAATTAGAAAAATTTATTCGGTAGAAAAACCCTTTACCATTGAAACACTTGAATTAACGCCCACTCTTAAAATGAAGAGAA
>QCNS01000006.1 GCA_003210055.1 SAR116 cluster bacterium AG-426-I14
CTAAAAATAGAATAAGACCAATCTTCATGTCTACTCTCACTAGCTTATTTGGGTTAACTCCTTTAGTAGTTTTCCCAGGAGCAGGTTCCGAACTATATAGAGGTATCGGAACAGTAGTTTTTGGTGGTCTTACAATGTCTACTCTTCTTACATTACTTATTATACCACCACTTTTAATGCTTGTTTTAAAATTAAAAAGTTTTAAATCATAAAAAAAGACTAAAAATCTTTTTTAATGTTGCTTTGCTTTTAAAATATCAATCTCTGAGTCAATATCAAAAGTTGTTCCAAAACTTGACTCAATGTATAAAATATCCTTTTCGTCTAAAAAGTTTCTTGCTCCTTCATCATTCTTTAGAGATTTCAATAATTTAAAAAAAGTCTTTGGTAAAATCACAGGGTTTCCATTTTTATTTTTAAATCTGGGGCTTATAATTTTTGTTTTATTATTTTGATAAAAAGCATTAACTAAGTTTTTAAAATCTAACTTAGAAATTAAAGGCATATCACCAGGTAAAATTAGGGCACCATCAAAATCAATTTTATTTTCTTTTATTGCACATGAAATTGAAGTTCCAATTCCAAGAGTATAATTTTTATTAAAGAAAGATTTAACATTATATTTTTCTATAATTTGTTCAATTTTATTATTTTGATAACCAGTAATTACAATAATTTTATCAGTATTAAAAACTTTTAAAACATTCTCTAGTGTAGTTTCCAAAACTAACTTTTCATTAAAAGTTTCTAATAATTTATTTTTTCTCCCAAATCTTTTACTACTTCCTGCAGCTAAAACAACTATTAAAAGATGGTGATTAATCATAGTTTTTTTTTCTTCTGAATCTTATTAATTCAGCTAAAATGGAAATAGAAATTTCTTGAGGGGTTTTTGAAGATATATCTAACCCAACAGGTCCATGAATTTTAGAAATTAATTCATCCTTAAACCCTTGTTTTCTAAGTCTTTCAATTCTTTTTTGATGTGTTTTTGAACTGCCAAGTGAACCAATATATCCGAATTTTGATTTTAGAGCTACTTCTAGTGCAGGATCATCTATTTTAGGATCATGTGTTAATGTAACTAAATGACATGTTTTATTCAATTGAAACTCCTTAAGAGCATTATCTGGCCAATCATTAATGATATTGCATCCAGGAAATCTTTTTTTTTACTCGCAAAATAATCTCTTGGATCAATTAAGATAGTTTCATATCCACAATTCTTAGCAATTTCAACTAGTGATTGAGCTATATGAACTGCTCCTATTATAAATAACCTATGTTTCGGTATGATGGAGTGAAAAAAAATATTTTTTTCTCTATCAAAGTAACTATTTTCAGAAAAGTTTGACTTGTTTTCATGAATAATTGTTCTTGTACCATCATTACAGTTTGTCATTAATGTTATTTGCTTTCTTTCCTTAATATTTTTTGCAATTTTAAGAATAATGGTATCTTTTTTTTTCAAGCGGTTGAATTAAAATCTTTAATTCACCGCCGCAAGCTAATCCAACCTCCCAAGCCATATTATTTGAAATTCCATAATCTTTAACTCTTAATTTTCTATCTTGAATTGAATCTATTGCTTCTGAAATAACAGCATTTTCTACACATCCTCCTGAAACAGACCCAATTATATCTCCTTTATCATTTATTGCCATCTGTCCACCTACTGGTCTAGGGGAACTTCCCCAAGTAGAAATAACAGTAGCCAAAGCCAAACTTTGATTATTTTTAAGCCACTCAGCTGTTGGTGTAATAATATCATCTAAATCGTTCATATTTTATAGCCGAAAATTAAATTACTTTAATATTATAAATTAATCATATATGTTAAAATAAAAAAGTTATGATTAACATATTTACATGATTTTTAGGAGCTGAAAAGAAAATGATAATTTTAAAACCAAATACTTCAAGTTGGGTAGAAATAATAATTAACAAACTTAATAAAAATAAGGTTTTTAACCTAACAAATTTAAGCACAGTTTTATTTGGTAGTATTTTGTTAATTATTTCATCAAAAATAAAAATTGATCTTTATCCTGTTCCTATGACCTTACAACCATTAGCAGTTTTGATGATTGCAATGTTATATGGTAGAAACCTTGCGACGGCAACAATTGGTGTTTACATTTTACAAGGTTTAATTGGATTGCCTGTTTTCGCCTATGGTGGCGGATTTATGTATCTATTTGGTCCAACAGGAGGATTTATTATAGGTTTTTTAATTTCTGGGATCGTTTTAGGAGAATTAGCGGATCGAGGGTGGGGAAAAAGATTTATTACTTCAATTGTTTGTATGCTTTTAGGTTTATTAATTATTTACTTTTTTGGCATCTTACAACTCACTTTTATTAAGGGATTTGAATATGCTATTTTAAAAGGATTTTATCCTTTTTTGTTAGGAGACCTTTATAAATTATTAATTGCAGGTATATTAGTACCTTATATATGGAAACTTGCAAAATAGAATAAATCTTCTATGTACCCATCAAATATTCTCTCCAAAGAAGCATTTGAAATACTTCAGTCAGAACAAAAAAGCTATTTAATTGATGTTAGGACTGAATACGAATGGGAAAATATTGGCGTTCCAGATTTAGAAAAATTAGAAAAATCAGTATTATTTATATCTTGGCCCAAAATTATTGATTTTGTATTTATAAATAATTTAAACAAAATTCTTAAATCAAACTTTAAATTTGATGATAAACTATTATTCTTATGTAGGTCTGGTTCAAGATCAAGAGTAGCTTGCGAAATTGCAATTAATAATAATTTTAAATATTGCTATAATATTATTGATGGTTTTGAGGGGAGTTTTGGTGAAAATGGAAACGTGGGATGGAAATTACAAAATTTACCATGGGCTTTCAGAAAAAGTTAAGCATCATTAATAAAATTATTTGAACTTTTACTAATTGTTAAGTTTTCAGACATACCTTCAATAGCATCTTCGAAAGCCAGGACTTCAATATCAAAATTATTTTCAATGTTCTCAATAAAATAGTCTTCGGGATTTATATAAGTTGGATGCTCTATTTTTAGAGCTATAATAGCAGCTATAGTGGATGTTTCAGTTTTTGATTGTTGTTTATCAAAATAATTTTTAAAATAAACGACATTAGATTTTTCTTTAATATTGTCTATCTTTGCTTTCATATAGAGATGTCTCCAATTAAATATAGTTAAAATATAGTATCATTATCTAATTATTTCAATCGCATTAAAACAAAATTAATAATAAAAGCACTAAAGTTAATTATTGACCAACTCTTCTTATAATAATTCTACCAGATGGTTTGTTGTTAACATTTTCAATTGTTCTTGTAGCTTGACTAAAAAGATTTGTTTCTATACCAAAGTTATCAACTACAGCAACTCTAGCTCTAATTTGTGAACCAACTAAAGCTTGATCCAATTTAAGAACAGGGCCACTAAGACTGTTTAGAGCAATCCAATTTCTACCATCCCTAGATTTTTCCCAACTAATATTAATTGATGCTATGCCATCCTCGTCTGATAATGAATTTGATATAGCTCTAAGTGTTACACCCTCTTTAGGTTCTCCTATTATAGTAACTTCTCCTTGAACAGGATCATCTAAATTATCAATTGTTTCAGAAGGACTTGTATACAAAACCTCTCTAGTTCCGTGAGAGTCTACGTAAGAAACTACAGCTCTAAATGAATAATTAACTTGATCTTGAGTCAATCTTAAAACTTCTGACTTTATAGATGGATAAGCTTCCCAATCTGATTTTGAAGAAGATCTTTGCCATGAGATTTCAAATCCACCAATACCATCTTCGTCAGAAACACTTGATGTATCAACAACTAGAGCACTATCTTCAACTGAAGCACCTATGAGTCTTGCTGCACCAGTAGGTTTATCGTTAACATTTTTTACTGGCGTTGAAGGTGGACTAATAAGAGTTTCTAAATTACCCTGACCATCAACATAAGAAATTACAACTCGAAGTTTTTTACCAACATGAATTTCTCTAGGAGTAAATGATTGACTTGTTTCTCGACTAATATTTGTCCAATTATTTCCATCTTCTGATATTTGCCACTGAACTCCAACTGAACCCATCCCATCGGAGTCTACAACTGAAGATAGATCAATAATTAGGGGTTCATCCTCAACTGCCGCAAATCCAGCTGTCTCAACACCACTATCACTATTCTTACTATTTGAATTTGATTGATTGGTTTTACTTTTCTTAATTTCTTTTTTATTCGTTTTATATACTTTACTGTGATTATGTTGTTTGATATTTGAATCACTTTTTTCAATCTTTTTATCTTTCACATTTGGATCACCACCAGCATTTGCTAGATTAACGTTAGTGCTAGCAACTAACATTGAAACTACTGCTGTCGTTAAACTCCAGATGTTGTCCGGAAAAAAACGCATTTAAACCTCCACAATCTCAAAATGTATAGTATTTATTATTAACACAATATGTGAAAAAATATACTATAATTAAACAAAAGTAAATTTTAACTAAAATAAAATATTTTAGGATATAATCAACTAATTATTTTTATTCTCTAAATTTTCTATCAAATGCATCAATATTTCTTGTTGATTATTAATATTTGCCTTTAATTGCCTAAGCTTAATAATTATTTCACTATTTGAGAGAAAGTTGGAAGAATTTTCAGAATTATCAATAATTTCAGTCAAAACTAGCTTATTATTTTCTTCTTCTTCATATTGTTCAGAGAGATTTAATGATTTGGCATCAACCTTAATTTCATTTAGTTCGTTTTGGATTTGATTAATTTGATTATTTTTAATATTCATTATAAATAGCATAAATTATGAAAATATATTATTATATATTCATATTTATAACTATTTCATGGATTTTTTAAATGTCAATTATTGATTCGATTAAGTCAAGTTTATTTGTTTCTATTCACCCAGCTGGTACTCCATTTGTAGTAATTTTTTCTTTTGTTACAGTTCTAATTGGATGGATTTGGCCACCATTGTTTTTTCTTGGGGTTGTACTAACAATTTGGTGTATTTATTTTTTCAGGAACCCAAATCGTTTTCCTCCTGATGATAAAAATAATAGATTAATCATTGCGCCCGCAGATGGTAAAATTGTTGAAATAAGTGAATTAGTACCAGATGAAGAGGTTGGGCTAACAAAAACAAAATTTATTAAGGTTGGAATATTCATGAATGTTTTTGATGTTCACGTAAATAGGTCTCCAATGAAAGGTAAAATTCTTAGTAAAAATTATATACCGGGTATTTTTTTGAATGCCAGTTTAGATAAAGCTTCAAAAGAAAATGAGAGGATGTCTCTGACAATGGATATAGGTAACAATAAAAAGATAGGCTTTGTTCAAATTGCAGGTCTAATTGCTAGAAGAATTATTACTAATGTTGACGTTGGCAAAGAGTTAAAGGCCGGTGAAATTTTTGGATTAATAAGGTTTGGAAGTAGAGTAGATGTTTATTTCCCAATAGAGTCAAAGGTTAAAATTTTAGTTGGCCAGACATCTATAGCTGGAGAAACTGTTCTTGCAGAGTTAGAAGAAAAAAAAAAATTAAAAAAAACGACTAAAAAATGAAAATTAAGGGATTAAAACTTGCAAAAAAAGCTTTTGCAGTTAGACCAAGAAGATATTCTATAAAATGGCTATTACCAAACTTTTTGACTATTTGTGCCCTAATTTTTGGGATGCAAGCAATTTATCAAGCTTTTTTTCAGAATTGGAATTTGGTCATAACTATGTTGATAATTGCTGCACTTTTTGACCTTTTGGATGGTAGGGTAGCGAGGCTACTAAAATCTACAAGTGACTTCGGTATGCATTTGGACTCATTATCAGACTTTGTTGTTTTTGGTACAGTTCCAGCAGTAACTATTTATCTTTGGATGGATAAACCAGAAAACTCTTTTTTTTGGATTTGCATTGTTTTATATGTAATTTGTGCTTCTCTAAGATTAGCTAGATATAATTCTGAATTATCTGACCGTCCCTCTTATGCAAAAAACTACTTTACTGGAATTCCTACACCTGCAGCCGCTTTTTTAGTTTTATTACCAATTGCTGCAATACCATTATTTGAGTTAATTTTTTTAAAATCCGAATTATATATCGGTATTTGGTTGATTTTGATTTCTATAGGTATGGTTAGCAATTTACCTACATTTTCTGGTAAGGTCATGCAAATACCAAGAACTTTAGTTATTCCTTTTCTTGTAATATTGGGTTTGTTAAGTAACTCAATAATAAGTAATCCAATAAAAGGTTTTACAATATTAGTAATAATTTATTTGTTAAGTTTACCAGTTTCACCAATCTTTTATTATAGATTAAGAAAAAAAGCCATGGAATTACAAGCTAAAAAGAACTAAATTTTAAAAGTATTTTTCCAATTAGATTTTTCTAATGTTTCATTAGAAGCTTCATAAACCGCTCTGTTACATGATCTAGCAACACAATCACTGCATCTTGAACCTAAAATTAATAAGTCATCTTTTGAAAAAACAATTTTTGAATTATCATTTGAAATATTTTTATCAATTGTAATAGCAAAAATCGTATCACCGTCCATTGGTGTATGTGAGGGATGAATAGATCTTGCAATACCGTCATGAGACATTATTGCTAGTCTTTTTAGTTGATTTCTGTTCAATGGAGCATCCGTAGCTACAACTCCTATTACAGTATTAGATATATTTTCAGACTTATCTTTTATATTTTTCTCCATAGTAATTTGTGATTTATTAAAATCGGTGTTAATTCTCTTAGCTCTTAAAGTACCATCAAATTGTTTATTTGAAGTTCCCATTCCACCAAACTCATTGTTTACTTCTAAATGCCCAGATAAAAAGTGAGGTCCATCATTAATAAGCGGATTACCAACTGCATTATTTATTACTAATGCGCCAACTGTGTATATCTCACCGTTGGAATATTTTTGTCTCCAAGATGCTGATCCTTGTCCACCCATTAACGTACCTGTTGTAGCACCATATCCAGCTCCAACTGAACCTAATTGAAATGATGTTCCAAGATTTTTATATGCTTTTCCTCCAAGAACACTCCAAATTGAGTGTGTTTCTCTCCAATAATTATGATTATGTTTTAAGTCAAAAATTACGGCTGAGGGTACAAGAGGTATAATATTTTTTCCAACTAAATAACCTTTTTTATGTTGTCTCAATAATTTTTGAACGGATGAGCTGGCATCTAAACCAAATGCAGATCCACCAGATAGAACTATTGCATCGGCCCTACCAACTGAGTTTTCTAAACTTAACATATCAGTTTCTCTAGTTCCTGGTCCACCACCTCTAACATCTACAGAAGCCATGAAAGGTTGATTTGAACTAACTACAGTTACACCAGTAAACAATTCTTTATCTTCTGCAGTTCCTACAAGAATCCCATCAACATCAGTTATTAAGTTTTTCAGATTTGAGTTAAAATCAGGCATGACGGAAAAAAAATTAATTACAAAAAATGAATTGTTATTTTATCCTCCGGTCATAGACATATGTCTATTAACTGAAATATTTTCTGATTTTCTTGATATTTCGAAGTCGTGTCCTTTTGGTTTTCTTGCAATTGCTGAATAAAGTTCTTTCTCAAGAGCCAAAGAACCTTTTTCTCTCAAAATAGTTTTTAAATCAGCATTATCATTCTGTCCAAGACACATGTATAAGATGCCCGTACAAGTAAGTCTTACTCTATTACAGCTTTCACAAAAATTGTGAGTTAATGGCGTTATAAACCCCAAGTCCATATTTTTCTCTGGAATTCTAACATATCTTGCTGGTCCCCCAGTTTTTTTTGGAATATCAATTAATTTATATTTATTTTCTATAATTTTTCTGACTTTGGATAAAGGTAAATATTGATAAAAACGGTTTTCACTTCCAATATCACCCATTGGCATAACTTCAATTATTGTCATATCATGACCTTCATCGCCGCACCATTCAATCATATCTAATAAATGATCTTGATTAAAATTTTGAAGAGCAACTGTATTAATTTTAATTTTAATTCCACATTTTGTTGCTTTCTTAATTCCACTTAAAACTTTGCTTAGGTCTCCCCATCTTGTAATTTCTCTAAACTTTTTCTCATTTAAATGATCTAATGAAACATTGATTCTTCTAACTCCACAATCATAAAGTTCAGGAGCTGTTTTTTCCAATTGACTTCCGTTAGTAGTAACTGTTATCTCTTCAAGCCCATTACCAATTTTTTTACCTAAGTTACTTATAAGTTGAAAAACACCCTTTCTGACCAAAGGTTCTCCTCCTGTTAATCTAATTTTTTTTGTGCCTAAATTAATAAAGCAGTTACAAATATCCTCTATTTCTTCCAGTGTAAGAATATCCTTCTTAGGTAAGAACTGCATATTTTCTGACATACAATATGTACACCTAAAGTCACATCTATCTGTAACAGAAACTCTGAGGTAATTAACTTCTCTTCCAAAAGGGTCAATAAGTTTTTTTTCAATATTCATTTTTTTAATAAATCTAATTAATACTTATTAAATCATAATTTTAAAATTGAAGAAATCTTAAAATGGATTATGTTTTAATATTATTAGACAGTTTTGAAAAGGAAAAAATTGACAAATCAAAGAAATATTCATAGGAAATTACCAGATTTAGGAATAAAACCCAACTATTTGATAATGTTCATTCATGGTTATGGTGCAGATGGTGCTGATTTATTTGCGCTTCACAATTCTTTTTCAATTGTCAAATCTGATGCTGTTTTTATATCTCCTGATGCTCCTCATGAATGTGCAATGTCTCCAATGGGTAAAGAGTGGTTTCCAATTGAAAAAATACCAATAGGGGCATTTGATGCCTCTGAACAATTTCTTGAATTTTTACAAAAAGAAGCTGAAAATTATTCAATTGATTTAGATAAAGTTATCTTAATAGGCTTTTCTCAGGGAGCGATGCTTAGTCTACAAAGTATTTTGATAAGCCCAAAAAAAATTGGGGGAGTTATAGCTTATTCAGGTGGGATAAAAAGTGAAAATATTGATAAATGTAAAAACATGATTGTTGATGGAAGACATATCAATTTTGAAACTCCAATACTTTTAATTCATGGTAAACTTGATGAAATCGTCCCCTTTTCTTCAATGATTACAACAAGTAATTTGTTAAAAAATTTAGGTTTTTCAGTTAACACGTTAGAATGTCCTATGTTAGGTCACGGTATAGATCAAGAAGGTATAGACGCAGGTATGAAATTTGTAAAAAATGTATAATAAATTATAAAAATTAAATATCATGGAATTATATGAATTGTTATTTATCGAATATTATTAATTAAGGTTAAATTTTAATGACTGTTTTTTTACCAACTTTGGCCCTTAATGCGGACTTTCAACCTTTAAGCTATTACCCATTATCTCTCTGGTCTTGGCAAGATTCTATAAAAGCTGTTTTTTTAGATAGAGTTAACATTTTAGCGGAGTATGAAGAAACTATTAACTCTCCTTCGATATCAATAAGATTACCAAGTGTAATTGCATTAAAGGAATATAAAATTTCAAAAAAAGAACCAGCTTTCACTAGATTTAACGTATTTTTAAGAGATAACTTTTCTTGCCAATATTGTGGTAATAAGCAAAAAACTAAAGAACTGACTTTTGACCATATTATTCCAAGATCTCAAGGTGGAAAAACGAATTGGTCTAATGTTGTTTCTGCTTGTAGGCCATGTAATTTCAAAAAAGGTAATAAATTGCCAAGGAACATAGGTATGTATCCTATCAATAAAGCCAAAGCTCCTTCAGAGCAAGAATTAAAAAAAAATGGAAGAAAGTTTCCTCCAAATTTTTTACACAAGTCATGGAGAGATTTTCTTTATTGGGATACAGAACTTTTATCAAACTAGTTTCAAATTTTCTCTGATAACTTGATAGCTACTCTGCAACCAGACTGTATTACAAATTTCATTAATTTATATCCTGGAGTTTTTTCGCCATCGTTAGTTGTTGCAATATCTTTATGTTCTAATTCATCATCTCTGAACTTAAGAAGTGTTTTTTTTAATTTTGAATGTTTTTTTTCAGTAAGACTCTCAGCTTGGTCATGATAATGTTTACCAATTACTTCTTCCACAGCTATTGTACATGCCATTGCAGCTTTTTTCCCCATCAATGCAGTTACAACACCAAGTGAATATCCTGCAAAGTTCCATAGTGGCATTAGTGCCGTTGGCCTTGTTTCATGCTTATTAAGTAATTCATGAAATGTATCTAAATGCTCTTGTTCTTGATCCCTCATATGTTTCAACATGGGACCTACTTCTGTATTTCCTAAAACTTTTATTTGACCTTCATAGATTTTCGAGGCTCCAGTTTCTCCTGCATGATCAACCCTTAAAATTTTGTCAATTGTACTTTTCATTTTATTATTTCCTTTTCTTAAATAGATATAATAAAGAAATATAAATTGTAAATAAAATTAGAGAAACTAAACTATTCCATCCTGCCAAAGAAATATTAAATATCTCAAATTGTGGATTATCACATCTCAAAGTGTCTGTTGACAGAATATTATTCAAAGTATCCTCGTTGAAATTTATTTTAGATGTACAACTAGAAAATCCTGACCAAAATTTCTTTTCTATACCAAAATGATAAAAAGCAAAAACTGAACTTGTAAACCAAAGAATAATTATTAAAAAATCTAATAGTTTATTAATTTTTTTAAAATTAATACTAATTAAACATATGATTGAAACTAATATTATAAAAAAATGTATTCCTCTTTGTTGAAGACACAAATCACAAGGAATTAAGTTTAAAAAAAACTCAAGAAAATAAGCGATTGATAATAATGCAATTGCAGATGATAAAGATAAAAAAGGAGGTAAATATTTGCTATTAAAATTCATAATTAAAAATAAAACATTAAAATGATTATTACCCCAATCAAAGTAGTAATTAGAAATAATCTTTCATTTACAAACTTTATTGCTTGCTCTCCATAGTTTTTGACTAAGATACTAATAATAAAAAATCTCAGGCCTCTACCTATAAATGCAATTATTAAAAAATTAATTAATTCTATTCCAAAAATTCCACTTGATACACATATAATTTTAAATGGTAAAGGTGTAAAAGCACCTAAAAATACTATTAAGTTACCGTATTCATTATGAGCTGATAATACTTCTGAAAACATTTCTTCTGTAATCCATGGTATTAAAATGAATAAATTTTGAATATCATTCCCAAAATAATATCCAATTAACCATCCGATCATGCCTCCCAACACAGAGCCTAAAGTACATATAATTGTTAAGTTTAAAAATTTTTTCTTTTCTGCTAAAACCATGAAGGCAAGCAGAGGATCTGCTGGTATTGGAAAAATGATTGACTCAATTACAGCAAAAAAAAATAAAATATATTTAGCTATTCTTTTTTTTGAATTAGAAAGTGCTTTTTCGTAAGTAAGTTTTATATAATTCTTAATATTTGAATACATCATTATTTATATCAAAAAAATATATACAATAAATAAAGTAATTGATACTTTTTATAAGATATTGGGGATATGGTGAAATTGGTAAACACGCTGGTCTCAAAAACCAGTGCCGCAAGGCTTCCCGGTTCGATTCCGGGTATCCCTACCAACTATCAATATCTCTATATAAAATTTATTTATTATTTTTACATAAAAAACTTGAAATCAGTTTATTTTCATTTTTTTTTATGTATTCATTTTATAATCAGATGAAGTATTAATTGTCATCTAATATAGGGAAAGAGGTTTTTAAATACTTGCTATGAAATATCAATTAATTTTATTTTTTTTTGTAATTTTCATTCTTAACTCTTGTGCAATTGACAAGGAGGTTGAATCAATTTCTGAAAAAGTCTCTAATGTTTCTGATAGGGTTATAAACCTAGTTCAAACAGAAGAAGTTGAAAAGCCAAGTAAAAAAGATAAGTTTAAAAAAATTAAAAATCAGAAAAAAGAAAAAATCACTTATAAATTTTTTGAATGGAAATGTGTAACATTTTTTAGCTCTTCGCATGTTTTAAACGTTGGATATTTTCCAGATTCTAAAACAAATAATATTAGTGCAGGAGCTCTGACTTTAGAAACAAATAACGAAATCTATACTATTTTACATGAAATACAGGGAATAGAGGATGTGTTTTCTTGGGGGGGTAAAAAGTTAAACAAATTTAAATTAATTATAAAACCAAATAATACTGCATATTATTATGATTTCAAAAATGCAAAAAAAGGAGAAAAGATAAAATCTAAACAAACTCTAAGATGTTACAAAAATTCTTTTGATCTAAACAGAGTAGAGTTTATAAAATATTGGCGAAGTATTAAAAAGGATGTCGAGAAAATTGGTATTACAATTGATTTAAACTGAATTTTATTTATTCAAGTTTTCTCTTCTATGGGGTAAAGATAAATCTATGTTGGGACCTATAGGAACTACCTGCGATGGGTTTATCTTTTCGTGACTACCATAATAATGTTTTTTGATATGCTTCATATTCACTGTTTCAGAAATACCAGGATATTGATAAAGGTCTCTTAAATATGCTGATAAATTTGGATAATCAACAATTCTTGAAATATTACATTTGAAATGCCCAACATAAACAGAATCAAATCTTACTAAGGTAGTAAATAATCTCCAATCTGCCTCAGTAATTTTATCTCCTAAGAGATAACGCTTCTTAGACAGTTTATTTTCAATCCAATTTAATGTATTAAATAAAGGAATTATTGCCTCTTCATAAGCTTCCTGTGATGTCGCAAATCCAGCCTTATATACACCGTTGTTAACAGTGTTATATATTCTTAAGTTTATACTATCTATTTCTGAACGAAGTTCTTTTGGATAATAATTTCCTGGAATGGCTCCGATTTTATCAAACTCAGAATTAAACATTCTTATTATTTCCGATGACTCATTGGAAACAATTGTTTTATTTTTTTTATCCCAAAGAACTGGCACAGTAACTCTGCCAGAGTAATCTGGATTTGCTTTAGTATAAACTTGATAAAGAAAATTTGAACCATTTACTAAATCAGGTGTTGTGTATTCATCTGACTCAAAAGTCCAACCATTTTCTCCCATAAGCCAATGCACGATAGAAACAGAAATTATTTCATCAAGTCCTTTAATTTTACGAAAGATAGATGTTCTATGTGCCCATGGACAAGCTAGTGAAATATATAGATGATATCTTCCTTTTTCAGCTTTAAAACCATCTTTGTCATCTGAAGTTATCCAGTTTCTAAATTGTGGATCTTGCCTAACAAACCTATCATCAGTTTTTTTTGTGTTATACCATTGGTCTACCCATTGACCATTTTTTAGAAATCCCATTTACTTTATAAATATATTAACATTAAATTTTTTTATGTTTTATCAAATTGTAAATATCATTCATTCTTTTGTCGATAATATTTAATTCGGTTAAACTTGAAACTGTATAATTTAAATATTCTTCGCAACTTCCTAAAAAACCATGTGCTTTTGAAATTAATTTAGCAGTCTGATAAATGGTAAGATTTGAAACATAATTTTCATGTTTTTGGTCAACTATAAAAGTTAATGAAGTAACAGTATTACCATTATTCATTTTAGTTTTTACTAGTCTTGGGATATATGTGCCAGTAACCATTTCTCTTTTAAATAAAAGATCAATTTCTTTGATTTGATTATTGTTTTTTAATTTATAAACAATACCTTTGCATGAACCACCTTTATCTAGACCCAACATCAAACCCGGATTTTCAAAACTTCCTCTGCCTAAATTTGTTTTCATACAAAACTTTCTGTGAAATCCATAAATAATTGCTGGAAACTGTTCTTCATACTCAAAGGTTGGATTCCATAAAAGTGAACCATAAGCAAAAATGTAAATGTCTTTACCAATTCCTTTATCGGGAATAATTTTCCTTCGCATAAAAATAAGCTCTTCATCATCAAGTGTAATTTTATCTTTTAAAAGCAAATCGATTTTTTTTTCTAATTTCCCCTTTAGAAATATTTTTGGCAGTGAGTTCTAAATCACCAGTATTAATTTTTTTTGTGGTCTTCATATATTATTTCTTAGTATGAATTACTCTTTGTGGAAATGGTATTTCAATTTTAGCTTTATCGAGAGCTGGCTTTAGACGTTTCATCAAGTCCGTATAAAGGGCATACCAATTTTTGGTATGAGAATATAATCTTAATCTGACTATTATTGAGCTATCGTCATATTTAACTACCAGAAATTGTGGTTTGGTTGGTTTGTCTATTACTCTATCGTCTTTAGCAAGATTTAGCAGAGTTTTTGAGACAAGTTCCATATCCGATTCATAGTCAACTCCAATATCAATATCGATCCTTCTAGTATGGTGATGAGAATGATTAATGATAACGCTATTCCAGATTGTAGAATTTGGAATAGAAATAAATACATTGTCAAATGTATTTATTATAGTTGTAAATAACCCCACTTCTTTGATTATTCCAGAGATGTCTCCAGTTTCAACCCAGTCTCCAGTATTAAATGGTCTTAATAATAACAACATCACGCCAGCTGCAACATTTGACAAAGTTCCTTGAAGAGCTAAACCAATTGCTAAACCTGCGGCTCCAAGGACAGCTATAATAGATGTTGTCTGAACTCCAAATTGCCCTAAAACTGCAATTAAAGTTAAAATTATTATTCCATATCTAACTATATTCCCAACAATTGGAACAATTAAGGGATCAATTTTCTTGAATTTTTCTAAGTTTTTTCTTGCTACTCTTCCTAGTTTTCCAGCTAAATAGAAACCTACAATTAGAATTAAAGTAGCCCCAATTATTTGACCAGCATAAGATATAAAAACCTCAATAAAATTTGCAACAATATTACTTAAAATTTCTACGTCTAGATCAAATGACTTTTCAATCAAAATTATCCTCCAAAAATATTTTTAAATTTTGAGTTCCAATGATATGAAAATAATTGTATCAAAATGTTTATATATTTTATATACGTTTTAATCAGTTTATAATATAAAAAATGCTTTATGAAAAAGATTTTAGTTAAATACAGAAAAAATTTTGAAGTTGAAAATCTTGGGAATAGTAAATCTATAGCTGCGATAGGTAATTTTGATGGGCTTCACAAAGGACATCAAAAATTATTAAACTCTGCAAAAGATGAAGCTAAAAAAGGAAATATACCATTTTCAGTAATCACTTTTGATCCTCATCCGAGAGAGTTTTTTTCAAAAAAAAAAGTTAATTTTAAAATATTAGATGATATTGAAAAAGAAAGGCAAATGGCAAATTTTGGTGTCGATTACTACTATATACTTACTTTTGATGAAACACTAAGAAATTTAGAACCTGAAAATTTTATAGAAATAATATTAAAAAACTTTTTAAAAATTGATCAGCTTTGGGCTGGAGAAAATTTTAGGTTTGGAAAAAATAGAACTGGTTCATTAAAAGACTCAAATGAAGTTTTCAAAAAATTTAATATTGATCCAAAAATATGTAATTTGAAAAGAAATCAAAATGATGAAATTTATAGTTCTCAAATTATAAGAGAAACAATTAAAAATAGTGACTTTATTAAGACCTCATCTTTGTTAGGAAGACCTTGGTATATTACAGGGCAGGTTCAGTACGGAAATAAAAATGGAAGAACAATTGGTTTTCCTACTGCAAATATTCATATTAATGACATTATAGAGCCAATTTATGGTGTTTATATTAGTAAAACTTTAATCATGTCAGATGATGGTATGCAAGTTGATTCAAATTTTATACCTTCTATTTCTAACTTTGGCAAAAGGCCAACAATTGGAGGTAGTAAAACCATTTTGGAAACACATTTGTTAAATGATGATAGTAATAATTTATATGGAAGGCGTTTATATGTTGAATTTGGAGAATTTTTAAGAACTGAAAAAAAATTTAATTCATTAAATGATTTAAAAGAGCAAATAAAAAATGATGTCATATCTGCAAAAAAAAATCATGACATTAAATAATTAATGAAAAGTATACAAAAAATGTTATTAAGAAATATTATTTTAATTTTTGAGTTTTCTAAATGACAAATTATAAAGACACTGTTTTTCTTCCACAAACTGAGTTTTCTATGAGAGCTGGTTTACCAAAAAAAGAACCAGAGATTCTTAAAATTTGGCAAAAAATTGGTCTTTATAAGTTACTTAGAAATAAAAGAAAAAATCGTGTTCCTTTCATACTTCATGATGGTCCACCATATGCGAATGGAAATTTACATATTGGGCATGCTTTAAATAAAATTTTAAAAGATATAATTAATAGATCTCAGTCGATGCTAGGCAAAGACGCAAATTATGTCCCAGGGTGGGATTGCCATGGATTACCTATAGAATGGAAAATTGAAGAAAATTACAGAAAGAAGAAAAAAAATAAAGATGAAGTTCCTTTAATAGAATTTAGAGCTGAATGCAGAGAATTTGCATCTAAATGGATGAAAATTCAATCTGAAGAATTTGAAAGATTAGGAGTTTGTGGGGATTGGGAAAACCCTTACTCAACGATGAAGTTTGAGTCAGAGGCTACTATAATGTCTGAATTAGGTAAATTTTTATTGAATGGTGGCTTGTACAGAGGCGTTAAACCGGTCATGTGGTCAACAGTAGAAAAAACTGCTCTTGCAGAAGCTGAAATTGAATACCATGACCATACTAGCACAACTATTTATGCAAAGTTTCCAATTAAACAAGCTAGTAATGATAGTTTAATAAATTGCAATGTTGTGATTTGGACAACTACTCCGTGGACTATGCCAGGAAATAGGGCAGTAGCATATGGAAAACATTTTGAATATTCTTTGATTCAAGTAAAATCAGTATCAGAAGATTCATTAGCTATTGTTAATGACAAAATTATAATAGCAAGTGATTTAATAGAAACTTTTGTAAGCGAAACAAAAGTTATAGATTTTGAACTTGTATCAAAAATTTCATTAAAAGACTTTGAAGGACTAGTTTTAAGACATCCTTTGTATGAGTTGGGTTATGATTTTGAAGTTCCTTTGCTTGAAGCTGACTTTGTCACTACCGAACAAGGGACAGGTTTTGTTCATATTGCTCCAGGTCATGGTTCTGATGATTTTGACTTAGGAGTTAAAAATTCTTTGCCAGTAATTGAAACTGTTGAAGACGATGGTTACTTGAAAAATAATCTTCCATTATTTGGAGGGATGCATGTTCTCAGAGATAATGAAAAAATTGCAGATTTGATGGTGGAACATAAAGCACTGATAGGAAGAGGTAGTCTAGTCCACTCTTATCCTCATAGCTGGCGTTCGAAGGCTCCATTAATTTTTAGAACTACCCCACAATGGTTTATATCAATGGAAAAAAATGATCTTAGGAAATTGGCTTTAAAAGGGATAAATGATACGAAATTTTTTCCTGACCAAGGCGCAAACAGATTATATAGCATGATAAAGGATAGACCTGATTGGTGCGTTTCAAGACAAAGAGCCTGGGGCGTTCCTATAGCTATATTTTATCATAAAGAAACTTTAGAACCATTGAGAGATGAAAAAGTATTAAATAGAGTAGTTGCGGCGTTCAGGAAAGAGGGAGCTGATGCTTGGTTTTCTAAACCAGAAAAATATTTCTTAGGTGATGATTATAATCCAGAAGATTACATTAAAGTAAATGATATTGCAGATGTTTGGTTTGACTCAGGTTCTACTCACTCATATGTTTTAGAAGACAGAGAAGATTTAACTTGGCCAGCATCAATGTATCTAGAAGGAACTGATCAGCACAGAGGTTGGTTTCATTCATCGTTATTAGAATCCTGTGGAACAAGGGGTAAAGCACCTTTTAACGCTGTTCTGACTCACGGTTTTGTCTTAGATGAACAGGGTAGAAAAATGTCCAAGTCATTAGGAAACATTACATCTCCTCAAGAAGTTCTTAAGGATTTTGGAGCTGATATTTTAAGATTATGGGTAGTCGGTTCTGATTATTATGACGATTTAAGAATAGGAAAAGAAATTCTTGTTCGTCATGCAGATCATTATAGAAGATTAAGAAACACCCTAAGATATTTGTTAGGTGCATTAAAGGATTTTAATGAAAAAGAAATAGTCGAATTTACTGAAATGCCAGAGATCGAAAAATGGGTTTTAAATAGAGTTGCTCAATTATATGAAAAGATAAAAGATGATAGTGAAAATTTTCGTTTAAATGACATATACAAAGATATACATAATTTTTGTAACACTGATCTATCTGCATTTTATTTTGATATAAGAAAAGATACACTTTATTGTGCATCCATAGACAGTATAGAAAGAAGGTCATATAGAACTGTTTTAGATATCTTATTCAATTCTTTAACTACATGGCTAGCGCCCATTTTATGTTTTACATCTGAAGAAGCATGGCAAACTCGCTACAATGACCCAAAGAACTCAGTTCATATCCAAGATTACTTTTACATAAATAAAGATTTGATAGATCTAAATCTTTCTCAAAAATGGGACAAAATTCGTGATTTTAGACTTCAAGTAACTAATGCGTTGGAAGAAAAAAGGAAAACTAATGAAATTGGATCAAGTCTCGATGCAAAAATTACATTAAATGTAAATGAAGAGACTGGCACTATATTAGAAAATTTAGATTTATCAGAAATTTTCATATGTTCTGAAGTTGTTTTAAACATTAAATCTAACAAAAATAAAGATGATATAGAGATTTTCACAGAAAAAGCAGAAGGTATGAAATGTGAGAGATGTTGGAAGATTTCAACTTCTGTTGATACTCAAAGTAAATTATGTCCTAGATGTAAGGTCGTTTTTGATTCAAAAAGTTAAATGAAAAATAATTTAACATTATTTAAATCACTATTTCTCTTGATAACAATTGTTTTTTTAGATCAATTGACAAAAATTTTTGCTTTTAAATATTTGTTTTTAAAAAATCAATATTTTGAAATAAACAGATTCTTATCATTCACACCGGTTTGGAATGATGGAATTTCTTTTGGAATGTTACAAAACCTTGGTACACCTGGTAGATATTTTTTTACGATTTTTGCTTTTTTGATTAGTTTTTGTTTAATTTGGTATTCTAGAAAGTTGCCAAATATGAGTGCAATGGGTTATATATTAATTGCAGGTGGAGCTATTGGAAATGCGTTAGATAGAATTATTCATGGGAAAGTTATTGATTTCATTGATGTTCATTATTTAAATTGGCATTGGCCTACATTTAATATTGCTGATAGTGTCATTTTTGTAGGTGTGATATTATATCTGTATAATGAGATATTTTTAATTAAAGGAAAAAAAAATGAGCTTTAAAATTTTATTTAACGTTAGAAACTTTTTTTCAATCTTTATTTTAATTTCACTTTTTATTACCAACTCTGCATGTACCGATTTGAGACAAGCTTTAGGTAAAGAAAAATATGTTCCTGATGAATACTCTGTAATGAAAACTCCTTCTCTAATTGTTCCCCCGGGATTTGGGATTGATGCTGACTCTTTTAAAAAACAGGAAAATTCTAGAAAAGAAGAAACTTTAATTATAGAAAGTAAAAATGCTGAAAACAAAGATTTAGAGGAACTGTTTGATAACTCTGATGTTCCAAAAAACATCAGAGCTCTGGTTGATGAAGAGACATTAGGTATCAGTTTAGGTGAAAGAACAGGTATAGATATACTTCTTGGACAAACACCTAAGACTGGAGTAGTTGTTGATGATAAAAAAGAGTCACAAAGGTTAAGAAATAATGAAAAACAAATGAAATCTTACCTAACTGGTTCAACGCCATCAATAAACATTATAGAGAATAAAAAAATTAATGTTGAATAAAATAGAATGGGGATAAGAAAACTTCCAGAAAATCTAATAAATCAAATAGCAGCTGGAGAGGTAATAGAAAAACCCTCTTTTGTGATTAAAGAATTAATAGAAAATTCTATTGATGCTAATTCATCAGAAATTCACATAAATATAAATAATGCAGGCAAATCTGAGATTTTAATCTCCGACGACGGTGAGGGTATTGCTAAGAATGATCTTAAAAAAAGTGTCGAAAGACATGCAACATCAAAGTTAACTGATGATGATTTATTTAATTTAAACTTTCTTGGATTTAGGGGGGAGGCCTTACCATCTATTGCCTCTGTAAGTGAGCTTGTCATAGAGAGTAATAAAAAAAATCAAAATGAATCATGGGGAATAAAATGTATAGAATCTGAAATCAAAGAAATTTTCCCTTCATCAAGAAACAAGGGTACTAAAGTTCTTGTTCTTAATTTATTCTCTGCAGTCCCAGCAAGACTTAAATTTCTCAAATCAAATAATGGAGAAAATTCTCAATCCCTTCAAATTATCAGAAGATTATCAATAATTAATTTTCACATAGAGTTTAAAGTAAAAATTGATAATAAAGAGATATTATACTTACCTAAAGAAAATAGAAACAAAGAAGGATTTAAAAATAGGTTAAAAAATTTATTTGGTGATGATTATTTACAAAATACGATTGAACTATCTAGCAAAAAACTTTTGTACAATGACAAAATTTCTCTTACTGGAGTAATAGGTTTTCCTACTTTCAATTTTGCTAATCAAACTAAGCAATTTATTTTTGTAAATGGAAGAGCTGTTCAAGATAGAGGTATTTCAAGTATCATTAGACTTTCTTACAAGGAAACGCTTCCGAGAGGAAGACACCCAGTTTATTGTCTGTTTATAAATGTACCAAATCACTTTGTAGATGTTAATGTTCATCCTACAAAAATGGAAGTAAGATTTAAAGATTATAAATTTGTAAAAAGTTTTATTATTTCTTCAATATCCTCAACTTTAAATAAAGAATCTAAAATAAATCTAAATCAGTTTCCAAATATGTATGACAAACAATTTCAATCGGTTAATCAACATTTATATAAAAAAAATACTTTTGAACATCAAAACGTTTTTGGGGAATTAAATTTAGAACCAATGGTGAAAAAAAACTTTGGTATAGAAAATAATGATAATAATTTATCAGAAAAGGACAAAGATTTCCCGTTAGGATATGCATTATATCAGTTTCAAAGAAATTATATAATATCCATTTCTTCAAATGGTATAATTTTAATAGACCAACACGCAGCTCACGAAAGAATTGTTTTTGAGAAATATAAATCTATTCTAGAAAATCAAACAATCCAAAAAGAATATTTATTAATTCCTATTGTGGTAGATTTACACCTAGAACAATTTGATTTGATTTTAAAAAATACAGAACTTCTGAAGCAATTAGGTTTTTCAATTGAAGAATTCGGTAACAATTCTATTTTGGTAAGAGAGATCCCATCATTATTAAAAAAGTATGATATTAAAAATGTTATAATTGACTTGATTGATGATATTTTAATTACGGGTCTTCCAATTGACTATCAAGAAAAAATGAATCTGATTATGGGTAATATCTGTTGTCATAGATCAGTTCGATCTGGAAGATCATTAACTTTGGAAGAGATGAATGGATTACTAAGAGAAATGGAAAAAACACCTAATTTTGGTCAGTGCAATCATGGTAGGCCTACCTATATTTCATTAACTATTAATCAATTAGAAAAAATGTTTCAAAGACAATGAAGAATTGGTTTTAAAATGTGTAAGAAAGAAACACCATAGTTTTTTGTTGCTAGTATTTTAAAATCTTTATGAAAAAAATTAAAATTTTTATCAGTTTCTAAAAATATCAGAGTGCCAGAATTTAAATTTTTTATTTTTAATCAAACTCCCTAAAATTTTATTGAAGTAATTTGTTTTATAGGGTGGATCAATATAAATAAAATCAAATACAGGTAATGAAATATTATTTAAATTCAAAACATTTGTTTTCAATAAAAATAATTTTTTCTCTAAAAGATTAAATAAGTTTAATTTAATAATATTTTTTTTTGAAAGTTCGATAGATTGTGGATTTTTATCGATAAAATAAACTGTATCTGCTCCTCTAGAAAAAGCTTCTAATCCTATTGACCCTGTTCCAGTAAATAAATCTAAAAATAATTTACCCTCAATGCAATTAGAATACTTTTGTGACTCTATAATTGAGAAAATAGATTCTTTTAATTTTTCTGAAGTTGGTCTAATTTGAAAATTCTTTGGTGAATTAATTTTGAAACCTCCATATTTTCCTCCAACAATTCTCATAACATTCAATACCAAAATATCAGATTAAATTTTTAATTTTATTTTGTTTTAATTCTACTACTTCTCCAGGTTTTATATTTTTTAAGTAAAAAGGACCAAAGGAGATTCTAATTAACCTATTAACCTTATAACCTAAATGCAAAAAAACTTTCCTAATTTCTCTATTTTTACCTTCTTTTAATAAAACATCTAACCAAGTATTATTTTTATTTTGCTTAATAATTTTTGATATTATTGAACCATAATTTATTTTGTTAATTTTAATTCCATCTTTAAGAGAATCTAATTTACCTTTCTCGACTACGCCTCTAACTTTTACTTTATATCTTCTTAAATAACCTGAGGTAGGTAACTCTAACTTTCGAGCTATATCCCCATTATTAGTTAAAATTAATAAACCTTCAGAGTTTAAATCTAATCTACCTACAGAAATAAATTTGATATTTATTTTATGTTTAAGATCTTCGAAGATAGTTAGCCTTTTAAGAGGATCCTTATTGGTCACTAAGTAACCTTTTTTTTTATGATACAGCCATATTCTTATTTTGTCAGTCACCTTAATAATTTTGTTATCTACTTTTACAATATCATCCAATGAAATTTTCATAGAAAGAGACTTTATAACTTCATTATTCACTTTGACTCTACCTGACAAAATTATTTTTTCAGCATCTCTTCTTGAGCAAAAGCCAGAGTTAGATAATTTTTTTGAAATTCTAATTAAATTTGTCAATGTTAACCTTTTGCTAAATAATTTTTGTCTAAGTTTTAAAATATATTGTAGGATGAATATATGTTAAAAGAATTTATGAATCTAGCAATAAGAGAAGCTCTTATTGCATATAAAAAAAATGAAGTACCTGTTGGTGCAGTAATTATTGATGAAAACAATAAGGTGATTTCAAAAGCACATAATTTAGTAGAAACTTATAATAACCCCACATTTCATGCAGAGGTTTTAGCTATTGATAAAGCTTTAAAGACAACTGGAAGAAGATACTTAAATAATTGCAGTATATGGGTAACTCTTGAACCATGTGTGATGTGCTCAGGTTATATTTTACAAAGCAGGTTAAATTATCTTTATTTTGGTTTAGAAGATAAAAAAATGGGATCTGTAGAAAATGGTTTAAAGGTTTTTTATAATGAGAATGTAAAAACTGACTTAGAAATTTTTTTTGGTTTTCAAGAAAAAAGAATAAATCGAATAATGCAAAAATTTTTTGCTAATATCAGGAAATAGTTTTTTTATCTATAATTTTACCTATATCTTTTCGAAAAAACCCATGAGGCCAATTCATTGTTTCTAGAACTCTATATACTCTCTTTCTACAATCTTTTACGTTATCACCAAGTGCAGTTACTGAAAATATTCTGCCTCCATTAGAAATGATTTTATTATTAGACAATTTTGTTCCAGAGTGAAAAATTTTGATTTTCTTATCTTTTTTATATTTTTTTAGATTTGGCAAAACAAAACCTTTTTCAAAATGTCCAGGGTATCCTCTACTTGCCATAACAACTGTTATAGCAATTTCTGGTGAAAGAAGTTTGATGTTATTATCAATCTTTTTATTTTTCATTAGAGATAAAATTAGTTTCAAAAAATCAAATTTAAATCTTGGTAAAATTACTTGAGCTTCTGGATCACCAAGTCTACAATTAAACTCTATTAGCTTTGGTCCAGATTTTGTTATCATTATACCCGCATATAAAACCCCTTCATAAGGAGTGTTTTCTTTGATCATACCATTTATTGTTGGTTTAATTACCTTTTTAACTATTTTATCTAAAATCTGATTATTTATTGATGGAGCTGGTGAAATAGCTCCCATTCCACCAGTATTAGGTCCTTTATCATTTTCAAATGCCCTTTTATGATCTTGAGCTGTACCAATCAGAATGAATTGTTTGCCATTAGATAACGCAAATACACTTGCCTCGACACCCTCTAATCTTTCTTCAACAAGAATTTTATCTCCAGCTTTAGAAAAAATTTTATCGATCAAAATTGACTTTGCGGCTTCAGTAGCATCTGCTTGGTTATCACATACAATTACTCCTTTACCTGAAGCTAAACCATCGGCCTTAATTACACAAAATCCTTTAAAAAACTTTATAGCTTTTTTTGCAGTATGAATATCCTTACATTCAAAGTAATGTGGTTGAGGAATTTTATATTTTTTACAAAAATTTCTAGAAAATATTTTTGATCCCTCAAGTCTAGCAGCTTCTAAAGTTGGACCAAATGTTTTAATACTGAGAATATCAAGCTTATTTTTTAATCCCATTACTAATGGTAATTCTGGTCCAATAAAAACTAGATCTGCTTTTATTTCGATTGATAACTTGACCAATCCATCTAAATCATCAACAGGTATATTTCTACATTCAGCAATTTCTTTAATACCGGGATTACCTGGCGATACCACAACTCTTTTAACAAGTGGGGATCTTATAAAAGTAGATGCAATAACGTGTTCTCTACCACCTGAACCTACAATTAATATATTCATATTTATTTCTTTCTTTAATTTTTTTATTAATCAAAATATGTCATAATAAAATTTATTACAATTTGAACCAGCATATATTATATGGATATAATTAAAAATGCTAAAATATATACAGTTAGCGAGTTTTCAAATTCAATAAAAAAAATTGTAGAAGAAAATTTTCAATATATACAAATTAAAGGTGAAATATCTCGTCCATCTTTCCCACAATCTGGTCATATTTATTTTAATTTAAAAGATCAAAATGGATATATTTCTGCTATTATTTGGAAATACAATTCTTTTCATTCACCTATAAAACCTGAGGAGGGTTTGGAGGTTATTTGCTCAGGGAAAATTACAACTTTCTCTGGTCAATCAAAATATCAAATAATTGTAGATAAGATTGAATTAGAAGGTCAAGGTGCTCTTTTAAAATTATTAGAAGAAAGAAAAAAAAAGTTAACATCCAGAGGTTTTTTTGATGAAAAGTTCAAAAAACATATCCCATTTCTTCCTAGAAATATTGGAGTAATAACAAGTCCATCAGGAGCAGTCATTGAAGACATTTTGTACATTTTAAAAGAAAGATTTCCTATTAATGTTTACATTTGGCCCGTTTCAGTTCAAGGAGAGTATGCATCAAATGAAATTTCAAATGCTATTCAAGGTTTTAACAGCGCTAATTTTAAAAATAATTATTGCAAGCCAGATGTAATAATAATTGCAAGGGGTGGAGGAAGTTTGGAAGACCTATGGTGTTTTAATGACGAAAAAATTGTTATATCTATCTTTGAGAGTGAAATACCAATAATTTCAGCTATTGGCCATGAAACTGATACAACATTGACTGATTTGGTCGCAGATTATAGAGCACCTACACCATCAGCGGCTGCAGAAAAATCTGTTCCAGTTTTCAAGGATTTGAAATTTAAAATAGAAAATTTATCCTCTCGATTAAATTATGCAATAAGCAATAAACTTAATTCAAATAATAAATCTTTAAAAACATTCAAACCCTTGCTATCACACTTAGAACAATTGATGGTTTTAAAAAGTCAAATGTTAGACATAATTACTAAAGATTTTAATTTGAATTTTAGAGATCTCATATATGAAAAAAACAATGAATTAAATAAATTGTTACAGAAAATCATTAAACCTGAAAAACAAATTTTGAAAGTTGAAAATGAATTGAAATTAAAATCTAATAAACTTAAATCATTAATGCAATTTTATACTAAACAATTGTCAGAACATTTAAATGCAAAAACTAGACTTCTTAATGCTAATAGTTATGAAAAAATATTAGAAAGAGGTTTTACTATAAATTATGATTTGGACAACAAAATAATTACTTCAAAACGTCAGGCAAAGTCTAAGGAAAAGTTTAAAATTATTTTTAAAGATGGTAAAAAATTCGCAATATTTGAGTGAACTTTTTATTTACCCCATCTTCTATGAGCCCACAACCATTGTTCAGGGTTTTCGATAATCCACTCTTCAATTCTCTTAGAAATTGCTCTAGTAATGTTATAGACGTTTTCTTCATTTTCTTTCGAAAGTTTTATCTTTAACTGATCTTCAATAGTCATTTTAAACCTAATTCCTTTCAACCTTTGTATTCTTACCATATAAATTGGAACATTTAACTTTATAGACATTAGAGCGGCAGCATGCGGTGTAGGTGTTTTAATTCCAAAAAAAGGTACATTTATACCTTCTCTTAAAAGTTGATCATTGGTAAGGCCTATTATCTCATTATTTTTTAATTTTTTTGACATTCCTAACGCGGCAAGTCTTCCTTTTTTATAAAAATCAGCGTTCGCTTCTTTATTTCTATAAATTTGTATTTTGTTTAATATCCAATTGTTTATTGGTCTAAAAACATAACCCGCCTTTCTTCCTGCTAAATCAGCAACTCTTAGAAGAAATTCCCAATTTCCAATATGAGCTCCGACTAAAATAGCTGGACCATTTTTAATTTTTTCTAAACCAAAAGTTTCAAGTCGTTTTAATTTTATTAATTTTGTTATGTGAGGCATTTCACCTATTATTTGTCCGAAAACGAACCAATGTTTTTTTGCTAAAGAATTTATTTCAACATCATTAAGTTTAGGAAATGCGATTTTTAGATGTTTTATAACTCTTGCATTATATTTGGTCATCGGTGCAAAAAATTGAACAAGTATACCACATAGATAAGACGAAAGCTTATAAGGTAATAGCTTTAAAAAAAGAAAAAAAGGGAGAACAATTAATGCTACGATTGGGTCATGAATGTAACGATCATATTTTTTTTTCAGTAAAAATATATAATATTTATGCATTAATTCGATTATTAATAAACAATTTAAACTTTTTTAATTCACTTACGGACATTTTAATTTCAATAGGTAATATGTCTATATATTTATGAAATTTAACGTTTATTTTCACTATATCTTTTTCTGTTGTAATTAATTTTAAATTTGATTTTGATGCATCATTTATCATATTGATTATGTCATTTTCTTCGTATTTAAAATGGTCTGGAAAACTACGAAAATTCTTAATATTGAAATTCATTAACTTAAGTGTATCAATAAACTTTTCAGGATTAGCTATTGCACAAAATGCATAATACCTTTGGTAAGGATGTTTGTTTTTTTTGGCAGAGATAAATGTATCAAAACTAGTTTTGTTGAATGTAGGTTTATGTTCATTCTTGTTACCTGTTAAGATAATCGCATCAATTCTGTTAAGGCATGAATTTAAAGTTTCTCTCAATGGACCTGCAGGTAAGCAAAATCCATTTCCAAATAAAAATTTTTTATCAACAGCAAGTAAATTTATATTTTTGTAGACTTGATGATTCTGCAATCCATCATCCATCAAAACCAAGTCATATTTTTTTTTAAATTTTTCTATATATTTAATACCAAGAAAACGATTTTTTGAAATTAAAGTAGGTCCTGTTTTTGCTAAAATTAGATCTTCATCACCAAAAATATTCTCTTCTGAGTTAATTTTTACCATCATAGGTCCAGGGGTTTTTGCTTTATATCCACCAGTTAAAAAAATAGGCTTATATCCCAATTCTTTTAACCATTTAAAAATACTAATCGATAAAGGGGTTTTACCAGAGCCACCAACAGTTGCGTTTCCAATGCAAATAACCATGAGGTTTGACTTGTAAGGATTTGAAAGATTTTTTTTTATTTTAAAAATTAATATCCATAATAATGAGAAAGGATATAAGATAATTGAAAAAAAAAGAGAAATTTTATTTCTTTTATACCAAAATTTAGGAGCAATTATCATTTAGCTTTATTCTTATTCATGATAGCAAGAAGATATTCACTAGCCTCGTCTGCTCTCAATTGGGCATACCCCGACGCCTCTATTGCATTTTTACCCATATCTTCTAATCTAAGAGGCTCATTTATGAGCTCATTTACTTTATTAACAAAATTTTTTTTAAAAAACTTATTTTTTTCGATTTTTATTGCACCACCTGACCATACCAGATCGTTTATTTGTGCATTACATTTTTCTGTATAAGGGCCCATTATTACACATTTACCAAAGTGTGCTGCTTCTGCAGGGTTATGTCCTCCCGCTGGAACGAGAGATCCAGCAACAAAAACTAAGTTTGAAACTTCTATTAATGAACCCATTTCACCCATTGTATCAGCTAGATAGAAATAATCATTATTTTCTGGATATTCATTTTTGCTTCTACATTTAATATCATAACCTGCGTTTTTAATTAAATTTTGAATTGATTGACTTCTTTTAACATGTCTTGGAACAATAATTATAATAGTATTATTATATCCTTTTTTTCTGAAAGAATTAGCAAGTTGAATTAATACTTCTTCTTCACCTTGATGCGTTGAGGCAGCCAATATTATTTTTTTATTAGATAAATTTTTTTTTAATCTTTTTACATATTTAACATTTATTGACGGTTTTTCTGCAATAGATTTTAGGCTAGTTAAACTCCTTATTTCTTTTGCTCCTAAATTTTCAAATAGTTTCGCATGTTGTGGATCAACTGCTAAGACTAGATCCACATTTTTAAAAATTTTTTTTGCTAACATTTTGCCAATTCCTCTCCAAAATCTTGCAGATTTTTTAGACATTTGAGATGATGCTAATATAGTTGGAATTTTATTTAGTGTAGGAAGATAAATCAAATTTGGCCAAAAATCAGACTCTAAAAAAACTGCCATATCAGGTTTCCAGTTTTTCAAAAACTTTTTAACAAATTCATGATAATCATATGGATGATATTGATGAATACCAGGAAAACCTTGTTTTATTTTGTTGATAACATATTTGGCTGAAGTGACAGTATTTGTAGTAATTAGAAACTTCGTATCTTTTTTTAAACAAGAATCATTTTTTATCATTGAATTTGCTAATGCTATTGCTGCTACTGACTCACCAACACTTGATCCATGAAGCCAAATGATTTTTTTTGAATTTCTTTTTCTAGAAGATACTCCATACCTCTCATTAATTCTGCTTTTTTCTTCTTTTCCTTTATTGACTCTATAATTCAGATAATTAGGTATAAAGCTTTTCAGAAGTTTCCAAAAAAAATTGTATATTAATAGTGTCATATTATACTTATTTATATTTTTTTTCTGACAATAAAGTTAATTTTTTTAAGGTGTTTTCAACCTTCTGTTTTTTTGCCTCAAATTGATTCTCACTCAATTTTCGTTCTATAAATATAGCTTTACCAAATATATACGATCCTTTTGAAAAAGGATAAGGAATCACAAATTTATCCCAAGAATCTAATATCTTATATTTTTCAGTATTCCATACTAATGGTATTATTGGTGCTCCAGTGACTTGAGCAAGTTTTATAATTCCTTCTTTAACTTTTTCTCTTGGACCTCTGGGACCATCAGGAGTGATAGAGACACATTCACCCTCTCTAATTGATTTAACCAGTTTTAAAAATGCTTTTGTTCCACCCTTCATGCTTGAACCAAAAACAATTTTAAGTTTAAGCAATTTTAAAAGTATTACAGTAACTAATGCATCAGAGTGACCAGAAATAAGTACGTTGTGAGTTAAATGTTTAGGTAAAAAATGAGGCCCTAAAAACAACTTATTGTGCCAACAACAAAAAATATAAGTTTTTTTACTTTTAAATATTAAATTTTTATTATTTAAATCCAAACAATTCCATCTTATAGAATAAAATATAAACTTTGTTATAACAAAAATAAAAAACCCAAGGATTTTTTGTCCAATTGAGCTTTTATTTATTCTTTTAATTAATTTCATTATTTTTTTTAATTTTATTTAATTAAGTTTTTTATACATTATTTGATATAATAGATAATTAAAATGAATAAAAAAAAAAACATAAATAAACTGATTTTAAAAAAACTATACAATAATTTTGTAATTTTTTATAAATTTGACATTTTATTTGCTTTTATTCTTCTTATTTTAGTTAGCATAACAGCATCTACTTATCCCTATTTAATACAAATTATATTTGATGGATTAATTAATAAAAATAGCAATTGGATGTTTATACCATTTTTAATTGCTGTGCTGGCTTTATTTAGAGGAATTGTTATGTATTTGCAAATCAAACATGTTGCAAAAATTTCTCTAAAAATTGGAAGAGATATTCAAAAAAAGTTATCAAATCATATTCTTTTTTCAGATGTAGCTGTTATTTCCAATATTTCTTCTGGAAATCATATATCTAGAGTAATGAATGATGTTCATTTAATTAGGGAGGGATTAGAAAAATCAATTAATAATTTGATTAAAGACTTTTTAACAATTATTTTTCTTTTCTGCTATCTGTTTTGGTTAGATTGGATTTTATCTATAATCGTAATTTTGATTTATCCATTGGCTTTAAAACCAATTATATCAATTGGAAAAAAACAGAGATTCTATGCAAAGTCTTTACAAGAACATTTAGAGGGACTTACTTCCTTTTTATCTGAAATTTTTAGAAGTGTGTCTATGATAAAATCTTATTCTATAGAAAATAAAGAGCGAGATAGAATAAATAATTCCTTAAATTTATTGTTTGAAAAAATGTATAACTTAGTTAAAGGCAGAGCCAAAATTTTACCAATTTTAGAAGTTTTAGGTGGTTTAGCTGTGGCTATAGTAATTTATGTAGCTAGTTTCAGAGTTATGAGTGGTGACTTGTCTCCCGGAAGTGTTATTGGTTTTGTAACAGCTTTACTTATGTTAGCTCAGCCAGCTAGGGCTCTGGGTACTTTTAATACAGTTGCTCAAGAGGGTTTGAGCGCATTAGAAAGAATTTTTAATCAATTAGAAATAAAACCAAAAATTGAAGGGATAATTTCAAAAAAAGACTTTAAGTTAAATATGTCTATTGGCCCAAAAATAGAATTTAATAATGTTTCATTTATGCATTCGAAAGATGAAATGATTTTAAAAAATGTTTCATTAAAAATAAAATCTTGTGAAAAAATTGCAATTATAGGACCAAGTGGTTCTGGGAAAACAACGATCTTAAAACTGCTAAGTAGATTTTTTGATCCTACTTCGGGAAGAATATTAATAAATAATAATGAATTAAATAAATGTGATTTATCATCTCTTAGGCAAACGATAAGTTTGGTAAGCCAAGATGTAATTATATATAATGATACATTTTATAATAATATATTGTTGGGTGATTTAAATGCGTCTCCAGAAAAAGTAAAAAATGCATCAAAAAAAGCAAAAATCCATGATTATATAATGAGTCTAACTGATGGTTATGATACAATAATTGGTGAGGGTGGTAATACACTTTCAGGAGGTCAAAAGCAGAGAATCTCCATAGCGAGAGCTTTTTTAAAAAACTCTCCAATATTACTTCTAGATGAAATTACAAGTTCGCTCGACAAAATGACATCTAAGTCTATTAAAAACTCATTTCATGACCTTTCAAAGAACAAAACTTGTATAACAATAACTCATAAGTTAGAAGATTTAAAAAGTTTTGATAGAATTATTTTAATTGATAATGGAAAACTTATAGTTGAGGGTAACCATAAAACGTTATCTAAAGAATCAAAAATCTATCAAAATTTAATTAAAAATTAAGTTATTCTCTTCTGAGAATTTTAAACAAAAAATTATTAAGTAAATTGCTTGAACGAAATTCTTTTTCTAGTTTATTGGGGTCATAAACGGTCTCAACCCAATCAAGAAAATGAAAATTTTTATTTTTTTTTATAAATTCTTCATACTCTTCAATAAATTTATCTAGAATACCAGTTTTGGCATACTTTATATGCAAAAATTTTAATGATAATTGTTTTTTTGCTTGACTTGGAACTTCTTCACAATACAAGATCTTATATAAAGCAGCCACTATCCCTGCTCTGTCAGCTCCTGATTTACAGTGTATCAAAGCTGGATATTTTATTTTTTTAAACACCTTATTAGCTCTTATGATAAGTTCTTTATCTGGAGCAGCTCTAGACCTGGCATTTAGGTTTATTAATTCAATACCATATTTCTCACATGCTTCATTTTCTAAGAGCCAACCTCCATCTCTTTTAGTACCTCTACAATTTATTATAGTTTTTATTCCAAGAACATTTTTATACTTTCTTATTCTTTGAGGAGTAGGCATATTACATCTGTAGATATTATCATCTATTTTAAAGAAATTATGATATAGAAGTCTCAGGAAGCCATGATCTGATATCATCATTTCAAACCAAGCCGAAAGTCTATTAAAATTTTTTCTTTTTACCAAATCTAATTCAGCTCCCAGCTACAACCATATTTTTTATCATAAGAGTAGGGCAAACCATTGAAAAAGAATAATCAACATCATTAGCAGCAATCATATCTTTAAACATATCTATTAAGTTACCAGCAATTGTGGCCTCAGAAATTGGATGTGAAATTTTACCATTTTTAATCCAAAATCCACTTGCTCCTCTACTATAATCTCCAGTGATCAGAGAAACACTGGAGCCAATTAACTCTGTAATTAAAAATCCTTCTTTAATATCTGCAACTAAATCTTCAGGACTACTTTTACCAGGTTCTAGAATAAAATTACTTATCCCAGGTGAAGGTGAACCATTTAATCCTCTGACAGCATTACCATTTGTAGACAAATTTAATTGTAAACTTGAACCTATATCTAATAGCCAATTATCTAATACTCCATTATTAACAAAGATTGTTTTTCTTGTACCAATTCCTTCACCATCAAATAATCTAGAGCCAGGACCTTTTTTTATTAGAGGATTATCTAAAATATTTAAGTCTTTGGGAAATACTTGTTTTTTATAAAACTCTTTTAAAAAACTTGTACCTCTTACTATTGATGATCCATTTATAGCTGATGCAATATGACCCAAAATAGATCTCGCGACCCTTGGATCAAAAATAATTGGATAATTACCTGTTTTAGGTTTGATTGAACCAATTTTCGATAATGCTCTGTTTGCGGCTTTTTCACCTATTTCCTTTGGGCTAAGTAAATCATTTAAAAAAACTTTTGAAGAAAAGTCGTAATCTCTCTCCATTTTATTATTTTTTTCTGCGATCATGACTGCTGAAATTGAATTAACAGAACTTTTTTTTCTTCCAAAAAATCCATTACTGGTTATAAGATTAATCTCATTATGACCCCATGATGATTCTGCACCATCACTCTTTAAATTTTTTGATAACTTGAGGGCATATTCTTCTACCTCGCAAGCATTATTAATTAGATCAAAAATTTCTGTCTCTGTTTTATCAAAAGATTCAATATCCAAAGATGATTTTACAGGGTTCATTTTAAGCATTTCTTTAGTTGCAATTGTAGAATATTTATCTTCTGGAGCTATTTTTGCCATTTCAACAGCTTTTTGAGAAATCTTGATTAAGTTATCTTTTGTGATCAAGTTGGAAGAAATGCTACTATTTTTTTTTCCTACAAAGGCTCTTAGTCCAATATCAAAACTGTCATATCTTTCTATGGTTTCTTCTTTTCCATATCTTATGGATGCTGATAGACCCTTACTTTTAGACATTATTACATCAACATCTGTAGCACCCTGTTTTTTTGCTTCTTTTACTATAAGTTCTAAAGCTTCTTTATCATTTAATGATATTTGTTTTTTATTTTTTTCCATGTTTTAAATATGTGTACTATTTTTAATTAATATAATGTTATATTACTTTCAATAATTAAAAGGTTTTAATTTTGATGAAAAAAAAAATATTCATTGATGGTGAAGAGGGTACAACAGGTCTTCAAATATCAGAAAAGCTTCTAAAACACCCAAAAATTGATATTTTAAAAATTGATCGAACCAATAGAAAAAATCCCATCGAAAGAAGAAAATTGATGGAATCTTCTGATTTAACTTTTTTTTGTTTGCCGGATGATGCTGCAAAAGAGGCTTTAACAATTGCAAAATCACTAACTTCTAAAAAACCAATCATAATTGATGCATCTACTGCACATAGAATAAGTCCAGATTGGGTTTATGGTTTACCAGAACTTAACTCAAGACAAAAGGAGCTAATTGCCAATTCAAAACAAATATCAGTTCCTGGATGTTATGCAAGTGGTGCAACATTATTAATTAATCCATTAATTAGAAATTCAATTATTTCAAAGGATTTAACTCTGTGTATCAATGCTGTTAGTGGATATAGTGGAGGTGGTAAAAAGTTAATAGAGCATTTTGATAAAAATAATAATCAAGATCTTGAACCATTTTTTTATTATGGTCTAAACTTAAATCATAAACACATACCAGAAATAATGTTTCATAATAAGTTAGATAAAAAGCCAATCTTCCTTCCGTCAGTTGCAGATTATTTTCAAGGCATGATAGTTAATTTACCGTTACATAAAGAATGGATTAATCAAGCATTTGATTTTCAGGATATTATAAATATTTTCAAAAAAGAATATGAACATTTTCATTTCGTTAAAATGTTTTCATATAAAAATTCTATGTCAAAAAACAAATTTTATAGACCTGATAAAGTGGTTAATTCTAATTTTATACATATTGATTTTTATTTTGATGAGACTAAAGAACAAATGATTTTGTCATCCAATTTCGATAATTTGGGTAAGGGTGCATCAGGAGCGGCCATACAATGTATGAATTTAGTTTTTGGTTTTCCTGAAAACTTAAGTTTAGAGTAGATGAGAACTAAATTGATCCAATTGTCTGAGATTTATTTTCCTAGTTTAGATTATTACCAAAGAGCAATTAACTATCCGTATGCTGCACCAACAAAAGCTTTCTCTTTTATCAATGGGAAATGCTTAGTAGGAGTTCATTTAAAAACAAGCGATAGAGTTCCCATATTATCTGTAGGTTCTAATAGATCTCCTTTTCAATTAAGAAATAAATTTTCATTAAATGAAGATCTGTGTGTTATGCCTGCAATTTTATATGATTGTGATGTAGTATATTCAGCTTCTATCTCACATTATGGCTCAATACCAGCGACACAATGGCCATCAAAAGGGACTAGGGTGAAGTTAAATGTACTTTGGTTAAACAAAAAGCAATTAGAAATTATGCATTTAACTGAGGGTGTTGGAATTGCATATAATTTTGTTAAATTGAAAAAAGGTTCTGTCTCAATTGAAGGAATTGATTATTCAGGACCTGTTTATGGATATGTATCAGTTAGTGGGATATATGACTTTCATGAAGGTAGTCCAAAAAGATTGAAGTATTTAAGGGCTATTAATCCAACTTTAGAGGACTTCTCAGAGTTACAATCACTGTTTTTTTTAAAAAAAAAAATAAATATTAGAAATATAAATTTAAAAGAATGGTTAAAAAAAATAATTCTAGATAAATCTTATCGTTTAGGATTAATTGAAAAAATGCAAATAAATTGCGTTTTACCCAAAAATCCACCGTGGGAAATAGTAAGAGTAAATGTAAAAGGGAATAATATTTATTAAGGACAAAATTTTTGATAAAGCAAATTATAATCATTCAAAAAAATGACGTAAAATTGATCAATTTTTGAGATTATTTCATATATTGTCAAATTTATTACTTTCATTTGAAACTAAATAAATCATTATATTCAGTTATTTATTTTTTTTTTTACAATAAAGTCCTAAAAATTGTTTTTATTTGTTGATTAACACCTATTAAAATTTTATTCTTTCGAAGATTTATGAGTTTACTACATTTAAACTTTTAAATTCGAATAGAGCGAATTATAAATTATGGGGAGGTCCTAAATGTCGTTCAAAAACTTTTTAAAATATTTAATTCCAGTTGCTTTCTTAGCTGGATTACCAACATTAGGTCTAGCTGATGGCCATGCTGGTGCATTAGATCCAAAAGATGCAGTAGGTATATCTTTTTGGATCATTTCAATTGCAATGGTTGCTGCTACTGCATTTTTCTTCTTAGAGTCACTTAGATTTAGTGGAAAATGGAGAACATCAATGGTTGTTGGTGGCTTAGTAACACTTGTTGCTGCAGTTCATTATTTTTACATGAGAGAAATTTGGGCGGCTACTGAAGCCTCACCAACTGTTTTTAGATATGTAGATTGGATAGTAACAGTTCCATTACAAATGGTTGAGTTTTATCTAATATTAGCTGCATGTACCGCTGTTGCTGGTGGTGTGTTCTGGAGACTATTCATTGGTTCACTAGTAATGTTAATCGGTGGATATCTTGGCGAAGCAGGAATGATTAATGCAACTATAGGTTTCGTAGTAGGTATGGCGGGATGGATATACATTCTGTATGAGATATTTGCTGGTGAAGCTGGTAAAGTTAGTGCTGCTGACGCTCCTGCATCAGTTCAGTCTGCATTTAATACAATGCGTTGGATTGTAACTATTGGATGGGCAATATATCCATTAGGTTATTTCTTAGGTTACCTTGCTGGTGGAACAGATGATGCCACAATGAACCTTATCTATAACATCGCAGATGTATTAAACAAAATTGGTTTTTGTTTAGCTGTATGGGCTTGTGCTTCAGCAGAAAGTAAAGCTTAATACATTATATAACCAACTTATTTATAAACCAGCCTGGTAACAGGCTGGTTTTTTTTTGTTAAAATCAACTTTTAAATCATATATAACTAAATAATGTCACCTAAAAAACAATTAGAAGTCATAGTTGTAGGATCTGGTTTTGGTGGAATAGCCTCTGCTTTAAGAATGAGAGCATTAGGTTATAAAGTAACCTTACTAGAAAAGCTAAATAAAATAGGAGGGAGGGCTCAAGTTTTTAACATGAATGGATTTAAACATGACGCAGGTCCAACAGTTATAACAGCTCCATTCATGTTTGATGAATTATTTAAACTTTTTAATGAAGATAGAAAAAAATATTTAAATTTTGTATCGTTAGATCCATGGTATAGGTTTTACTTTCATGATAATACATCTTTTGACTATTGTCGTAAAATCAGTGATACAAAAAAAGAAATTTCCAAATTTTCTGAATTAGATGCTGAAAGGTATGAAGAATTATTAAAAGTATCCAAAAATATTTTTGATGTGGGGTTTACAAAATTATCTGATAAACCCTTTAGTTCATTTTTTTTTATGTTAAAGCAGATTCCAAGTTTATTTAAGCTAAAAAGTTATTTAACAGTCTCACAATTGGTTCAGAAATATTTTAAAAACCCAAAAATTCAATCTGCTTTTTCAATACATCCCCTTTTAGTTGGTGGAAATCCATTCGATACAACATCCATTTATGCTCTTATTCACTTTTTAGAGAGAAATTGGGGTGTTCATTTTTGTATTGGAGGAACAGGAAAAATCATAGAAGAATTGAAGCAATTGATGATTCGAAATGATGTAAAAATAAGATTAAATGTTGATATAATTAAGGTGAATTTAGATAAAAAGAGTATAATTTCAGTTGAGGATCAGTATGGAAAAAACTACAAATGTGATAAATTAATTTTCAATGGAGATCCTCCAACTTTTTATGATGAGATTTTAAGAAAAAGAAAATTTTTTCAGAGAAAAAAATTCATGCCTGAATTTTTAACAAAATACTCTATGGGAATGTTTGTCTTTTATTTTGGTACAAAAAAAAGATATCCGTCTGTTGCACATCATACAATTTGGATGGGTAAAAGATTTAAAGGATTGTTGAAAGATATTTTTGATAAAAAAATTTTAACAGATGATTTTTCTTTATATATTCATAGACCAACTGCTACTGATAAAAGTTTTGCACCAAAAAATTGTGATAGTTTTTACGTCTTATGTCCTGTTCCAAATCTTCAAGGTAAAGTAAATTGGAGTGAAGAGGCTCTTAAACTGAAAAATAGAATTATTAATGCTTTAGATAGCACTATTTTACCAAATTTAAAATATAAAATATGTAATGAGTTTTGGATGACACCTGAAGATTTTAAAAACAATTATAGGTCTAAACATGGTGCTGGATTTTCTATAGCACCAATTTTCTCTCAATCAGCTTGGTTTAGATACCATAATAAAGATCCACATTTGAAAAATTTATATTTTGCAGCTTCAGGTTCTCACCCTGGTGCAGGTATTCCTGGTGTATTATCATCTGCAAAAGTAGTAGAAAATATAATTAAAAATGAATGATTCAATTAAGTCTCTTCAAAAAAAACGGAAAAAGTTTTTTTTGGGCTGGAAAAATTTTACCAGATTATTATCTCAATAGGGCTGCTGACCTATACTTATTTTGCAGAAAACTAGATGATATTGCTGATCAAGAAATCAAACCAATTGCTTTAAAAAAGCTTACTTCTATTAAAAATTTAATCACTAAAGAAGATTACAAAAGTTTGAATAGATTTAAAATTAATATGCCAGAGTATTTAAAAAACAACTGTATGGCAAAAATTGCAATAATAGATTTGTTAGATGGTTTAATTTTTGATCAAGGAACAGTAAACATTAATGATAACAATCAATTAATTCAATATTGCTACAGAGTTGCTGGTACCGTAGGTGTTTTGATGTGTATTGCTCTAGAATGTAAAGAAAAAAATGCAAGAAAATTTGCTATAGATTTGGGTATTGCAATGCAATTAACAAATATTGCTAGAGATGTTTTAGAGGATGCAAAAATAGGTAGAAGATATTTACCGGTATCGAAAACTTCAAACCTTTCAGCTAAAGAAATTAGAGATGTTGCCGAAAATAAAAAATTAAATTTTAAAAAAAATAAAATCATTATTCAAAAGATAAAAGAAATTATCTTGCTTTCTGATCAATACTACTCCAGTGGTAAAAAAGGCTTATATTTTTTGCCATTCAAAATAAGAATTGCTATAGCAGTCGCATCAAACGTTTATAGAGAAATAGCTGTTGTTTTAGAGAGAAAATCTTTTAGTTGGTATGATGGTAGAGTGTATACCTCTGTATTAAAAAAAATAAAGGTTACAATTTTTACAATTTGTGAAGAGCTTATTTATAAAAGGTCTGAAATGCCAATTCATAATAAAAATTTGCATTGTCATTTAAAAGAAATTAAAAAATGAAAAATGTGATAGATATTGTTGGTGGAGGTTGTGCAGGATTATCATTAGCAAAGCAAGCCAAAAATTTAAAAAATTATACTATTAATTTATACACTTTAATTGAAGATAAAAAAAATGATCATTATTGGGGATTTTGGAAAAGTGAAGAAATTGAAAAATCATCAAATAAGACTGTTAAAACATGGTATAATTGGAAAATTATTAATCATCATAATGAAAATATATTTCATTCTAAAAAATACCCATACTGTGTCATTAGAAAAAACAATTGGTTAAAAGAATCTAAATCCATTGCAGAAAAATTAAAAGTTAATGTATTTCATAACAAAGTTATCGAAAAAGAGAACAGCTATTATGTAAAGGGAAAAAAGTTAAGTGGCGAATATATTTTCGATAGTAGGCCACCTATTTTCGATAATAATATTTTATTACAACATTTTCATGGCATTGAAATTGAATGTGATGAGGATAAATTTGATTTTAAAACAGCTATTTTAATGGATTTTAGGTGTGATCAGTCCAAAGGTATACATTTTATTTATTTTTTACCTTTTTCAAAAAAAAGAGCATTAGTTGAATCAACTTTATTTTCAAATAAAGTAGAGAATAAGTCATTTTATATAAAAGAAATTAAAAAATATTTAAAAAATATTTTAAAAGTTAATAATTACATAATTATACACCAGGAAACAGGTGTAATTCCTATGAGTTATATTTGTTTGCAAAATAAGAATTCAATAAATATTGGAACCAGAGGAGGTGCAACAAAGCCATCTTCAGGATATACTTTTAACTTTATTCAATACCAAATAAATAAAATTGTTAACCAAATAAAATCAAAAAAAGAGATCACGAATGAAATACATAATAAATTTGACTTATATATGGACAAAATATTTATTGATGTTTTGAACAAAAAACAAATATCAATTCCAAATTTATTTATAGATTTAACAAAAAATTTGAGTGGAGATGAGATGGCTAGGTTTATGTCTGGAAAATCAGACTTTAAGATATGGTTAAAAGTTATAAAAAAATTACCAAAAGTTGTCTTTTTAATTTCGTTAATTAAAGTTAGTTTATATGGCTGATATATTATTCACATTTGAATGGTGGGATTATCTATCAATTTTATTAATTTTGATTATTGGATTACCACACGGTGCACTAGATACTGCTGTTGGGATGTCAGTCGGTATTTATAACAGTAATAAAAGTAAATTTATTTTTTTGTCCTCTTATTTATCAATGTCAATTTTAGTTGTTATTTTTTGGTATTACTATCCTCAAATTGCCTTATCTCTTTTTTTGTTAATAAGCACTTTTCATTTTGGTTTAGGAGACTCAAAATGGAATAAAAAATTTACATATTATTTAAGTGGATATTTTAACGGTGGAATAATTATTTATGGCTTGAGTTACTGCAATATGTCCGAAGTAAACGCAATATATAAAGTTTTAGTGGGTAATAACTCAGATCAAGTATGGGAGTTTTTAGAAATAGGGATGTGGCTTTGGGTATTTTCATGTCCATTACATATTTACTTTAATTGGAAAAGTTTTGATAAAAATTATATTATGATTTACATATTTATTATATCCATTATTTACTTTCTGCCTACGCTAGTAGCATTTGCCATTTATTTTTCTCTAATTCACAGCACAAATCACATAAAAAGAATAATCCCAGCACTACAAAAAAAATTATCAAAATTATCTATTTTGAAATTATTTTTAATCTTTACTATTAGTAGTTGGTTAATTGGATTAATTATTCTCTTTTTATTAATTCAAACTAATTCAATTACAGATGCTACATTAAAATTAACTTTTATAGGTTTGGCAGCTTTAACTTTTCCTCACATGATTTTAGTAGATTTATTTTTTAGACCAAAGGTACAATTATAGAAATTTACTTATAGATCCTACTGCTAGAAATAAGCCTGCAATTTTATTTGATTGAAAGATTTTCAAAGACAAATTTCTGTTTATTGCGGTTAGTTTAAGAGTTTGGAGAAATAAGTGTATTGCCATAAATAAAACACCTACAAACCAGCCAAAATGAAGTTTTAAATAAATGCCAGCAAACAAAAAAAATAATATAGAAATAAAATAAGTTATTTTTACAAAATTAGCTAAATATTTTTCCATTGTAATTGCTGTATTATTGACTCCAAAAAGTTTGTCTTCATATCTATCCTGACAGCCATAAATAGTATCGTAGCCAATCACCCAAAAAACAGTACCTAAGTAGATAAAAAAAACACCTAGATTCCATTGACCACCAGTTGCTACCCATGCTGTTGGAACTCCCCAACTAAAAGCAATTCCTAAGACTATTTGAGGCCATCTTGTAAATCTCTTAGCTAGGGGATAAATAATTATTATAGGAATTGATAATAGGGCAACAATCCATGTTGCTTTATTTAAATTTAATAAACAAATTAACCCTAAAATGAGCAAAACACCTAAAAATATAATAGCATTAATTACCGAGATTTCACCATTAGCTATTGGTCTGTTTTTAGTCCTAGATATTTTTTTATCAATATCTTTATCCCATAAATCGTTAATAACACATCCAGAGGCACGCATTATGAAAGATCCAAGAAAAAAAATACAAAATAAATATAGAACTTCTTTTATTTTAAGACTTGATAGTGGTAAGGTCCAAATACAAGGCAAAAGAAGTAACCAGCTTCCTATAGGTCTATCAAATCTTCCCAATCTAACCCATTTATGACTAGAGGCTGGTAAAATATCCCACCAACCATTGATTGGCATATCTGAATTTTTTGATTTCATAATTTTAAAAATAATGCAAAATTCAACTTTAAACTAAACTAATAATATAAAAATTAATCTATGGATCAAACTTATAAAAAAAAAATAAGATTATATTATAAAGATAAACTAGAATTGAATAGTTTAATTTCTTTAAACTTCAAAGATACTCATTATCTGAAAGACGTTATGAGATGCAAAATTGATGACGTTATAAACATTTTTAATGAAACTGATGGAGAGTTTGAGTGTAAAATTATTAATTATGAAAAAAAGTTATTTATTGTAAAACCACTTAAAGCCTTTAAAAGGATTGAAGATAAATTTGATTTAAATCTTATTTTTGCTCCTGTTAAAAAAGATAAAACTGAATATATAATTCAAAAAGGAACGGAGCTTGGTGTCTCAAAATTTTGTCCGGTTCTTACTGAAAGAACAATTGTTAGGAGATTAAATATTGACAGATTAAATCTCATTTCTAAAGAGGCTACTGAACAAAGTGAGAGATTAACTATTCCAAAAATTAGCACCCCTGTGACATTAGAAAGTTTAATTAATAACTGGAATAATAAAGCTAATATATTATATGCAGATGAAACCTTAAAAACAAAAGTAGATCTTAACGAGATAAAATCTAAATTTAATTGTACAAGATCTATTTTGGTTGGCCCTGAGGGAGGGTTTTCGAAAAGTGAGATTAATTTTTTAAAATCTAAAAATTTTGTGATACCAATAAGCTTTGGTTCAAGAGTTTTAAGATGCGATACAGCTATAGTGGTGGCATTAAGTTATTGGCATTTTTTGAATTATTAATTAATACTTATTAAGTAAAATAACATACTATTGTATTTCATATGTCAGACAATAAAAAAAAATTAGAATTTGATCAAATTATAGACTGGTTTAAATCTGGTGAGAAGAAAAAAAATGATTGGTTAATTGGAACTGAGCATGAGAAATTTATTTTTAATAAAGATAATTATGAGAGAACAGATTATAATGGACAATTTGGTATAGGAAAGATCTTGGATCAGATTTCACTCAATGATAATTGGAGTGAAATTAGAGAGGGAGATAACTTAATAGGATTAAAGCATGTGTCAGGCTCCTCTATTTCACTAGAACCAGGTGGTCAATTTGAACTTTCTGGAGCACCTTTAAAAAACTTACATCAAACATGCAAAGAAGCTGGATTACATCTTCAGTTAATGAAAAAAATAGCAGATCATTTTGAACTATTAATTTTAGGTTTGGGTCATGATCCAAAATCGTCTAGAAATGATATAAAATGGATGCCCAAACAAAGATATAAAATTATGAGAGAATACATGCCAAAAGTTGGTAAATTAGGTCTAGATATGATGTTAAGGACTTGCACTATTCAAGTTAATTTAGATTATAGTAGTGAAGCAGATATGATAAAAAAATTTCAAACTTCAATTGCACTTCAATCTGTTTCTACAGCATTATTTGCTAATTCACCTTTTTTAGATGGTAAACCTGGCAAGTTTTTGTCTCAAAGAGCTTTTGTATGGACAGACACAGATAAGGATAGAACAGGAGTACCAAATAATATTTTTATGGATAATTTTGGTTATAAATCTTGGTCTAAATATTTAATGTCTGTCCCAATGTACTTTGTATATAGAGATGGTAAATATATTGATGTTTCTGGACAGAGCTTTTCTGACTTTATGTTAGGTAAATTAGATGGATTAGAAGGTGAATTTCCAACTTTAAGTGATTGGCAAAATCATTCAACTGTAGCTTTTCCTGAAGTTAGGTTAAAACAATATTTAGAAATGAGAGGAGCCGATGGAGGTCCATGGAGTCGTATATGTGCTTTACCAGCATTATGGGTAGGTCTTCTTTACGATGAAAAATCTTTAAATGATGCTTATAATTTATCAAAAGATTTCATGCAAGTTAATATTTTAGAAAAAGCGAGACTTTCTGCAGCTAAAGAAGGTTTGAATGGTTTTATTGGTAAAGTTCAAATAAAAGAAATAGCCAAAGAAATATTAAATATTTCATATCAAGGATTAAAAAGACGAAACAACCTAGATGAAAAGGGCATTTCAGAAACTCAATATTTAGACCCTCTTTTAAACATAATAGATAATGACAAAACATCTGCAGAAGAGTTGTTAGAGAGATATAATAACGTTTGGTCAGGTAATATTAATAAAATATTTGAAAAAGAAGTTTTTTAACTTGTTTCTGTACCACCTATTGTAATGCCCTCCATAAGTAAAGATGGTTGTCCCACTCCAACTGGAACACCTTGACCATTTTTACCACATGTCCCAATTCCTTCATCAAGTTTTAAATCATTTCCAATCATTTTAATTTTGTTCATAGCATCCGGACCATTACCTATCAATGTAGCACCTTTTAGTGGGTAAATGATTTTTCCATCTTCAATAAAATAAGCTTCAGATGCAGAAAAAACAAACTTTCCACTTGTGATGTCAACTTGACCTCCAGAGAAATTGACGGCATAAACACCTTTTTTAACACTAGATATAATTTCTTCTGGTTCGTATTTCCCATTAGCCATGAAAGTATTTGTCATTCTTGGCATTGGATAATGAGAATAAGATTCTCTTCTTCCATTCCCAGTTGGCTTCATATTCATAAGTCTAGCATTCTGTTTGTCTTGCATATAATTTTTCAGAATACCATTTTCTATCAAAATATTTTTTCCTGAGGGTGTACCTTCATCATCAATTGTGATTGAACCTCTTCTATTTTTCATAGTTCCGTCATCAATAACGGTTACACCTTCAGAAGCAACCTTTTCTCCGATTTTGTTTGAAAAAACTGAAGAACCTTTTCTATTAAAATCACCCTCAAGTCCATGGCCAACAGCTTCATGTAACATCACTCCAGGCCACCCTGAGCCAAGTACTACTGGTATTTCACCAGCTGGTGCAGGTTTTGACTCTAAGTTAAGTGTAGCAATTCTTAACGCTTCAATAACTTGTTTTTTCCAATTCTCCTCTTTTAGCCAATGATCATACAATGTTCTTCCACCATAACCAGAACTACCAGACTCCCTTCTTCCTTTATGTTGAACTACTATTTGAATATTCAATCTTACTAGAGGTCTCAAGTCTGCAGTTGATAAATTTTCTGATTGTAAAATTTGAATAGCCTTATAGGAACCAGATAATGAAGTTGAAACTTGAATCACTCTACTATCTAAGTTTCTTGCAAATTTATCTATATTTTCTAAAGTTTTTATTTTTCTTGAGAATTCAGTGTTTTGAAGAGGATTTTGAGAAGTATACAACGGTTCGTTTCTATGCATATTATTTAAAGACAAATTATTATTGTAACTATCTTTTGAAATTGATTTAATTGTTTCTATTGCTTTAAAGATGTTTTTTTCAGAAATTTCGGAAGAATGAGCATACCCTCTTATTTCTCCGGCAATTGACCTAACTCCAAAACCTTGAGAATTATTAAAAGAAACATTTTTCATTCTACCGTCATCGTATAGAAATGTTTCATTATGAGAGTCTTCTAAATATAACTCACCATCGTCAAAATTCAAAAGCGATTCATTTAGCATTTTGGATATTTTATCTTTTGAAATATCATTATTTTCAAAAAATAATTTATCAGTAATTTCTAAGTTTTTATTTTTTTTCATAATTGTTCCATTTTGTATTTACTCAATCTTTCGTTATTATTTAATCAGAGATATTTTACTATATAGGTTATTCAAACTTATTATAAATATAAAACATAAAAAAATTGTTATTTTCTCTGGCATTTTCCTTTAAAAAGTATAATAAAAGAATATATTATATTAATAACAGAACAAACAACAATTGTGGCATATGATTAGAAAATTATTTTATTTGATTTTACCAGTTTTAACTATTTACCCTTCGATAGTTTTTTCAAGTGAACCAAAACCCTGGCAGTTAAATCTTCAAGAGCCTGCTGGAATAATTGCTGAACTTTCGACTGATTTACATGATTTTTTACTGATTGTAATAACTTTAATATCTCTGTTTGTTTTAGGATTGCTAATTTATGTTTGCATTAGATTTAGAGAAAATAAAAATCCGAAGCCTTCTAAAACATCTCATAATACAATTATAGAAATTTTATGGACTGTGATACCAGTTATTATTTTAGTAGTTATAGCAGTTCCATCTTTTAAACTTTTATATATTCAAGAAACAGATAAAGAGTTTGATATGGTTGTGAAAGTAACTGGAAATCAATGGTATTGGAATTACGAATATCCAGATGAAAAGTTAGCATTTGATTCTTATATGATACCTGAAAATGAAATTAAAGGTGATCAAAAAAGAATGTTGGATGTTGATTATCCTTTAGTTGTTCCAGAAGGTACCAAAATCAAATTTCTCATAGCAGGAAATGATGTAATGCATTCGTTCTTTGTTCCTTCTCTGGCGCTTCAAACATACTCCTTTGCTGGAAGAATAAATGAAATTTGGACTGAGATTCCTATGGGAGAAAAAAAATATTATGGACAGTGTAATCAAATTTGTGGAGTAAATCATGCTTACATGCCAATTGTAATAAAAGCTGTAAATAAAAGTGAATATGATAAATGGTTGAAGAAAGCTAAACAAAAGTTTGCTAAACACGATATTCAAAAAAATAAGTTAGTAATGAATAATAATTAGTTTAAATGGTTAAGGAGAGAAACTAATGGCAACTTCGTCGAAAAATTTATTGCATGATACAGCTCATCACGGAGCACCCTCTGGTTTTGTAAAAAGATGGTTGTATTCAACAAATCATAAAGACATTGGGACTATGTATATAATTTTTGCTCTTGTTGCAGCAATAATTGGTGGTGGAATGTCCATTTTTATGAGAATGGAATTAATGAATCCAGGTGTTCAATATATGGCTGATGGACATATGTGGAATGTGTTTACCACTGCTCATGGTTTAATCATGGTATTCTTTGTGGTTATGCCTGGTTTAATAGGTGGATTTGGTAACTGGTTTGTACCTATCATGATTGGTGCTCCAGACATGGCTTTTCCTAGAATGAATAATATTTCTTTTTGGTTGTTACCACCAAGCTTTGTTTTGTTACTGCTTTCAGCGGTAATAGATGGTGGTGCAGGAGTTGGTTGGACAATTTATCCCCCTCTATCCGGTTCATCAGGTTCACCGGGTATGGCAATGGATTTAGCTATATTTTCACTTCATCTTGCAGGTGCTTCATCAATTCTAGGTGCAGCAAATTTTATAACAACAATTTTTAATATGAGAGCCCCTGGAATGACTTTGCACAAAATGCCTTTATTTGTTTGGTCGATGCTTATTACTGCCTTTCTTCTGCTTCTTTCTTTACCAGTTTTAGCTGGAGCAATTACAATGTTATTAACTGACAGAAACTTTGGAACCAATTTTTTTGTACCTGAAGGTGGAGGGGATCCTATATTGTTTTTACATTTATTTTGGTTTTTTGGGCATCCCGAGGTTTATATCATGATACTCCCTGCTTTTGGTATCGTTAGTCAGATTATATCTACTTTTTCGAAGAAACCTGTTTTTGGTTATTTGGGAATGGCTTATGCAATGGTAGCAATTGGTGTTGTTGGTTTTGTTGTATGGGCTCATCACATGTACACAGTAGGACTGTCAATTGATACAAGAGCATACTTTACTGCAGCAACAATGGTTATAGCAGTGCCAACAGGTGTCAAAATATTTTCATGGATTGCAACTATGTGGGGTGGCTCTATAACGTTTAGAATTCCAATGTTGTGGGCAATAGGATTCATATTTTTGTTTACCGTTGGAGGCGTGACAGGAGTTGTTTTAGCCAACGCAGGATTAGATGTAGTTTTACATAACACATACTATGTAATAGCACATTTTCACTACGTATTATCTTTAGGTGCAGTATTTGGATTATTTGCAGGTTTCTATTATTGGTTTTCAAAAATGACTGGATATGAATATAATTCTTTTCTTGCAAGAATTCATTTTTGGTTAACTTTCATTGGAGTAAATTTGACTTTTTTCCCTATGCACTTTTTAGGACTTGCTGGTATGCCAAGAAGATACGTAGATTATCCTGATGCATTTGCAGGGTGGAATTTTGTTGCTTCAATAGGTTCTTATATAAGTGCTTTTGCAACATTAGTATTTTTCTATTTAATTTTAGAGGCTTTTATTGCAAAAAGAAGAACAGTCAATGATCCATGGAATGAGGGAGGTACAACTCTTGAATGGACTTTAACTTCACCTCCAGAATTTCACACATTTTCAGATTTTCCAAAGATAAGGTAAAAATTGACTAAATGTTAAATATAATTGCTCAACAAAAGGATAAGGTAATTGCAATTGAATTAGCTTCTCCTAAAGATTTTTTTGATTTGATGAAGCCAAGAGTGATGTCTTTAGTAGTTTTTACATCTTTAGTTGGCTATGTATGTGGATATTTTTCTATTTATGATAAAATCAACCCTTTACTCTCGATAATTGGTATTTTTGCAATTGCAATTGGCGCTGGTTCCTCTGGTGTTTTAAACCAATGGTATGATCGTGATATTGATAAATTAATGTTAAGAACTAAAAATAGACCAATCCCAAAAGGTAAAATTCTGCCATCTGATGCTCTTGGTTTTGGAATTCTTGGCTCTATTTTATCTATTACAATTATAGGTTTAGCAATAAATTGGTTAGCAGGATTCTTTTTAGCATTTACTATTATATTTTATTCAGTGGTTTATACGGTTTTTTTGAAAAGAAGTACTTCTCAAAATATAGTAATTGGGGGAGCTGCAGGTGCATTCCCTCCCTTAATTGGTTACATTTGTTCAACAGGAAATTTATCACTTGAGCCGTTCATATTATTTGGGATAATTTTTTTATGGACACCTCCTCATTTCTGGGCTTTAGCAATTTTAAAGAAAGATGAGTATTTTTTCGCAAATATTCCAATGATGCCAATAGTAGCGGGGATTAAAAGTACAAAAAAACAAATTTTTTTATACGCATTAGTATTATTTTTTTTCTCACTCTTGCCTTTTTTTCTTGGATTTAATGGTCAGATATATTTAGTTTTTTCACTTGTTTTAGGTTTAGAGTTTCTTAGAAGATCCTGGAAATTTTTAAAAAGTTCAAATAGCATGGGTCATAATTTATTTGTTTATTCTATAATATATCTATTTGTTTTATTTTTGGTTATTCCATTAGATAAGATGTATTTTAATCTTTAAATTATTATGAATAAAAATCTAGATCCAAATTATATAGCAAAATTTTATAAAAATAGAAAAAATAAAAACTTAATAATTTTATTTTTAATACTATTTTTTGTTTTACTATTTTTTTTGATTACAATTTTAAGGATGAATGTTGGTAAATGAGAAATAGTTCATTAAACTTTAAAAATAAAAATTCAATTATATTATTATCATTTCTGGTTTTGGGAATGTTAATTTTATCTTTTGCATCTGTACCTCTTTATGATCTTTTTTGTAGAGTTACTGGTTATGGTGGAACTGTTCAAAGAGCTAGTATAGCCCCAGGCTCTAATGGTGATCTGCCTAAAATTCAGATTAGATTTGATGCAAATGTATCAAGAGATTTGAAATGGAAATTTGAAGCGCCAGAAGAAAAAATCTTGATAGAACCAGGGATTCAAAAAGTTATTTATTATAAAGCAAAAAATTTATCTAATAAGTCAATTATTGGAACAGCATCATTTAACGTTTCACCTCCTAAAGCTGGATCAATTTTTATGAAAGTTGATTGTTTTTGTTTTGAAGAACAATTGTTAAAACCTGGAGAAGAGGTAAAAATGCCTGTAGCTTTCTATATTGATCCTAAAATTTACGAACAGAAAAATACTAAAAATATCAAAGAAATAACACTTTCATATACTTTTTTTAAAGTAAATTTGAAATCTGAAGATAAAAATGTTTAAACTTAATTTATTAATATTATTTTTTTATTTTTTGTTGTATTTTAAAATTAAAATGGTGAACTAAATTATGAGTGGAGATCAAAAACATCAATTTCATCTAGTTGAACCAAGTCCATGGCCAGCAATAGGTTCTGCAGCAGGTTTTACTCTTGCTTTAGGCGGAGCGATGTACATGCATGATTATCTTTACAGTGGATATATTCTTATTGCTGGGTTCTTAATGCTTTTAACAGTAATGTTTTTCTGGTGGAGAGATGTTATTAGAGAAGCTGAGTTCCAAGGACATCATACACCTATTGTTCAAATTGGAATGAGATATGGAATGATACTCTTCATATCATCAGAGGTTATGTTTTTTGTTGCCTTTTTTTGGGCATTTTTTGATTCAAGTTTGTATCCTGATACCGGAGTTTGGCCACCAGCAGACATAGTCACTTTTGATCCGTTTGATTTACCTTTGATAAACACAATGATATTATTACTTTCAGGATGTACAGTGACTTGGTCTCATCACGCCTTACAACTTGATAACAGAAAAGATTTTCTTTTGGGTTTGTTTTTGACAATTCTTTTGGGTATTAGTTTTACTGCACTTCAGGCATATGAGTATACACATGCTGCATTTAGTTTTACAGATGGCATATATGCTTCTACTTTTTATATGGCAACTGGATTTCATGGATTTCATGTGATTGTTGGAACATTGTTTTTAATTGTTTGCTATTTTAGAGGGCTTAAGGGGCATTATACCTCCGATCATCACTTTGGATTTGAGGCCGCTGCATGGTACTGGCATTTTGTTGATGTTGTTTGGTTATTTTTATTTGTATGTATTTATTGGTGGGGTGCATAGATAGCTAATGATTACATTTTAAAAAATGTCTTTTAATTTTTTGAATACAAAAATAATTTTTAAACCATTATTTTTCCCTACCCTTTTTTTGTTAATAGTTTTTCCAATTTTAATTTTGCTCGGAAGTTGGCAGGTGTACAGACTAATCTGGAAAGAAAATTTAATAGAATATTATCAAAATCAGTCTTCCAGTAAATTGCTTGACTTATCAAAAAATATTTCTAATAACGAGAATTTAGAATTTAGAAAGGTAAAATTTAGAGGTACTTTTTTAAATGCTAAAGAAATTTATATATCTGGTAAAACATATGAGGGTAATATTGGTTTTCATGTAGTTACACCCTTCAGAATGCAAAATAATAAAATTGTTTTTATTAATAGAGGTTGGGTTTCTGAAGGTTATAGAAATCCTGAAAAAAGAAAATTCAGCTTGTTAAAAAATGAAATTCAAATTAATGGTATAGTGCGTTTTCCTCAAAAAAAAGGATATTTTGTACCAGAAAATGAACCAAATAAAGGATTTTGGTTTACAATAAACCCAAATGAACTAATCAATTTTTTAAAATTTAAAAAAATAGATACTATTAGTGAATATTATGTTGATGCAATAAGGGATGAAGGTAAAATAAAAATACCAATAGGGGCTAATGGAAAGCCAAATTTAAGAAATCAACATTTATCATATGCTATAACATGGTACAGTTTGGCATTAGTGCTTTTAATTATTTACATACTTTTTCATCGCTCAGTAGATAGACTTTTTTTTAAGAAACTTTGAGATGGCTGATTCAATAAAATATACAAGTACAAGAGGTGGTGAACAAAACTTATCGTTTGATGATGTTTTGCTTACTGGTTTGGCTAGAGATGGAGGCTTATATATGCCTGAAAGTTGGCCAAGTTTTTCTTACAAAAAATTACTTCAAATGAAAAATCTAGATTACCCTAATTTAGCATCAGAGATAATTAAACAATTTGTAGGTAAAAATTTAGAAAAAAAAATAGATTTTATAAGTAAGTCAGTATATTCCAGTTTTGACAATGAAGAGGTAGCACCAATTGTTAAATTAAAAGAAAACTTATATTTGATGGAATTATTTCATGGACCCACTCTAGCTTTCAAAGATTATGCTATGATGTATCTATCAAAGTTATTTGATGAGGTTTTAAAAGAGAAAAAAAAGAAAATTGTAATTTTAGGAGCTACAAGTGGAGATACAGGATCAGCTGCATTACAAGCTTTTCAATTAAAAAAAAATATCGATATATTTATTTTTTTCCCACATAAAAGAGTTTCTAATGTCCAAAAAAAACAAATGACTACGATTTATGGACCAGGAACTGAGTCAATTGCATTAAAATCAGATTTTGATGGATGTCAAACTTTAGTTAAATCTATGTTTAATGATATTGAATTTAGAGATGAGTTTTCATTATCTGCTATAAATTCTATTAACTGGGCTAGGTTAATACCTCAAATAGTATATTATTTTTATGGTGCTTTTAGGGTGGGGGCTCCAGAAAAAGAGGTTATTTTTTCTGTTCCCACTGGTAACTTTGGTAATATTCTTGCCGGATGGATAGCATTAAAAATGGGTTTACCAATAAGAAAATTAATTTGTGGTTCAAATAGAAATGATGTTCTTACAAGATTATTTAATAATGGTATTATGAAAAAAACAGATGTTATCCCATCATTAAGTCCTAGTATGGATATACAAGTTTCAAGTAATTTTGAGAGATTTTTATTTGAACTGCTTGACAGAAATCCAGATAAATTAAATTTTTTAATGAACAATTTTGAAGATAATAATTACTACGAGTTAGATAAGCAACAATTAGAAAAGGCTTCAAAATATTTTGAATCATTTAGTGTTAGTGATAATGAAATTTTGCAGACAATAAAATATATTCATAAGGAATACAAATATATAATAGACCCTCATACTGCTGTCGGTATAAAATCAATTTTCTTAGCTCAACAAGAAAAAAAACTTAAAAACAACTTACCTATTATTTCATTAGCGTGTGCTCATCCATCGAAATTTCCGAATACTATTTTTAAAAGTTTAACTTTTTATCCAGAAATTCCACAAAGATTAGGTGATGTTTTAAAAAAAGAAGAAAAATTTAAAATTATTGATAATAATATATCAAAAGTTAAAAATTATTTAATTAATCAAATGAGAAAATGATGACTATTAGTTTAAAAAAATTAAATTCAGGAATTACAATTTTATCTGATCAATTTAAATCCAAAACAGTATCATTAGGATTATGGCTTGATGTAGGAAGTGTAAGTGAAAAAAAAAATCAAGTTGGTATTGCACACATGCTTGAGCACATGGCTTTTAAAGGCACAAAAGCAAGAACTGCATATCAAATAGCACGTGAAATTGAAGATGTCGGCGGTGATATAAACGCTTATACGGGTAAAGAAAGAACTGCTTACTACGTAAGATTACTCCCTGAAAATTTAAATTTAGGTGTAGATATTCTCTCTGATATTCTAATTAATTCAACTTTCCCCGAAGATGAAATTGAGCGTGAAAGAGGAGTTATAATTTCTGAAATTGGTCAATATAATGATATGCCTGATGAAAAAGTTTATGAAAATTTTATGTCAACTTCTTTTAAAGGTCAATCACTTGGAAAATCAATTTTGGGAACAGAAAAGTCCGTAAAATCATTTAACAAAAATGATTTAACAACGTTCTCCAGTGAATTTTACAATAATTCAAATTTGATAGTTGGAATATGTGGTAATTTTAATAAAGAGCAGTTTGAAAAACATGTAAGTAAAAAATTTTTAGGATTAAGAAACGGGTTGAAGACTAAAAAACCTATTTATAAATGGCAATCAGGAAAATTTTTAGAGGAAAAAGATCTTGAACAAACAAATATTATGTTTGGCTTAGAAGGATTGAGTAATTCTGATAAAGATAGATTTGCTTTGAGAGCATTAACAATAATTTTTGGTTATGGAATGTCATCAAAATTATTCCAAGAAATAAGAGAAAAAAGAGGTTTATGCTACAGTATTTATGGATTTTGTTCTCAGTATTCTTCTTCGGGGACTTTTGGATTTAGCTCTGGATGTTCTCCAGAAAATGTTGAGAAACTTTTAGAGTGTTCGATTAGAGAATTAATAAAAATGAAAGGAAATATAAAAGAAAAAGATTTAATCAGAGCAAAAGCACAATTAAAATCAGGCTTATTAATGAACCAAGAAAGGTCAATGAGTAGATTAGAAACAAATGTGCATAGTATTTTCACATTTAATAAAGTTATTACTGATAAAGAGGCTTTAAATATGATAGAAAAATTGGAATTATCTCAGTTAGAACGGGCTTTAGAAAGAGTATTAGAAAATAAAAAACCTGTCTTATCAATTATTGGACCTAATAGTAACTTGTTTACAAAACAAGAGTTGAAAAATTATTTTTAAGCTTTACCAGAAAAAGAGACTAAGTTTTCACTCTTGATACCTAACTCTGACATACAAGACTCCCAAAAAAAAGGTTGATTTGACGAGTTTTTAAAAATTATTTGTTCTTTTGCATCAATTGTTAACCAAGAGTTTTCTAAGATTTCTCTATGAAATTGGTCATACCCCCAAACTGAACAACCAAGGAAAATTTTTTTTGACAAAGGTCCTTTATTTAATCCAAAATCATCTAAAATTTCTATTGAAGTTGTAAGACAAACATTCTGTAAAATTTTTTCAGTAGTGTTATAAAGCTTTTCATTTGAATGTAATATAAATCCTTGTTTAGTATGAACAGGTCCACCGGAAAAAATAGCTTCATTGAAACAATTATTTTTTGAATTTTCATTTTTTTTATAATCTAAAATTTCTCCAAGTGTTAGGTTATAAATTTGTTTATTTAAAATTAAACCCATAACAGCAGTTTTTGAATATTCACAGATTAAGATAACTGTTTTTTGAAACCTAGGATCTTGTAATCCAGGCATGGCGATTAAGAATTGACCAATCAGATTATCATTCATAATACTATTCTATACTAAAAGAATAATAAAAAAAAAAAAAATTAAGTATTTCTTGAAAAGTTCATAAGTTTATCTAATAAAATAATAAATTATGATTAGAGTTTTATTATCAGTTTTTTTTATTATTTTTTCTTTAAACGCAAATTGCGAAAATCGTAAAAATTTGGATCTAAGTTTAAATAATAGTTCAATAGACCCATATAAAATAGAGTTTAAGGTTTCAAATTATAATTCAGAAAAAAAAATATTTTTGGCAGGAATATTTGTCGAATTGGAAAAGGATTGGAAGATATATTGGGAAAATCCTGGAATGGCAGGTTTACCTCCTAAGTTAAATTGGAACAATGTATCAAATATAAATAAGGTTAGTTTATTATTCCCAGCACCAATGAAATTTGAATTTTTTGATATAAAAACTTTTGGATATAAAAATAAAGTTATTTTTCCTGTTGAAATTGAGGTAACAGATGAAAAAAAACCTATTAAAGGAACTCTTAAATTTGATGCACAAGTATGCAATAAAATTTGTATTCCAGTTGAAAAAGAATTCTATGTGAATTTTTCATCAAAAACTAAATTTGATAATATTAAAGAAGATAAAATTAAAAGTTTTCTCTCAACAGTTCCTTCTAAAAGTAATTTTATAAACAAAGCTTTTTTAAAAGAGAAAAGATTAATTATTGAATTGAAAAATAAATTTTCATTAACCGATGAAACATTGATGATTATTGAAAATAAAGATTTTCAATTTTTTCCAAAAGCAGAGTTGAATTACTCAAAAAATAAGTTTTTTATTACTTTTAATCTGGATAAATTAGGGAACAAAATTTTAAATAGCAATAACTATAAATTAAGTATATTTAGTAAAAAGTTTAATATTTATCAAAACTTTGAAGTTTTAAATAAAGAGATATATAACTTTAATTTGACAAATATTATAATTATATCATTTTTAGCTGGTCTGGTTTTAAATTTTATGCCTTGTGTATTGCCTGTTCTATCTTTGAAACTTACTAGTTTAGTTTCATTGGCTCATAACAAAAAATCATATATAAGAAAAAGTATTTTTTTTCAGATTTCTGGGATTTTTTGTTCATTTTTTTTATTGTCTTTGTTAACTATTTCTTTTAAATTTGCCGGTTATCAAATTGGTTGGGGGTTTCAGTTTCAAAATCAATACTTTTTAATTTTTTTAACAATACTAGTTTTTTCTTTCGGCTTAAGTATGCTTGGTGTTTTTGAGATTAGGTTACCTGGTTCTATATTATTTTATATTAATAAATTTTCTACGAATAATTTAAGAGATTTCTCTTCTGGATTTTTGATGACTTTACTAGCAACCCCTTGCACTGCTCCATTTGTTGGTACAGCTGTTTCATTAGCTTTGTCAGGTGATTATTTTAACATACTTTTAGTTTTTCAGATTATGTCTTTGGGGCTTTCAGCTCCACTTATATTATTTTATTTTTTTCCTCAATTTATAGGAATTTTCCCCAAAAGTGGCAAATGGTTAAATACTTTTAAAAAGTTTATGGCAACTCTTTTCCTTTTAACAGGTATATGGTTATTTTCAATTTTATTACAAAATTTTAATTTTGAAAGTTTAAATTCTAATTCTACTAGTAAAGTAAATTGGATAAATTGGGACATAAAAAAACAACCAAATCTAATTAAAGAGTTACTTTCTAAAAATAAAATTATATTTTTGGATATTACTGCAGAATGGTGTATTACATGTAAATATAACAAGTTATTTGTTTTAGATAACGAAAGAATAGTCAAAATATTTAATGACATGGAAATAATTCCCTTACAACTTGATTGGACAAAGAAAAATTATCAAATAGAAGATTTTTTATTCTCTAAAGGTAGATATGGTATACCATTTAATGAATTTTACAGTAATAAATATAAAAATGGTCACATATTACCTGAGTTGTTAAATCAAAAAGTTTTAATCAATGCTATTAATAAAATGAAATATTAGGAAGTTAAAAAATGATAAAAATTGGAGATAAAATACCAAAATCTATTTTAAGAATTAAAAATGAAAAAATTGAGGAAATTACAACTGAAAATATTTTTTCTAACTGTAAAACTATTTTATTTGCTGTTCCAGGTGCGTTTACACCAACATGCTCGGCAAAGCATTTACCAAGTTACCTTGAACTTTACGAAAAAATTATAAATAAGGGTGTCCAAAAAATTTTTTGCTTAGCAGTGAATGATCCTCATGTGATGAAAGAGTGGGGGAAATACAATAATGTTTCAAATAAAATCATAATGTTGTCAGATAGTGATTGTAGCTTTTCAAAAAAAATAGGTTTAGATCATGATTATGGTATGATTTTAGGACATAGATCGCTTAGATTTGCAATGTTGATTGAAGATAATATTTTAGTGAAACTTTTTGTGGATAAAGTAGGATTTTATAAAAATTCTAGTGCAGAAAATTTATTATTAAATATATAAGTTTTAACTTTTAAGATTAATAGCACCTCTTTGATTCATGGCTAATACTGCATATTTATCTGCTTCTTCATTATATTTATTATTGTTATGACCTTTTATCCAAATCCATTCAATTTCATGCTGATTGTTAAGATGATCTAACTCTTTCCATAAGTCTTGGTTTAAAACATTTTTTTTTGAAGAATTTTTCCAATTATTTTTTTTCCAATTATGTATCCATTCTGTAATACCATTTTTTAAATAAACTGAGTCTGTATATATTTTAATTTTAGATTTAATTTTTATTTCTAAAATACCATTTATTGCTGCTAACATTTCCATTCTATTATTTGTAGTATTGTTATCAAACCCGGCTATTATCTCTTTTTGATTTTTATTATATAAAATAATTGCTGACCAACCTCCTGGACCCGGATTTCCTGAACAAGCACCATCAGTATAAATTTGTATTACTTTGTCAAATCTCTCATGCATATTGCTATTAACTCTTCAGTAATTCATTTTCAAAGTTATTATCTCTAAAGAATCTTAATTTATTCAAATATTCTAAAGGATTTTTTTTATTCAAAATTGCTTCATCTGGGGTGTTAAACCAATCATAAAGTCTAGTTAAAAGAAAACGTAATGCAGCACCTTGAGATAAGATAGATATAGCTTTCAATTCTCTCTTAGATATTTTCTTTTTGGAGTTATAACCTTTTACAAGACTCTGTGCCTTTTTTAAATTAAATTTTTTATCATTATCAAAACACCACGCATTTAAAGCAATTGCAATTTCATATATTAAAAAATCAGTACAAGAAAAATAAAAATCTATGATCCCACATATTTTATCATTTTTAAAAAAAACATTATCAGGAAAAATATCTCCATGTATAAAACCTTTAGGGAGATTTTCTGGCCAATTTCCATGACAAAAATTTAATCTATCTTCCATATCGAATAATAAAAGTTTGTCTAATTTGTTTATTTCAACTTTTGAGATGTCTTTGCAAGATTTTTTAAAAAGAAGTTTCCAACCATCAACTGATAAACTATTATTTCTGATTTTTCTAAAACTTTTTGTTTTATTGTGCATATCAGCTAGAGTTATTCCAAGAGAAAGACAATCTTTCACGGTTGGATTTATCTTACCTTTACCTTCTATAAAACTAACAATTATATATTTTTTTTTGTTTATTTCATTTATTAAATTTCCATTAATATCTTTAATCGGGTTAGGACAAAAGAATTGATTTTTATAGAGATATTTCATTACGTTTACAAAAAATGGTATATCTATTTCGTTAACTCTTTTTTCAAAAATAGTTAAAATATATTTACCTTTAGATGTTATAAGAAGGTAATTTGTATTTTCAATTCCTTCTTCGATACCTTGAAATGTCTCTAAATCACCTAAAATATAATTTTTAGTTATATCAGAAATTTCATTAATACTTAGTTTTGTATATACTGCCAATTTATTATCTTTTATCTGAGAGATTTGGGTAGATTAAAAAAAATATTTTCTTTCGTTACTTCATGTTCAATTAAATTTACTTCAAAATCTTTTTTTAATTTACTAATCAAAACTTGAACTAATGTCTCTGGGGCTGAAGCACCAGCTGTTAAACCAATATTAGGACTTTTTTTACAGTTATATTTTTTTAAAAATTTGTTCAAATCATCTTCATCTGATATTAAAAAAGAGTTTTTTACCCCATTTACTTTTGCAACTTCAACAAGTCTAATAGAGTTTGAAGAATTTGTTGCGCCAATAACTAAAATATTATCACAAAATTTTGTCATAGACTTAACGGCAATTTGTCTATTAGTAGTTGCATAACAGATATCATTTGTTGTAGGACCTTTAATATTTGGAAATCTTTCTTTTAAAATATTTAAAATTATTTGTGTGTCATCTACTGAAAGAGTCGTTTGAGTTGTATAAGCAATCTTATCTTTATCGGGAACATTAATTCTTTTTGCGTCACTTTCATTTTCTATAAGTGTAACAGCTTCTTTTGGAATCTGTCCCATAGTTCCAATTACTTCAGGATGATTTTTATGTCCTATTAACAATATGTGTCTTCCTAGAGCATAATGTTTTTGTGCCTCATTATGAACCTTACTTACTAATGGGCAGGTTGCATCAATATATATCATATTTCTTTTTTTTGCTTCACTATATACTTGTTTAGGAACTCCATGAGCAGAAAAGATTATGGTTGAATTTTCGGGTGCTTCTGATACCTCCTCAACAAATATTGCACCTAAGTTAGCTAAGGAATTGACCACCTCTTTGTTATGAACGATTTCATGTCTTACGTATATCGGTGGACCATATTTCTTTATTGCTTCTTCAACAATTTTTACAGCCCTGTCAACTCCTGCACAAAATCCCCTTGGTGCAGCCAAATATAAATTTATATTTTCTTTCTTCATATATTTTTTCTGGTATATTATCCAATTAAATTAGATTAATTAACAATTTTCGGGTAAAATAATGAAAAAAATTATTCTTTTTTTATTTCTTATACTTTCAAACTGTTCATCCTTTGATAATACAAGTAAAGTTGTAATTTGTCCAAAATTAACATCTCCAAAAGGATCTGAAGAAATTCTTTTAATGTCAAAAAATAATGTTGAAACTTATATTGGTTTTAGAGGTATAAAATCTATTTGCTATAAAATGAATAATGATGAGATAAAGATGAGGTTAGAAGTTAATTTAAGAACAATTAGAAAAAATACTAAATTAGATGATTATCTACCTGTCACTCTAGCGCTGGTATCTATAAATGATAAAAAAATTGAGTCAGATAGAGATGAAATTTCTTTTGAGTTTTATTTAAGATCTAATAGAAAGTTGATAGAGCGTAAAACTCTTATGGAAGTTCTCATTCCAAAAAAAGGACAAGCTTTACTGGGTTTAATAAAAAATAATTAGATTTTTTTTGAAATTTCAATAGCCGAATTGTCAAAATTTTTTTCAATAGATTTTTGGTCCATATTTTCTTTAATATACAATTCAGAAGATAAAACAGCTACTTTAGTACCAATTTCTCTAATTTGATTAATTACTTCTATTTGAACAGCATTTATTTTGTCTTTGGCTTGTAATTCTCTTCTCTTAATTAAAAGTTCAGACTTTTTTTCAGCTTCAATTTTTATTTTTGAAGAGGCCTCCTTTGCTTCATTAAGAATTTTTTCTATTTCGATTGAAATCTCTTTTTGTTTTTTTAAACTAGCATTTAATTCAACTTGAGCTTGCTCTCTCAAACTTTTTGCTTGAGCCAGCTCTTCTTCAATACTTTTTTTTCTTGAATCTAAACTTTCTACAATAAATTTATAACCTTTTTTACCAATCAAAATAAAGAATAATATAAAAGCAATGGCAACCCAAGATGACTGGCTAATTTCCATAAATTTTATCCTTATAAACTAAAGATGATGCTTCCTTCACAACTTTGTTAAGCTCTTTTTTGTCCACTTGCAGATCAATAACCTTATTAATTATTTTTTCAGCAACTGAAGAAGAATTATCAAGTAATTCAGAAATATTTTTTGATCTTTCCTGATTAATTTCTTTAATTGTATCATTAATTTTTTTATTAATATTTTTAGAAATTTCCTCACCTTTTTTTTCTATAAGTGCTTTATTTGCTGCTATTGAACTTTCAATCATTTTTCTTGCTTCACTTCTTGCATTATCTTGTTCAATTTTAATTTTATCAATTATAATGTCAGCTTCTTCTTTTAATGACTTTGCTTTCAGCAAATTATTCTGAATATTTTGTTCTCTATAATTCAAAATTTCAGAAAGTTTTGGCGTAACAAGTCTGGACACTAATAAATATAACGTTATTAAAGATAAGATACTCCAGAAAATCAAGGATGGATATGTCTCAAAATTTAGTTGTGGTAATCCAGCTTGATTGGCTAATGATGTTTTCATCATTAATGTATTGAGAATTAAGAAATACATGAAAGTTTTATAATGCATAATTTTCTATAAAAATTACTTTATGTTTCTGGATTATTTTAAATTAAAATGTATAAAGTAAAAGCAATGCTATAACTAAAGCAAATAAAGCTACAGCTTCAGTTAATGCGAAGCCAAGTATACCAATTCCAAAAACTTCATTCTTTGCACTAGGATTTCTTCCAATCGCATTAACTAATGCGGCAAAAATATTTCCTATTCCAACCCCAACTCCAGCTAAAGCAATCACAGCCAATCCGGCACCAATAAGTTTTGCAGCTTCCATTTCCATATTATTCTCCTTTTATAAATAATTAATGTAGATGTAATGCATCATGCAAATACATACAAGTTAAAATACTAAAAACATATGCTTGCAATACAGCAACTAAAAACTCTAAACCTGTTAAACCAATAACAGCTATTAGAGGCAATAATGCTCCAATTTTAAAAATTCCACTTGCAGATGTCATCATAATAATTAAACCAGCAAAAACTTTCATCATTGTATGGCCAGCCAGCATATTAGCAAAAAGTCTGACAGATAAACTGATTGGTCTCATAAAATAAGAGATAATTTCAATAGGAATCAGTAACGGAGCTAGACCAATAGGCACTCCCGCAGGAAAAAAGTAAGTAAAAAACTTTAATTTATGTTTTACAATGGCAATGATAGTAACACCAACAAAAATAATTAGAGCAAGTGTTAAAGTAACAATGATTTGTGACGTGAAAGTATAGCTATATGGAATCATGCCTAACAGATTACCCATTAAAATAAACATGAATAAGCTAAAGATAAATGGAAAATAATTTTTACCACCTTTTCCAACATTCTCTTTAACCATATCTGCTATAAACAGGTATAAAATTTCAACAGAATTTTGAAATCTATCAGGTACTAAGTGCTTCTTTCTAATCCCTAAGTATAAAAAGCTTGTGGATATTATAACTGATAAAATCATAAATAATGAAGCATTTGTAAATGAGATATCATACCCAAATAACTCTATAGGAATAATATTTTTTATAGTAAATTGTTCTACTGGTGATTGCATCTTAATCTTTCTTTATATTGTTAAAATAACCAATTTTCAAGCCATGTCCAGCAACTTGTCTCCACAAATTGTAAATTCCGGCAAATCCACCAATTAAAAAGCAAATTATAAGAAAAAGTGGTTTAGTGTCCATCCAATTATCTAACATAATACCAAGTCCTGCTCCAACAATCAAACCTGCAAGTAATTCAGTAGCTATTCTTGATAAAGCACTTGAAAAACTTTTGTCAATCACTTTTTTTTTATCATTAATATTTTTTGTTTTTGATATTGCCGAATCAATTTTTTTTTTTAAGTCATCGGTATTATTAAATAATTTTTTATTCATTTTAATTTAACTGGCTTCACGCATTTCAACTGCTTTTTCTAAATCTACGGACAAAATTTTACTTATTCCTCTTTCTTGCATTGTTACCCCAAGCAATCTATTCATTTTGGCCATCGTTAGTCTGTGATGTGTTACAATTATAAAATTTATTTTATTTTCTTCAACTAGCTCATTTAATAATTCACAAAAAAGATTAACATTTGTGTCATCTAAAGCTGCATCAACTTCATCTAATATACATAACGGTGATGGATTGCACAAAAAAACAGAAAAGATTAGTGATATTGAAGTAAGTGCTTGTTCTCCTCCAGAGAGTAGAGACAAATTTTGCATTTTTTTACCAGGTGGACTGGCATATATTTCAAGTCCAGATTGAAGTGGGTCTTCTGAGCCAACCAATTTTAATTCAGCATTACCTCCGTTAAATAATTTTTTAAATAGATATTTAAAATTCATATTAACTTTATTAAAACTTTTCTCAAGTCTTTGCCTCCCTTCTTTATTAAGTTCTACAATAGCTTTGTTTAACTTTTCTATAGCTTTATTTAGATCATCACGCTCAGATTTCATTTCTAGCAATTTTTTGCTAGATTCCTCAATTTCTATCTCTGCCCTTAAATTTACAGCACCAATATTTTCTCTTTCATTTAATAATTTATTTAATTTAATTTGTAATGATTCAATATTATCTGAACTCAAGTCTAGTTGATCAATATTTTGTGATTCTATTATATTATGAAAGTTTTCAATCTTAACTCCAAGTTTTTCATTAAGTCTTTCTTCAAGGTTTTTAAACTTTAATTGGACTGCTTCGATTAGCGATTCTGCCCTAACTTTTTCTTCCCTATGATGTATTAAGTTAGATTCCTCTAATTTTTGATGTTTTTCAATTTCTCTTAATTCATTTTCTTTCAAAACTAAATTATCACTAGATTTCTTAAATTCATCTAATGCTATCTCTAATTTACTTTCAATAACCTTTATTTTTTTTTGTAAGTCACTAGGTTGTTTATCAACATCTTTTAATTGATCATTAATTATATTTAGTTTTTTATTTATAATTTGTAATCTTGATAAACTATTTTTCTTTCTTTCTTCCCAATTTTTTATTTGCACTAGCATTTGGTCCATGTTTTTCTTTCTATACTCTTCCTGAGAATTAAGATGTTTTTCATGTGAAAGAGCTTCTTCAAATTCATTTTTTATAATCTCAAAACTATTTCTTATCTTTAATTCTTCAGCTTGAAGTGATGGAAGGTTATTAAAATCATCTGAATGTAATTCTAATAATTTTAATTTGTTAATAATTTCTTTCTTTGATCTCTCAAGTTCTGTTAATAAAATTTTATTAGAATTAAGCCTTGATTCTATAACTGACAAATCAATTTCACATCTATTAAATATTTCATTATTCAGTTCTATTTCACTTATTTGCTTATTAATAATCTTATTTAAATCATCAATTTTAGTATTATGAGAATTTATTTTTTTGTTTAGTTCCAAAATAAAATTATTATTTTGAACTATTTTTTTATTCAATTTGTCTAAGTTTTTTTTGAAGGAAAGCCTTTTTACAAAACTATTCTTTGCATGTGTATTTTGGACATACCCATCCCATCGCCAAATCCCACCTTTTTCAGTAGTTAAAATTTGACCAAAAGACAGATCTTTTTGAAGCCTAAAAGCTTCTTCTTCATTTTTAACTATACCAACGCCCTGAAGAGCAATAGACAATGTATTAGAGTTCTTTATTTTTTTGGCAACGGGAATAGAGCCTAATGGTGAACTATTATGTTTTGAATTAAAGTCAATATCATCTCTCCAGAAATGTTCTTTATCAAGATCATTTTTTTTAATTATTGGAGCAGATAATGACTCATTTAAAATAGCGGCAATAGGTTTTTCTAAATTTTGTGTTAAGTCTACTTTATTTTCCAAACTATTTTTTTCATCATCAGAAAGAAAGTTTTTAATTGTTGAGATTTCGGTATTTAAATTACTTATTTCATTCTCAATACTTATCTTCTCATCTTTCTTTTTAGACAGAGATGAATATAATTCATCATATAGATTTTTATTTTTTTTATGATCACGTTGACACTTTTCTATTTTTTTAAACACTTCATCTTTTAACTTCATATTTTTTTCTTTTAGATTTTCATCATCTCTAATTTTTAAATTTTCAAGTTGATGATTAATTTTACTAATTCTATTTTTGTTAATTTCAATTTCATCTTTGACTTGATTTTTATTTGAGGTGATCATTAAAATTTTAGAATTTATCTCAGAAAGTTTTTTACCTGAGGTTTCAGAGATTTTTCTTAATTTACTTGTTTCTAAATGAGCATTTTCAATTTTTGAGGAATAATCAAACCCATTTTTCTTATTTAATTCAATTTCATCATTTAAACTTGAAATAGTCTTATCAGTATCAACAACACTATCTTTTTCACTTTTAATTACTTCTTTTAATTGTTCTATTTGATTTAGAAGTGAACTTTTAACATCATTTATTGAATTTATTTCTTGCTCGGTTTTTATTTTAGCAATTTTCAAATTTTGAACTTTGTTGGAATTTTCAAAATCAATTTCTTTCAAATTGGGTATAACCTCTGAAATTTTTAATTTTTGATTTTCAAGTTTTGTAACTTTTAAATTAAATTCATTTAATATTTTATTATTTTCTTTTAACTGATCCTCAGATTGTGTTCTTTCCTGTTCTAAAATTTTGAATTGATGGTAAAATAGTAGTATTTCTGCTTTTCTAATCCTATCTCCTACTGATCGATATCTAGCTGCATGTCTAGCTTGTTTCTTTAACTCTTTAATTTGTTCTTCTACAGTTATCTCTATGTCTAATAAACGATCTAGGTTTTCTGATGCAGAGTTTAATTTCAATTCTGCTTCATGTTTTCTATTATGTAATCCAGTAATGTTTGCTGCCTCTTCAAGAATTGTTCTCCTTGTTTCTGGTTTCATTTCAATTATTTCTGATACTTTGCCTTGACTAACCATTCCAGAAGAACGTGAACCTGTTCCAGTATCAGCAAAAATCAATTGAACATCTCTTGCTCTTGTTATTTTATTATTTACTCTATAAACAGAACCTTTGTCTCTTTCTAATTTTCTTGAAATTTCTAATTCTAGTAAATTTGTAAAGGGATAAGGTGCTTTTCTGTCGGAATTATCAATTTTTAGAATAACTTCCGCAAAATTTCTAGATGGTCTATCATCAGTACCAGAAAAAATTACGTTATTCATCTCATTTCCACGCATTTGTCTTGCAGAATTTTCTCCCATAACCCATCTAATAGCTTCTACAACATTTGATTTACCACATCCATTGGGTCCAACTATTCCTGTTAACCCATTAGATAGATTAATTTCTGTAGATTCTAAGAAGGATTTAAAACCTATTATTTTTATAGAAATAAATTGCAAAATTTGATAACCATTTTAAATTTTTAACTTTGTATATTGAAAGATTTTTTCTTTAAATTGTTCGTAGGAAATATTACCTGAAATTTTATGTTTTTCATTAACTATAAAAGTAGGAGTAGAATTTATTTCAAACTTTTTACTTTCTTTTTCCATATTATTTAATATTCTTTGCATCAAATCATAATTCTTGATTATTTTATCAAATTTTACCCTTGAAACTCCAAAAATTTTTCCAATTTCATAAAGCTCTTCAACTTGTGACTTTGAAAAAACCCATTTCTCTTGTTTGCTAAACAAAATGTTAATTGCATCTAGGTAGCTATCCACATTAATTGATCTTACTAGAGATGTTGCTAACATTGCTAGTTTATCAAGAGGGTAATCAACAAATTCGAATTCAATAATTCCCGTTTCTATAGCTTCCTTTTTCAACAAAGGGAATGTTTTTAAATGGAAATTTTTACAATGTCCACATGTTAAAGAAAAAAATTCTTTAATTTTAATTTTAGCATTTGCATTACCAATTTTATAATTGGTCAATTGGTTGTTTTTAGCATTTACAGTACTTAAGAAAAAGTTTTGTAAAATGCCTATACTTAACATACTTAAAACTATTGTTCTTCGAGATATATGTTTTTTCATAAATTAACCATATGTATGTTATCTTTTATTTATTATTTGCTTATTAGTCAAACTTTCAATGATCATAAAAAAAATGAAAATTAATTCTTAAGATCAACTTGTTTTATTTTAATTTCATTTATAGCCTTATATCCAATAAAATTATTAATTCTATTTAATAATTCTGGAATTTTCATTTGTATCAACAAACTAAAACCTCTCTGCACATTTAAAATTAAAGTACCATTATTTCTATTATTATTCTTGAATTTTACTTGTCGAGGAAACGTAATTTCACTATTCTCAGTAGCTATTTTATTCCAATTCATCAATATCTTAGCTTCTATATGATTATTTTTACTTAAGCAGTGTTCTACTAAATTATTTGTTAAACTTGATAGGATTTTCATAATTGATTTTCAATATAATATGTATAAAAGAATTAGTTAATGTCAAAAATAATTTTATCAGATGCTGTAATAAATTGGTATGAAAAAAACCATAGAAAATTACCATGGCGTTCAGCGACAGCAGAACATTACAATCCATATTATGTTTTAGTATCTGAATTTATGTTACAACAAACTGTTGTAAAAACAGTCATACCTTATTTTAATAAATTTGTTTCTAAATTTTATAATATTTTTATTTTGGCAGACGCAGATTTAGATGAAGTTCTATCAGTTTGGTCAGGTTTGGGTTACTATCGAAGAGCAAAAAACCTTCACGAAACATCTAAAATAATATGTAAAAAATATAATGGCATTATTCCAAAAGGTTATGATGATTTGACAAGTCTTCCCGGAATAGGTGATTATACCGCGTCAGCAATTATGTCTATCGCCTTTAATTATCCATCTAACGTGGTAGATGGAAATATTGAGAGGATTTTCTCTAGAATTAATAAAATTGATATACCCATTAACAAAGCTAAAAAAAAAATTAGACTTATTGCCAAAAAACATGTGCCAAAATCAAAAGTTTCTTTCTATGTTCAAGGATTGATGGATATTGGCGCAACTATTTGCAAGCCTAAAATAAGTAAATGTTTTGAATGTCCTCTTGAAAACTTTTGTAGGGTTTCTAATCGAGATGAAAGTATCAATTATCCAATAAAAGAAAAAAAAATCATAAAAATAAGAAAGGGTATTTTTTATTGTCTTATAAAAAATAATAATTCTATTATGCTTATTAAAAATAGAAATAAAGGTTTGTTTGCCAACATGGATGTTTTGCCTTCCTTTGGATGGGAAAAAGAAAAATATTTCGAAGATGAAAAACTGAAAAATTTAGAAGGTTATAATTTACCTAATAAATTTTATTATGCTTTTACTCATTTTAAATTAGAGGTTAGTATTGTAATATGTAAAAATTTTTCTAAAAATGAATTAACTGGAATAAATAAAATTGAATTTGTGAAATTCGTTGATTTAGAAAAAAAAGCTATTCCTTCATTGATAAAAAAAATTTTGGATGAAGTTAAGAAATGTATATTAATTTAATGTTTGAAATGTCGAATAGATGTAAAAATCATTGCTAGATTCCTTTTGTTTGCTTCCATAATAACTTCCTTGTCTTTAATTGAACCTCCAGGTTGAATTACAGCAGTAATACCTGCTTCTGCAGTGGCTATTAATCCATCTGCAAAAGGAAAAAATGCATCACTTGCAACAACACTTCCTTTAGTTTTAGGTAATTTTTTGCCTTGTATCCTTGCAGTACTTTCTGCCTTTTTCATAGCAATTAAAACAGAGTCAATTCTACTCATTTGCCCAGCACCAATCCCAGTAGTCATTTTATTTTTAGCATATACAATTGCATTAGATTTAGTATGTTTAGCAACTATCCAAGCAAAAAGTAAATCATCTAATTCTTTTTTAGATGGGGCTCTTTTCGTTACGACACTTAAATTAACTTTTTTTAAATCATTCCTATCTCTAGTTTGAATTAAAAAACCTCCAAATGAACTTTTAATAATGTAATCATCTTTTCGATTCTTTAATAAAGAGCTAGATAAAAGTATTCTTAAATTTTTTTTATTAACTAAAACTTTTTTTGCTTTATTAGTAATACCCGGAGCGATTATGACTTCAAGAAATAATTTTGACATTTTTTTTGCAACTGCCAAATTTATATTGCGATTTAAAGCTACTATTCCTCCAAAGGCACTAACTGGATCAGTTTTCAGGGCATTTGACCAAGCAATATCAATTTTATTAGAAACCGCAACTCCACATGGGTTAGCATGTTTGACTATAACAACTGCAGGGTTATCAAATTCACAGACTAAATCTAATGCAGCATCTGCGTCATTTATATTATTAAATGATAGTTCTTTACCTTGAATTTGTTCCGAAAAAAACAAACATTTTTCATTCGTTACATATAAACCAGCTTTTTGATGTGGGTTTTCGCCATATCTCATGGATATATTTTTTTTCAAATTAAAAGAAATTGTCTCAGGCATCTCATTTGATTTGATATTAACTGAATTAAACCAATTAGAAATAATTGAGTCGTACTGTGAAGTTAACTCAAAAGCTTTTTTAGCTAAATAAAATCTAAAATCTAGTGAAGTTGTAACATTTTTCTTAAGTTGATTAAGAAGTTTTTCGTAATCATTGGGATCTGTGATTACTGTTTTGAACTTATAGTTTTTTGCAGCGGCTCTTATAAGAGATGGACCTCCAATATCAATATTTTCAATTATTTTATTTTGATTATTTGTTTTGTTGATAGTTTTACCAAAATCATAAAGATTCATTACTATAATATCTATACTTAAAATATTATATCTTTTGAGTGTATCAAAGTCCTTTTTTAAACTTGGTCTATTAAGAACGCCTCCATAAATTTTAGGATGTAATGTCTTCACTCTTCCATCTAAAATTTCTGGAAAGTTAGTTATATCTTTTATATCTACAACGTCAATAGATTTAGATTTTAAATACTTTGAAGTACCTCCCGTTGATAAAATTTGGATACCAAATTTAATCAATTTTTTTGCTAATACCTCGATATTTTGTTTATTAGTAACTGATATTAATGCAGTTTTTACAACTGGGTTTTTCATAAATTATTTTTAAGAGTAAAATTGAAATATATTTGTATGTTACATTAACTTTTAATTATTTATTTTTCAAATTTAAATGACCAATTACATTTTTTAATCTTCATATTTTTTATGTCGGATAGAGAAACATCTATAATAATTTGATTACTGTTATATCTTTTATTGTTATGAAAAATTGTAGTTTTTTCTATTTTTGCATCATGGCTAGACAAGAAATAAAAAATTAATCCCTCACTATGCTTTAATAAAATTTTTCCATTTCTTAATTTAAAAACATTTAAATTTGAAGAGAGGTGAAATCTAATTTTTGCTTCTTTAGGAATTATTCCAAAATTATTTATACTGAAAATCTCATCTATCCCTCTAAAATCAAGTCCATTTTTTTTTAAGAAAATGGTTCTTTTATGATTTACACCAAAAGCGTAGTTATAACCACTGTGTTCAATTTCTATAAGGTCACCTAAATTGTTGATATTCTTTTTTACATTCAAGTAATCTAATTTTCTATTATTTGATAAGTCAATATTATTTCTGTCATCAATACTTAAGGTGGAATGTGCTGCGGTTGAAGCAAGAGACATTAAACTATTAAAATCCTTATTTTTTTCAATATCTCCTAAATTAGTAATTAATTTTAATTTTTTATAATATAATTCAAATGCACCGATACTTGCTTTATTTATAAACTTTTCATCTGAAAAGTGATTATTTTTAGTTCCTAAATCTATCAATAAAAGCACATTATTTTTAATAAGCTTACCATAACCTGAGGCATCTGCTATTTCTGTTTTTCTTGAAGTTTTATCAATTCTTTTTAATGTCTCAGTAATTTCTACTTTATTAATTAATGACCCACCATTGAAAAAGCAGAAGTTCCCATCAGGCATACAAAACATTTTGAAAAACTTACTCATTAATTTTACATTTTTATGAAGTACAGAGTTATTAATATCAGGGAGAGTAGCTGTTGCAGATCTTATTTCAATCAAACCTCTTAAAACACATAATTGTTTCATAGGGTTTCTTGAAACATGACCTCCATCTTTTAATATTAATCTATTAATAACGCTTTCAATTTCCTTCAAATATTCAATAATTTTTTCTTTATTACCAAATAAGAAAATATTGCCAATAATTAAACTTTTATAAACTTCAAAAACTTCATCCTCATTGTTGTTAGACTTAATTTTAAATTCTTGAATTTTTAATTGTTGAGATAAAAACGTAAGAAGTTTTTTCTTAAAGTCTTGATTTCCACTTTTTGCAAACCAAGAGTATGTAAAACAGATATTAACTATTCTTTTGGATAAAGGCATTATTTGAAACGGAACACTAAAAAAGTTTTTATTTTTATTAATCCAAATTTCAACAATATTTCTGGCAATAGATCTTGTTTCAAGTTTTCCCAAAGACTTTAAATCTCGTAAAAAATTAAATGAATCAAAGCCATTAATTTTCTTAAGTAAATTTTTATTAATCAAAATGTTTTTGCCATTTTTTTGATTTCCTAACCAAATATCTGGGAGCTCTCTATATGGAGAGGTTGGAACATCAACAGTTAATTTTTTTTTAAAAATGTAATTTTTTATAAGTGATTTTAAATCAAACATTTTATCAGTTAATTTTTTTTATTATTGCAGAAAAAAAACCATCTGTTCCATTATATTTTTTTTCATTAGAAAAAATAAAAGAAGATGGTAATATTCTCAAGAAACCTTCTTTTGTTATAATATTGCCTTGATCCATTATTATATCTATATCACTTTGCACAATAGGTAATATTTGAAAGTTTTTATTTTCTTTACAAAAGTTATTAATTAAGTCCTCACCTTCATTTTTTTCTAATGAACATACAATGTACATTAACAACCCATTTTTTTTTAAAAGTTTAGAGGATTTTATTAATAAATTATTTTGTGTTTTAACTAACTCATAATAATTATTTTTTCTTCTCAAGAATATATCTGGATTTTTTCTTATTGTTCCTGATGAAGAACAAGGTGCGTCTAAAACAATTATATTAAATTGTTTGGAAAAATTTAAATCCACAACATTCTGACAAATTAATTTACCTTCAAAAAATAATCTTTTTAAGTTTTTTGTCATAACTAATAATCTTTTTAAGTTTTTATCAACGCTTATAATATCAAATCCCTTGTCAAGCATTTGAAATGACTTTCCACCTGGCGCACAACATAAATCTAAAATATTTAAATCATCATAATTAAAATGTGATTTAATTATTTTTTGTAAAATTTCAAATTGTATAAATGCCCCTGCATCTTGAACCCACCAAAGTCCATCTTGATAGCCAAAAAGATCTGAAATTGTTCCTCTGTAAAAGCTTCGGATTAAATTAGGAAAAATTTCAATTCCATTTAATTGTTGTATTAATTTTTTTTTTTGTTGAGCTTGCATTCTTTTAGAACACACTATATCGAGAGCAGGCTCTAACATCGATATTTTTACAATTTCAGAAATATTATTTTTGTTATACATCTCAGACCACTTTTGATACATCCATTTTGGTAAATTTATATTATCTGGTCTGAGGTTAAGTATAATTTTATCTTTATCCTCAGCAATCTTTCTCAGAATTACATTTATAAACTTTGAAAAATGATCCTCGTTTAACTTCTTAGTTAAATCGACATAACTATTTAAAACTGCATAAGCCGGTATATTTAGCCATATTAATTCTGCAGTAGCGAATTTTAAAATTGAATTTAAGTTTTTTAACTTTTTATTGATTGGCTTATTTGGATATTTTTTATAAATTTCTGTTATTTGATTATTTCGCCTCATACAAAGACTTATTAAATTGTATACAAAAGCTCTATCTCTTTTGGAGAGTTTGTTGAACTCTTTATTACTATTAATTTCAAAATTAAATTGAGAATTTTTGTAAAAAATTTTCTTCCAAATATTTATAGCAATGTATCTTGAAGATTTTAAAGTTTGTTGATTCATTTTTTAAAGTGATTATATAATTAAATATATAGAAATATCCATTTTAATCATGAAGTCAAAAAATAAAAAATTAAAAGATCAAAAAGAAAAAAGTAAAAATAAGATTTCCTCATCTTCTAATCTAAATAAAAATTTAACCGAAATAAATGGCCCTAAGGGACCTGAACCTACTAGATATGGAGATTGGGAAACTAAAGGAAGATGTTCTGATTTTTAGTAAATTATTAAAGAATCAAAAATGCTTGATTATTTAAAATCTTCTTTGGTTATAGACTCAGCTTGCATATTAGCAAGAAAAGATGGAATACCTATTTTTATCAGGAAAAAAGGAGATCCTGATGCAGGGATTATTTTTATAAAAATTGATCTGCTTAATAACAATGTTGTTTTATTAAGAAGAAATTTAAATTATGTCATTGAAACAAATAAAACTTTTATTGAATATGTTAATTTGTTTCCAAATAAAATCGTTAATAATTTTCAAGTAGATCAAAAGCTTAAGTCTGAAATTGCTATAGATCCAGATTGCTGGATAGTTGAAATAGAAGATAAAAAAGGCAAAAATTACTTTGAAAATATTTAAAAGATAATTCTAATTTGACATTTGTAAAATAATACTCACTAATTAATGTTAATGAATTAAAGTTATAAGGAGGAAATTAATGTTAAATATAAAGAAAATTATAACAGTTTCATTAATGCTCTTCATTTCTAATATTTTTGCAACAATAGTTGTAGCAAAAGTTGATGGACCAAGTGTTTTTTGGAAATACAGTCTATGGGGGAAAAGAAGAGCTTTTACTGAAGGTGCGGAAACACTCTCTAAGAGATTAGCTGAAGAAACTGATGGAAAGTTTAAACTTAAAATTTTTTATGGTGGACAGTTAGCAAAATCAAGAGAGAATTGGGATGGATTAAAAGCAAACTCATTTGAAATGGCAACAGTTTGTAATTTTTATCATCCAAAGAAAAATCCAGGTCTTATGGTATTAACTTTACCTTTTTTACCTCTTGGAGGTGACTTTGATAGGGATGCTGCTGTTAGACATGCTGTTTATAACCACCCTGCACTTAAAGCAGAGGCTGCCAAATTTAATGGTATATATTTTATGACATCAAATTTGCCTCAATACGAGTTCATGGGAAAAGGAAAACCACCATTAAAACTATCAGATTTTAAAGGAATGAGAGTTCGTGCTGGTGGTGGAGTTGGAACAGCAATGGTTAAATTGGGTGCTACAAAAATGTCAGTCCCTGCTCCAGAGACATATACCTTAATAGCAAGAGGAGCTGTTGACGCTGTTTCTTTCCCTTTCACATATGCTCACGCAGCATATAAGATAAATGAAGTTGCAGAGTGGTATACGGCTAACCTCTCACCAGGTACTTCAGATTGTCCATATGTTGCTAATAAGCAGGCCTATAATAAACTTCCAAAACAATATCAGAAATTGTTGGATAGTCTAAAGCCTGAAGCTCTTGGAGCTTTGAAAGCTGCTTATAAAAAAGCTGATGATAAATACTTACCAATTTGGAAGAAAAAATTTAAAGAAATTAGATATTCCAAAGAAACTCTAGCTGAGTTTAAAAATAATGTTGGTAAACCCATTTGGGATGATTGGGTAGCGGCAAATAAAGACTTTGATTCAAAAGGCGTTTTAGACGTAATTTTGAATTTTAAGTAATTAATCTTAAATCTAGTGTGCGTAATATTTGAAATTGCGCACACTTATTTTTTAAAGTTGAATTTTGTTAAAATTATTGGATCAAAAATTAAGTTTAATAGAAAACTCCCTTGTTCTATTTGTAGGCATTTCAATTTTTATTGTCATGATACTGACTTCAATTCAAATAATTTCTAGAGTTGTTGGGTATCCGTGGCCAGCCTTTCTAGAATTATCAGAACTTGCTATTTCTATTTTTGCTTTTCTTGGTGTTGCTTATGCCCAAAGAATGGATGCTCATATTAGAATGGAACTTTTAGTTGCAAATTTGAAGGGAAGGATTAAATGGTTAGTTGAATTTATATCTACTCTTGTATCATTCATAGTTATTTCAATTTTAATTTACTATAGTAGTTTGTTTGCTATTGATGCTTATGTGATTGGAGATAGCACAATGGATTATTTATTTCCTACATGGCCTGCAAAATTTCTTGTGCCCATAGGTTTTTCAGTTTGGCTAATAAGATTATTTCTTGAACTTGTTGGATATTTCAGAATGTTATTTTTTGTTAATCCAAATCCACTTTACATACCAATTATTAAATCAGCAGAAGAACTTGCTAATGAAGAAATAAAGTCAATACGAGATTAATATGTTTTTTGAGAAGTTGTTTCAAGGACAACCAGAGGGAATTTTTGGAATAGGTTACAACGACCCTTCTTTAGTAGGGATTATTTGTACAATTATATTGCTAGTTTTAGTTTTCTCAGGAGTTAGAGTTGTTTTTGCGGCTAGTATTGCTGGTATGATAGGATTAGTGGAGTTAATAGGTATAGGTCCTGCATTAGGAAATATAGGGGCTATTCCTTATTCAAAATCAGTAACTTTTGTATTGGGGTTACTTCCAATTTTTATTTTAATTGGTTTTTTAGCCTACCAAGCTGGTATAACAAGACAACTTTTTGAAGCTGCAAAAGCTTGGGTAGGATTTGTGCCAGGTGGATTGGCCGTAGCAACTGTTTTTGCTACAGCTGGTTTTGCTGCAGTTTCAGGGGCATCAACAGCCACAGCTGCTGTATTTTCAAGAATAGCTATACCAGAGATGTTAAAAGAAGGTTACGATAAAAAACTTGCTGCTGGAGTAGTTGCTGCAGGAGGGACGTTAGCATCTTTGATTCCCCCATCAGCCATCTTGATTATTTATGCAATAATAGTTGAGGAATCTGTTGGAGCTCTATTACTTGCTGGCTTCTTACCAGGTGTTTTTTCTGCTATTGTATACGCTTTAATAATTATTATTTGGGCAAAAAAAAATCCAAATTTAGGTCCTCCGTCAAGAAGATATTCTTTAAAAGAAAAGATTAGAACACTTCCTGGCATTTTACCTATAGCAGTTGTGATATCTGTAATAATAAGTGCAATATATGCAGGTTGGGCAACTCCTACTGAAGCAGGTTCTTTAGGTGCTTTTGTTGTTTTAGTTATGGCAATTTATAATAAAGTAAAATTGACTGCTCTTAAGGCGGCTTTAATCGAAACAGCAAAATTAGTTGCTATGATATTTTCAATCATTTGGGGTGTCTTAATTTTTGTTCGATTTTTAGGATTTTCTGGGTTACCAGAAGATTTTGCTAATTGGATTATATCTCTTCCTTTAGATCCTTATATAACCTTATTATTGATTTTATTAGGCTACGTAATTTTAGGAATGTTTATAGATGCTATAGGTCTATTGTTACTTACTCTTCCAGTTGTTTATCCTGCCGTAATGCTTTTAAATGGAGGACCTGATGTTACTGCGGAAGAAAGTGCATTTGGTATGACATTTAATCAAGTAAGTGTATGGTTTGGTATAATAGTTGTTAAAATGGCAGAAGTTTGTTTAATAACTCCACCTATAGGTTTGAATTGCTTTGTAGTTGCAGGGGTAAGAAAAGATATACCTGTAACTGATGTTTTTAAAGGTGTAACTCTTTTTTTTATAGCTGATATTTTAACTATTTTAGGCTTAGTTCTCTTCCCAGCCGTAATAACTTGGTTACCAGACCTAATGATGACTGGATAAATTATAAAGTTATTTTGTCAATCAAGTTTGATCTTTGATACAAACCTAAAGTTTCTGCTTTTAATTTAATTAGTGTATTTATTGTCTTGAGAGTAGGAGTTTCAATGTTTAATTTATTGCTAATTTCAATTATTGAACCAATTATTGGATCAATTTCTAAAGGCTTATTTGCTTCTAAGTCTTGAGTGGTTGAAGGTTTATGACCTATAATTGATATAGCTCCATTGATTCTATGTTCTAAAGATATGCTAAACTTAATACCAATATTTTCTGCAACATTTTGACATTCTGACATTATTTTCTTAATTAAATTTAGAGTTTCATCGTTTTTTCCAAGTTCATCTAATGTTGTTCCAGTAAGAGCGCTTACAATATTAAAAGAACAATTTCCCCACAATTTAATCCATAATTCATTCCTTAAATTTTTCTTTTGAGGAGCTTTTAATCCACCAGAAATTAATAATTCAGAAATATGTTTTAACCTTTCTGAATTTATTCCACTAGGCTCTCCCAAAGAAAATCTATCTCCATCAAAATGTTTTATTACTCCAGGTTGAACTATTTCGCAAGCTGGATAAACCACACAACCAATTGCCTTTTCAGCACCAATTTTGTTCCAAATTCTCCCTCCTGGATCAACACTTTCAATATGACAATCATCAAGCATCGTGCCTGTTTTGGCTTTATAAAAATACCACCAGGGCAACCCATTTACTGCAGAGATAATAGAAGTTTTTTCTCCAATAATTGGCAATAAAGAATCAATAATTCCTGAAATAGAATGAGCTTTGACACCTAAAAAGATAAAATCTTGAACAGCTAAATCACTAGGATTATCTGTAACATATATTTTATGAGTTTCTTCAATATTTCCTCTAATTAATTTTAAACCATTTTTTTTTATAGCTTCCTTATGAGGCCCTCTGGCTATTACTGAGATATCAGCACTTGTTTTCATTAAACTACACGCAAGATAACCCCCAATTGCTCCAGCACCAAAAACACATATTTTTGTCATAAATGATTACTCCAAACCAAATTTTTTAGCCAAACCAATTCTTTGCAATTTTCCTGTTGAACCTTTCGGTATTTCATCAACAAAAAATATTTTTTTTGGAATTTTAAATTTTGCAAGCTTTTCTTTAGCGTACTGTTTTATGTTCAATTCAGTGCAGATTTGATTTTTTTTTATAACAATTGCTGCAGCAATATCTTCACCTAACATTTTGTCTTTAAATCCAAAACAAACTACTTGTTCAATTAATGGATGAAACATTAATACATTATCTACTTCTAAAGGAGATATTTTTTCTCCTCCTTTATTTATAATTTCTTTTATCCTACCAGATATCTTTAAATATCCTTCGTTATCAAAAAACCCCTCATCACCAGTTTTAAACCATCCATTAACAAAACTGGCTTCATTAGCCTCTGAATTGTTTTCATAACCAGAGGTAACATTTTCGCCTTTAATACAAATTTCTCCAATCTCACCATTTTTTAAAATTTTATTTTTATTATTCATAATACAAATTTTTGGACCAGAGGGAATTCCAACAAATCCAGCTTTTTGTTTTTTTGGTGGAAGAGGGTTTGAAGACATCTGATGAGTGGCCTCAGTCATTCCATATGCTTCAATTACTGGACATGAAAAAATTTTATTAAGTTGTTCAAAAACAGCAGGGGGTAGGGATGCTGAAGATGATCTAATAAATCTTAGGTTTAATTGTTTTGATAACTCTAACTTTTTTTGTGCCCTTAGCAAAATTGCTTGATGCATTGTTGGAACACCAGAGTACCAAGTTATTTTTTCAATTTTTGCCAAATCTAAAAATTTCAATGCATTAAAGCCATGACTTGCATAAACTGAACTACCCGAAATAATTGAAGACATTAAAACTGCAATAAGACCATGAATATGGAATAATGGCATAATGTTCAAGGAATGATCATTTTCTGATAATTTCAATGTATTTGAAATATTTAATGCAGATGAAACTATATTTTTATTTGATAAAGGTACAATTTTTGGTCTGGATGTGGTTCCAGAAGTATGAAGAACAAGTGCTTCGTCATTTTCGTTAGGTAAATCGTAATTACTTTCATTTTCAAATAAGTCAAACATTCCTGAAGATGAGTCCCTTTTTATTTTTAATTCACAAATAGGTATTTTTAATCTTTTTGCTGCCTCTAAAACGTTATTAGATGAATTAGGTTCAACTAAAACAATTTTAGGTTTTAAGTCGCTCAAATAAAATTCAAATTCTTCTGTTTTATATCCTGGGTTGAGAGGTGCAGCAGACATATAACTTGAGATTGCTAAAAAACTTGTTGCCATATGAGGTCCATTTGGCAAGACAATGGCTACTCTATCTTTATTTGTAATGCCTTGAGAAGATAATTGACCAGCAATTTTATTAATTAGATATTTTAGTTCACTATATTTTAATGGATTATATTTTTCAGAAGTTAATACAATATCTTGATCTTTTTGTTTTTCAATAACATTTCTTATAATTTTTTTCATAAATACTTACTAAAGTTTTTTTCAATATATCATTCATTTTATAATTAATGTATAAGATTATATTTATCAATAATAATAGGAATTTGAAGTTATGAAACAGATAATTGATAATATAGAGGTTTATATACTAACGGGTCCTAAAGAGAAAAGACCGCACTGGGTTAGTCATTTTATAGTACCAACAGCTAATGAATTATTGGTAAAAATAAAAACAAAGCAAGGTTTGGAAGGTTTTGGAATAGCAACAAATTATTCTGACATAAATCCTATAATTGAGGTTTTCAAGACAGATTTTTTAGATAATATCATTGGAATGGACGCAACTTGTCCCGAAGTGATTTATGAAAAAATTTTTAATTTAACTTCTCAAAAACTTTCATTTGAAAAAAAATGGGGTAAAGAACCATTAATAAGAATTTCGGCTGCAATTGATATAGCATGTTGGGATTTAATTGGAAAAGCAAGTGGTTTTCCTTTATATAAATTATTTGGTGGTTACAGAGATAAAGTCCCATGTTATGTAACATGTGCATATTATAGAGATGGAAAAGATAATAAAGAATTAAAAGATGAAATAGAAATGTTAGTTGGTCAAGGGCACCAAGGTTTTAAAGGTAAAGTTGGTGGACTTAGTTTAAGAGAAGACTTAGAACGTATGAATATTATTAGAGATGTGATTGGTGATGAAAAATCCCTAATGATTGACGTTAATAGAGCCTGGGATTTAAAAACTGCTATTGAAGCTGTCAATCTTTTGAAACCAATTAATCCATTTTGGTTGGAGGAACCTGTTCGATGGGCAGACGATAGAAGAGAATTAAAATTGCTGTCACAGAAAACAGATATTCCAATTTCAGGTGGTGAGAGTGAATTGACTATTTATGGTTGTAGATCAATGTTAGAAGAACAAGCAATTCAAATTCTTCAGTTCGATTGCACTATGTTTGGAGGTTTTACAGCTGGGAAAAAACTATCTGCTTTATGTGAGGTGAATCATGTAGATATAGCTCCTCATCATGATTGTTTTATACATGCTCATATTGTTGCAGGAAGTCCATCAGGATTAATTGTAGAATCTTTTACCGATCCTGAGAGAGATCCTTTACAGGCAGAATTGTTTACTAATCCTCCAAAAATTGAAAATGGGTGGCTTTTTCTAAATGAAGAACCTGGCTTAGGATTAAACCTATCAAAAGATGCTTTAGCTAAGTTTGGAAATAAGATTTTATGACAATTAAATTTGTATATTTGAATGAATAATCAAAGTTTAGAATTTTCAGTTGCTCCAATGATGAAATGGACCGACCATCATTGTAGGTATTTTCATAGACTAATTACTAAAAAAGCGTTGCTATATTCTGAAATGATTTCTGCAGATGCTTTAGTTTATGGACCGACTGATAGGTTGTTGTTTACCAATGATTTCGACCATAAAACTATCATACAGATAGGTGGAAGTAATAGAAAAAATATGACTAGAGCAGCCTATAAAATTCAAAAAAGTGGATACAAAGAAGTAAATTTAAATATTGGGTGTCCTTCAAACAGAGTTCAGGCAGGAAATTTTGGAGCTTGTTTGATGGAGAAGCCAAATTTAATTGTAGATTGTATAAAAAGTATTCAAGATAAATGTGACGTTAACATTTCAGTAAAATGTAGAGTTGGCACTGATAAAATGGATAATAAGGACTTTTTTAACTTCATAGATTTAGTATCAAAGTCTGGGATAAATAAGTTCGTTGTGCATGCTAGAAAAGCAATTTTAAATGGATTAAGTCCTAAACAAAACAGAGAGGTTCCGCCTTTAAATTACGCATTAGTTGCATTATTGAAGAAGAGATATAAGCATCTAAAAATTATTTTAAACGGAGGTATTAAATCGATTGAAACAGGTTATTCGCAGGTTAAAAAAAATAATTTAGACGGATTTATGATAGGCAGAGAAGCTTATCAAAATCCATATATTTTAATTGAAGTTGATAGGATGTATAAAGAAAAAAATGTTTCCTTGTTAAGACATGAAATTGCATTTAATGTGGCAGAATATATTGACAAATTTTGTAATTCTTTTGTAAATGAAGATTTCAGAATATTACGACACATTTTAGGTTTATATAATGGAATGCCAGGTTCTAAAGCTTGGAGAAAAAAACTTGTACAAAAAACAAATTATAAGAGAATGGGAGATAAATTAAGGTTTGCAACTGATGAAATTGAAAAATATATTAACATAAAAAGAGTTGCATAAATCAATCATATAATAATCGGATTCAAACAATGGCAGTTGAAAATAAAAAAGACAAAATAAAATCAGATATTCCAGTTCAAAAAGAAGGATATAAATCTTTGCTTGAAATGGGTCCACTTTTGTTATTTTTTGCTGTTAATTACTTTTATGGTATTTTTGCTGGAACCGCCATTTTAGTAGTAAGCACAATTATTTCATTAGTGATTTCAAGAGTATTATATAAAAGTATTCCAATGCTAGCAGCTTTTGGATGCGTTGCGGTTGTTCTGTTTGGAAGTCTGACATTAATTTTTGATAATGATTTATTTATAAAAATTAAACCTACTGTTGTTTCTCTTATTATTGCTGGAATATTACTTTTAGGTAAAGTTATGGGTAAAAATCCTTTGGCTATTGTGATGAAATCGTCTATAAGTCTTCAAGAAGAAGGGTGGACAAAATTAACTTTGTTATGGGTATTTATGTTTATTGTGATGGCTATTGCAAATGAAATTGCTTGGAGAAATTTAACAACAGACCAGTGGGTGTCATTTAAAGCTTTCGGTATTCCTGTGTTATCAGTTTTTTTTGGCCTACTTTCATTACCGATTCTAAAGAAATATCAAATAGAAAAAAAGATTTAGTTAATTACTTTGCTTAATTTGTTTTTAACTAATAAAAAAAATGGACTATCTTTTTTTAAGTTAATTAAAAGCTTAGACCAAATTTGTTGAGCTGTTTGCATGTCTCCTATTTGTTCATAATAAAGTCCTAAAATAAAATTAGCACCTTCATCTCTAGGATTGTTTTGAATAACATCCAGTGTTAAATTTTTAATCTTTAGCCCTACTATTCCTTCATTTTTTTTTAATAATGCTTGAGCCAAAAGAGACTTGACTGTGGAATTATTTTCAAATTTTAAGATTTTACTCAAAGTTTCAATTTCTGATTCATTATCACCTATAATAGCATAGTTCGAGGCTAACAATAAAAGTAGGGAAGAATTATTTGGGCTAGTTAAAACTTCTTTTTCTAAAAATATTATATTTTCTTTCGTTTGAATAATTTTATTTTTCAAATCTTCTTTTGACTTCAATTTATTTATTTTATTTGACTGCAATAATTCCTCAGAATAGTTTGGAAAACCAATATAGTTATATGTAACGAAAACACCAACAAATAAAGAAGCAATATAAAAAATTAAAAAAGCAAGAGATTTTTTAGATATATTCTTTGAATTAAGACCTGTTTTAAACTTTAAATCAAACAACCAAAATGAAAATATAATTGAAATAATAAGTATTAAAAAATAAGTCATTTTCTTCTTAATTTTACATATTTAAAAATAAAAAACATTAACCCAAAAAGTAAACAAAAAAACGGCATAAGCCACAACATTAAGGTGTTAATTTGGATAGGTGGTTCAAAGAGTATATAATCACCGTATCTCGATTGTAGAAATTTATAAATGTAATCCTTATTTTTACCTTCTAATAATTTTGCTTTAATCATCCTTCTTACATCGATTGCAAATTGAGAGTTAGAGCTTTCAACAGTTTCATTTCTGCAAACTAAACATCTTATATTTTTTGAAATTTGATTTACTTCATTAAGTATTAAATCAGATTTATTTACTTCTTGATTTGCGCTACAAATATTACTAAATAGCAACATGTAGGCAAAAAATAAAAAAGTGTTTTTAATCATTTTTTTCAATTAAGGGTAAAATCTTATTTTTCATATGTTCGTGGTTAATTGGTCCTGTATGTTTGAATATTATTTTCCCATCCTTATTAACAACAAATGTCTCTGGTACTCCATAAACACCCCATTCAATAGCAATAGTGCCTGATTGGTCAATTCCAATTTCATGATAAGGGTTACCAAAATTATTTAGAAAATTAATCATATCTATTTCCTTATCTTTGTATGAAATTCCAATTATATCAATTTTTGATGAAAGTTGATTTAATAAAGGAGCTTCAATTTTACATGGAAGACACCATGATGCAAAAAAATTTACAACAAATTTTCTATTTTTATATTTTTCTACATTTATGAAATCACCTTTTCCAAATTTTATGATATTAGCATCCGGCATACTTTTTCCAAGGAGTGGAGATTTAATTTCATCAAATGATGAGTTGACTTTCATTTTTTCAAATTTGATTTGGAAAATAACCAAAAGAGATAAAAAAAATAAAAAGGGAACCAAATATATAAATTTAATTTTCAATTTTTTTCTTTCTAATAATTTGGATTATTGAAATAAAACCACCTAAAGCCATTAAGGCAACTCCATACCAAATCCATGATACAAGTGGATTTAAATACGCTCTAACAGTCCATCCTGTATTAAGGTTCCCTTTGCCAAAAACTATATAAATATCACCTAAAAAAGAATTTAAAATCCCTGCTTCAGTTGTTTGATTTCTTTCAACTGGATAAAATCTTTTTTCTGAGATAATTGTTTTAATAAATTTTCCTTTAGAGTAAACATTAAATTCAGCAGATTTAGATAGAAAGTTTGGTCCATTAACATCATTTATTTTAGAGAATAATATCTCGTATTTACCTAGTTTAAACTTATCATTTAGATTGATTTTTTTTTCAATTTCTTCTTTGAAAAACTGTTCTCCAGTTACGCCGGCCAAGAAAACCGCAACTCCAAGATGAGCAAAAATCATTCCAAAAAAGTTTTTTGGAAGTGATTTTAATCTTTTTGTGATACTTAAATTTCTTTTATTTGAATTGAGTTTATTAAAACATTCTAAACTAACAGAAATAAATAGAGATATAGATAATGATCCACATATAATAGCAAAAATTGATGAGGGTTTTAAGAAGTAAAAAATAATAATACCAATTAATGTTAAACCTGAGAAGATTAGCAATTTGTTTAACAAAATTTTAATTCCTGATTTTCCCCATGATAAAAAAGGAGCAATAGCCATAAGTAGGATAAATGGAATTAAAATTGGTGCAAACGTTCTATTGTAATAAGTTGGACCAATGGATATTTTAGAATTATTTATTAACTCTAAAACCAATGGATATAATGTACCTATTAAAATCGTTATAGTTGCAATTACAAGAAACAGATTGTTCAATAGCAAAGCTGTTTCCCTTGAAAATAAAAAATATTTAACATTTTTTTGAGTATTTCTAAAACTATAAATTAATAAAGGTATTCCAGTAGATAAACCTAATATAATCAGAATAAAAATTCCTCTATACGGATCTGATGCAAAGGCATGAACAGATGTAAGTAATCCAGATCTAACAATAAATGTTCCTAATAAAGAGAATGAAAAACCAAGTATAGCTAACAGAATTGTCCAGTTCATAAAATTTTGTTTTTTTTCAGCTACATTTATTGAATGAATTAAAGCTGTAGCTATCAACCACGGCATCAATGACGCATTTTCAACTGGATCCCAAAACCACCATCCACCCCAGCCTAATTCATAATATGCCCACCAACTTCCCAAAGCTATTCCGAGGGACAGAAAACACCAAGAAAATAAAGTCCATGGACGAAGATAGATGACCCAATTTTGATTTAGGTTTTTTGTTATTAAACTTGCAACAGCAAAAGAAAATGACAAAGAAAGTCCTACGTATCCGACATAAAGTAGAGGTGGATGAAAAGCTAATCCGGGATCTTGAAGAAGAGGATTAAGACCTAAACCTTCTAAAGGAGGATTAGATGATCTTTGGAAAGGATTCGATAGAAATAAAATAAAGAGCAAAAAGAAGAAAATGATGATATTTTGAATGCCTAGAATATTACTAAAAAAATTGTTTTTTGGAATATTTTTATTAATAGAAAACAAAAAAGTAAACAAAGTTAAAATCAAAATCCATAACAATAATGAACCTTCATGATTTCCCCAAAGACCAGAAACTTTATATATCATAGGCTTAGTTGTATGTGAGTTATTTGCAATTAGATTTAATGAGAATTCAGAATTAATAAAACCATATTCTAAAATCAAAAATGATGTGAGAACAAATAAAAAATTTAAATTTGAAATTTTTCTAATTATCAATAAATTTTTTTCACAAAAATTGACTATATTTAATCCAAAAGGGAAGAAAGCACAAAATGAAAAAAATAGTGCAAAGATTAATAGTAAATGTCCAAACTCGTAAATCAAAAATTAATTACCTTTCCAATTACCTTCTTTTTTTAAAATATCAGCAACTTCTTTAGGCATATAATTTTCATCATGTTTTGCAAGAATTTCTGTTGCTTCTAGTAAATCTTTTTTAAAATATCCTTCAATGACAACTCCTTGGCCTTCTCTAAATAAATCTGGAAGAATTCCATCATATATCACATTTATTTTATTTTTTTGATCTGTAACTGCAAATTTTACAATTGAATTATTTTGATAAAGTGAATTTTTTACTACTAAACCACCAATTCTAATTTTATTTTGATTTTCTTGATATTTAAACTTTTCTAGTGTTTCAGTAGGTGAATAGAAAAAGACTATATTATCTTTAAGGGCATCAAGAACTAAAAAAGTAGTTATTGTAAAAACTAATATAATAGAAAAGATTACTATTGAACGTTGAGCTTTAGGATTCATGACAAAAAGTTAAAATTAAGTTTATTTATTTTTTAAAATTGTTATTTTATTTCTAATTTTCCTGTGCAAGTAATAAGTTCTAAACCAAATAAAAATCATGCCTGAAAAAGTTATGAAATAACTAGCCCATATATAAAAATTATATTTTCCAAAATTTAATAATTCTTGCATATTTAATTAGATTTGAGCCTTAAAGAGTTATATTTTTTATTCATTAGTTTTATTTTAATATTTACAACTATTATATAGGTTGAAAAACAAAAAAATCCAATCATCATAATAGAAAGTGGTAATAACATTTCATTACTAATTGTTGGGCCATCAAGTCTGAGGATACTTGAAGGTTGATGCAAAGTATTCCACCAATCAACAGAAAATTTTATTATAGGAAGATTGATAGCTCCTAAAATCGATAAGATTGATGCTGGTTTTGATCCATCTATTTCTCTATCAAATGCATTAGAGAGAGCAATAAAAGAAATGTAAAATATTGTTAAAATTAACATTGATGTTAGTCTTGCATCCCATACCCACCAGGTTCCCCACATAGGTTTGCCCCATAATGAACCAGTTATTAAAGTTAAGACAGCAAAAAATAATCCCATTGGAGCAATACTTCTACCACAAACATCTGCTAATGGATGTTTCCAAATTAAATATACTGCAGAAGAAATAGCTAAGGAAAAATATAAAATAGAAGCAAGCCAAGCTGAGGGAACATGAACATACATTATTCTTACCGTATCACCTTGCTGATAGTCTTCAGGACTAGCTATTAGAGAAAAGTATAACCCACAAATGATTAATAATAATGAAAATATCCCAAATATTGGTTCCCAAAATTTAAAAAAATTTAAAAATCTTCTAGGGTTTGCTAAATAATTTATCATAATAAGGCCTATTTGCTTAATGCTATCCTTACAGATGCAGCAGTTAAAATTGGTGATAATATAATTAATATTAAAGAGAAAGATATTAATAAATATAAGTTTGGATAAGGATTTAGATTAGATTTTAAAGCTTCGCAAGTACTAATACCAAAAATAAGGACTGGTATTGTTAATGGAAGAATAAGTAATGAAGATATAATATTTCCTGTTCTTGCACCTAAAGTTAAAGACGAACATATTGAACCTACAAGACATATTGCAAGACTGCCTATTATAAAAACTATTAAATTCCAAACAATCAAATAAGATTTAATTCCTAAAATAAAGGATAAAATTGCTAAAGTTGTAATAATAGGAAACATTAGAGTTAACCAATAAGTAAGACACTTAATTAATAACACTATTTCTAATAGAATAGGACTGTAAGATAATTGTTCTAACCAACCATTTTTAAAATCATTAAGGTAAATTTTATCAAGAGAGGGTATAATAGACATAATTAATGCTATCCAAAGTACTGCATTAGATAAAAAACTTAATTTGTCAGGTTGAGGCCCTATTGCTAGCGGGAAAAGCATCACTATTGTTACCATAAAAGCAATTGTGCTCATAAAATCTGACAAAGACCTTGAGTAAATTTTCAAGTCTCTTGTAATAAGTGTTAAAATAATTTTGTACAAAGGTTCCTCAATTAATTTAATCTAATATAGTTAATTTTAAAATTAGATATACTTTTGTCATGAGACGACATTATTATAGTACCTTTACTTTCAATAAATTGTTTTAATAGTAATTTGAAAATTTGCTTTCCGTCATCATCTAAATTATTTGTAGGTTCATCAAGTAACCAAAATTTAATATTATTACGAGAAGAAAAAAAAAGTTTACATAAGTCAGTTTTTCTTTTTATTCCATCAGAACATTGAGAAATTAAAATATTTTTAAAATTCAATATTTTAATTTTCATCAATTTTTCTTCTATTTCTTTATTAGAAAAATTCCATCCTCTTATTCCTAGCCAGATCTTTATATTCTCCATAACTGAAAGTTCATTTGACAGAGAATTTTGACTTCCAATATAAATATGATTTTGTAACCATTCATAAGTATTATAATTTTTGTTAATAATTCCTTTGTTTGGAGATATAAAACCCGCAATCATTTTAATCAAAGTGGTTTTTCCTGAACCATTTTTACCCTTTATTACATTCAAACCTGGGCTAACAAAACATTGATTGAAATCAGAAAATAAAAGTTTATTTCCTCTATAAATTTCAATATTTTCTAATATAATCATAATTTTTTATTTTAATTGGACATTTTACTTTATCATAACTTCAAATATGCATGTATGAAATAATGAAAATTGAGCAATATAAATTAATAATTTTTCTTTTGAAAAGTTAAAAAGACATCTCTAAGTTATTTCTATATGATTTAATTTCCTTATACTGTCAAGCAATCTATATTGCTAATAGTATAATTTCTCTAGGAGAAAGTTTATGAAAGAGGGTCCTCTTAATGGTGTAAAAATTATTGATGTTTCTTCAATATTAATGGTGCCATATTGTACAAGAATTCTTGCAGATTTAGGTGCAGAAGTGATAAAGGTTGAAACAATAGAAGGTGATAATACTCGATATATTGGTCCATCAGTAAATAAAGGTATGGGAGCTGTTTTTTTAAATCTTAATAGAAACAAAAATAGTATTTCAATAGACCTCAAAAAAGACGAAGGAAAAAAAATAATATATAAATTAATCGCTGAGTCAGACATTTTTGTTTCAAATATAAGAAAGCCTGCTTTAAAACGTCTAGGTTTTACGCACAAAAACTTTTTAAAATATAATAAAAGAATAATCACTGCTGTTGCTGTTGGTTTTTCTAGTCAAGGTCCTTATTCAGATTTACCTGCATTTGATGATACTATTCAGGCCTGTAGTGGTATGGCAAGTTACCAATCTGCATATTCTAAAGAACCATCATACACCTCTGGTGCAACAGCAGATAAAGCCACAGGTTTAATGCTTGGGTTAAGTATAGTTTCAGCTTTGTTTGAGAGAGAAAAGACACAAAAAGGTTATGAAATCGAGGTTCCAATGTATGAGACTATGGTTGATTTTACATTAGTTGAACATCTTTATGGTTATAACTTCATCCCACCAAAAGGACCACCAATTTACCCAAGACAATCTTCACCAAATAGAAAACCTTATAAGACAAAAGATGGTTATATAGCCGTACTTCCATATAATGACGATCAATGGTTAAGATTTTTAAAGATAATAGGTAAAGAGAGAATTTTAAAGAAAAGAAAATTTTCTAGTCTAAAAAGTAGAAACGAAAATGTTGATGAGTTATATAAAATTTTAAGTTTAGAATTAGTTTCTGATACGACAAAGAATTGGATTACAAAACTTAGAAAAGGCGATATCCCATCGATGAAATTAAATTATCCAGATGAAATTTTTAAAGATAAACATCTAAAAAAAACTAACTTTTTTAGGAAAATGGAACACCCTTCTGAAGGGAAATTAATGTATACAAAATTACCAATTTTTTTTGATAATAAGGATCTTAAAATAAAAACAAAACCCGCGCCTAAATTGGGAGGAGACTCAAGAAAAACTCTAAAAAATTTAGGACTAAAAAGTAATGAAATAAATAAATTAATACGAAGTGGTGTTATATTTGCTGATTGAAAGTAAGGAGAGTAAATGGAAAATATAGGTTTTATAGGGCTAGGCGCAATGGGGTCAGTTATGGCACCTCTATTAGTAAAGGCTGGTTTCAAAGTTTTTGGCTTTGATATTAGAAATAAAGAATTGGAAGATAGTGGTATCATTAAAGTTGAAAATATAAGTGACTTATCAGATAAAGATGTAATTATTTTTATGTTGCCAGATGGTAAAGAAGTATCAAAATCAGCCAATGAATTAGTTAAATCAAATACAAAATCTATTTTGATTGATATGTCTTCCAGTAATCCTGAAGATACTGTGGTTTTGGGTAAAAGACTAAATAAAAAAAACTTAACTTTAATAGATGCTCCAGTATCGGGTGGCGTGGCAAAAGCAAAAACTGGAAAACTAATGATCATGGTTGGAGGTAATTCACATGAAATTAAAAAAGTTATTAAAATTCTTCAAGTAATGGGGAAAGTAGAAATCACTGGGCCTTTGGGATCTGGACATGCAATGAAATCATTAAATAATTATGTTTCTGCGGCTGGGTTAATAGCGAGTTTAGAGGCACTTAATACTGCGAGAAAAGTTGGTATTGATGAAGAAAATTTTTTAAGAATCATTAATGGCTCAACTGGGAAGAATAATTCTACAGAGGTTAAGTTAGAAAAATTTGTCATTTCACAAAAATTTAATTCTGGATTTTCTCTAAACCTAATGGTCAAAGATGTATCAATAGCAAACGGATTGATTGAAAATCTAAGCAAGGAGTCACCACTTTCAAAAAACGTTTTAAGTTACTTAAATTCTTCCCTGAGTTTTCTTGGGCAAGAGGCCGATCATACAGAAGTGTATAAGGTATTAAATAAATAAATTTATTGAAGTACAATTTTTATTGCAGTTCACTTAAGGTTGTGGTGCTAGTATTGAGTTCTAAACTCATATTAAATTCAATTAATACTGGACCCTTTTCTTTAATTGCTTGTTTTAAAACATTTTCAATTTCATCAATTGTTTCAATTTTAAAGCCTTTAATTCCAAAACTTTCTGCATAATTTTTAAAGTCTGGATTTATAAGATTTGTAGCATGATGGTTTCTGTTAGGATAATGCACTTCTTGATGATATCTGATAGTTCCATAATGATTATTATTTGCTACAATTATTTTTAATTTAGCTTTCTTAGCTACTGCAGTAGCTAATTCAGAACCAGTCATTAATGCACCTCCATCTCCAACTAATGAAAAAACCATTCTGTTAGGAAATCTTATTGAGGCGGCAATGCCGGCAGGTATTCCCATTCCCATGGCACCTATCTCAGATCCTAATAGTTTCATGGAAGACTTGAACGGAAACCTATGGTGCATCCAACTTGTAAAATTTCCTGCATCGTTAGTAATAATAGAGTTTTTAGGTACTAACATTCCAAGTGTATCAATCAAGTGAGCGAAATCTATACCATCATTTGCACTTCTAGGTTTTTGAGTAGATTTATTATTCTTGTATCTATCATGACAACTTTTAATCCATCTATTTCTATTTTTTTCCACTTTTTTTATTTTAACTTTAAGTAATTTTTCCATGAAATCATTACCATCTGAGATGATCGCAAGATCTGTTTTGAAGATATTATCTAAGTCTTTACCATCAGGTAAAACATGAATAAATTTTTGTTTCTTAGACGGAAAAGTATATCCTAAATTTGGTATGCCATTTAATCTATGTCCAATACACAAAACCAAATCAGCTTCAGTAGCATTTTTCTTTATTGGTTCGGGCGGTCTTAAACCTAATTCACCAGCATAATGAACATTGTCATTATCAATTAGATCTTGGTGTTCATATGTACATAATACTGGTAACAAAAACTTAGAAGCGATTTTTTTAATTTGTGATTTTGAATAATCTGAAAATTGAAGATGCCCCCCAACGACTAATGTTGGTTTTTTTGCAATCAATATTTCGTTAGCTACTTTCTTGATATCTATTATATCACTTTTAGCTATGGTTTTCTTAGCTCTTTTTTGAGGAGAACATAAAACTTTAGAATCCAATACATCAGATGGAATTGAAATTACAACTGGCCCTGGGGTACCACTTTCAGCAATTTTAAAAGCTTTAGCAGTCACATTTGCTATTTCTTCAGGGTTTATAATTTGTTCAACATGTTTTGAAATATCAGAAAACATTTTTGTAAAATCTATTTCTTGTAGATGCATTTTCCCAATACTTTTTCTATTTACTTGACCAATAAATATGATCATTGGAATTCCTCCCTGATGTGCAGAGTGAACAGCTATAGAAACATTTGTAGCTCCAGGTCCTCTACTAACAAAAGCTATTCCTGCTTTGCCTGTACATTTTGCATCTGCCAAAGCCATAAAACCAGCTCCGCCTTCATGTCTACAACTTACAACATCAATATCTTTTGATGTAATCAATTCGTCCATCACGGGCAAATATGACTCCCCAGGAACACAAAAAAACCTATCAACATTATGGTTAATTAATGTTTTGATAAATATTGTTGCAGCTTTTTTCATAATAATTCCCTTTGTCTTATATTGTTGGTTTTTTTCCACCATCTAGGTTTATTTCGGTACCATTAAGATGTCTTACTTTAGTTTGACAAATAAAAAAAGCTACTTCTGCAATTTCTTCAGGTGTTGAAAACCTCTTAAGATTTAATGATTCAAGTGCATTTTTCTTAGCTTTTGCAAAACTAATGTTTTCTCTCTTTGCATTTGCTTTTATTATAGATATTAATCTATCTGTTGACGTCATACCTGGATTTATTGAATTAACGTTAACTCCATCTAATATACCTTTTTTAGACAATGCTTTTGTAAAATTTTGCAATGCTGCATTAACAGAACCACCTACCATGAAATATGGATCTGGAGTATGGGCCATACCACCATTGATAGTTAACAGCCATCCTTTTTTTCTTTTTAAAATATTCCATAAACCTTTTGACAATCTTACTACACTATAGAATTTTAATGCAAAACCGTCATAAAAATCTTCAATTGGTTGCGTTAAAAAATCACCACTTTTAGTGTCACCCGCACAAAAAATCAATGTATCAAAACTATCAAATTGTTTTTTAATTTCATTAATAGCTATATTGCAACCTTCTTTTGTTTTCAAATTTGCAGCACAATATTTAACATTTGTCTTAGTTTTTTTTTCTATACCTAAAGCCACTTTTTTTAAATTGTCTTTGTTAGATGAAATGAGAAAAATATCACTATTGTTTTCTGCAAACTTGTAAGCGATTGATTTTCCAATTCCTTTGCTTGAACCAGTAATTACTATTTTTCTTTTTTTTATCATAAATATTTGTTTAAAGTTTAAATATAAATTTTTGTGAATTTAATTAAATTTATTTTATACTAAAGTAAGCTATCATTTCAAAATATTAATAAAAAATAATGTCAAAAATTTTGTTTAAAGAAACTATTTTAAGAGCCGTGTTAGGGCCTACTAATACAGGTAAAACTTATTATGCTATGGAAAGAATGATTTCTCATAAAACAGGTATGATTGGCTTTCCATTGAGACTTCTTGCTAGAGAAAATTATGATAAAGCAGTAAAAATTCTTGGTAAAAACTTAGTTGCTTTAATAACTGGTGAAGAAAAAATTATTCCAATAACTGCAAAATATTATTGTTGTACTGTCGAAGCCATGCCAATCGAAAAGAGTGTAGCTTTTTTATCTGTTGATGAAATTCAATTAGCTGGCGATCAAGAAAGAGGTCATGTATTTACTGATAGGTTGCTTAACGCTAGAGGGACAGAAGAAACAATTTTTCTAGGCTCTGAGTCAATAAAATTTCTTATTAAATCTCTGCTACCAAGATGTAAAATTGAAATTAGACCTAGATTATCTACTTTGACTTATTCAGGTACAAAAAAAATCACAAGACTTAAACCACGTTCTGCTGTCGTAACATTTTCAATTTCTGAAATTTATAGAATCGCAGAGTTGGTAAGAACTCAAAAAGGTGGGGCTGCTGTTGTAATGGGATCTTTATCTCCAAGAACAAGAAATTCTCAAGTAGATTTATATCAAAATGGTCAAGTTGATTATTTGATAGCAACTGATGCAATTGGTATGGGTTTAAACTTAGACATAGATCATGTGGCTTTTGCATCTAATTTTAAGTTTGATGGTAATATATATAGAAGTTTATCTCCTAATGAAATTGCTCAGATAGCTGGAAGGGCAGGAAGGTTCAGTAAAAATGGTACGTTTGGTGTTATTGATAATGAGTTAATGTTAGACAAGAAATTAGTTGAAATGGTTGAAAAACATGAATTTCCTCCACTACTGAACATATGGTGGAGAAACTCAGAATTAGATTTTTCTTCTATTAGATCATTAATTAAATCATTGGAAATACCGTCTTCTTCAAAGTTTTTAAAAAGGAAAGGTAACGCTTTAGATTTAATTTCACTTTCAAGTATGTCAAAGTTAAACGTTGTAAAAAAAATTCAATTTAATAAATTTCTTGTTTCTCTTTTATGGGATATTTGTCAAATACCAGATTTTGGAAATATTTACTCAGAAAGACATTTTAATTTACTTGAAACTTTGTTTAATTACTTAATTGAAGGTAAAATAGACAATAATTGGATGAAAAACCAGATCGAAGGTTTAAACAGAATTGATGGTGAAATTGAAACTTTGATAAATAGGATTGCCAATATAAGAACGTGGACTTATATAACTAATAAGAATAATTGGATCAATGATTTTGAGTTTTGGCAAAATGAAACTAAGATTATTGAAGACAAACTCTCAGATGAATTACATAAAAGATTGACGAAAAGGTTTGTTGACAAGAGAATTGTAATTTTAGCAAAAAAACTTAGTGAGAATAAATTTTTGGAAGCACAAGTTAAATTTGATGGAAAGGTTATAGTAGAGGAACAAGAAGTTGGCTATTTAAAAGGATTTGACTTTATTTTAGGAATAAATGAATCAGAACATGCTACAAAAATTTTATCTGCAGCAAGAAAAGCTTTGCCAAAAGAAATAGATAGACGTGTAAATGAATTTCTACAATCATCTTTCGAGTCAATAA